>JBAZMZ010000001.1:0-131830 GCA_041649495.1 Minisyncoccota bacterium
GCCAGGGGAGCCGGGAGTGCCCAACGCTTCGCTTTACTGCGGATCTAAGGCAAGTTCGGTGACAAGGGTTAAGTCGTAACAAGGCACGGCTAGCGGAAGCTGGTCGTGGATTTATTTCAAAATTCGTCTCCAATTCGCCACAAGCGGATTGCGGGAAATCGGCGATACTGCCATTGGCAGTAGGGTGATAATTCTATTTTTCACCAATTGAATTCTTTTCGAAGGAATTCAAAGAACAATGAATTCGAGAGCCATCTCGTTAAATAGGCAGAACGGGACAGAAGAAAGAACATTTACCCTGTGGAATATAGCGAAAATTCCATGGGGGTGAACACTGGTTAGGTGGGGCAGGAAATGGGAATTACCCAGGTTGAAATCTCTGGGTTTTTGCTGTATATTGTTCTTGTTTGCTGGTTAAAAACTTGCGCGAGTATAGCTCAGATGGTTAGAGCGCGTCACTGATAATGACGAGGTCCCAGGTTCGAGTCCTGGTACTCGCACCATAATGGAAAGGACATTTTTTCTTTGGGGTTCTGCCTTCCAAGTATTCAGGCAGTGTGGCGGGGCTTCAATACGGACTCGGTTTTTCGAAAACTATTTTCTGGGGATATAGATTTTCGCAAAACCGAGACTAGTTTGTTTTTGCATTTTGTCCGCGCGGACTCCTCCCCAGACCTCTCCTCCGCGCGTGACACATTACCGATTTTGAAAATAGGTTCGGATTTGGTAGAATAAAGGCACCCAATGAAAACTTCTTTAAATTATAAAAACTTCTTTAAGGGTAAGAAGATTACTGTCCATGGTTTGGGACTATTGGGGCGGGGGATTGGTGATGTGATTTTTTTGGCGCAACAGGGGGCGGATTTGACGGTGACGGATTTAAAGACAGAAGATCAACTTGCTCTCTCGTTAGCTCAAATTAAAAAAGCTTTAAAACCAGAAGTTTTTAAAAAAATAAAATTCGTGCTCGGTGAACATAAATTAGAAAACTTCAGGAATAAAGATTTTATTCTTAAGGCAGCCGGGGTGCCGATTGATTCAGAATTTATTGAGGAAGCAAAGAAAAATAAAATTCCGATTAAAATGGACGCTTCGTGGCTTGCAGAGTTGGTCGAGGGGGCTTGCCCTGAGCGAAGTCGAAGGGTGAAAATTATTGGCGTCACGGGTACGCGGGGCAAATCAACCGTCACTCACTTGATTTATGAAATTTTAAAGGCTTGGCGACCCGAGGGGAATCCTTTGGGGTCAGTTCAAGGGTTCCCCTCGGGTCGCGTGTTTCTCGGTGGCAACGTGAGAGGTTTAGCCACCTTGCCCTTGCTTAAAAAAGTAAAAAAAGGGGATATCGTGGTCATGGAATTAGATTCTTGGCAATTGCAAGGTTTCGCTGACTCAAAAATCAGCCCAAATATTTCGGTCTTTACGAATTTAATGGTGGATCATCAAAATTATTATGGTTCGACTTCGCTCACCACAAGTTCCAATCCGATGAATCTTTATTTTGCCGATAAAGCAAATATCTATCGCTGGCAAAAAAAGGGAGATTATTTGGTGGCGGGGGGTGAGGTGGCGAAAAGAATTAAATTAGATCTTAAAAAATCAAGGCACGCCCTTGATTGTTTGGGGCAATTAATTGTGCCGGACGCTGAAATTATCCCAAAAAGTTGGAAGATAAAATTATTGGGTGAACATAATTTATTAAATATTGCTTACGCCGTGACGGTGGCTAGAATTTTGGATGTGCCAGAAAAAATAATTAAACAAGTCGTTGAGAATTATGCTGGCGTGCCCGGACGCCTGGAATTTTTGCGTGAAGTTAAGGGGGTAAAATATTATAACGATACCACGGCCACCACGCCAGACGGAGTAATCGCGGCGCTTAAGGCCTTGAACCTGCCCCGACGACGGTCATCGGGAAATTTCCCGATGACCGTCGTCGGGGCAGGAGCTAAAATTATTCTAATTGGCGGAGGGCGAGATAAAGAGTTAGATTATAAAAAGTACGCGCCGGTGGTCAAAAAATCAGTTAAAGCCCTCGCCCTATTTCAAGGTACCGCGACTGATAAAATAATTAAAATATTAAATAAAACTAAATTTCCAGTTCAAGTTTTTGATAACATGCCATCGGCGTTTACTTGGGCTAATTCGTTTGCTCAAAAAGGGGACATCGTCCTTCTTTCTCCCGGTGCGGCCAGTTTTGGCGTCTTTAAAAATGAGTTTGACCGCGGGGATCAATTTGTAAATTTGGTTAAAAAAATAAAATAATGGATCTAAAAGAAATTAACCCCTCGACCTTGCTCGGGGCAAGAAAAGTTTATTTTATTGGCATTGGGGGCATTGGCATGTCAGCGGTGGCAAGGATGTTTACCTTGCGAAGCCTGGGCGGAGGGGGGCTGGTTCAAATATCTGGCTCAGATCGCTCAAAATCGCTCGTGACTGAAGAATTAGAAAAATTGGGAATCAAAGTTTTTTACGAACAAAAAGCGGAGAATATTGCTAATGATATTGATTTGGTGATTTATACAATTGCGATTACTGAAGATAATCCTGAATTAAGAAAGGCGAGGGAATTGGGGATAAGGTGCTTAACTTATCCCGAAATGCTCGGCGTGATTTCGGACGGCAAATACACCGTTGCGGTGGCGGGGACGCACGGCAAAACGACCACGACGGCGATGATTGCCGAGATGATGATTGAGGCGGGTTTAGACCCGACGGTGGTGGTAGGGTCGTTATTGGGGTCGGGCACGAATTTTATCGCTGGTCAGAGCCAATATCTAGTGGTTGAGGCCTGTGAGTATCGACGCTCGTTTTTGAATCTTCATCCGACCTTGGCGGTAATAACGAATATCGATAATGATCACTTAGATTACTATAAAGACTTGGCTGATATCCAGTCGGCTTTTGCGGAATTTGCCGGTCGATTGCCAAGCGATGGTTATTTGGTTTGTGACGTCAATGATCCACTTTTGGCATCAGCGATAGAATCAGCGAAAAAGAAAGGCGTGCAAATTATTGATTATTCACAACTTGGAGGTTTAACCTCCAAGTTGGATTTGCAAGTGCCCGGGAAGCATAATCTCGAAAATGCTAAGGGTGCGCTGGCGGTGGGGGAGGTGTTGGGGATTAGCCCCTCGACGATGCTCGGGGCGTTGAACAAGTTCAACGGCACCTGGCGACGGTTTGAGTTTAAGGGTAAGACAAAAGGTGGCGCCTGGGTTTATGACGATTACGCTCATCATCCGACCGAAGTTTCGGCGACGATTCAGGCGGGGCGCGAATTTATGAAGAAGAAAGGGTTAGGGGGGAAATTAATTATTGCTTTTCAACCACATTTATATAGTCGCACTAAATTACTGAAAGAAGATTTTGCACGCGTCTTGGCGCAAGCCGACGAAATTATTTTGGCGCCAATTTACGCAGCGCGTGAGGCGATTGACCCAGAAATTAATTCGGAAATTTTGGGGAATCTCATTAAGGGCAAAAATGATAAGATTAAAGTCGTAAATAATCTTGAGGAAGTCAAAAATTATTTGATTGAAAACAACAAAAATGGCGATTTGATTATTACTATGGGG
The DNA here is from genome assembly GCA_041649495.1 of Minisyncoccota bacterium. Lineage (GTDB taxonomy): Bacteria > Patescibacteriota > Minisyncoccia > Phycocordibacterales > XYD1-FULL-46-19 > CAIPHT01. Next base: position 3,576 of record JBAZMZ010000001.1, read on the forward strand.
GCGGGGGATATTAGCACAATTGGCGCCCAGTTGGTTGAAGCCAAAGCCTAAATTTGCTATAATCAAACCCATATGAATATGCGACATATTGTTTGGCGTAATCGGGCGAGCGCTATTTTAGGGCTAGTGGTGATGATCGTTCCCTTCACCGGTTTTCCGGAGGGAATGAAAGAGTCGTTAATTATTTTAGCTGGCTTTCTGATTGTTATTTTTGGTTTTTCCCGAAGCTATAATAGTTACGCTTACTCAGGCGAAGAAAAGAAGCCCGTCGCGGTTGATACTCCAACCGAGCCCCATTAACAATGTCCCAACCAATTTCCAGACGAAACGGTTTAGCTTTATCAGCCGTTGTTTTAACGGTTTTTGTGGCGGGCCTGATTTCTTTCGCTACATTTTCTTCTCTGGGGGCGATTGCTTCGCCGGCTAGCTTCTTGATGGAAAAAAGTGAGAGAGCTTCGAGCTCTGATCCCGCTCAATTATCTCTTCCGTCAACTATTGTTTCGCATCAAGCTCCACCCAAACCTCTGCATGCGGTTTATATGTCGAGCTGGGTGGCTGGCACACCAGAGGTGAGGAAAAAATTATTAGAACGACTCGAAGGAACAAATATCAACACCATCGTGATTGATGTTAAAGATTCTTCGGGAAAAATTGTGGTGAAGTTAAACGCCCCCGCGCTGGCCAAATACGAATCGTTCGATAGCCATGTCTCGGACATTGTGGCTTTTGTCGCCGAGCTCCATCAAAAAGGTTTTTATGTGATCGGTCACATCTCCGTTTTCCAAGATAATTACCTAACGCGTCGACGATCTGATCTGGCTATTCAGCGTTTGGATACCGGTCAGATTTGGGAAGACAAAAAGGGTTTGGCCTGGCTTGATCCGAGTTCGCGCGAAGTTTGGGACTACGCGGTGGCCGTGGCCAAGGAGGCCTACGTGGCCGGTTTTGACGAATTGAATTTTGATTATGTGCGGTTTCCGTCTGACGGCGAGATTTCTCAAATGCGTTTTCCTTATTATGACGCGCAAGAAAAAACTAAATCAGAGGTGATCGAAGAATTTTTTAGTTATCTCCACGATCAAATGCAGAGTATTGGGGCGCTCACTTCGGCCAATTTGTTTGGGCTGACGACGACTAACATTGATGATTTAGGGATCGGTCAAATTTTAGAAAAGGCGACCCCATATTTTGATTTTATTTGCCCGATGGTTTATCCCTCGCATTATCCAGCCGGTTGGCGCGGTTACCATAATCCAGCCAAAGCGCCCTACCAAGTGATTAAAATCTCGCTCGATTCGGCAGTCAAAAGGCTTAACGCTCAAGGTCTCCCGGCCGAAAAACTTCGCCCCTGGCTTCAAGATTTCAATTTGGGCGCGATTTATACGGCCAGTCTGATTAAGGCCGAAATCAAAGCGGTTAACGATGCCGGCCTCGACTCTTGGCTGATGTGGGACCCTAAGAATAAATACACCATTAGTGTCTATCGCCAGACCGACGCGAATTAGGTATAATAGTAAATAGCTATGGCCGAGACGATAATTAATTATTTTGCTCAGACTGATTTTCGCGGGAAGAGAATTCCGTTTGGGATTAAGGGTGATGATCGAGCGCGCCATGTTTATGTGATTGGTAAGACGGGCATGGGCAAGTCTTGTTTGTTGGAGAATATGGCGGTGCAGGATATCCAAAATGGTGAGGGGATGGCCTTCATCGATCCACACGGCAAATCGGCTGAATTATTACTTGATTTTGTGCCACCCGAACGACTCAAAGATGTTATATATTTCGCACCCTTTGATCTTGAGCACCCAATTTCTTTTAATGTGATGGAAGATGTGGGTCCGGACCAGCGTCACTTGGTGGCGAATGGTTTAATGTCCTCGTTTAAGAAAATTTGGCCAGATGTTTGGTCGAGCCGAATGGAGTACATTTTAAATAATTGTTTACTGGCACTTTTAGAATATCCTGACTCGACTCTTTTGGGGGTGAATCGTTTGTTGTCAGACAAAGACTATCGCAAACAAGTGGTTGATAATATTACCGACCCGTCGGTGCGATCGTTTTGGCTTGATGAATTTGCCAAGTATAACGAACGCTATATGCAGGAGGCGGGCGACGCGATTAAGAACAAGATCGGGCAATTTACGGCTAACCCCTTGATTCGTAATATTATCGGTCAAACCAAGTCCTCATTTGATTTGCGCGAGGCGATGGACAGCAAAAAGATTTTGATTGTTAACCTGTCAAAAGGGCAATTGGGTGAGCAAAACGCCAATCTCTTGGGCGGTATTTTAATTACCAAGATTTATTTGGCGGCGATGTCGCGAGCGGGCGTGGGGGCGGGGATTTCGAAATTGCCCTACTTTTATGTTTTTATCGATGAGTTTCAATCTTTTGTCAACGATTCGTTTGCTGATATTTTGTCCGAGGCGCGCAAATATAAATTAAGTTTGACGATTGCTCATCAATATATTGAACAGATGCCAGAGGAGGTGCGGAACGCGGTTTTTGGCAACATTGGCACGACCATTGCTTTTCGGGTCGGCCCATTTGATGCCGAAGTGTTGGAGAAAATCTTTTTACCGACCTTTACGCAAGAAGACCTCGTCAATTTGGGTTTTGCTCAAATTTATTTAACGCTGATGATTAACGGGGTTGGCTCGCCACCTTTTTCGGCCGTGACCTTGCCCCCAATTGTGTCGACGACCGCGTCGATTAAAGATCAAATCATCAAGTCTTCGCAGAAAAATTATGCTAGTCCGCGGGAATTGGTGGAGACAAAAATTACAACTTGGTTTGAACCGGTGGTTAAATTTACCGCTAAATCAGAGCCGAAAAAATCAGAAAACTCAAAAACACCTCAAACTTTTCAATCGAGTTTGCCTCTCGCAAAGACGACTAAGGCGGTTTCAAAACCCGTCGCGACTCCGGTTACGAAATCAGCGCCCAAACCATTAGCTAAGCCGGCGCCTCCCAAAGCTTTTTCGTTGAGCATCTTGAAAAATAAAGCGCAAAGTTCTAACCCCTCGACTCCGCTCGGGGCAAGTAAAAATAAAGACGAGCTCAAAGCCTTTTTGGGCGAAATTATGGCCAACAAAAAACCCAAAACTGTTTCAGCTTCCTCAACTTCTAATCCGTCAGTCAGATCAAATTCTCAACCTGACCCCAAAAAAGAAATTCCCCAAGATGTCCTCGAAGATCTATTAGCCGTTAAGCCGGGAGAGTAATTTAGCTAACTCTAGGCGGACAAAGCGACGAATTAAAGCGTAAGAAAAACCCGGATAAAACTCTCGGTATTTTTTGACTAGGTTTAAATTTTCCATCATTAATCTAAGTCGATCGGTGTTTGAAATATTCGAACCGTGCTGACGATAATTGAGATCGTAAGAGGGAAGATTATGGAGTTTGCCTTTTTGACCCAATTTGAGCCATAAATCATAGTCCTCAATGCCGTTTAGGTTCGGATGATAACCATTTACAGACCGGGCAATATCTCGTCGATAAAGGATGCTCGAGTGGGCGAAAGGATTTTTTGCTAAAATTTGTACCCTAATTTGCCCGTCTTGTTCTGGGTTGAGATAGCGTTTTCGTTCTTGATTATTCTGGTCGATAACAATTACTCCTGTACCAACGGCGACATAATTGGGGTGATCGTCGAGAAAATCAATTTGTTTTTTTAGTTTATCTGGGCTGTTCCAAATATCATCACTATCCAAAATAGCGACATATTTGCCTCGAGACTCTTGAAGGGCACGATTTCGCGAGGCACAAATGCCTAAATTTCTTTCATTTTTGAAATAACGAATTCTTGCATCAGTAAGATATTTTTTAACAATTTCTTCTGTTTGGTCGGTTGAGCCATCGTCGACAATAATTATTTCCCAATGGGTAAAGCTTTGGGCTAAGACGCTTTCAATTGTTTGAGCAATAAAATTGGCTCGATTATAAGTAATAATATTAACACTGACTTTTATTTGGGGCTCTAATTTCGTGGTAATTTGGTCCATGTTGGGGGGATAATATCATCTATTTTGATACTACCATTATTAAACCAGATGTCTGGCGCAATAACAATCTTGTTGGGATTTTCGTTGAGCCAAGCGCCCCACCAAGAGAAACTTGAATTAGCGATAATATTATGTTTACACTTACTCATCAAAACTAGTTCCTGGTAATCAGTCAGTTCTTTCTCTTGTTTATTTTCCGAAACATAAGTTACTAGATGGCTATTAAATTTCATATTAGCCTTAACCCAATCAACATCATCACTAAATACAAAGAAAGCTGGATTCTCAATCTTTGTTTCAATTAACTCAATGGCTTTTTTGTAATAATTTGCCGAACAGATTCCTAACCCTTTTAAATTAGTTGTCAAAAGGTAGTCGGTCCTTCGGACGGCAAGCGAGACAGAGTTGGTAGTTGTTATCTGATTCAATAGTTCAGGATTTGTTTGGTCAAGAGGGGTCTTGAGAGTAAAATCTTTTTGGATGACTTCTTTGATATCAGAAAAGTACTTGAAACTTTGCCAATAGCCGTCTAAATAGATATCTTTACCCTGGGCCATCTCTTTTTTTATTCTGCTAATTACCCGAGGTTCCCAGCCGGTGTGGTGAACTCGTAGGATTTTAAATTTGAAACCGCGCCAGGCTTTGGATGCCAAACCAAGAGAGTATTTATTTTTTTTAATTTCTTGGTGGTTAGCAAAGTTCTCTTCGATAGCAAAAACTTTTAATCCGTAAGCGCGAAAATGCTCTCGATCGTAGCCAGTTCGATCTAATTTTAGCCCCGTCTTTTGGGTGACAGCTAATTCTCGTCCCAAAGCATATTGAAACATTTGATTGCCGAGCCCGCCTTTTAAATTGACGGTAATCATTTTTCCGTCGATATTTTAAAGCTGATAATAATCTCCTCATTTTTATTAAGTACTTTTTTCCAATTTGGTTTTAAATCTTGGTGAAAAAAATAATCTCCATTACCCATTATCCTCTGTATTTTAAAGCCGGTCTGCTTGGTAATTAATTCAATTTGCCAATAGGGCAGGGGATTAATATGATATTCAAAACAGTCGGGGGTGAACCAGGGAAAATATCCTGTTAACCAAAATTTTAAACGACTTCTCGTTGATAAAATATTTGGCGTACTAATAATAAAAAGCCCGTCTGGTTTGAGCATTCTTCTTGCTTGTCGGAAAAATTCCCAGGGATTTTCTAGGTGCTCGATGATTTCTTGGCCGACAATTATATCGAAGGATTGCTCGAGAAAAGGGTAAGGAAAATGATTCAAATCCCAGATTGAATTTTTTTTGTCAACTTTGGTTGACGCAATATCTACATTAGAGACGTTATAACCCAAAAGTTCAAAAATCGTCGAGACCTGGCCAGTTCCGCCCCCTAGATTAAGAAGTTTCTTTTTTTGGTTGTTTATGCTCAACTCTCTCGTGATTGTCTCTATGACACCGGGTGAGGCATGACAATAAAGGGAATCAACTAAATATCTGCGCCAACCATAGAAGAAACTTCTCTCTTCGTGTCGAAATTGTTTTTTTAAATTGACAACTAGATCATCGGTCGGTGCTTCAATGTTTAAAAGGCCTGTTCTCTTAAGCCAATTTTTAATAAGATTATTTTTCATGTTGTTTTGTTGCTATTATAACATAGTCAAGAGTTAGCCAACGTTTATTGGTTAGCCAGTCAAGGAATAGTGAAATAATTTGAATTGGCCCCAAAATAAAAATAGACAGGGTGATTTTTAGGATGGTGTTTCTAAAAGCTAAGCTTTCAAAGACAAAGGCGGAAAATATCTGTCCTAAAACACCAAAGATTCCAGTTGTTTGAGTCAAGCTGGAGATTTCGAGACCGTTTTGAGTTAGTAATTGTTCTAACCCATATCGAGTAAAACGGTAAAAATCATAAGGAATCTCATGTTCGTTCCAAACAAAGGGTGTCGTGATAAAAACTTGCCCATCTGTTTTTAGGGTCCGAGCCATTTCGTTTAGTAATTTTGCTGGTTCGGGGGTGTGTTCTAGAACTTGAGTACACAGAATTACTTCAAATTGATTGTCTGGGAAGGGGATATGCACGCCGTCAAAAAATTTATCAACCGTTTTCTCTTGATCGGTATGTCCACCCCCTTCAATATCTATTCCTTGGTAAGAAGAAGATAGAAAAAGGTTCTTATACGGCTTATTGCCACAGCCGACATCTAATATTTTAGAATTATGGGGGACTACTCTAGAGAATTTTCTGATCTGGCAATAAAGGGCTCTTCGGCTAATAAAATACGGATTTAAAAAAATTGAGTACCAACTGGGTCGAAAAAAGATGGCCTCAATAATCTGCTTCTTGTTTTTTCTAAGATCGATCATAAGTTTTTGGTTACTATATCTAAGAAGGGGTTATTATATAATAGGTATTTTAATTTCTCCACACGGGTAAACTGACTGAAACCGTGGTTAAAATTTGGATCAATTTGAGCCACGCAAGTTATTGATTTTCTTATTGCCTCGATATAAGGTCGGTAAAAGGTTTTTCTTTTGGTGGCTGGAATAAAGTAGCCCTTAGCCTCAACAAATTTATCTTGATTGAGAAGTTTGAAAGCATGAAAATGATAAAAAATTACCTTTGGGGGTATCGAAGTTCGTATATTCCAGGGAGCTAGGCCAGCTCCAGGGTGTTGGATGACCGATAGGTTGGGGAATCTCTCGGGCCAATCGTTTAAATATAGCTGATCGCCGTAAAGACCATTTTCTAATCGATCGAAACACCAATCAATTACTTTATTAGCCCACCATTTAACAGCTTCTTGGCCGACCTTGTCATTTTTGAAATAAACAAAACCGACATTAAAACGACCAACCTTTTGCGTAAATTCTTGTTGTTTTTTGGGAAAACGGTGCTCAATAATCCCAATTGAATTATTGCCAATTTCGACAAAGATTGGCTCTGGATTATCAAAGAAATAGAGATCAGCGTCGAGGTAAGTAATACTTTCAACTTCTTCTTTTTTCAGCATAAAATGGCATAAATTAGCTGTGCAAGTCCACGCATATTCGGCTGGGTTGCGAGAGGGTCTGACTCTTAATAGTCGTTCGTCTTCAAACTCAGACATCTTTATCAGCTTTATTTTTGGGAGATCCATCTTGGAAAGCAAGTCATATGTTTCTTCCTCTAAACAGAGAATCCAGAGAGTAAAATTAGGACAATGCTGCTTAAGTGAAAAATACAAAGCTAGGCCTCGATAAAGATAATTCTTGTCAAATAGAGTGCAAAAATTACACATGTTTTTTTAGTTTAAACAGGTAGCCCTTAAATTCTCCCCGAAAATTATGGCGCGCAATCTTTCTTTCTGGAGTTTCAAAATCTATTATCAACTCATATCGGGGGGCCAAAAAGTCTAGTAATTTTTGTTCACTGAAAAACCAACATGGGTAGCTGGCAGAGTAAATTTGTGGCGGGACTTTTTGGAGAGTAATAAAATCCTTGTTCCGTTTAGTTACACTTGTTCGGTCAAAGATTATAAATTCTAAATTTTTTGACAAAACTTCAGTCAAAATATCATACGGTTTTTCTATATACTGCAAAGAGCTGGAAAAAACTATTGTTGTTGGGTTAGTTTTTTTGATGCAATCTGAAATATTTTTGTAGAAATTAAGTTGTTTATTAGAAAAATTTTCCTGCCCACATTTAACAAAGTTCGGTTGTTCAACAACGTTCCAGTGGATAGACAACAAATGTTTTATAAAAGGAAGGTGTTGGAAATAAATGCTCCCAAGGGAACCACCAAAATCAATCAGATTTAATCTCTGGCTATTTTGCCCGGCTACAAAGAGGAGGTTTGCTAGTAATGGCCACCGGGGTTCTTTTTTGTAAAACAAAACGGAATCTCGTTCATAAGTTGCCTCACCGGTCGTGACCTTAAGTAGGGCATTTTTAACTCTAGACAATATCAATTTGTCGTTATAGCCGGTACTTTTTAATGCCACTTCAGACCAGTTTTGGTAAGGTCCAAACCAGCCATATCTTTGGCTGAGAATAAACCCCCTGATCTTTTTTGGGGTAACTTTTTTAAGAAAATTTTTCATATTATTTTTGCAGCACTGTCAGTTGTTCGATGGCCTTTGGCCCTTTCGAAGTAAGAATTGAATATCTTAAGGGCATCTTTGGGGGAAATTAAGTTATTCCTAACGCAATACCAATTTAAATAATTTTTCTCATAGACATTTGACCTAAAGGTTGCCCTAGCTTTTTTCACATTAAGAGCTCCAAGGGCGCTGAGGCGATGATTCCCATCAATAACCAAATATCTTACCTGGTTGTCTGTTTTGATGAGGCGGACTAACTCTATATAGTTATTATTTTTTTGGGGCTCATAACCGTTTTTTTTGATCAAATAATAGGCTCTTTCTAGCCAAACGAATTCTTCTTCGAGCCTAAAATTCAAGACACCTTTTGCTGAAAAGTGGGTCATAATGTCTGGGCAGTCGTTAGGGTCATCGAGCCAACAGCGGTCTTTTTCCATAAAAACACTTTTATTGTATTTAATCCATGGATAAATCCAGAGGGGGACGTAATTTTCCAAAGTTATCCCTAGTGCTTGCCCTAGGTTTTTGGGTCTGTAATATTTTATAAAATCTATGAATTTTTCTTGTCGCTTGTCTTTTTCTATACCGTCATGCAGCTCGAGCGTATAGGTTTGATATGGATTATAATCATTGCCCCCATAACGGAAGCCTCCATAATGAACACACTCGTTTATCGATACTTCAACAGCAAAAGGAGGAATTATTTTTTTTAGGATCGATTTTATGAATTGTGGCATACTATGTAAATTCTCTCCCTATTTAAGGGGTCATCTTTACCTAAAACAAAATTATCTTTGATTTTTAGGTTGTGTATTTTTAATATCTCGCTTATCTCTTCTTTTTTATGAATAAAGTTTTTTATATCTCCCCAGGTTTTAATCTCATTTTTTCCTAACGCGAGATTCTTAATCTTACGTATTTTTCTTATAAGTCGGGAAGCAAGGGGGAGTTTTTTTTCTTGTCTCGGTTCAAATGTTTGAATAATTAATTCTTTTCGAAAAATACGACCAAATTCAGAAATCATCTTGTTGAGATCTTTTGAATTTAATAGATGAACTAATCTCCAGCAGATGACATAATCGATTGAATTGCCAGGAAAAGGCAGGGACGTGACATTGCCCAAGAATAGCTTTATTTTTTCATTATTTTTAAATTTATCTCTTACTTTTGCTAACATATCCGCAGAGATATCTGCTCCCATGACCGTCATATTTTTTTCCAGGAAGAAATCTACAAACCGACCAGTGCCAATGGGGGCATCAAGAATGGTCGTCCCCATATCTAACCGAGAGAAGTAATCTCTTACAAAATCTTGCTCCCTTTCCCAAATCGGTTCGACAACACGGTCCCTCTCGTAATTATCGGCGATATCCCCATAATAAGCTTTATTAGCGTTTATCATTTTATTTTAATTTAGAAATTATTCGGCGCCAAATTTTTATTAAAAAAATTACTGGCCATGAATGATTAAATTCAGAATGCATGATTGAAAAAATTATCTTATCATATTCTTTATCAACAACAAGGTTGCCATTATTTTTTAGGGGGAAATTAAGCTCTTGTCTTTCTAGCTTTTCGATTTGGGGCATTAAGGTCTTTGTATGGGTTGCCTCGGGGCCAAAGCCAATATTTGCTATTAAGTTTCTAGAAGGGAAAATAGCCAAACCATTATAAAATGTTCTGAAAAAGGCCCATTGATATTCCCATTTTTTCTCTCTAATTCCAATGTTAAACAAATAGCGACGAGCCCAGTATTGTTTATTGTTGCCAATTTTTTCTTTTATTTTTTTCCTAGTCTCTCGGTCTTTCCATTGTTTCATTTCTGGATCGAGGAGCTCCCATGCTCGACGCCATGTTGCCCATCCCCAGACACCGCCTAGTGCCGAGAAGTAATAGTCTTGTTGGTCAGCTTTCCATTCCCCAGCCCAATTCATTCCGCTGACCATCATTATTTTGTTGTCATTCTTGTATTTTTCCAGCATTTGTTCACAGAAAAAGAAGAAAGATTGATTAGGTAAACAATCGTCCTCTATGATAATTGCTCGATCATATTTGGCTAAAATTTGATTGATGCCGGAATAGACCCTCTCACTACAACCTAAATTAGTGCTAGAAAAGTCTTTAATAAATTCACAATCCCAGTCAATATCGGCGACTACGGCTTGGGACTGTTCACATAACTCTTTTTCTCCGGGTTTATCTGGCCGAGGCCCGTCGGCTACAATATAAAGGTATTTTGGTTTGACTCTCTTGATCTCCTCAAAAACTCGGATAGCCCGATCTGGCCGATTGAAGATGACAAATAAAATTGGGGTATTTAAAACCAGGGCCATAACTTAATTTTAATTGTAACTTAAAATCTCGCATGTTTCAAGCTGAGTTTTGCTCTAAAAATGCTTGATTTTTTGATAGATAAACAAAATTATGCAGACTCTTTATTTGGAAGATTAAAGACATGACAATTAGATAATGAATCAATAGTTTGCAATTATCGCAAAAAAATATAAGCAAAGAGCCTGGCAATGATTTCCACTGCCAGGCTCGAAAAGAACGGGATGCAATTTCCTCTGCTTCTGCACAGAATGGAAGATGGCAGATCCCCTTACCCTATGCTGTGCTCGATGCTTTGTACCACGGTCTGTGGGTAAGGGATACCCAACTCTTCCCGCACTTTCTGTTCGACTTGGTCTCGCCGGGCGACGACTTCCTCCGCCGACAAGAAGTCGGTGAAGACATTTGCTTGGTATTCCCCGGGGCGTCCTTTGTAGAAGCTCCCGGAGAACGCTAGCCAATCGATCTCCCGGCTATAAAGTCGGTCGCCATTGGGACGGGTGTAGACCCACACTCCTGCTCTCGTCGGGTCTGGGACAGCTTCGTCATGGTAGGACGTTCCTGGGTACACCGTAACGATTGTGGCGTCAAAGTCGTCCACGCCATTTTCAAGCAGCCACTTCTGTGTCGCTTGGATCGTTGCCGACGATTCACCTGGGTGGCCAATTGACATCAGGGCCTTGACCTTTAGTTGATGAGCCCGAGCGATTTCCACGCATCGGGTGTTCTCCTCCGCTGTTGATCGCTTGCTCATGTTCTGGAGCATTCTGTCCGACCCTGACTCAAAACCCGCCAGGATCCAGCGGAAACCGGCTTCGTACATCAGCCCAGCTTGTTCATTCGTGAAAAGTTGGGACTTCACGAATCCGCGAAGACGGAATTCTGCACCGAGACGCTCTTGTAGTCCGATGATTCCCCTTAGTAATTTGGGGAACATCGGGCTCACATTGAGCTCGTCGTCAAAGAACATGAAGCCTTTGACGCCGTAAGTCTGGTGCAATTGCTCTATCTCGGCCAAGATGCTTCCGATGGGGCGACTACGCATTCGCCGAAACGAAGGCGCATGACGCCCGCCACAGAATCCACAACCAAACGGGCAGCCGAGTTGCGAGACGAGGCTTAAGGCCTCTTCTCCCTCGATTCGGTAGTGATAACTACCGATATCGATGAGTTCTCTGTCGGGCCAAGGGAGACGGGCTAGGTCCTCTCTTGTTAAGAACAGGGGGCTTTTGGGATCGTCGGCACTGATCAGTTTGGGCGGGTTGGGCCCTAATGCCACGAAGATGGCCTTTTCACCATCCCCGGCGACCAGGACGTCAACCAAGTCCTTTAGCTGACGCAGGGCCACTGTCGCTCGGCCGGGAGATTTTTCTCTTCGCGCTGAGGCGTTGATCAGTGTCACGTGAGCTCCACCCAAAATAATCCGGACCGTTGGCTGTTCGTGGCGAATAATTGCCACGATTTTGGCCACGGCCGGCATCTGTGGTGTTGTGGCCGTGATACCAACGGTCACGGGTTTTGTCTCCCGCAAATACTCACAGAGGACTTCTTCATAATTGACGGTGCCGGACAGATCCAACACCTCAACCCGAAGACCCTTCTCCTCCATTGCTGCTGCCACCTTTAGTGCCCCCAGACTGACGAATACTCGCTGGTCAGACAGGAAAGCGGAAGGGGTCATGATTAGGCACACTTTTTTATCCAAGACGTTTCTCCTTCTGCTTTCAAGCAGGGTTGTGTGAATGACAAAGTTTCCTTTTAAAAAATACTCTAAATAGAGCTATTTGTCAAATTCAAATTTTTTGTAAATATTTTCTTAAATCGGTGTTTAATCCTTAAATAATAACCCAAAAGACTATCCCTTGGGACATAAATTGGCGATGGGAACTTAATTTGCAATGGGGGATGTGTTCTCCCAAAGGTTTTTTCGGGGTTAGGTATTAAAATATCACCTATTTCTATTAGTTCACTCAGTATATTCCTGGTAAAATCGCGACAATTAAATGTACAGATGAAATCAAGAGCTTTTTTGTTAAAAACATAATAATGTTCAACAAAAATATCCCTCCAATTATAGTTCATTTTACCGTCATTGTACTCTCTCAAATAATAAGATTCATTAAAATTCACACGATGTAAATACTCCACCTCAGGGCAGGTATAGGCACTCAATCCGGCACATAAAAAGCGCCAAGCAAAGCCCTGAGTGTCAAAACCGTGTAATGTAGGGTACCCTCCAGTTTTAGCAAAAGCTTCTTTTGTATACATAAAATTGACACAGAGGGGAAGAAAGCCTTTGTTTTTTGAGAGTAAAGATTCAAACGGTATTTTTTTGTTGAGGTAAGGGGAGGTTTCTATGTGGTGGATATTTTCGATATTTTTACCGCTAAACTTTATTGATCGATGGATGGTTACTCCGTCACATTCTTTTTCTTTCAAAAATTTTACCATTTTTCCTAATGCTCCTTTGGGTAACAAGTCATCACTGTCCAAACAAAAAATAATATTTCCGGTAGATTTTTGGACGGCAGTATTTCTTGTTGCTCCGCCACCTAAATTTTTTTCGTGTTGGTAATGGCCAAGATTGGGGTATTTTCTAGCCAATTTCTCAATAACTTCTTGGGTTTTGTCTGTTGAAGCATCGTCAACCAAGATCAATTCAAATGGAATTGTCAGTCCTTGCTGACAGGCCGAAACCACGGCTTCTTCGAGCGTGTCTTGGCAATTATAACAGGGGATTATTATAGATAATTTATCGTTCATCTAGTCAATCGTTATTTTTTATCAAATTGATCCAATAGTCCAGGAAAAGAGGTTTAGTATTGGCTTGGGCCATTATCTCTGTGTATTTACTAGCTAACTCTGTTTCGGAGAAATTTTTAATTTCTTGCCAGTCATCAACGAGCCAAATAGGCAGCCCTAATTGTGAAAAAGATTCCATCATAAATGAGCGTTTCACTATCGGGATGACTCCTAGGTACATCGCCTCCCACATTCTATGAGAATCAATGGCATTACCTGGGGGCGAAGCTACAAATTTATAGCCGTTTAATTTCTCTAAATACTGTTTGGCGTTTAGTTTCCCCCTTATTTCGTCTGCAGAGGGGCATTTAATGAGGGCATCATAAGCTGGCTGTCTTTCCCCTGGATTGGTGGAGATACTGAAACCAAACAGAATACGATTTATTTTATCCCCTCCTTTCCATCGGTTTTTGTCAAAAAGTTTTGTTATTCCATTATTATAATAGCTTAAATTCTCTAGTCCGGCGGGAATGGGTGTAATTTGGGGGTGGGAGACAGTAACACTCATCGCGTACCATTTGTTAATCTTTTTGTCTGCGTATTTCGCCAATTGCTCAGTAACTAGAGTATCTCCGTTATGGGTAATTAATATATAGGGCTTAGTAATATGGGGGTGGACTTCTTGAAAGAATTTTTCAGCTTGCTCAATGCAAACAAAAATTATCGTGTTTTCTTTTATCTTCCCTAAAACAATTGAATTTAATCCTTTTTCGTATACCATATTTGCAAAAGCCCTGAAAGAATCACCGCTTATATAGGGGCAACTTGAGGGATGAGGATTAGGCAACAGCTTAATTGCTCGTCGATACAGACCTCGCCTTAATCTAAAGATAAAATTTTGAATAAGGAGAAACATAGTGCTTTAAGGCTGAGTCGCCTCTTTTGCTTGGTATAAATAATCAACACCATTGATAATTGTAATTAGTTGGTAGTTGTAATCTAGAAAAGACCCTATTTTTTTTTGTCTTTTCTCGCTATGTATCTCAATAAGTAAAAAATTTGGCTTATACTTCCTAAAGCTTAAGCCTCTCAGAGCTTCTAGCTCGTAACCCTCGATATCTAGAGTAAGTAGATCTATCGTTCTCATTTTATGACTTAAAAAATACTCATCTAAAAGTGAGTCTAATGTCGAGGTTGGAACGGTGATTTCTCTCGCGGTTATTTTCTGAGCTTTTTCACCAGCACGAACCCAATCTAAATAGTCAAACGAATCATCTTTGACTATGGTCATGGCGTTACAGTCAATAAGCGTTAAAACTGGTTTTAGAAAATCACAACTGACCAAAGCTTTTTTAACGATTATCGATCGGGGACGATTTATCTGGCAATATCGGCTGGCTCGGGTCGGTTCTATTATTATCCCGGTCCAACCCAGGAAACGTTCAAGGTAGTAAGTTGGATCTTGAAAGTAGCCATCATTTCCTCCTCCCACAACAAAAAATCCTCCTTTTTTGTTGATATATTTTAACAATTTGTCGTGACCCAAATAAGGTTTAGAAAATTTTTCATCTCCCCACCATTCATATATTTTCCTTTTAAGTATTGTTAGTTGCGCAAATAGGTAGGGTTTTATTTTTTTTAGTATATTTATCATTGCTTTATGAGTTTTTGCCACTATCGACACTGCTGTTTGTTCTCCAGAAGCAAATGGGAATTTTATTGTCGGTTCCTACGGAGTATAACAGATTCATCCTGATTTGAAAGTCACGGTCTGAAAAGCGAACAAGACGATCTTTTTTATTTCTGTAAAGTCCAACCGAAAGAGCTTTTTTCCGCGAAAAGGTTGATCCAGAATGAGTCATGTTCAAACTGCAAAAATCCTCAAAACCTAAGGCGTCGCTCGGGGTTGTTATCTGTAGGGAGATATCTTTTATCGAAAAATGATCTTCCACCCTTTTTTTACTTGTCTCGAGAAAATTGTCGTTGTCAAAATTTATATTACCAAACCCTATTAAGGCCAAATCTTTTCGATCCCTGAGCATCCGCAAAGATATTTCTATTGCATCATGCATTAAATAGTCGTCATCGTTGAGGATCATCACCACGTCGGTTGTTGCTAACCCGGTCGCCCTGTTTATGCTTAACGCTTGGCCCAAGTTTTTTTCGTTTTTGCGAACAATAAACTCTATTTTCTCTTCGGGATTATTTTTTTGATAATCTGATACCAAGCCTCGAATAACCTCTGAGGTCTGGTCGCGCGAACAATCATCAATCAAAATTACCTGGTCAGGGAGACGAGTCTGGTTAATAATTGATCTAAAAGTCAAGGATAAGAACTTGCTGTGGTTATAACAAGGGACAATAATGGCAATTGTCCTAACTCTGGTTGGTTCATTAACTTTCTTTCCCTCGAACTCTTTTTTGAATCTCATCATCTTATTAAGAGGTACTTGACGCTGGCGAATTAGCTCCAAAAACCATTTAGGTAATAATCCCCGAATAGTGATTTTGGCATTGTATTTAAACATCTCTCGTTGGCTTCTGTTCATGGTTTGGAAAAATTTTTGATTCGGAGAATTGCTAAATTAGAAAACTTTTTAAAATCTTGCCAATCTTCTTTTTCCACAAAACCCAAGACTTTATAGAGAAGCAGGTAAACAATAACCGCGCCGGGACCCAAGATGGCCAGGGTCGGGAAGTTGACGATTAAGGGTGAAATTAAAAATTTAGCAACAAAAAAGAAAATAGCCGCAGTCGTGCCAATTCGCCAGATAATTTGGCGATAATATTTGCCTCGGCCAATTAGGCCCAAATATTTTTTCTCAGCGAAATAAATCATATAAAAGATAGGCAACATTGATAAAAGATAGGCCCAGGCGGCACCGGTGACGCCATATTTGGGTAGCAAAAGGAAGAGGAAGAGGGCATTTAGCCCGGCCATAATAGTGTTGAGAATAGAGGAAAATTTTATTTTGCCTAAACCGAAAAAGAAAGCATTGATGGGCGAAAGCAGGGCAATCATGAAATTTGTCAAAGTTAAGATAACCAAAATGTTGGTGGATTTATTGGCCACGTCGGCATTTATCCAGTAACGCATGATGGGGTAAGCTAAAAAAATTACAGATAAGGAAATGGCCGAGGCAATAGTTGTGACCAAACGAACAGAACGGATGTAAAAACGCCGAAGTTGTTCTTGGTTACCCGTACCATTGATGCTGGCCGAAATGGGGAAAATAATCCCAGAGAGGTTGTCGGTTACCCCCGGGATGCGGGCGGCGACATTGCCGGGCAAACTATAGTAAGTCAGCTGCGTTGGGCCGATAAAGATTGGGATAATTAGTCGATCTAGGTAGGCAAGGGAAGTACTAGCCGTATTGTTTATTACTGTGGCAATTCCAAAACGATAACAATGTCTAATTTCTTCCTTGTCCCAGCCTAATTGGTAATGAGCCAGGGGTAGGATTTGGAGAGCGTATCGACGTCGGACTAAAACAAAGATGGCAGTTAGGATTAACTGGGAAATAAAAATGGCGATTAATTTATAGCCGAGCAAAACTAAAATCAGAATTGTTAATGGGGAGAGCGTAAGATAAACGATGTTAACTTTGGAAGAAATATCATAACGCTGGAGCGCTTCGGGGATAATGTTGTATGAATTATTAATTGAACTGATAAAAAAACTCAGACCAGCAATAATAAAGAGGATTAGATAAAACTGTTGGCCAGCGAGACGGTCAGCGAAAAGCCAACGACCCCCCAATGAAAGTAAGATTGTGGTGGTTAGGCCAGAAAGACCAATGAGGAGGAAGAGGCTATTGGCTGAACGGAGCAACTTTTTGATTTTTTCAGTTTCCAACTGGGCTGAGTATTCGGCGAGGAATTTCATTACGGCGTAAGAGATCCCCAAGTCGAGCAAGCCGAGCAAACTAGTGATTGCTCCGATAAAGATGTAGATACCATAATCTTTGGCCCCTAATCTAAGGACAACAATTGGGGTAATAAGAATCGAAAAAACCATTGGCCAGATAAAAGCCGTAAAACGATAAGAAATATTCTTTAGGGTCTTGTAGGTTAAAGAAGAGGTTTCCATCATGTAAAGATGACACCGATCCCCCCCCAGTCTCGGGGTGGAGTGGCAATCAATTCCTTAAAGTTTTTCTCCAGCCTAATCTCATTCCAGAAGTGGTCAACCTGGCATTCGGGACTACTCTTGTGTTGAGCAATGTCATGAAAAGCGATAATTCCACCGATTCTGACCATGGGAGAATAAAATTCGTAATCCTTTTTTACTCCAGCGTAGGTGTGGTCACCGTCAATAAAGAGGAAATCTATTTTTTCTTCTAAAATTTCTCGCAATCTCTCTTGAGTTCCCTGATGATGGGAATTAGCCCGTAACAAATGCAATTTTTGTTTTGGCGTAGCAAATTTTTTGTAAACTTTTGTTCTCCATGCGGGGTAGCCTCCCCCATCTTCCCATGGTAGGTCAAGACTGACGATTGTAGCATTTTCTGTTGCAAGACGGGTAAACAGAAAAAGTGTTCCTCCTCTGGCGGTGCCAATTTCTAAAACAGTCTGAGGTTTTAGATCTTCAACAATTTTTGTTAGCTCAGTAATTTCCCAACGAACTTGTTTGGGTCTAATTAAGTGTCCCCATTTGTCAAACAAAAAGCTCACAAGCGGTAGGGCCGATGGCTTCTTTTGGACTTCGCGGGAGATTTTCCATAAAGCGAGGGGGCGCAAAAGAGGCTCGAGTTTTGTCAATAAGGGTTGGACGGAACGGACGAAAAAAAAGAATAATTTGCGACAAAATTCCCTACCTCCTTTTTGAGATAAAGTTTCCCACGCTTTTTGATTCAGTGACTTAGCCATTTTAATCGATTTGGGGTGATTAAAACCATCTAAATCTTAGCATTATTTGGGCAATTTGCCAAAATGGTTTAAAACAAAGTTTTATGTTATACTGATAAACATATGACAATTAATAATATCAACAAATGGCTCCGATACCTTATTTATACTGGCCTCTTCCTTGTCCCCTTTATTCCGCTTTTTGTCTCAACTTCGATGTTTTTTCCTTTCATTACTGGCAAAAATTTCGCTTTTCGGATTATTGTCGAAATCATTTTTGCCCTGTGGGCGATTTTGGTCTTAACCGACAAAACGGCTAGACCCAAATATTCTTGGCTTTTGTGGGCAATCGTGGCTCTTATTGTCGTTGATGGTTTGGCCACCTTGTTCGGTCTCTATCCTTATCGCAGTTTTTGGTCCAATTATGAGCGTATGGACGGTTATACTAATATTTTACATCTGGGGGCTTATTTTCTGGTTTTAATCTCTGTTTTGAAAGATAAAGCCAAATGGTTTTGGCTAGCCAACACCTCTCTTTTGGCCAATGTTTATATTGTCGGTTACAGCTTTCTCCAATTGGTTGGGAAAGTGCAAATTCATCAAAGTGGCACTCGGCTTGATGCCTCGCTTGGTAATTCAGCTTATTTAGCTGTTTATGTGCTCTTTCATATCTTCATCGCTGGCTATCTATTGCTAGCACAATGGAGCAAAAATAAAATATTGTCAACTTTTTACATTATAATGATGGTTGCTGACACTATTATCTTGTATTACACGGCGACTCGTGGAGCGATTTTGGGTTTAATCGGTGGGGTCTTGGTGGTTGGTTTGTTGTTGGCTATTTTGAGTCGGGGCCAGACGCGAAAAATTTCGGGCCTTATTATCGCGCTGGTTATTTTGCTTGTGGCTGGTTTTTGGTCGGTGAAAGGTACCGATTTTGTCAAAAATAATCAGGTTCTGACGCGTTTTGCCACCTTGTCTTTGTCGGAGGGGACGGCCCAATCTCGTTTTTTGATTTGGCAGATGAGCTGGCAAGGTTTTCAAGAACATCCGGTTTTGGGTTGGGGTCCAGAAAATTACACGATGGTTTTTAGTAAATATTATAATCCTAAAATGTGGGGCAACGAGCCTTGGTTTGATCGGTCACACAATATTTTCTTCGATTGGCTGATTAACGCTGGTGCGCTCGGACTTCTTGCTTATCTGTCAATTTATGGGACCCTTCTTTATTATCTTTGGTTTGGTCGGCGAGGAAAATCAAATTCGGTTATTGATACAATTAGTGGTAAAAGTTTATTAACCGGTCTTTTGGCCGCTTACTTTTTCCACAATATTTTTGTTTTTGACAACTTAGTTAGTTACATTTTATTTTTCTCACTGGTCGCTTTTATTCATTTCGAAATGACGGAGGAAAAAGGGGACGAAATTTTGAAAGTTAAGAATAATTATCAGGCCAATAAAAAAACGCTTAGCAATTATAACGCCAGTTTAATTGCTCCCGTTGCCTCGGTTGTTATCATTGTGGCCATGGGCTCGATTATTTACTTTGCCAATCTTAAACCAATTGAGGCGTCAACTTCTTTGATTAAAGCTTTATCGTCTAATCAGGCGGGGGTAACCGGTAATTTGGAGTATTACAAAAAAGTTTTTACGCTGGACACTTTTGGTTCGGGCGAAGCGCGGGAGCAATTGGTGACAAAAACCCTTAACGTCTTAAATGGTGCTAAAGTCTCTAATGATTTGAAGAATCAATTTGTTCAATTAATCGATGGGCAAATAAAAGTTCAGTTAGCGCAATTTGACCAAGACGCGCGGGCCCTGTCATTTTTTGGTTCTTATTTTACGGCGACGGGTCGAGTTGATGAAGGTTTAGCTTTATTACAAAAAGCGCATGAGCTATCACCCAAGAAACAACAAATCACTTTTGCTCTTATCTCAGCTTATGTGCAAAAGCAGGACGCGACGAATGCGATTAAATTAGCGCAAGAAGCTTATGAGCTTGATCCGACTTATCCCGAAGCGCGAAAAATTTATGCTTTAATTCTCTTAATGACCAGTCAAAACAAATTGGCTCAAGAAATTTTAGCGCCGATCAAAAATTCGGCCAACTATTATAATGACGATCGCTTCATTAATCTTTACCAACAAGCGGGCGATCAAAAATCGCTTCAAGAGATAAATTCTTTGCGCGCGGCTGCAAACAAAAAATAATTTTTCTTAAATTATTTTTTAAAGTTATCATCATACGATGATTGCTTCGTTCGAAAAACTCACGAGTTATCCACAACTTTTTTTAAAAAAGTGTTGTCGATAATTTTTTTTTGAGCGATAATTATCAGTAAGAGTAACAACGTTGCTAAAGGTCGAATGTTGTTTATCCTCTTTAGTAAATAAAAACAAAAAATAAAAATTATGGCAGCAAAGAAAAAGGCCAAGAAAGTTGCAAAGAAAAAGGCCAAGAAAACCAAGAAGAAGAAATAGTCTCTTCTATTCTCTAAGTAAGTACACCAAGAAAACTCCGTCGGTCACCTCCGAGGGAGTTTTCTTTTGGGAGACAAAATTTTTTCATTTTTGGGGTTTTTGTGCTAAGATTGCCTAATCAATGTCTATTTTGACTAAAATTTTAGGTGATGCGAGCACCAAGTTTGTTAAGACGACCCAGGGTGTGGTGGCTCGGGTTAACGCGTTGGAGGGGGAAATTAGCGCCCTAACTGACGAGCAACTGAAAGCCAAAACCCAAGAATTCAAACAGTGCCTAGGGGTAATTAGTGAGAATAGCGAAGCCGAGAAAAACGAAACGCTTGACGATATTTTACCCGAGGCTTTTGCGGTGGTGAGAGAGACGGCTAAACGTTTGCTTGGCCAGCGCCATTTTGATGTGCAACTTATCGGCGGGCTCGCCCTCCATCAAGGCAAAATTGCCGAAATGAAAACAGGGGAGGGAAAAACTTTAGTCGCCACTTTACCGATTTATCTTAACGCCTTAACGGGGAAGGGCGCCCACGCGGTGACCGTTAACGATTACTTGGCTCGACGGGACGCGGTTTGGATGGGGCAAATTTATAATTTTCTCGGTCTCTCGGTGGGTGTGCTCAATAACCAAACTTCTTATCTCTATGATCCGACCCACACGGATGCCGAAAAAGATAAAGAAAGAGATACTGAAGGATCGTTCAAAGTTGTGCACGAATTTCTTCGACCTTGTTCGCGCCGAGAGGCTTATGCGGCGGATATTTTGTATGGCACCAATAATGAATATGGTTTCGATTATTTGCGTGACAATATTGCTCATCGGCCCGAAGAGCAGGTTCAACGGCTTGATCCACTAGCTAGACATCATTTCGCCATTGTCGACGAGGTAGACTCAATCTTGATTGATGAGGCGCGCACCCCGCTCATTATCTCCGCGCCCTATGGTGAGTCCGAAAAATTGTATGGCACTTTTGCTCAAGTTGCGCGGTCTCTAACTAAGGAGGCCGATTACACGGTTGACGAAAAATTTAAATCTATTTCTTTGACGGATGAGGGGATTACGCGGGCGGAAAAGATGTTGGGTGTCGAGAATATTTATACTGACAAAGGTATCAAATATGTTCATCATTTAGAAACGGCGGTGCGAGCCAAAGCCCTGTTTGAACTTGATCGTGATTATGTGGTACGGGACGGCGAGATTGTGATTGTTGATGAATTTACTGGTCGACTCCAACCGGGTCGGCGTTGGTCGGAGGGTTTACACCAAGCGATCGAAGCGAAGGAGGGGGTGGAGGTCAAAGAGGAGTCGCGGACTTTTGCCACTATCACTTTGCAAAATTATTTTCGGCTTTATCAAAAATTAGCGGGGATGACGGGAACCGCTCAAACCTCGGCTGAAGAATTTCTCAAAGTTTATGGCCTGGAGGTGATTTCGATTCCTACCAATAAACCCAGCCGGCGGGAGGATCTTGGCGATTATATTTTTCAAACCGAGGCGGGCAAGATTTCAGCCGCTGTCAAAAAAGTTAAGGAGCTTAATCAACAAGGTCAGCCGGTCTTAATCGGCACCTCGTCAATTGAGAAAAACGAATTATTGTCCGCTTATTTCAAAAAAGAGGGGATTGAGCACAAGGTTTTGAATGCCAAAAACCACGAAGAAGAGGGTAATGTGATTGCGGGCGCTGGTCGCCAAGGGAGCGTCGTCATTGCGACGAATATGGCTGGCCGCGGGGTGGACATTAAATTGGGCGGACCGACACCAACGCCCGAGGAACAAGAGGAGGTAAAAAATCTTGGTGGATTATTTGTTTTGGGCACCGAACGCCATGATGCCAGGCGGATTGATGATCAGCTCCGTGGTCGTTCGGGTCGTCAAGGTGATCAAGGCACGACGCAATTTTATGTCTCGCTCGAAGATGATTTGATGCGAGTTTTTGGTTCAGATCGGATTAAGGGGATGATGGGGCGTTTTGGTATCCCCGAAGATGAGCCAATTCAGAATCGACTGGTTTCGCGCGCGTTGGAGGGGGCGCAGGCTAAAATTGAGGGTTTTAATTTTGATATGCGCAAACATTTGCTCGAGTATGACGATGTGGTTAGTCATCAACGGCAAACGATTTATGATCGACGCAATCAGATTTTATTGGGTGGAAAAACGGAAATTGACGAGTTCATCGCTAACGCGACAGAATTATTACCTATCCCCGACGAAGACAAAGAGAGATTAGTGGCGGGGGTTAACAAGAAGCGAGAAGAATTGGGCGAAGAAAAATTTGTCGTTCTCGCTCGCCAGACCATCCTGCAGGTGATTGATATGTTTTGGGTTGAGCATTTGGAAGCGATTGATTATCTGCGCGGGAGTGTTCGCTTGCGCGCTTATGGCCAACGCGATCCTTTGGTGGAATTCAAGAAAGAGGGCTTGTCGTTATTCAAAGAAATGGAATTGGCAATTTTTGGCAATTCGCTCGAGTTATTGGCTAAGGTTGAGGGCGAGCTCAAAACCGAGACGGTCAAGGTCCAAGAAGTTCATAACCAAGCCGAGCTGATTCTTAATGCTACCAACTCCAACTCCAAATCCAACCCCGGCTCGGCCAAGGCCGAGCCGGCCAAACCTCATGATAAAGTTGGCCGTAACGACCCCTGCCCTTGCGGTTCGGGCAAAAAATACAAGAAGTGTTGTGGCCAGTAGGCTAATCTAAAGGACAGTTAAAGGACAAATCTTGGAGACGGGGTTTGTCCTTTAGGTTTGGGGTCCGAAATAACTTAACTTTAACTTCGGCTTAAGTAGTGGAGACTGGACTTATTTGATTTTTCCTTGCTTTATTAGGGTGGTTCTGCTAGTAATTAAACCAGTCATTGTTCTTAACTCTGTGATTTGTTCTTAAGAAAACTTGATATGCTCTTTTTCGGATTATTATCTGTTTCTGAAACAGAGCTATGTTTTCTTACTTAGCCCCATTGGGCAAAAAACTTGTCGTCCTAACCCTGCTTGCGGGGATTTTAGTGATGCCAGTTTCGCCCCTGTTGGCCGAGGAGATCGCTGACGCTCAAGTTTCTTCTCCAGTGGTTGTTGAAGTTGAACAACCAAGCGAATCGATCGAAGTGGTGGCAATACCTGATGTGATTCAGGCTGAACCGATTGCCTCTGACCAAACTCCGGTTTGCGATGAGCCAATTATTATTGACACTGACAGTGTTATTGATACCGCTGATACCGTCATTGATCCAATTATCGAGCCAACCGACTCGATTGTCGCACCAGATACTGAAGTGATAATTGCTTCAGATACGCCAGCGATTGCTCCCGTTGTTGAAACCGAGCCTGAAGTCCAGATCGAAGCCAACCTTGAACCGATTAAGGATAATGTGGCCGAGGATAGTTTTACCACTTTAAGTGGCGAAACCGAGCCTGATCTTGATGATGGTGACGAAAGGAGTTTTGAGACTCTTTCGGCGACTCCGATTGAGGATCTCGATAACCTAGCAATTAGCGACGAAAATCCTTTTGGTGAAGAACCAAATTGGGATAATTTGGCAATTAGCGACGAGCAAAATGGAGAAACAACTAATAACGAAACAGACAACCCGTGGGCGGAGAGTGACGAAAATTCGTTTCTGACCCTCTCATCGCCGGTCGACACGGTCACAACCAGCAACGAAAGATCTTTCACGACGGCCAGTGCTCCTGTTGATACTTTGACGGTTAGCCTTGAGAACTCGTTTACGACTCAAGCGACCGCGATTGATACCCTAACAATTAGCGCCGAGCAAAGCTTTACCACGGTCACTACTCCGGTTGACACCTTGGCGATTAGCGCTGAACAGTCTTTCACTACCACCGATATCCCGGTGATTGACCCTCTAGCGATCAGCCCAGAGCAATCTTTTACCACGGCGACTATCCTAGTTGATACGCTGGTGATTAGTGACGAGCATAATTTTAATACTTTACCTGACGGGCCGATGACTGACTCAGTCATTAGCGATGAGGGCTTCTTCATGACGGCGAGCGTTCCCCCGATTGACACTCTAGCCATCAGCCCTGAACAGTCTTTCATTACCACCGATATCCCCGTGATTGACCCTCTAGCGATCAGCTCAGAGCAATCTTTTACAACCGCGACTATCCCAGTTGATACTTTAGCGATTAGTGATGAACAGTCTTTTGCTACTCTCACTCCACCGACTCCTGACACTCTAAGTGTGAGCGACGAATTATCTTTTACCACCTTAAGTCAACCAACCGATAACTTAGTTGTTAGTGACGAAAATTCGTTCACCACTTCAGGCTCGCCAATAATTGTTGACCCAGTGGTGAGCGAGGAAAATTCTTTTACGACTCTCTCTGGCTTTGGCCCGACGCCAACTCCAACCCCGACTCCTCCAAGCAGTAGTCATTCCTCAAGCATTAGCCGAGTTGTTTTGCCAATTCCATATACTTGCCCGATTTTCCTAAAGAAATTTATTAGATCTGGTCAAGCCAATGACCGCTATGAAGTCATCAAACTCCAAGCCTTCTTGAAAGTGTTTGAGGGTTTCCATAATCTGAAAATCACTGGCGTTTATGATCGCGAGACCTATCGAGCGGTGGAAATTTTCCAAGCCCGTTATCTGCGCGATGTCCTTAAGCCGTGGGGGATTACTGACCCAACCGGCTATGTCTATATCACAACTCGTCAAGCGATCAATAAAATTTATTGTGGTCAAGATACCAGAAATAATCTTGATTTGTATAACTTAGTGGCTCGAGAATATTATCAAGCGACCGGCGAATATCTAGAAATGCCGATCGAAGAACCCGAAGATCTCGATGGGGGCTATTATCTTATGGCAACCACGACTCCGACCACAACCCTTTCGGTGACTCGACCGAATGTTTTCTTGGCCGGTGTGGGGGAGCTCTTGAGTTTTATGGGTGATAATTTCTGCTGGCTCTTAAATCTATTTCTCTTACTTCTAATCTTTTTCTTGCTTTGGTTACTCTGGCAAGTGAGTCGTGAGGATGAAGAGGTGGTTGATGAAGGTGAATCAAAAAATTCGTTACCCCCAGGCGTTGTTTCCCTGGAAGACTTAGACGATGACATTTATCCAGTGACTGAAGAAGAGATAATTCCAACCGAGGAGGCTACGATTTTGCCCGAGGAGGCCATGGCTCCGGCTGACGAAGATTCGGAAGTGCTTCTTGGTGCCGAAGATGAAGAAGAATTGGCCAAATTGGCCGAAGAAGACGAAACGAAGCTCGAAGTCTTGGATAATAACCCGTGGCAGGAGATGTTGACTTAACTTAAATTTTCTGGTAGAGATGGAGGTAGAAAATAACAATTGTTCTTTGTAAAGGACAATTTTGGGATATAGGTAGAGAGTCTCGGTTACTGTGTGATCGAGATGGTTGATAAAGGTGTGTCAGATGCGAGGTTCTCTCGCAGAAAGAAGGTTCGTCATGTTGCGTCATCTCCCGGTTCTCGTGTTGTGTGTGTTGGTGTGTGTCGTGTTGGCTGGGTGTCCGAAATCGACGGATGTGGAGGTAACGGTTGAGGCCTACGACTTGGCGGGCCAATCGCTGGGAGTGGAGTCGTCTCCTGTGCCGTCGGCCACGATGGGGCAGTATGTCGTCGCGCCGGGCGTGGCGACTTTCGACTTCCTCCGCAACGGAGGTTTTGGGCGTTTGTCGTCGCCCGAAAAGGTGACGGCGACCTATTGCCTCGTGTACCCAGGCTTCGAGCATTTTTTGCTCGTTGCCGACCTGATGAGCGAGCAGTTTACCTTGCTCGATTCTGGGGGCAAGGTCTTGGCCGAGAAAGTTGGGCCGGAAGATGTAGCGGCTCTCTTGCTCCTTCTTGGTTATGGGACAGTAAATACGGTCTTCCCATTGCTTGTGGAGACTTCGGGGGTGACCGTTGAGTTCCTTGAGACTCTGGTGTGGCCGGCGGTTTTCGATATCGCTGGGCACCAGGGGTTTCGGACCACTGTCCCTATGGGGTTAGCGGTCGCTTGGGCACTGCTTGAGGTCTCTTTTCAGAAAGAGGATGGACTGGGAGACTTTTCCTACCTCATTTTTCCCAGCGACCCAGCTAGCGAAGGCGAAGGTGAAGGTGAAGGTGAAGGTGAGGGCGAAACCTGGGTTCAAGTGCCCAGTCTGTCAGGGCTCAACTGGGCCCAAGCGGACGAGGTCTTGGCTGGGGTTGGTCTCTTGGTAGGTCAAGAAGTGGCTACCGAGGCTAGCTCAACGGTGCCAGCGAACATCATTATTCGCTGGACGCCGACTGGCACGGTGTTGGTTGGGACAGTGATTAACCTCATCGTCTCGACCGGGCCGGGGACCGCAACGGTTCCCGATCTGACGGGTCTCGATCAGGACGAGGCCGAGGAAGCGATTGAGGCGACCTGCCTCAACCTCGGTTCGGTAACCTTTGCCTCAAGTGCGACGGTTCCGGCTGGTCGAGTGATCAGTTGGTCGCTGACGGGTCTGCAACCCTGCGGAACGGCGATTTCGATCGTCATTTCCACGGGGCCAGTGATTGTTCCACCCGAGATGTCGGTGGAGATCAGGGCCCCGCTCAGTGGGCAGGTTTACGAGGTTGGGGAGACTGTCACGGTGACGGTCATGCCCCGAGGTGACCCAGCCGGTGGCCCATACCGTCTCGTCGTTCGCAATGCCGAGCTGGCAACGCGGACGATCAACAATGTGACATTGGAAGTGGGGGTTTCTCTCACTTTCGACCTCGCCATGCCAGGGAGCGGATCATTTACCGCTTACCTGGAAAGTCACAGTGGGGTCTCGGTTGAGACCTATTGTCCCTACTCGGTCGCCGAGTAGTAGAATATCCCATGTCCTCACGGACCGGGTTGTGCCTTTGCGCACGATCCGGTCCTTTTCAATTCTAGTTGACAAAATAGGACTACTTGTGCTAGGAATGGGCTATTAAAAGATCGATTTTAAGAGTTATTATTAAGTTAATTTATAAGCAAAATATGAAGAAATTAGGATTTTTGGTTCTCGCTTTGTCTTTGGTCCTCGTCTTGAGCTCAGTCGTCTCGGCGGCTGGTTTGGTGGCGACGATCACCTCCCCAACGGCTGGGGCGACCTATAGCGTTGGACAAACTATTAACCTTTCCGCGACGAGCGCCAGTGCTGTGGGTGCCGTTAATTATATTTGGTCTTTCAGTGATGGCACCACTAGCCGGACTGGTCAGACTCAAGCCGTGGCTTTTACCACGGCTGGTGCCAAGACCATTACTTTAATGGCTGGCGATGCTTCAGGGGCTAATAGCACTAAGACGGTTGGTGTCACAATCAACGCTGTTGCTTCTAATCGACCAGTTATCTCTAATATTGCCACGAGCAATATTACCCAAACTGGTGTGACGATTACTTGGACCACCGATATCCCCGCTTCGAGCCGAGTTATTTATGACTCGACTAGTCACGCTGATATTACGGGCGCGACTGCGCCGAATTTTGGTTACGTTGCTTCGACTCCCGAAACGGATGTTGAGACTAAAGTAACCAGCCACTCGGTGACGATCTCGGGCTTAAGTCCCGCCACCAAGTATTATTTCCGCGTTTTGTCGCAAGGCTAATTCACTTTCGCAAAATCAAGGACCGCCCTTGCTTATCCAAGCAAGGGCGGTCCTTGATTTTTAGTCACAGCCAGGTGTCACCTTTTTGTTGCTATGTTATTATAAACAACGAAATGAAACTACAAGAAAATTTTTTGTTATCTAAAATCACTACTTTTCAATTAGGTGGGCCGGCCAAGTTTTATTTGAAAGTGAGAACGCCCGAAGAGGCGGTGGCGGCGGTTTTAATCGCGCAAGACAAAAAAATTAAATACCACTTGGTGGGAGGTGGGAGTAATCTCGTTTTTAATGATGAAGGTTTTGCCGGGCTGGTGATTCATTGGCAGATAGCTAGACCGAGTCTAGCTGATATCATGGTTAAGAAGAAAGAGCGGGAAATTATTGTTTCGGCGGTAATTAAATTAGCCGATTTGATTAAAACAGCGAACAAAAATGGTTTGGCTGGTTTAGAAAAATTGGCCGGGATTCCCGGTCAAGTGGGGGGCGCGGTGGTCGGCAATGCCGGCGCTTATGGTCAAGCGATCAGTGATCGTTTGCGCTGGGTGGAAGTTTTCGATGGCCAACGGGTTCGACGCCTGACCAAGAAAAATTGTTGTTTTGATTATCGCGAGAGTATTTTCAAAAAAAATAAGTGGTTAGTTTTGCGGGTCGCTTTTAAATTAAAAAAAGGTCAGGCTCAAAATTTAATTAAAGAAAGTCAAAAAATTACCAAAATTCGCTGGGCCAAATTTGGCCAACATCCGATTTGCGCTGGCAGTTTTTTTAAAAATGTTTATCAAAACGGCGAGCGTCTTCCCACGGCGACTTTAATCGAACAAGCGGGCGCGATTAATTTAAAAGCTGGTGGTATTAGTGTCGCGCCGTGGCATCATAATTTTTTAATCAACGATGGTTCGGGCACGACGCGTGATTTAAAAAAATTAGCGAAGCGTTTAAAAAAAGTTGTCCACCAAAAACTAGGGATTGAACTGGCAGAAGAGGTGCGGTTCGTAGTATAATAAAAATAAGTTATTACTAAATTTGTTATTAGTTTTACTAATTAAAAATTTTTTTATGAAAAAACATATTTTCTTTTTTGGTGGCTTAGTGATTGTGGTGATCCTTATCGCGTTGGCGCTAACTTTTAATCAGGTTGGTTGGCCCTCCGTTTTTAATTCTCAAACTGTAACCGGTTTTGGTGGGGGATTGGGCGAAAGTTTTTCCGCTGACTCTAATTTAAAAATCGCGACGGCTGATCGAGCGATGGCACCATCAGCTACGGCCGAAATTTTGCCCCGCCAAGTAACGAAAACTGGCAACCTAAGTATTTTGGTTACGACCGCTGAAGACACGGCGCAAAATATTCAAGCCATTGCCGAGAGCGTCGCGGGGTATGTCAGTGATACCTATCTTTACGAAGTCACGACCGGAGTTAAAGCGGGCGCCATCACCATTCGTGTCCCAGCCGACAAATTTGACCAGACTCTCTCCCGCATCAAAGAGTTGGCCATTAAGGTTGAATCTGAAAATATTAATGCCAATGATGTTACCGATCAATTTATCGATCTCGAAGCCCGTCTGAAAAATCTTGAAGCGCAAGAAGATCAATATCTCGGTATTTTGAAAAAGGCGACCGCGGTGGAAGATGTTTTGAAAGTGACCAACCAATTGAATCAAGTCCGTCAACAAATTGACAGTTGGCAAGGCCAGCTCAAATATCTCAATAGTCAAATTGACTTGTCCACGATTACAGTTAATTTGACCGCCGAAAAAGAAGTTCAGATCTTTGGTCTCCATTGGCGTCCAATTACGGTGGTTAAGCAAGCGGTCCGCTCGCTCTTAAACGGTTTAGTTCATTACGCTAATTTGATTATTGCTATTATTATCTTCTTGCCGGTCATTGCTCTCTGGCTGATTACCCTCCTGCTCATCGCCTGGCTTATCTGGTGGGTGGTCAAAAAATTAAAATCAAAGAAACTCCCGCTCATTCAAGCACCAACCAAAAAGAAAACCAAGAAACTGGTTGCGAAATAATCACTCTTTATCTCGTCGGTTAATTGTGTATAATTAACCTTATGTCATATAAACCCACCATTGGGCTGGAGATTCATGTGGAGTTGAAGACGGCGACGAAGATGTTTTGTCGGTGTCAGAATAATCCAGCCCTTTCGACTTCGCTCAGGGCAGGCGAAACACGACCTAATATTAATATCTGTCCCGTTTGTACGGCCCAGCCGGGAGCATTGCCGGTTATTAATAAAGAGGCGGTGCGACAGGTTTTGCGCGTCGGCGTGGCTTTGAACGGGACGGTGGCGGACTTTACCGAATTTGATCGCAAAAATTATTTTTATCCCGATATCCCAAAGGGTTATCAGATTAGTCAATACAAATACCCGCTCATTTCTGGCGGTGAATTAAACGGCGTTAAGATTACCAGAATTCATCTTGAAGAAGATACGGCCAAATCGACGCATAGCGACAAAGCTGATGAAAGTTATATTGATTTTAATCGCTCGAGTTTGCCCTTGATGGAGTTGGTGACCGAACCGGTGATTCATGATGGTCAGACGGCTTCGGCGTTTGCCAAAGAATTGCAGACGCTGATGCGCTATCTCGGCGCGTCAGAAGCGAATATGGAAAAAGGGCAGATGCGGATTGAGGCGAATATCTCGGTGGCTCGTTCCAACGTTCTTGGCACCAAGGTTGAGGTGAAAAATCTCAATTCTTTTAAGTCGGTGGAGAAAGCGATTGATTTCGAAATTGCGCGCCAAATCGAAGTTTTAGAAAATGGGGATAAGGTAATACAGGAGACGCGGGGTTGGGACGAAAATAAACAAATCACTTTCAGCCAACGGCTCAAGGAGTCGTCGCATGATTATCGTTATTTCCCTGATCCGGATTTACCCAAACTTTTTTTAAGCGAAATTCCCGAATTTAGTCTCGAGGCGATTAAAAAATCTTTGCCCGAATTGCCGTGGGAGCGACGCCAACATTTTACCGAGCAACTTGGTTTGAAATCAGAAGATGTTGAAGTCTTTGTGCAAAGTCATAAATTAGCCGAATTTTTCCGCGCCGTCGCCGAAAAATTGGTGCCCAAGGGGAACCCTTTGGGAGCCGTTCAAGGGTTCCCCTTGGGCCCTTTGGCCGAGGCCTACCTTCAGTCTGCCGTCAATTATCTCACGACTGATTTGCTGGGACTGGCGCCCACGCCCGATGAATTAACTTTGCCCGAACCGAGCGATTATGCCGAGCTGATTAAAATGGTGGTCGAGAAAGAAGTTTCTTCGCGGGGGGCCAAAGACATTTTGGCGGTGATGTTGCGCGAGGGAGGCGAGCCAAGAGTGATTGCCAGGGCGAAAGGCTTGTTCCAAGTTCATGACGAAGGCGCGATCTCGACGATTATTGATGAGGTGATAAAGAAAAACGAAGCAGTTTTTGCCGAATTTAAGGCCGGCAAAGAAAAATCACTTCAATTCTTGATTGGCCAAGCGATGAAAGCCAGTCATGGTTCTGCCAATCCCGAATTACTCAAAAAACTGTTGCAAAATAAGGCGAAATAGGCGAAAGGCCAGATCGGCTCCGATTTTGCTTGACAAATAATAGCGTTATGCTATACTGGAAGAGTATATGTTCCTTGTGTTCTTAGGAGAGTGGCTAGCTCGATCGAGTGTCGACGAGTTAGCCCAGACGACAATGGAGGAAAGTCCCATGCGCATTCGTGGTTCCACGTTCCAACTCCCCTCGCCCCCCAATATGACGATTAAGGATGACGCGTTCGTCGCCGGCATCGCGGCCGCCGCGCGAGCCTAGCCTCGCCAGGAGGCAGGCCCCGCACGAAAGGAGTTCGTTATGAAGATTTTGGGTAGACCGCCGTAACGGCGGCCACAGAGTCGCTCCGTCTAAGGTTCTCGAGTCTCGCACAGGCATTGCGAACGCCATCGGCGTCGTCGCGTCGGCCCTGCGAGACTCGGGGCCTTTTTTGTTTCAGCTATTTTTTTGCTAAAATCGAGATAAACCCCATTAGAAATTTCACAATTTTTTTAATGTGCTAGAATAGGGTGTTGAGGGATTATTAAAATAAATTTATAAAAATTATGGCCAGTCAAATTTCTAACGGGGCGAGAAAAGTAAAAGTGGGGATTAATGGTCTGGGGCGAATTGGTCGGGCGTTTCTTAAATTGGCGATTAAAAATCCGGACCTTCAAATTGTTGGCGTTAATGATTTGGGCGATTTGGCCAACATCGCTTATCTTTTGAAATACGATAGCGCCTATGGCCAATTTGCGGGGACAATCGAAACGAAAAATGATGGAGCGGGTCAAGCGTTAATTGTTAATGGTCAAACCATCAAATTTTTACAAGAAAAAGATCCCGCTCAATTACCGTGGGGCGAGTTGATGGTGGATGTGGTGGTGGAGTCAACGGGGGTTTTCGAAACTTACGCGAAGGCCAAGGCTCACTTGGATGCTGGTGCCCGCAAGGTGGTAATTTCGGCACCAGTCAAAGATGAGCCAGTGGCGGGCGTGCCCGGTGGCACTTTCTTAATTAATATCAATGACGAAAAATTGAGCGACCAAGTCATGACTTCGAACGGTTCCTGCACGACTAATTGCGCCGCGCCAGTAATCAAAATTTTAGATGAAGCGCTCGGCGTTGAGAAGGCGTTACTTAATACGATCCATGGTTATACCGCGACGCAAAAATTGGTGGATGTGGCTGATGTCAAAGATTGGCGTCGGGGCCGGGCGGGGGCGGTTAACCTAATTCCCTCCACGACGGGTGCGGCGGTCGCAGTCGGGCAAGTCATCCCGCAAGTTCAGGGCAAATTTGATGGCATCGCCATTCGGGTGCCGGTCATTACCGGTTCGATGATTGATGTCACTTTTATCGCTAAGCGACCCACGTCAGTTGAGGAAGTCAATGTTATTTTAGAAAAAGCTTCCACTCTGCCCCAATGGCAAAAAACTTTTAGCGTGACGAAAGAAGCGCTCGTTTCCTCTGATATTCTTGGTAGCCCGTTTGCTTCCATTGCCGACTTATCTTATACCAAAGTCGTGGGCGGTAATCTCGTCAAAGTGATGGCTTGGTACGACAACGAAGCCGGTTATACCAATACGCTCGTGGAGCATGTGCTAAAATTGGGACAATAGTGTTATAATTAACTCATGACTATTTACTTGGGTACTGACCATGCGGGGTTTGAATTGAAGGAGCAGATTAAAGATTATCTGAAGGGAAAGGGTTTGGCTGTGCAAGACCAAGGCGCTTTTACTTTGGATCCCGAAGATGATTACACCGATTATGTGAAAATTGTGGCCAAAATGGTTCAGGGTGATTCGGAGAGTCGGGGGATAATTTTGGGTGGGTCTGGTCAAGGTGAGGCGATTTGTGCTAACCGGTTTAAGGGCGTGCGGGCGGCGCTTTATTATGGTCCCTCGGCTTCACTCGGGACAAGTGGTCCGCTCGATATTATTAAACTTTCGCGTGAACATAATGACACTAATGTTTTGTCGCTGGGTGCGCGGTTTTTGAATTTTGAGCAAGCCAAAGAAGTGATTGATTTGTGGTTGGCCACACCGTTTTCTCAAGACCCTCGTCATGTTCGGCGGATTAAAGAGATTGATGACGATGAATCAATGGGGCGAGTTATCTAATCCCTAAATACTAGATACTAAATACTAAACCAACATGGAAATAATTCCCTCGATCATTGCGGATAATTTTGAAGAAGTCAAAACTCGATTGATTCGCGTCGAGGGTTTAGTGGACTGGGTCGAATTGGATATTGCCGATGGTGTTTTTGTACCGAGTTTTACTTGGCCAATGTTGTTAGGGCAAGCCCCCGAGGATTTAAAAGAGGTTGACGGCAAAACCAAAATCAGTGCCCATTTAATGGTTGAACACCCCGAAACTTTGATTGACGACCCCTCAACTCCGTTCGGGGCAAGTTGGCAGGAGGTAGTTGATCGCCTTATTATTCATTACGAATCGACGGACGAGATTGAAAAAATAATCGAAACCAAAGGCGCGCATATTAGTCTTGGTTTGGCGCTTGAATTGGCCACGCCAGTTGAAAAAATTTATCATTATTTAGATAGAGTAAAATTAGTTCAATTAATGAGTATCGAACGCGTTGGTTACTCGGGTGAAAAATTTGACGAACGAGTCTTTGAAAAAATTAAAACGCTTAAAACCAATTGGCCAGATGTCAAAATAATTATTGATGGCGGGATTGATCTGGAAATTGGCCGGCGCCTCAAAGAAGTTGGTGCCGATGGTCTCGTGATTGGCTCCCGCATTTGGCAGGCGCCCAATATCGAAGAAACAATTAAAAGTTTCCAAAATTTGTGATTCTTACTGACGATAAATTAAAATATTTAGAAACGAAAGCGCGAGAAATTAGACGCTCGATTATTTCGATGTTGGTCGAGGCGCGATCGGGGCATACGGCGGGGGCACTTGGTATGGCCGATATTTTCACGGCCCTTTATTTTGGTTTACTTAATCACGACCCTAAGAGGCCTGATTGGGAGGGGAGAGATCGGGTGGTTTTATCAAATGGCCATATTTGCCCGGTTTTGTATGCGACTTTGGCCGAAGCCGGTTATTTTGAGAAAAAAGAATTAATGACTCTTCGTAAATATGGTTCGCGTTTACAGGGCCATCCGCATCGGGAATTTTTCCCGTTGGCCGAGACTAGTTCTGGTCCGCTCGGTGAGGGTTTGGCGCAAGCGGTGGGGATGGCTTTGGCTGACCGTCTCGATGTCGTCTCAATCCGCCTCGCCGGCGGGCCGGTCTTACACCGTTTTTTCTATTGTTTAATGAGCGATGGCGAATTACAAGAGGGCTCGACTTGGGAGGCGGTGATGTTAGCGGGCAAAGAAAAACCGCATAATTTAATCGCGATTATCGATCGCAATAATATCCAAATTGATGGTCAAACTGAAGATGTGATGCCTCTCGAACCGTTGGTTGACAAATGGCGGGCATTTGGTTGGCAAGTGATCGAGATTGATGGGCACAGTTTTCCCGAAATTTTTGACGCCGTGGGGATGGCCAAATCGGTTTTTAATCGTCCGTCGGTGATCATTGCTCACACCACGCCCGGCAAAGGTGTGCCCGAATTCGAAAACAAATTCGAATGGCACGGCAAAACACCAACAAAAGAAGAAGGGAGGCAGGCACTTGATGAAATAAATTAGTAAAAGTCTTTCAAAAGATAAGGTGCCCCGCGTTTCCTTGGGGCACCGAGTGTTCGAGCACCGGTAACAAGATTGGCCTTCTCTTGCTTTATATTGGGCTAGGAGACGGGGGAAGCCCGCTCAGGGATCGCCGGTGCATCAATCCTTTTCACCTCTCATTTTAATCTAGCAAATCTATTAATAATATGCAAATATTGAGGGGGTAGTTTTAAATCAACTTCAAAATTACCTGGCAAGATTTGTTACCAAAATTTACAATTGTTAATTTTGGTAGTGAGAGGTGGTTTTCGTTTGACGATTGTTTTATAATTAAAGAAATGAATCTCAACCCTAAAATTTATGAGTTAAACGTTGAACAGAAAGCAATTCGCGAGGGGTTTGGCGAGGGGGTGATTGAAGCGGGGGAGAGGGATAAGAAGGTGGTAGTGTTGTGCGCGGACTTGAAGGAGTCAACGCGGGTTGAAGAATTTTCGCAGAAATTCCCTGACCGATTTTTTGAATTGGGGGTCGCTGAACAAAATTTAGCGAGCGTGGCGTCGGGGTTGGCCTCGATGGGTAAAGTGCCCTTCATTGCCTCGTATGCGATTTTTTCACCCGGGCGGAATTGGGAAATGATTCGGACGACGATTTGTTATAACCAGACCAATGTCAAAATTGTTGGCGCGCACGCGGGGTTGAATGTTGGTCCCGATGGTGGGTCGCACCAAATGCTCGAGGATATTGCTTTAACCCGAGTTTTACCCAGAATGACGGTCGTCGTGCCTTGTGATGCAGTTGAAGCGAAGAAGGCGACTCTGGCTCTGGCCGAAATGGTTGGCCCGAGTTATCTTCGTCTGGCGCGTGCCAAGAGTCCGATCGTGACGACTGACGAGGCGTCGTTTGAGATTGGAAAAGCTGAAGTTTTGCTTGATGATGAAAAACCAGAAGTGGCGATTATCGCTTGTGGTCTCTTGGTTTATAATTCTTTAATGGCGGCGCGCAAATTGGCGCGCGAGGGGATCAAAGTTTCAGTCATCAATAATCACACTATTAAACCACTAGATGAAAAAACAATTTTAGAAGCTGTAAAAAAAACTTGCCCGCCAATGGGCGGGGTCGGGGCGGTTGTCACTTGCGAAGAACATCAAAAAGCGGGCGGTTTGGGTAGCGTGGTGGCGGAATTTTTGGCGCAAAATTATCCCGTGCCAATCGAATTTGTGGGTGTCGCCGACCGCTTTGGCCAATCTGGCGAACCGGCCGAATTAATGGAACATTATGGTCTCGGGGTTGATGATATTATTGAAGCGGTAAAAAAGGTAATTAAAAGAAAGACTACTTAACTTTTTTTTTCAATTTCCGTGCGGGTGAGGAGGCCGGCGTGGGGGCCGATTTGGGTGACGACCGAGGCAGAATTAATCGCGCCCCAAGCGAGAGCTTGATCGGCGGGCAAATTATTGGCGGTGGCGACGAGAAAGGCGGCGGCGAAGGCGTCACCGGCACCAGTGCGTTCAAGGGCGGGACCAAAATTGGTGAAGGCGGGGATTTGGTAAAAATTATTTTGGTCGTCGAGAACACTGGCGCCATTCTCGCCATCGGTGATGACGACGATTTTGGGACCCAGATTTTTAATTGACTCAGCTAATGTGCGAAAAACGACTTTGGGCGAATTTGGTAATCGAGGAGAGACCTCGGGCTCATCAGAGGACTCACCTCGATTACTGATTTTGGTTGCTTCTTGTTTGTTGCAAAAAAGAATTTCGGTGCGGGCATAAATTGCTTTCAATTTTTCAACGCCAGCTTTTAATTGCCAAGTGCCGGGGCTGAAGGCGAGCTTGGTTTCGGGTTGAGCCGTGAGCCAATCGGCAATTTGTTGATGAACTGAACCATCGCTGTCGCTCATTGATGACAAATAGAGCCAATTAGCTTCTGGATTATCGGGCTCGCTCTGAGCGGACTGGTGGTGAGTATCGTCGAACCGGTCGAAGGGGAAATAATTCGGATAATTTTCGTGCTTAACTAAAATCGTGCGGTCATCGGCATACCATAAAACATAATTATAATTAGTTGGGACATCGGCATTTTTCTTGACCCAAGTCGTGTTGATTCCTGCTTCATTTAACTTGGCTAAAGTTTTTTGGCCGTGGTCGTCGTCGCCGACATTCGAGATATAAGCTACCGCTAGACCGAGTCTGGCGGAACCGAGAGCGACATTTGAACTATTGCCCCCGGCTGGGACCTCAGTGACCGAGTCGTAAGGAATCTTCGACGCAAACTTCATACAAATCTTGCATTCTGGTTTGTCGATTTGGCAATTTAATTCGGCCTCACTTAACCTAATAAAGGCGTCGGTGGCGTTATCCCCCACGGAGATTAAATCAAATTTTTTCATATGCTATTATTATAGCATGCAAACTTTAAGACAAATAATTAAAGAGGCGGAGGCGAAGAAGACGGCCATTGGCCACTTCAATATCTCTAACCTCGAAGGCTTGTGGGCTATTTTTCGTGCGGCGCAAGGTTTATCCGCCTCTGGCGGAACGCCAATGCCAGTGATTATTGGTGTCTCCGAGGGTGAACGAGATTTTGTCGGCGTGCCTCAAGCGGTGGCCCTGGTGGCGAGCTTGAAGCAGGAATTTGATTACCCAATTTTTTTGTCGGCGGACCATACTTCGTCATTTGAGCGGGCCAAGGAGGCGATTGATGCCGGTTTTGATTTAATTGTTTTTGATCGCAGTGAATTGTCTCTTGATGAAAATATTGCGGAAACAAAAAAATGTGTCATTTATGCGCGAGGTGTTAATCCGGAGATTTTAATTGAGGGTGAGTTGGGCTATATTGGCAAATCGTCAAAGATGCTCGACGAAATTCCTGAAGGGGCAGCGATTGGTGATGAGGCCATTACTAAGGCCGAGGAGGCCAAGCGCTTGGTTGAAGAGACGGGTCTCGATCTTTTCTCGCCGGCTGTTGGCAATTTGCACGGGATGTTAAAGCACGCGCCCAACCCTCGATTAAATATTGCGCGCATTAAAGAAATTCATGAAGCGACCGGCGTCCCGCTTGTCTTGCACGGCGGGTCTGGTCTCACTGATGAAGATTTTGTCTCGGCGATTGAGGCGGGGGTGGCGATTGTCCACATTAATACCGAATTGCGTTTGGCTTATCGCGACGCTTTGCGCGAAGCTCTCCAAGATTATCCTGAAGAAATTGCGCCTTATAAAATTCTCAAGGATGCGGTGGCCGGGATGAAAGATGTCACCACCCGTCGCTTGCGTTTATTTTCGCGAATTGGTTAAATAAGAGAGGAGTGGTGTGTGTTTGCTATAAAAACGGAGGGTTTTTTCATGAAAGAACGCCCGGTTCTTTGTCTTTTTTTCGATTCATCGGTTGGCGGGGATCGGAGGGTTCTCGCGGGGAGCTTTGCGGTTGAGCTTTGCGAGAAAGGGGGGGTTTTCGTTGTCTCCTCGGAAGAAGATGCCGATGTCTCCTTTTTCCTCAAAGAAGGTGGGGGGATGATCCTTGTTCGTCTCCGCAATGGCGATGAGACCGAGATATTTTCCCCTGTGTCCCCCTCGGTCATTGGTTTGGGCAAAAAGGATGGGTTTTGGGACTTGCTCCTGGCCCCATAAAAAGAATTGAACAGCAACCCGGGTGGCGCGCTTGCGCGTCGCCCGGGCTTTACTTTTTTAGGTTTTTCGTTATACTGGACCAGTTATGTTTAAATTGACCGCGGAAAAACGCGATATTTTAGGTAAGAAGGTTAGTAACTTGCGCGAGGCAGGCGAACTCCCGGCGGTAGTTTATGGTGGCCAGAAGGAGACTTTAGCCATTACTCTCAATCAAGCCGAATTTCAAAAGGTCTTAACTCAAGCGGGCGAATCGACCATTGTTTCTTTGGCGGTTGATGGTCAAGCCCAAGATATCTTAATTCATGATGTTCAGACTGACCCGCTCTCGGGCTTTCCTGTCCACGCTGATTTTTATATTGTTAGTCAAGACAAAGAGCTTGAGGTGGCGGTTCCGCTTATCTTCGAAGGGGTGGCGCCAGCGGTTAAGGATTTGGGCGGGAGCTTGGTCAAAGTTTTGCACGAATTAGAAATTCGCGCTTTGCCGAAGAATTTGCCTCACGATATTACGGTTGATATTTCTTCCCTCGTGGCCTTGGATAGCCAGATTTTGATTAAAGATTTGAAATTGCCAGTTGGTGTCGAATCGGTGCTTGATGTTGAAGAAGTGGTGGCCGCCATTACCGAGGCGGGCGAAGAAGTGATTGAAGAAGTGGCGCCGGTTGATCTCTCGGCGATTGAAGTCGAGAAGAAGGGTAAACAAGAAGAGGCGACTGAAGAAGGCGACGCTCCAACGGACGAGAAATAATTTTTTATCTCTGCTATAATATTCCTGATGAAGAATCGGTTGATTTTTTTGTGGTTCGGGTGGCTGGTGATTTCGGCGGTGATTTTTTTGCCGTTGGCAACTCGGGCCGAAACCACTCAAGAAAAAGAGGCGCGTTTGAACGCGGAGCTTAAGGTGGTGGAGGCGGAGATTGCGGGCCAAAAAAGCTTGCTTCAATCTAAACAAAAAGAGACGGCGAGTATTCAGCGTGACATCGACATTTTGACCTACAAAATCAATACGGCCCAACTTAATATCAAAGCCAAACAAATCGAAATTGCGCGCTTGGGTGGCGATATTGTCCAGAAAGAAAAAACCATTGGCACTTTAGAGGAACAGCTTGATCAAGAAAAAACCTCTCTGGCTGAATTGTTGCGTCAAACGCGGGAGCTTGACGATAGTACTTTTGCTGAAATTGTTTTAAGCCCACAGACTTTATCGAATTTATTTGTCGATCTCCAACGTTTTCATTCGGTCGAAGATCATGTTCAAGACTCGTTGGCGACCGTGCGGGGGGTTAAGAAAAATACCGAAACGCAAAAAACGGTCCTCGAAAGTCGACGTGACGCTGAGACCAATGCCAAGAAAGCGATTGAAAATGAGAAAGCAAATATCGAGCAATTAAATAAAGAGAAAACTACTCTCCTAAACGCGAGTAAAGCGAAGGAGAATTCTTACAAAGCGGTAATTGCGAAGAAAGAAAAAGAACGGGCGGAGATTCGGAGTGCTCTTTACCGTTTGCGGGGAGCGACGAATATTACTTTTGGCCAAGCCCTCGAACATGCCAATTTTGTTTCCGCTAAAACTGGTGTTCGTCCGGCTTTTCTCTTGGCCATTATTACCCAAGAGTCTAATTTGGGCGAAAATATCGGAACTTGTAATCGGCCGGGCGACCCAGCCTCAAAGAGTTATAAATCAGTGATGAAGCCGAGTCGGGACATTGAGCCCTTTGAAAAAATTTGTAAAGAATTGGGGATTGATCCGGTTGGTCAACCTGTCTCTTGCCCTTACGGTGGGGGTTATGGTGGAGCCATGGGGCCGGCCCAATTTATCCCGTCAACTTGGATGGGGATGAAGAGCGCGGTTTCCAAAGTGACCGGCAATAATCCACCTAACCCGTGGGACGCGAGAGACGCCTTCACGGCCTCGGGTCTCTATTTGCGCGATTTGGGCGCAGACGGTGGCACTTATACCACGGAACGCAAAGCGGCGCTCAAGTATTATGCTGGGGGCAATTGGTCTTTGGCTAAAAACGCTTTTTACGGCAACGAAGTAATGGCGATTGCCACCAAATATCAGAAGCAAATCGACATCTTGCAGAATTAATAAAATTAGTGTATAGTCTGTCGTATGAAAAAGGATATCCACCCTAAATATTACGAAGCTGAAGTCACTTGCGCCTGTGGCAATACCTTTACAGTGGGCGCGTCAGTTGAGAAAATCAATGTTGAAATTTGTAGCGCTTGCCACCCATTTTTTACTGGTAATGAGAAGGTGGTAGATACCGCCGGCATGGTTGAGAAATTCCGCGGTCGCGCCGCCAAAGCGACGGCTCCCAAGAAGAAAGTGGCCAAGAAAACTGCCTCGACCAAAACTAAAGAGGATAAATAGATAATGGAGATTGCTGATTTCAGAGCCAACCCGAAGACGGCCTATTGGGCGGGAGTTTTTGACGATTTAGCCGGTAAAATTACTGAAGCGAAAGATTTGTTGGCCAAAGATGCTTCGGTTAAAGATCTGGCTGAAGAAGAAATTAAAGAGCTGGAGAAACAGCAAGCCGAGATTTTGGTTAAGATGGAAGAAATTTTGGCACCCAAAGCGGGAGAGAGTGAGCCCGACAGCCCTCGAATTGTGATGATCGAATTAAGAGCTGGGGCGGGTGGGGAAGAAGCGGCGTTGTTTGCCTACGAGTTAGCTCAAACTTATGCTAAATATGCCACCCTCCAAGGTTGGGTCTTTTCGCTGGTTGACGAATCATTGTCGCCAATGGGGGGTTACAAAGAAGCGACTTTCGAAATTGTCGGTAATGGCGCTTACGATTCTTTCAAATACGAAATGGGGGTCCACCGCGTGCAACGGGTGCCGGCCACCGAGAAATCGGGGCGAGTTCATACCTCAACTATTTCGGTGGCGGTTTTGCCGGTCAGGGAATATAGCGAAATCAAAATCAATCCGGGAGATTTAGAGATTGAATTTACGCGCTCGGGTGGGGCTGGCGGACAAAATGTTAATAAAGTCGAAACCGCCGTGCGAATGGTTCACAAGTCAACGGGCTTGGCGGTGCGTTGTCAGAGCGAACGAACCCAATTAAGGAATAAGGAAAAGGCGCTCGAAATGCTGGCGGCTAAAATTGAGGATCAAGAACGGCAAGCTGAAGAGGCTAAGTACTCGGCCGAGCGCAAGAGCCAGATTGGCACCGCTGATCGCTCTGAAAAAATCCGCACCTACAATTTTCTTCAAGACCGGATTACCGACCATCGCATTAAGAAATCTTGGCACGGCATTGAACGCATTCTCGCCGGCAACCTTGACCCCATTTTCACTGACCTGAAAGAAGGCCTAAAATAAGGCCTAATGGAGGTCTCGCCTCCATTAGGGTAGTTGTCATGAACTTGACAAATGATTTGCGTGGGTGTATAATATCGTCAGATTTCTTTGGAGCTACAACTACAAGGAGGTTTACGGTGGAGATGGAAATGGGAAAACAACCAGAGGAAGACCATTTCGGTCACGAAATGGTTGACATTGTCGCCATGGGGGTCGGGGCGATGATCTCACTTTTGGTCAGCGAAGTGTTGTTGGCGGTGGCGGTGGCGGTTTTTTGTTCGGTGTTTAGGGGGCTGGTCTCGTGACCAGTCCCTCGATACGGGCTTGTCCGGCGGTCGATTTAGACCGCCGGACATCTTTGTTTATGGCCCACCTTGCCTTTATTAGGGTTTTTTGTTAAACTCTCCCTGTATGAATGAAGCAGTAAAAGATCAGGCCAAAGAAGATTTGGTGAAAAAGATGTTTGATTTGGGGGCGCATTTTGGTTATGGCAAAAATAGCCGACACCCGTCAAGCAAGTCTTTTTTGTTTGGGTTGAAGAATAAGACGGTCGTTATTGACTTAGAGAAGACGGCCGAGAGTTTAAGTGTGGCCAAGGCCTTCGCTCGGGAATTGGGTCAGAGTAAGAAGGCGATTATTTTTGTCGGCACTAAAACTGAAGCCCAAAAAGCTGTGACCGAAGTTGCCGGCTTGGCCAATTTGCCTTATGTCATCGAGCGTTGGATTGGTGGGACAATGACTAATTTTCGACAAATTCGTTCACGCATCGATCGTTTATTGAAACTTAAGGATGAAGAGGCGACGGGCGAGTTAAAAAAATATACCAAAAAAGAACGAGGGGTGATTGCCAAAGAAGTGGCGAATCTCGAGCGTTATTTTGGTAGTTTGACTGATCTAACCAAATTACCCGGCGCGATTTTTGTGGTTGATCCTAAGAAGGAGGATATTGCCGTGGCCGAAGCGAAGAAATTAAATATTCCGGTTATCGCCTTGGCTAATTCTGACTGCAATATTGAGGGGATTGCTTATCCGATTATGGCTAACGATGCGCAACGTAAAGTCATTGATTTTGTTGCTCGCGAAATCGCAATGGCTTATAATGAAGGAGTGAAGGAAGACGAAAAAGAAATCATAAAAGAAAAAGAGGTAGAAAAAAAAGATGATCACAACGGAACAAATTAAAGAACTTCGCGATCGAACTGGGATCTCAATTGCGCAATGTAAAAAAGCGCTCGAAGATGCTGGGGGCGATATCAACAAGGCTTTAGACTTTCTAAAAGAGAAGGGGGCCGAAGTCGCGGAGAAAAAGGCGACGCGCGAACTTCACGCCGGTTTGGTTAGTGCCTATATTCACTCTGACCACAAGCTGGGAGCTTTAGTGGAGGTTCATGTGGAGACCGATTTCGTGGCCAAGAACGAAGGCTTCCAAGCGCTGGCGGATGACCTCGCGATGCATATCGTGGCGATGAACCCAGCTGATGTGGCCGAACTTCTCACCCAACCCTTTATCAAGGATCCGACCTTGACAATTGACGATTTGGTTAAGAATCACATCCAGAAATTTGGCGAACGAATTGAGATTGCTCATTTTGCTCGGCTCGATTCCAAAAACTAAAACCCTATATGGTTTATTATATTTTAGCGGTCGTGGCGCTGGTTTCGCTGGCCATTCTCTCCTTCCTTTTTCGGCGCCAAATCATGATCAATCGAGCCAAAAATCTCGATTATAATGAGTTGAATCATTACGGGGTGGCGAATGTGATGATTGATTACTTGGCTTTTAAGATTGTGCGTTTTTGCCAGTCAGGGTTAAGGAAACTTTATCTTTTCTTTCTTCATTTTGTGAAAAATTCGATGGCGAC
Source organism: Minisyncoccota bacterium (assembly GCA_041649495.1). Taxonomy (GTDB): domain Bacteria; phylum Patescibacteriota; class Minisyncoccia; order Phycocordibacterales; family XYD1-FULL-46-19; genus CAIPHT01. The sequence goes on from JBAZMZ010000001.1 coordinate 47,588, forward strand.
GGCGCGTTACGCTATTGTTAAAACCGAAAGACGCTTTAACCAAATTGTTGATTCGGCGCCTAGCCCCGAAGAAATTCATAAAACCGACAAAGTCTCTTTTTTCTTGAAAGAGATTAAAGATCACAAAGATGCCACTATGGCTGAAATCCAAATCATGGCCGATGAGGCGAAAAAGGTCGAAAGTGAAAACTGAGCCAGCACGAGGATTCGAACCCCGGACCTTCGCTTTACAAAAGCGTTGCTCTACCAACTGAGCTATGCTGGCGTTTCTATATTAAAGCGTATTTTTAACAATCAGGCAATTTGTTTTTACTGATTTTTTCGTTATAATCTAGGAATGACCGAACGAGAGCAAAAGGGGCATCTTCATCCTTTAACGCAGATTATTAACGAGGTGGTGGACGCTTTTCGCGACTTGGATTTTGTGGTGGCCGAGGGGCCAGAAATTGAGGACGAATATCATAATTTTGACGCACTGAATGTTCCGGCGGATCATCCGGCGCGGGATATGTGGGATACTTTTTGGCTCCGACCGCAGGGAGGAGCCCCGAGCGACTCGTCCCGAGCTGGGTCGAGGGAAGTCGAGGGGTTAAAAAAATTATTAAGAACTCACACTTCACCCGTTCAAATTAGATATTTAGAAAATAATAAACCGCCACTACGAATTATCGTGCCAGGCAAAGTTTTTCGTTATGAGGCGACAGACGCGCGACACGAGGCGCAATTTTTTCAAATTGAAGGTTTACTGGTGGACAAAAAAGTGAGCGTGGCCGACATGAAAGGCAGTTTAGAACATTTTTTGCAAAAGATTTTTGGTCAGAAGGTGCAGATTCGCCTTCGCCCCTCCTTCTTTCCTTTTGTCGAGCCGGGTTTTGAGGTGGATATGATTTGTCCCGCTTGTTTACCCGCCATAGCTTCAGCGAAGGAGGGTCACAAGGAAGATGAAGAGAAAAAATGCTCAGTTTGTAGTGGCACTGGTTGGCTCGAGATTATGGGTGCGGGTTTGGTTCATCCTCATGTCTTCAAATCCGTTGGCCTTAATCCTGACGAGTGGCAAGGCTTTGCCTTTGGGCTCGGCCCTGAGCGTTTGGCCATGGTTAAATGGGGGATTGAAGATATCCGGAATTTTTATAATGGCGATTTAAGATTCATTAATCAGTTTTAGCTTAAAAGCTTACTTGCTTACAAACTTACATGCTTGTCTCTCATAATTGGCTCCAAAAATATTTTGACGCAAAATTGCCTAAGGCGAGCGTTTTAGCGGATAAAATAATTTTTCACGCTTTTGAAGTCGAAGATATTGTCGAAAAAGATGGTGATTGCTTAATGGATGTTAAAGTATTGCCCGATCGCGCTCATGATTGCTTGTGTCATTATGGCCTGGCTAAAGAAATTTCGGCGCTATTTGATTTGAGGCTTAAATCTGCCGTCACCAAGGGGAACCCTTTGGGAGCAGTTCAAGGGTTTCCCTTGGTGACGGTTCGGAATCTTAATATTAAAATTGAGGATGAAAAACTTTGTCGGCGATACATCGGGAGAATGGTTGAGAATGTTGCCGTCAAAAATTCAGCTGATTGGCTTAAAAAAGATTTAGAAAAATTAGATCAGCGTTCGATTTTTAATATTGTTGATTTGGCTAATTACGTGATGTTCGATGTGGGGCAACCCTTGCACGCGTTTGACGCTGATAAAGTTCAGGGAGGAATCACGGTGCGGTTGGCGAAGACGGGAGAAAAAATCACGACTCTTGATAACCAAGAAGTTAATTTGGATGAAAGCATTTTAATCATTGCTGATGATGAGGGCCCGCTAGCGATCGCGGGGATTAAGGGGGGCAAAAAAGCCGAAGTGACCAATGAGACGAAAAACTTGATTTTAGAATCAGCCAATTTTGATCCAGTTAATATCCGCCAGACGGCGCAAAAAATTGGTATTAGAACCGATGCTTCAAAAAGATTTGAAAATGAAATTTCGACTGAAGTGGCGGGTTATGCCATGGATTTACTCACTGATTTAATAATCAAAGAGGCCGGGACAAGCGAAACAAAAGTCGGGGAAAAAGTTGACGAGTATAAAATTAAAAATATTCCCGCGCCGATTGAATTTGCCATTAAAGAATTTAGTGAAAGATTGGGAGTAGACATTGCGCCTGAAGAGTCTATTAAAATTCTTGAGAGCTTGGGTATTGAAGTTGAAGTGAGCACCAAGGGGAACCCTTTGGGAGCAGTTCAAGGGTTTCCCTTGGTGCGCTTGACCCCTCCGGTTGAGAGATTAGACCTTCAAGCGAAAGAAAATTATGTGGAAGAAGTGGGGCGAATCTATGGGTATGACAAAATTGCCGGCGTGGTGAGTTTGGGAGCCGAGCTTCCAAACTCCCGAAGCTCGGCTCCCAAACTCTCGGGAGCCGAAGCTGAAGCGGAGAAAAGATTTAATCTCGCCAATAAAATCCGGGTGATTTTGAAGGGGGAAGGTTTTACTGAAGTTTATGGCTATACTTTTACCAACAAGGGCGAAGTCGAAGTGGCGAATCCGTTGGCGAGTGATAAAAAGTTTTTGCGCACTAATTTAACCGATTGGCTGATCGAAAAAATTAAATTTAATTTGCCTTATGTTTTATTTGATAACGAAGCGGTTAAGATTTTTGAAATCGGGAAAGTTTTTGTCGGCGGAAAAGAGGAGACTCGATTGGGGTTGGGGATTGGCTACAAAAAGAAAATTAAAGGTCAGGATGCACAGAAGGAAGTTGAGGGGACTTTGGTTAAGTTGGCGGAGCGGTTCGAGATTCAATCTCTGGAGGCTTTGAGATTGGATCTCGAACCGCCAACGGTTGACGAGGTTTCCGCGGTTCAAGAATTTAATTTTGATAAGTTATCCGAAGAAATTAAAGAGGCAAAAGAAGTTAAGTTGTCAGACCTAATCAACAAAAACGCTAGTTATAAACTTGTCTCGCCTTACCCGCGCATTATCCGTGACGTTGCCGTTTGGGTGCCCGAGAATACTCAAACCGATGAAGTGGCAAAAATTATAAAAGAATCAGCAGGGGAGCTTTGTGTGGCGGGGCCGATTCTTTTTGACGAATTTGCAAAGGAAGGGAGAAAGTCGCTGGCCTTTCGCCTCGTCTTTCAATCTTACACCAAAACCCTCTCCGATGATGAAACTAACGCCCCAATGGCTCAAATTATTAAAAATCTCGAAAAACAAGCTGGTTTTGAAGTGAGGAAATAAAAAACCTTAAAAAACAAAAAGACGTGATCGGACCGTCTTAGTTGTGGCCTTCGCGTCAGCAGGTTGGCCGTACCAGTGTGAGGTGCCCGGACTCAGCTCCCTATCTCTAGGAGAACCTTACCTTGGGCTCCAGCCTTGTTAGGCAATGGTGGCTCACGCCTTGGACCTTGCCACTCACGTCTGTTCCCTGCCCTTTATCGACAGGGGGTATTGTTTTGTGCCAGGTCCGAATTAATACTACTAAAAGGCTACTAATTTGTCCAGTTTTTATTGTTTGTTTTTAGGGTTGAGTTATGCTATAATAACCTTATGAATAGCCCTAAAACACGCAAATATAGCGCGGACGATATCGTGGTGCTCGAGGGTCTAGATCCGGTTCGTAAGCGTCCTGGTATGTATATTGGTTCGACTGGCGAGGATGGCCTCCACCATCTCTTGGTTGAGATTTTTGACAACTCTCGCGATGAGGCGATGAACGGTTTTTGTAGTGAGATTGAAGTTGCTCTTTTGCCTGGTAACGCGGTGCGCATTGTGGATAATGGCACAGGGATCCCAGTTGATGTCCATAAAAAAACTAAAGTCTCGGCGCTCGAAACGGTGCTTACTGTTCTCCACGCCGGTGGCAAATTTGAAGGTGATGGTTATAAAATCTCTGGCGGTTTGCATGGTGTCGGCGCGTCAGTGGTTAACGCCCTTTCGACTTGGCTCAAGGCCGAGGTTCATCGTGATGGTGGCAAATACGCACAAGAATACGCGCAGGGCAAGAAAAAAAATAATGTTAAAAAGGTGGCTAGTTCCAAGCTTCACGGGACCGTTATTATGTTCCAACCTGATCCAACGATTTTTTCTGAAACCGTCTATGATTGGGATCGAGTCGTTAATCATTTGCGTGGGCAGGCTTATCTCGTCAAAGGTTTGCGGGTTCGAGTGATTGATGCGCGCGACACGAAGGAGAAAATCGATCTCGACAAGATCTTTTGGTTGAAGGAACTCGAGCTTGAGGTGCCGTCAAAAACTTTCTATTTTGAGGGCGGGTTATTGTCTCTCGTGCGTTATTATAATCGTCACGACAAACCGCTTCATCGCGAGATTTTTTATGTTGAGAAAGAAGCGAATGAAGTGATGGTAGAAGTAGCGCTTCAATATGTTGATGATATTGATGCCAAAGAAACCAGTTTTACTAACAACACGATTACGCCGGAGGGCGGGATGCACTTAACCGGCTTTCGTTCGGCGCTGACCCGAATTCTAAATGATTACGGTAAGAAAAATAATATTTTAAAAGAGAGTGAGGGAGGTTTGACTGGCGACGATGTGCGCGAAGGGCTAACCGCGGTGATTTCGGTCAAATTAAGAAACCCGCAATTTGAGGGTCAGACTAAGGCCAAATTGGGGAGTGTGGAGGCTCGCGGGGCCGTCGAAACGGTCTTCGGCGAGGCCTTTAACGCTTATCTAGAAGAACACCCCGATGACGCCAAAGCTATCATCAGCAAGTCAATTTTGGCTCTCAAAGCTCGTAAGGCGGCCAAAGCGGCCAAGGATAGCGTGATTCGTAAGGGGGCGCTGGAGGGTATGACCTTGCCAGGCAAATTGGCTGATTGTCAAAGTCGCGATCCGGAAGAATCCGAAATCTTTATTGTGGAGGGTGATTCGGCCGGTGGCTCGGGTAAACAAGGGCGTGATCGCCATACTCAAGCGATTCTCCCGCTCAAGGGCAAGATTTTGAATGTCGAGAAAGCGCGTCTTGATAAGATGTTGGCGTTTAAAGAAATCAAATCGCTGATTATTGCGATGGGGGTGGGGATTGGCGATATGATGGATCTTTCAAAATTACGTTATCATAAAATTATTATCGCGACCGATGCCGACGTGGACGGGGCGCATATTACGACCTTATTGTTGACTTTCTTTTTCCGTTATTACAAACCCTTGATTGATGCAGGACATATTTATATCGCTCAACCGCCGTTGTATAAAATTAAAAAAGGTAAAGAAACGGTTTACGCTTATACCGATGAAGAAAAGGCCAAAGTGATTAAGTCGATGGGGGGCAATGAGACTGAAGTGAAAGAGGTTGACGATTCGCTTGAAACGGATATTGGGGGAGAAGAAAATGAGGGGGGAGAGGAAATAGAAGCTAAGGCCAAATCAGGCAAAATCTCGATTCAACGCTATAAGGGTTTGGGCGAAATGAATCCTGAAGAATTATGGGAAACCACCATGAACCCGGCTTCTCGCATCTTGAAACAAGTGACCGCGCTCAATGTGGAAGAAGCCGACAAGACCTTCGACGTCTTAATGGGTTCGGAAGTTGAACCCCGCAAAATCTTCATTCAGACCCACGCGCATTTGGCGAACGTTGACGTCTAGTTTCGGTTTTTAATTTCAGCGAGAATTTTGGTGATGAAGTTGGGGAGGGAAACTTTTTCGCTTTTGTCGTCAGAATTGCGAGTCTCGACGGTGATCATTTTTTCTTCCATTTCTTTATCGCCAAGAACGACGAGGTAAGGGATTTTTTGCATTTTGGCGTTTCTAATCTTTTTGCCCAAGGTCTCATTTGATTCGTCTAGCTCTGTTCTGATGCCATTTTCTTTTAGCGAGGCGAAAACTTCTTGCGCGTAAGCCATTTGCTTTTCGCTAATTGGTAAAATTTTCACTTGGACTGGCGCGAGCCAAGTGGGGAAGGCACCAGCATAATGTTCAATTAATAAGCCAATGAATCTTTCGAAACTGCCGAATAAAGCGCGGTGAAGCATGTAGGGTCGTTCTTCTTGGCCCTCACTATTGGTAAAGGTCATCTCGAATCGTTCGGGCAAGTTAAAGTCAAATTGGAGGGTTGAACATTGCCAGAGTCGACCCAAACAATCCTTAATCTTGAAGTCTAACTTCGGGCCATAGAAAGCGGCTTCCCCCAATTCTTCTTGAAAGTCGAGCTTTTTTTCTTGGGCAATTTTTCGTAAGACATTTTCGGTGAATTCCCAACCTTCATCGGTGCCAGCATATTTATCTTTATTTTGCGGATCACGAAGTGAGAGAAAGACTTTAACCGAATTGATATCAAAGCCAAAAGCCTCATAAATGAAGAGAATAAAATCAACAACCTGTTTTAATTCTTGTTCAACTTGATCTTGACGACAAATGATGTGGGCATCATCTTGAGTAAAACCGCGAACCCTGGTTAAACCCGATAACTCGCCTCGTTTTTCAAATCGATAAACTGTTCCGCACTCGGCCCAACGTAAGGGCAGGTCACGGTAAGAGTGAGGATTATTTTTATAGATTTGAACATGGAAAGGGCAATTCATTGGTTTGATCAAATATTCCTCTGACTTTTCCGCTTTTTGACCTAATTGTCTCTCTTCTAATGTTTGCCCGACTTCCATTGGTGGATACATACTCTTGTTGTAAAAGCCCCAATGGCCCGAAGTCTCCCAAAGAATTTTACTACCAATATGGGGACTTCTAACTAAATCATAGCCATTTTCTAAATGTTTGGCATACCAAAAATCCTCAATCACTCGCCAGAGAATAGCGCCCTTGGGATGCCAGAGAGGTAAACCGAGGCCAACTTTTTCGTCGATATGAAAGAGGTCTAATTCCTTACCCAATTTACGATGATCCCTTTTTTCGGCTTCGGCTTGTTGGTCGAGGTAAGTGTCGAGCTCGCCTTTGTTGGCAAAAGCGACGCCATAGATACGAGTCAGCATTTTATTTTTCTCATCACCCTGCCAATAAGCGCCAGCGACCCGAGTCAGGCGAAAAGCGTCGCGAGCAATTTCGCTCGAGTTAGCCACGTGGGGCCCGGCGCAAAGATCGGCAAAGTTTGCCTGGCTTTCTGGCGACGAGGTGTCTGATTTATAAATAGAAATTTTTTCACCAGTTTTGTCGAGCACTTCAATTAACTCCAATTTATAAGGCTCGTTAGCAAAAATTTCTCGCGCTTGATCGGCGCTAATTTCTTCGCGCCTGAAGTCTATATTTTGACTGACCAAGGCACGTATCGCTTTTTCTAATTCTAATAGCTCATTTTCGGCCGGTACGGTTTGACCAAAATCAAAATCATAATAAAAGCCGTTTTCAATGATCTGGCCAATCCCCAATTTGATCTCGGGATATTTGGCCTTAATGGCTATGGCTAATAAATGAGCCAGCGAATGACGAATTTTGTTTATGCTGAGCTCTATCGAAGTATTTATATTGTTTTCCATATTTTTTTAATTAATAATTAGACTTGACTTTTTAATAATTGGGTATAGACTACAAGGACAAATGGCTTCGGCCCGACTCACGCGCAAGCGTGAGGTTACAAGGAAGAACTCAAGGGATCAAAGCCTTGAGTTTTTTCGTCAACTCACCAAACTCTTCTTCTGGCAAATCTCCGACCTTGTAGCTTAATCTCTTGGCGTCAATTAGGCGTATTTGAGATAAAATAGCACTGCCATAAACATTATCTTGGGTAGTTATTTTAAAGTAATAGATAGATTCCTTGTTGTTTGAAGTTAAAGGAATACCCCAAAATATTTCATTGTTGAATTTTCTAATGATTATTATTGGCCGGAGAAAATCAATACCTTTGCCATCCTGTTCAAACCCGATGTTTTCTCCAAGATGGCAATACCAAATTTCTCGTTCATGAAAAAAGGCTCGATTAATGTCCGGCTCATTCTGAAGTCGACTTTTTAACGGTTGCCAATTTTTGTAATTTTTTTCTTCCATTATTTTGATTTTTTAACGAAGATAATAAAACGAAGCGCCCCGGCAAAAACACAAAGTGTTTTTGCCGGGGCGATAATTTGTTTAGAATTTTCGCGGTTCCACCCGACTTCGCCCTGCCGAAGTTCCTTTTTTGAACGAAGGCTGGCAACCTCATTACTGATTAGATTAGTCCCAGCTCGGGAACCCATTTAATGGGCGAGTGGTTGGTAGCCACTCCAATCTCTAAGGTAATTTAATGTTAGGCCTTATTGAATAAATTGTCAAATTGTTATATCGTATTAGAGTATGAAAAAATATCTAATTGTCCTTCTCGTTGTTATTTTAATTAGTATTGTGGCTCGGGCAATTTATTTGAAATTAAATAATTCTCCAGAAGATCAAGCTGTTTTCAACCGGGTTATCTTAAGGGGAACTAAGGGTGGTTATTATTTTTCTAGTCGCGAGGGTGAATCAATCTATTTGTCCACAAAGGTGGCGGGTCAATACAATGACTTTTTAGCAGAAAATTTTGATAAAGAATTAAATATTGAGGGTTGGGTTACTGAATATCCTTGTCCCAAAAACGAAGACAAAATGACCCAATGTTTTAATGGCAAAATGTTAAGCCAATTAGACAGAGTTTCTTTATCTGCTGAATCGTTCCCTGTTCAATCGACGGCCCATCAATATTCTTGCCAAGCGGATAATGATTGCCATCTCTCTTGCATTTGGGGAGCGGTTAACGAAGCTTGGTATGTGAACAACGGACAAGAGGAGAATTGTGTCGGTGGTTGTAATGGTATTGGGATGAAAGTTCATTGCGTTAATAATGTTTGCCACACTTTTCTTGTTAATGATAAACCAGCCGATTTTTACTGCAGTGGTCGCGACAAGAAATTTAATTTGTCAGGACAAATTTCTTGCGCTAAAGAAAACGAAGCCATCGGTGCGATGGAGATGCCAAATCAATGTTGTATCGGGTTGTTACCGATGGTCGGCGGTTATAACGAAACGAATTGTAGCTTGCCCCCAGCTCCCACTGGTTTGAGTGTTTGTTCAAATTGTGGTGATGGTGTTTGCAACCAAGGAGTTGAAAATAAATGTAATTGCCCGGCCGATTGTGGTAACGAAAAAAAGAAATGCGAAGATTATGAAAATGTCTGTGGCGAAGCGCTCTTTGAACAACAACAAAAAAGCGGAGACATCTACGATCCGGATAAAAAATGCTGGTTCAAATGTGTTACCCCGGGCACTTAATTCTATCATTAATCCATAAATTTTATGAAAAAATATCTAATTGTTCTAATCGTTGTCGTTCTGGTTATTATCAGCGCCGGAGTTGTTTATTGGAAATTGATTAAACCAATTTCAATTGTTCCCGACCAGGTTGCTTGTACCGAAGAAGCCAAAATTTGCCCCGATGGTTCAGCTGTTGGCCGTCAAGGCCCAAATTGTGAATTTGCGGAGTGTCCAGTTGCTCAAGCGGTTGACGAAACGGCTGATTGGAAGATTTACAAAAATGATAAATATGGGTTTGAGTTTAAGTATCCAAGTAATTGGTCACTATCTAGCCAGGGTTCAGATCAAGAGATAAACATAAGACATTACTCAGATTCTTCGCAAAAGAAATTTGACGGAGCGATTATTCTTACGGTTGGTATGCCGATTGCAGGTGGCGAAAGACCAGATTTGGTTAAATCAGAAGAAGTAAAGGTTGATGGACAGATAGCGACGAGAAAGATTGAGAGCTGGAGCGCTCAAAGTAACAATAATTTAAGTTATCAATTGAATATCGAGTCAGGATCAAAAATTCTTATCAGTGTTTACGCTTATGACGGAGAACACGGATATAGTTTGGATACTTATAACAGTCTTCTAGATAAAGTAATGGGGACTTTCAAATTCACCCAATAATTAAAGCTCTTTTACTGCCTCGATAATAATACTCGGCTCACCCCGCCTTCGCTGAAGCTACGGACGGGCAAGCGTTACGATGGGAGATTTTACCGCGGGAGGTGACGGTCCCTGTTGACTTTAGGCTGAGAATTGACTAAAATAAAGATAATATGGATATGAAAGGAATTGACAAAAATTACACTTTTCGCGTTATCATTGAACCGGAAAGCCCCAAGGGTTTTCATGGTTTTGTACCATTGCTTCGTGGTCTGCATACTTTTGGCGACTCGATGGATGAGGTCAGAAAAAATCTTAAAGAGGCGATAATTTGTCATTTGCAAGGTTTGGCCAAGGATAAACAGCCAGTTCCCCAAGAAGAAAACACTTTTGAGCTGGTTCAAACCTTTTCAGCTAAAGAATTAGCCTTGAGTTGCTAATTTAATTATGCCGAAATTACCAGTAATTAAAGTCCGAGAGCTGGTAAAAATTTTAGATAGGCTTGGTTTTTTGAAACATCATTGTATCGGTAGTCATGCTCAATTCAAACGTATCGATGGTTATCGAATTACAATTCCAATCCATCACGGCAAGGATTTTGACAAGGGAATCTTGAGAGGAATAATTGGTGACCTTAATTTAACCGTTGACGAGTTTATTGTTCTCTTAAAAAAGAAAAAATAATTATTATTAATTTTTAATTTAATGATGAAAAAATATATAATTATTGCTGTTGTTGTCGTTATTGTAATAATAACCCTAAGTTTTTACAGGATGACAGGGCACTGTCTTTCTGGTTACGATATCGCCGGGGGTTGTGAAAAAGAGACTTCTGGAATTACGTGTTTTGATGATGTTTTGACAAAGTGTCGTTTTGGGTTTTAAATTATAATTCTTTCATTGCCTCAATAATTATACTCGGCTCACCGTTGCGATGAGAAATTTTCCCACGGAGGGCGACGATTTTGTCGGGGATTAAGAGCTCGCGATATTTTTCGTAGACATCAGAAAAGGCGACCGCTTCGATCGAGTCGGTGAAGTCAAACATTTTGATAAAGGCCATCTTTTTGTTATTTTTGGTGATTATTTCGCGCACGGTATCAATAACGCCGCCGGTAATGGCGGGGAAGCCTTCTTTTTGTTCGCGATGATGTTTGATGGTATTTTCGGGTTTGTCGAAGCGGTCACGATAAGGTTCAAGCGGATGGCCCGAGACATAGAGACCCAATAATTCTTTTTCCCAGGCGAGTTTGGTTTTAGGGTCAACCGGCTCAACTTCTTTTAATCGCAAGGCCGGCGGAGTTGCTGTTTCTGGTAATAAGCCAAAGAGCGAAGTTTGGTTGGCATTATTGCCCAATTCTTGCCGATTGAAGGCGAGGGCTTCATCCACATTGCCGAGGACTTGTCCGCGTTCCACCCCCAAGCTATCAAAGGCACCAGCTTTAGCGAGGGCTTCGAGCGATTTCTTGTTCATATTTTTGTGCTTCACGCGTGAGAGAAAATCGGCATAATCTTGATATAAACCATTTTGTTTTCGTTCTTCCACGATAAAATGAGAAATCTCTTGACCGAGATTTTTGATCGTCACCAGACCAAATCTAATCCGGTCGAGACCGTCGGTATTCTTTTTTGATAATTTTTCAGCTGCTTCGGTTAAGCCACTTGAACCGAGGCCTTTAATCACCGTGAAGTCTTCGAAACTTTCATTAATATCAGGGGGCAAAACGGGCAAATTCATTCGGCGACACTCGGTAATAACCTCGGCAATTTTTTCGGTGTCACCCGCTTCGGCCGAGAGCACGGCCGTCATATATTCGGAGGGGTAATTGGCTTTTAAGTAACTAGTTTGGTAAGCGACTCGGCCGTAACTAGCGGCGTGGGCTTTGTTGAAGCCGTAAGCGGCAAAGGGTTCGATCAAAAGCCAGAGTTCGTGGGCCTTTTTCTCAGACAAACCGTTTTTTACTAGACCGTCAAACAATTTACCTTTTTGCGCCTCCATTTCTTTAGGAATTTTTTTACCCATCGCTTTGCGCAATTTGTCGGCCTCAATCCACGAATAGCCGGCTAAGTGGATGGCGGTGAGCATGACATCATCTTGGTAAACCAATACGCCGAACGAGTGGTGAAGAATCGGTTCGAGTCGCGGGTCAAGATATTTAACCAGAGCGGGGTTGTGTTTGCGTTTAATATATTCGGGAATCATTTCCATTGGACCCGGACGATACAGGGCGACCATGGCGTTAATATCGAAAATCGTGGTGGGTTGAAGCTCCTTAAGCCAACGGGTCATGCCCGCGCCACTAAGTTGGAAAAGACCAATTGTTTCGCCGCGAGCCAGCATCGCAAAAGTTTTCGTATCGTCGAGCGGGATATTGTTGATGTCAATAATCACGCCATGAACTTTTTTAATAATTTTAATGGCGTCTTCGAGGATGGAGAGATTGCGAATCCCGAGGAAATCATATTTCAGCAAGCCCGCATCCTCCACGGCGTGCATCTCGTATTGAGTAATGGTTTTGCCACCCTTAGGGTCAAATTGAACGGGCGTGAAGTCGGTAATCTCGGTGGGGGAAATGACGACGCCAGCGGCGTGGACCGAAATATGTCGAGCGCAACCCTCGATTTTTTTCGCCAAGTCAATAATTTTTTTGGTGTCGGCATCTTTCTTATACATTTCTTCTAATTCTGGCACCATCTCTAGCGCGTGGGTGATGGTCATCGGAAAGCCTTGTGAGCCCATCGGGATTAATTTTGAAATTTGATCGCCAATCGCGTAAGGGTAACCAAGGGCGCGAGACACATCGCGCACTGCCCCGCGGGCCATCATTGAACCGAAAGTGCCAATTTGGGCGACATTATTCTCGCCGTATTTATGGCGAGCATACTCAATAATCTCATCGCGTCGTTTGTCGGCGTAATCCATATCGATATCGGGCGGCGACGGTCGGTCGGCATTCAAGAACCGCTCGAAGGGCAGTTCATAATAGAGCGGGTCAACATTAGTAATGCCGATAATAAAAGAAATAAGCGAACCCGCGGCCGAGCCTCGAGTATTAGTAAAAATCCCCGTTTCGTGAGCGTGATTAATAAGGTCGGACACGACGAGAAAATAGGGCGAATAACCTTTTTTGCTAATCACCTCGAATTCATATTCCATTCTGGTTCGAGCCAACTCGGCTCGGTCAGGATTTTGTTCAATATATTTAGCCAAACCGGCTTCAGCCATTTTTTTGAGTTCTTGATTATAATCAGAATCAGGGGGCACGGGATAACGGGGGAAGGTCCATTGGCCTAATTCAAGTGTGACATCACAGCGCTCGGCAATCTTCAAGCTATTTTCAATGGCTTCGGGGACTTGGGCAAAGTTTTTCGCCATCTCTTCACTAGAAAGAAAAGAAAAATCTTCCTCTGTATTAGTGACGCCCTTCAAATCAGACAAATCATTGCCAGTTTGGATGGCGAGCAGGGTGTGGTGAGCTTCGGCGTCGTCTCTGTTTAGATAATGTGTATCCTGGGTCGCGACTAGGGGAATATTTAATTTTTTCCCCAATTCGATAACTTTAGCCGTAATTTCGGTTTGGTTTTCAACAAACGGGTGGTGCATTATTTCGAGATAATAATTGTCAACGCCAAAAATTTCTTGGTATTCTTTGATCACCCCCTCCGCTTTTTCGGGTTCATAAACTAAAGTTTTCGAGAGCTCTCCGCCCCGACAACCCGAGAGACAAATCAAGCCCTCGTGATATTCACGCAACAATTCTTTATCCGCCCGTGGTTTGTAATAATAGCCTTCGAGGTTGGCTTTGGTGACAATTTTAATTAAGTTATGATAACCCTCAAGATTTTTGGCTAAAAGGGTTAGATGGTAGCGTCGCGCATCGACATGGGGCTCCTTATTAAATCGACTGCGGGGGGCGACATAAATTTCGCAACCTAAAATCGGTTTAATTTCTTGTTTGAGGCATTCTTTATAAAATTCGATGACGCCATACATACTCCCGTGGTCAGTAATGGCCACGGCTGGCATACCGAATTCTTTGGCTTTTTTGACCAATTGGGGGATTTTGATGAGCCCGTCCAAGAGACTATAATGGGTGTGATTATGGAGATGCACGAACATGATAGTATGTAGTATATAGTATGTCGTATGTAGGGGCAAAAAAGTGGCTAATTGGGATAGATGAAGCCGGGCGGGGGGCGTTGGCCGGGCCGGTGGCGGTGGGGTTGGTGGCGTGGGAAATTAAAAAGTGGCTGGCGATTAAAAAGTTTTTAAAAGATTATCCGGTTGGTAAAGATTCGAAAAAACTAACGCCCAAACAGCGCGATTTTTGGTTTGGGAAGATTGAGGAATTAAGTGTTAAACATCCGGTGTTTAACACTGTGACGTTGGTGAGCAATAAAATAATAGATAAAAAAGGGATAAATTTTACTATTAAGACTGGGATAAAAAAGAATTTAGAAAACTTTCAGCGACTTGGAAGTTTAACTTCCAAGTCGCTGGTGCTTCTGGATGGTGGTTTAAAAGCCCCGGCCGAGTGGGTCAATCAGCAAACGATCATTAAAGGTGACGAGAAAGAATTAATCATTTCCTTGGCTTCAATCGTGGCCAAAGTTTCAAGAGATAGAAAAATGATCAAATTAAGTCAGAAATATCCTCATCACAGCCTTCATCAGCACAAAGGTTATGGTACCAAACTCCATTATCAAAAAATCACCGAATTTGGTGTTTTAATTATCCACCGACAAAGCTACTTGTCTAATTAATTGATTAGTTGTATATTAAAACTGGATTGGATAGGAGTTAATTCGGGGTCTCAATGCGCCCGGAGGGCGCGTAGGAGAAAACAAGGACGACCGCAGTAGCCTTTTTGACGGTGGTGGAACGACCTGTCAGTGAGGGAATTCGATTTCTTTTCGAACTAAGGGAGGGAGCAACAGAGGATCGCCAGAGGGAAATCCTGACAAACTCTGATGTTTTCACTAATCACGAACTCCAAGAGTTCGGAAGGAGATCGGAGTACCTGTCTGTCAAGCAGAGGGTGTCCGACCTGCTTGATGAGAGGGGATACAAACAGAAGCCGTTTGGAGAAAGGAGGGGTGTATTCGTCACCCATTCACGACCGCCGGGTGACTGACCGACAAGGTTTTTTCTAGTTTTCCTATCCAGAGAATTGGGTCGACGCTGTATCCGGATGCGCCGACCCTTTCTTGATTATAATTAGCGAATAAGCTATAATAGAATTATATGGTAATCAGAATGCGACATACCCGGGCCCACACCGGGAATCGACGGTCTCATCACGCGCTTAAGGTGTCGGCTTTGGGGGTCTGTGAAAAATGTCAGGCGCCTAAGGCGGGCCATCAGCTTTGCCCTAATTGCGGGACTTATCGCGGACGCGAAGTAGTGAATGTTTTGGCTAAGGTAGAGAAAAAGGCGGCGAAGAAGAAGCGCGCCATGGCTCAAAATTAAATAATTTCGTTAACTTAGATTTTTTGAAAAAATATGGCTAATCGTCATTTATGTCGGAGTTTGGCAATGCAGATCCTCTTTGAATTAGATTTTCAAGAGGGGGTTAAATCGAGCAATGATATTGAAGAAACGATTAAGCGCGTGGCTCTCGAATTCGGTCCGGGGATCGAAGATTTGTCATTTGTTGAAGAAGTGGTGCGGGGAGTGATGACCCACCAAGAGAAGATTGATTTGATTATTGGCAAGGCCGCGCCTGATTGGCCTCTCGAACAAATTGCAGCTGTGGATCGCAATGTGCTCCGATTAGGTTTATATGAATTGATTTTTGGTGATCGGGCTGATGTGCCGGCCAAGGTGGCGATTAATGAGGCGATCGAATTGGCCAAGACCTTTGGCGGTGAATCAAGCGGGCGTTTTGTTAATGGCGTGCTCGGCACGGTTTATAAAGAATTAGGCGAACCGGGCAAAGATGAGGCGCCAGTTAAGAAGAATAAAATTGTGGATATCCCTTATGATCAAATGCCGATTGAGAAATTAGGCGGAGCGGTGGTTTACTCGCGGGGCGCTGATGGTGAAATTTCTCTCGCGATGGTGCACGACGTCTTTGGTCGCTGGACGCTCTCAAGGGGGCATATTGAAAAGGGTGAATCAGTTGTGGCTGGTGTGACTCGTGAAATTAAAGAAGAAATGGGTATCGATATCGAAGTGGGCGAGGCTTTGGGCCAGAATGAATATATCGCTTCTGATCCAGAAAAAGGAAAAACGCGTCGACAAGTTAATTATTTTTTGGGCGAAGCCTGTTTGGGAAAGGCTGGCACTCGGCCTGAGTTGTTCTTGGCGAAAAAAGGTGGACTGGATGATGTGAAGTGGTTTCCTCTGGCTGAAGTGCCCGAGCTCAATATGTATGACGACATGGTGCCGATTATTACCAAAGCGATTAAGATTTTACTCAATCGTTAAATTTGTAGATTTGCAGGTATTTGTAGATTGGCGTCGCATTTTTATGAAAGACTTTCAAAAAAAGATTAATTATCATTTCCAAAATCCCAGCTTGCTTAAGCAAGCTTTTCTTCATCGATCTTACCTCAATGAGCACAAAGATCTTAATCTGGAGCATAATGAGCGTTTAGAATTTTTGGGCGATGCGGTCTTAGAATTAGTGGTGACAGATTGGTTGTATCGAAATTATTCGGATAAACCGGAGGGGGAATTGACCGCTTATCGGGCCGCTTTGGTCAACGCTAACACTTGCGCCGATTTAGCCAGTGAGTGGGGGATGAACGAATTGTTGATGCTCTCAAAAGGGGAGGCTAAGGACACCGGTCGGGCGCGTCAAATTATTTTGGCCAATGCTTTTGAGGCGGTGGTAGGGGCGATTTATCTGGACGGTGGTTATGAGCCGGCCCGGGCTTTTATCGCGCAAACGGTTTTCCCTCAAGCCGACCAAGTGATTAAAAAGAATTTAGTCGAAGATTATAAAAGTCATTTTCAACATCGAGCGCAAGAAGCGATGGGGATAACGCCTACCTATCAAGTTTTGTCCGAGACTGGTCCCGATCATGACAAAAAATTTACGGTTGGCCTGTATCTTGGCGATCAAAAAATTGCCGAGGGTTCGGGTCATGCCAAACAAGAAGCTGAACAATCCGCCGCTCGCGCCGGTCTGGAAGCTAAGGGTTGGTAATAAAATTACTAAGTATATTCTAACGACCGTTGGGAAATACTTAGTCTTATAAATAAGGTGTTTTGAGGAAAAAGCAAAAGTCCCGCCAGGGGCAAACCTTGGGCGGGACGAACGGTCGGAACTTTGGATTTTCCACTTAGATCAAACGAAGATCTTGGTGGAGGATGACGAAGGCGATGATGGTCGTAAATCCGGCGAAGATCACCAGAATCTGCCACCATTTGGGACACCAGTTATCGTTGCCTTTTTTCTTCATAATCCCCTCCCGTGGTTGTTTCTGGCCCTAATGATAATCCCGAAACTGATTATTAGTCAAATTTCCCAAATCGATTTATAATAGATCCAATGACTCTCAAAAAATTGGAGTTATCGGGGTTCAAGAGTTTTGGGCGCAAGGAGACGTTCCTTTTTGACGCGCCGGTGGTGGCGATTGTCGGGCCGAATGGTTCGGGCAAGAGCAATGTGGCTGAGGCTTTTCGTTGGGTGTTGGGCGAGCAATCGCTCAAGTCTCTGCGCGGGAAGAAGGGCGAAGACCTTATTTTTAACGGCTCAACGACGTTGAGCCGTTTGTCACGCGCCTCGGTGGCGGTCACTTTTGATAATACTAATCGCCATTTCTCGACTATCGATTTTGACGAGGTGGTGATTGCCCGCGAAGTCTTTCGCGATGGTTCTAATGAGTACAAAATTAACGGCTCGGTCGTGCGTTTGCGCGATATTATTGAACTCTTGGCCAGTATTTCGCTGGGCGCTTCGGGGCATCATATTATTAGTCAGGGTGAAGCCGATCGGATTTTGAACGCTAATGCGGTTGAGCGTCGAACGATGATTGAGGACGCATTGGGTTTGAAGATTTATCAATGGAAACTGGGCGAGAGCGAAAAGAAATTAGCCAAGACCGAAGATAATATTAAACAAGTCGAATCAATTCGACGCGAGATTGTGCCTCATCTGAAATTCTTAAAAAAGCAGGTTGAGAAAATCGAGAAAGTAAGAGAGCTTAAAACTGAATTGCAAAACTTGTATGGTGATTATCTTAAACGCGAAGAATTATATTTAGGGAAGACTAAAGAAAAATTAGCGAACGAAATGGCTGGGCCTCAAACTCAACTCGAAAGTGTGGCTTGGCAATTGAGCGAACGAGAAGCCCGGCAACAAAACGGGGGTCATCAGGCCGAGATAATCGAAGAAGAAAATCAATTGCGAGAATTAGAAACTAAAATCCGAACTCTTCGTCTCCAGAAAGATGATTTAGCCCGGGCTCTAGGACGATTAGAAGGTTTGCTTGAGGTCAAAGAGAAAGAGGTTAAGAGAGTAGCGCCGGGAATTAAAATTCCGTTAGCCGAAGCAGAGGCTTGGGTGAGTGATTTGGATAATAAATTTGGCGAGATTGAGCAGGCGACGGATTTCGAAGCCGTAAAAAATACGGTCAGAAATTTACGCGCCCATCTTCATGATTTTCTCAAGAGTTACGAAACAAAAGAAGAGGTTAATTTAGCCAATTCAGGGCAAACTGGTCTCGATCAGATTAAAGAAGAACATAATAAATTGCTAGAGAAAGTTGAAGATTTAGACAGAGAGGAAATCAAATGGCAAGGTGAGGTGGCAGATCGCCAAGAGAAAATTGTTCGGTTGCGTCAAACGGCGCAAACGGCCGAGCACGACTTTTACGAATTGCGAGCCAAGAAAAGTGAGCTTGATCTCCAAGTCAAAACTCTTTTAGCCAAACAAGAAACGTTAAGTTTAGAAGAAGAAAATTTCAAACGCGAAGTGGGCGAAGCGGGGATTTTGATTGGGCGAGCTGTTTTGGATTATGAAAATATCTCGCTCGATTGGGCCGAAATAAAAAATGAAGACCGGAGCGTCCAAGAAGATCGTCGACGAAAAATCGAACGAATTAAAATTCGGTTAGAGGATCTGGGGGTGGAGAGTGGGGAAGTTTTGCGGGAGCATGACGAAGTGGTGGCGCGCGACGAATTTTTAGCGAGAGAACTTCAAGACTTAGCCGGTAGTCGGGAATCACTTCTGGCGATTATGGCTGATTTGCGCGCCAAAATTGACGCCGAATTTTCGACCGGGATTGTTAAAATCAATCAAGAATTCCAAAAATTCTTTGTCCTGCTTTTCGGTGGGGGTAACGCGGGGTTGGAATTATTGAAACCAATTAAAAAGCGAGATGATTTGAGTTTAAGTTTGGGGGATGAGGAAATGGGTGGGTCCTCCTTCGCCGAGGCTTCGGAGGACGACTCCAGTCTAAAGCCTGGAGTCGAGATCAACGTGAGTTTGCCTCGCAAAAAGACCAAAGGTCTCGCGATGCTTTCGGGTGGGGAGCGGGCGCTCACTTCGATTGCTTTGCTTTTTGCGATGTCGCAAGTGAATCCGCCACCATTTTTGATTCTTGACGAAACGGATGCGGCGCTCGATGAAGCTAATTCCCGAAAATATGCCGATATGATTGAAAACTTATCTAAATATTCTCAATTGATTCTCATCACGCATAATCGCGAAACAATGTCTCGCGCCGGTATTCTCTACGGTGTGACGATGGGTTCCGATTCGATCTCGCGCTTGATTTCGATTAAGTTTGATGAGGCGACGCAGTATGCCAAGTAGGCACTCGGCTTAGTAATTTTGAAAACCACACAAAAATCTCCGGCGAAGATTTTAAGGCGAGGTTTTTCAAACAATCAACCTAAGCGAGTTCAAAATCAATCAACCTTTTTTCTTCATCCGCCGAGAGGACGCGGACTTTGACGGTTTGGCCGAGGTGGTAGGTCGTGTGGGTGCGTTTGCCGATGACGCGCATCTTTTTTTCATCAAAAATATAATAATCTTTGGGGAGATTGCTGAAGTGGACAAGGCCACGGGCGCCGGTTGAGAGTTCTTCGATGAACAGGCCAAAATTGGCCAGCCAAGCAATAAGGCCATCATAAGTTTTATCTTTGCGCTCCTCGAGGTAACGGCATTGGGCAAGTTTGATCGAATCGCGTTCGGCGATGGTCGCGAATTGTTCGCGTTCGCTGGCATTAGTGCAAAGTTGGTCAAGATTTTGTAAAAGTTCGAAAGGGATTGGTTGCTTGCGTAAATAATAATCAAACAATCTGTGCACGAGCAAATCAGGATAACGGCGAATGGGCGACGTGAAATGGGTGTAATGTTTGAAGGCCAGACCAAAATGGCCAATATTTTTGGTCGAGTAAGTGGCGCGACTCATTGAGCGAACGGCGGCGTCGTTGATTACATCCTCGTCGGGCGAACCGGCCAGCGTTTTAAGAAAGGAGTTTAGAACCTGCGGGGTGATTTTTTTGCTTGCCCTGAGCGCCGTCGAAGGGTGCCCGAAGAGTTTAACAAAAGCGAAAAAGTCTTGGAGTTTTTCGGGGTCGGGTCGATCATGAACGCGGTAAACAAAAGCGTGGTCCTGATTTTTAATTAATTTTGAAACGTGCTCGGCGACTTGCTTATTGGCCAAGAGCATAAAATCTTCCACTAATTTGTGGCTCTCTAACCTTTCCTCTTTAATGATCGAAATGGGCTTGCCCTCGGTGTCAACTTCGTAATGGTACTCGTCTTCTTCGAAAGTGAGGGCGCCAGCTTTGATTTTTTTCTTGTCTAATTTGTGAGCGAGGTCTTTGAGTTTTGCTAACTCGGTGCGAAATTCCCCAGCTGATTGAAGTTCGACTTCAAGAGAGCCCGAAGTCGAACTTCGATCAGCGTCGCCTTTCACAAAATTATTCTTTCCCTCGCTTCGCTCGGGATCTTCGGCCCTTGTTGCCACAAGGGCCTCGACTTCCTCATAAGTGAATCGCTTGTTCGAATTAATAACGGTGCGACCGAACCACTCGTTTAAAATATTGGCTTCGTTGTCCATCGTGAAAACGGCCGAGAAGGCGAGGCGATCAACGCCCGGCTTGAGACTGCATAAATCGTTCGAAAGGGCGTGGGGGAGCATGGGGATGACTCGATCGATTAAATAAATTGAAGTGGCGCGCTTTTGGGCCTCGGCATCAAGTTTGGTCCCCAGACGAACATAAAAAGAGACATCAGCAATATGCACTCCAACTTCATATTGCTTCGCCTCGCCGGAGCCTCTCGCCTCGCCAGAGCTTTCGGCGTAGCGTGGGTTGGCGGAGGCGGGGATGACTTCGCGAAGCGAGAGGGCATCGTCGAAATCGCGAGCTCTTACTGGGTCAATAGTTACAGTAAAAACATCACGAAAATCGCGTCTCTCGCCCCTAGCTATTTCTTGCTCAATACTGGCTTGGCCGTGACTCGCAATGTCATCTGCTTCAGCTAGAACCTCTGGCGGGAAGGGCATTTCAAGCGTTTCGCTATCGACAAAAATTTTCTCTTTTTTGGGTAATTTGGCTTTTTTTTCTTGGCTCATACTGGGGAGTATAGCACATTTACCCCGAATTTCGAGGGGCATGTTGACCTTTGACCATTATTTTGTTAGTATGCTGTCTACAATGTTAATGATTAGATTACAACGGGTGGGACGCAAAAATAACCCCTCTTTTCGGGTCGTGGTTGTCGACTCGCGCGAATCAGCCAAGACTGGTAAAGTGATTGAGGTGGTGGGCTCGCATGATTCTCGTGCTCGTCGCACCGAGCTTAAGGCTGAGCGGATTAACCATTGGCTCTCAATGGGCGCTAAGACCTCAAATACGGTTAATAATCTCTTGATTAAGAAGGAAGTTGTTACCGGCAAAACGATTGATGTTTCATCTAAAAAATTAGGCAAAAAGGCTAAGGCGGCGGTTGAAGCGGCCAAAGCTTCAGAAGAAAAGGCGGCCCAAGCCGTGGCTGAAACTCCAGCCGAGACTCCCGCTGAGACCCCAGTGGCCGAGGCTCCCGCTGAAACTCCGGGTGAAGAAATTGTTGCCGAAATTCCCGCCACCGAAACTCCTGCCGAAGAAATTATCGCTGAACCAGTTGTTGAAGAAGCTGTCTAATATTTTTTGACAAAAATTTAGGCTGGCTTTATTATAGAGCTATGTTCGTTGTGGCCGTTTCGGTCAGGTCGAAAGATTATCAGAACCAAAAGATTTACAGTTATGAATCAAGATCAGCAATTTCTCGAGTATGTCATTAAGGTGTTAGTTGATAAGCCGGAGGCGGTGAAAATCGACCGCAAGGTTGATGAGATGGGCGTATTGATGACTCTAGAGGTTGACCCGATTGATATGGGTAAGATCATTGGTCGTCAAGGTAACACGGCCAAAGCAATCCGCACCCTGCTTCGTGTGGTGGGGATGAAGATGAACGCTCGGGTTAATTTGAAGATTAACGAACCGGAGGGCGGGATGCGCCCAGCGTCGGCCCCAGTCGCGGGGAGCGCGGCCAGTTCGGTTGATGCCGCGATGGACGACTTGAAAGATCTTTAGATCGTAGAATTTACAAAAACAAGAAACTGTGATATTATAGAAATATCGCAGTTTCTTTGTTTATTAGTTAAAAATAATAATATGAAAAAATATCTTCTTTCCGTGATCCTGTTGACACTGGTTTTCTCACCAGCCTTGACTTATGGTGCGACCAATAATAGTGCCTTGATTGCTCAATTGAGGGCTCGGGTTGCTGACTTGCAAAGACAATTGGTTTTGCTCCAAAATCAATCAACCATTAATTGCCCCCTCGATAAAGATTTGACTCTGGGTGATGGTCACGGCAATGGTTTGGGCGCGAATGTTGTCTTGCTTCAAAATTGGCTTCGGGCAAGCGGTTATCTTAATATCCCGAAACCGACTGGCTATTTTGGCCCCCTGACAAGGTCAGCGCTGAAACATTGGCAAAGAGACAATAACTTAACCGCCACGGGCAAAATTAGCGCGGGCGAACGGTTGGCTTTATGCGGTCAGGTTAATTAAAAAAATATTTTTTTTGCTGGTGGTTGAGAATATGTTAAATTTTCACATTATTACTTTGTTTCCGGAAGCGGTGGCGAGTTATTTGGACTCGTCGATTCTTGGCCGAGCGCAAAAAGAGAAGAAGATAAAAATTTCTTATTATAATCCGCGGGATTTCGCCGGCACCGTTGGCCAATCGGTGAAGGGTCAATTGGATTATAAAAAAACGGATGGTCGACCTTATGGTGGCGGGCCCGGAATGGTGATGTTGGCCGAGCCGGTGCTTAAGGCGGTGGCTAAAGCCAAATCAAAAATCAAGAGCCAAAAATCAAAGATTTTTATTTTCTCGCCAGCCGGTGAATTATTTGATAACAAATTAGCTGATAAATTGACGGGATTTAAAAAAGGAAAATGGTTCGACAAGCTCACTACTAGGCATATTGTCCTAGTTTGCGGACGATACGAAGGTTTAGACGCGCGGGTAAAAAAAATTCTCAAAGCGACCGATCTTTCGGTTGGTCCGTATGTTTTGACCGGCGGGGAAGTGCCGGCGATGATTGTCGTCGACGCCATTACCCGTCGTTTGCCGGGGGTGTTGGGGAAAGATGAATCAATTGAAGAACGTCGCATTTCAAGCGCTGAAGTTTATACTCGTCCAGAGGTTCTTACCTTTGACCATAAAAAATATCGCGTGCCCAAAGTCCTCCTTTCTGGCCACCACGCCGAGATTGATCAGTGGAGATTGAAGAAGGGGGAGGGATAGAAAAATTTGTTAACACTTTCGAACGGTCGTCACGGATTGTTAACATTTTTGATATTGGTTAGATACTGAAAACCGACTAACAATATTTCGACGACCGTCGGGAAATAGTTAGTCTGATACGAGTTACCATCATACGACCATTGCTCCATCGCTACGCTCAGGGTTATCCACAGTTTTGGGGTATTGACAGGAAAAAGGTTTGACATTTGGTAAAGCTTGATATATGATAAAGGTCAGTCAGCTGGATTGAGTTTTTCACGTGACTCTAGCAATAGACATCTCTTTTTTACCCGGTTTACCGGAATTTTGGTTTCGGGCTTTATTATTTTTATAAATCTAACTTAACCCCCGTTCATAATGAAGAAAAAATATTTCTCGCATTATAAGAAGCCGTTGGCTTCGATGCCGGACCTGGTCGAAGTGCAGAACAAGTCTTACGAATGGTTAATTAAAGAAGGGCTCAAAGAACTTTTCAAAGAATACTCGCCGATTAAAGATTATTCAGACAAAAAATTCTCACTCGAATTTGTCGGCTTCCAGCTCGATGAACCGAAATTTGATGAGTATTACGCGCGTGACAATAACTTGTCTTACGACGCGCCTTTGCGTGTGCGGGTGAAGTTGACTAATCGCTCGCTTAATTTAGAAAAAGAGCAAGAGATTTTCTTAGCGGATTTCCCCTTGATGACCAATCATGGGACTTTTGTGATTAACGGCATTGAGCGAGTAATTGTGCCTCAATTAGCGCGATCGTTTGGTGTTTTCTTCACGGCGAACGAATTAAAAGGGCGAAAATTCTTTGGCGCCAAAATTCTTCCGGCGCGGGGAGCTTGGATTGAATTTGAGACCGAAATTGATGACGTGATTTATGTGCGAATTGATCGCAAGCGAAAATTCCCAGTGACTTCGTTGTTGCGCGTTTTTGCTGACCGTGACGGCCTAGAAGCGACGGATGAAAAATTGATCCAAGCTTTTGCTGATCGCCAGGTTGATATTACTTATATCCAGAAGGCTTTAGCTAAAGATCATGCTAAAACGGCGCTCGACTCGTTTGTCGAAATTTACAAGCGTTTGCGTGATAGTGACTTGGCTACGCCGGCGAACTCAAAGGAATTTGTCCGCGGGATGTTTGATCGCGAGAAATATGATCTCTCTTCAGTTGGGCGTTTGCGCTTCAATCAACGTTTTGGTTTGAAGGCGACCGAGGCCGAAAGAGAGAATCGAACACTCACTTTCGATGATATTGTTATGATTGTCTCTAATATCATCACTCTCAATACGACTAAGAATGCTAAGGAGGATGATATCGACCACCTGGGTTTTCGTCGAGTACGTTGCGTCGGCGAAATGTTGCAAGCCAAACTCAAGGTGGGGATGATGCAAATGAGACGCAATATCCAAGATCGCATGTCGACGGTGGACGCGGAAACTTTGTTGCCAGTCCAAATTATCTCACCCCGGCCACTTCAGGCGCGATTGAAAGAATTTTTCTCAACAAACCAATTGTCCCAATTTATGAGCCAAGAAAATATCCTGGCCGAATTGGAACACTTGCGCACCTTGTCGGCCTTAGGGCCAGGCGGTCTCACTCGCGAGCGAGCTGGCTTGGAGGTGCGTGACGTGCACTCTTCGCATTATGGTAAAGTCTGTCCTATCCATACCCCCGAAGGTCCGAATATTGGTTTGATTTTGCACTTATCTTCCTACGCTCGCGTTAATGAATTTGGAATTATTGAGGCACCATATCGCAAAGTGGAGAAAGGCAAAATTACCGACGAAGTCGTCTTTTTGAATGCTTTCGAAGAAGAGCGTCACGTGGTGGCTCACGCTAGTGTGGCTTACGACGAGAATGGGAAATTGCTCGAGGAGTTGGTTGAAGCGCGCAAGAATGCTAACCCCGGTTTAGTTAAGCGTGAGGAGGTAGAATATATTGACGTGGCGCCGAATCAAGCTTACTCCATTGCGACCTCGATGATTCCGTTTTTGGAACATGATGATGCGAATCGCGCCTTGATGGGTTCGAACATGCAGAAGCAGGCGGTACCTTGTATTTGCCCTGAAGCGGCCTTGGTCGCGACTGGGGCTGAAGATCGGGCGGCGCATGATTCGGGCCGATTAGTTTTGGCTCAAAATCCCGGTACGGTTATTAAAGCTGATGGCCAACAGATTGTGGTCAAGAAGGAGGACGGCCTGCCCGGCCAGGGCAAGGGTGACACTTACGCTCTGGCCAATTTCAAAATGACGAACGATTACACTTGCTTTCATCATCGGCCGATTGTTAATGTGGGTGATGTGGTAAAGAAGGGTGATTTATTGGCTGACTCTTCGTCAACGGTTAATGGTCAATTAGCCTTGGGTCAAAATGTCTTTGTTGCTTTCATGCCGTGGGGTGGAGCAAATTATGAGGACGCCATTATTTTGTCGGAACGCTTGGTGAAGAATAGTAAATTCACCTCAGTCTTTATTGAAGAATTTGAGACGAATGTGCGCGATACCAAACTCGGGCCCGAAATTACGACTCACGATATCCCGAATGTTGGCGAAGCGAAATTAAAAAATCTGGACGAAGACGGCATTGTTCGTTTGGGGGCTGAAGTTGAACAAAATGATATTTTAGTTGGCAAAATTACACCGAAGGGGGAGACCGAATTAACGCCAGAGGAACGCTTGCTTCGCGCCATTTTTGGCGACAAAGCGCGCGACGTGAAAGATAGCTCGCTCCGAATGCCTCACGGTCGCAAGGGTCGGGTGATTGGGGTCAAAGTTTTCTCGCGCGAGCAGGGCGACAAATTGGAATCGGGGATTATTAAGAAAGTTAAAATCCAAGTGGCTCAATTGCGTAATGTTCAAGCGGGCGATAAATTGGCTGGCCGGCACGGTAACAAGGGGGTTATTTCCAAAATTTTACCCGAAGAGGATATGCCTTATATGGCTGATGGCACGCCAGTGGACGTAATCCTAACGCCACTCGGTGTTCCGTCTCGTATGAACTTAGGTCAGATTTTCGAAATGCACTTAGGTTTGGCGGCCAACACGCTGGGCTATCAAGCGATTACGCCAGTTTTCGCGGGGGTGACTGAAGAAGAAATTAAGACCGAATTGAAGTCGGCTGGCTTCTCGACTGATGGCAAGGTTAATTTGCTTGACGGACAAACTGGTGAGGCCTTCGGTCAACCGGTAGCGATTGGTTATATGTATATGCTCAAATTGGCGCACATGGTGGAAGACAAAATTCACATGCGCTCGATTGGCCCTTACTCGCTCATCACGCAACAGCCCCTCGGTGGGCGGTCGCAAGGGGGCGGTCAGCGTTTTGGCGAAATGGAAGTCTGGGCCCTTGAGGGTTACGGCGCGGCTCATGTCTTGCGCGAAATGTTAACGATTAAATCAGACGATATTGTCGGTCGCTCTTCGGCCTTCGACTCGATTGTTAAGGGTGAGCCAATCAAACAACCCAATATTCCCGCGTCATTCAATGTGATGCTCAATGAACTCAAAGGTTTGGCCATGGATATTGAATTAAGGAGGCTTGATTAAGTTAATAAAAACAATATCATGAAAACAAAAATAAAAAACATTGATGATTCGCCTGAAGCCGAAATCCCCGAGGAGTTGATTGAGGATGTTGGTCCGATTAAGCGACCGGTGAGCACTGATCGAGTTGCCGACTTCAACGCCGTTTCCATTAAACTGGCTTCACCTGAACGAATTTTGGATTGGTCTTATGGCGAGGTAACTAAACCAGAGACGATTAATTATCGCTCGGGCCGATCCGAACGCGGAGGCTTGTTTGACGAGCGAATTTTTGGACCCGAAAAAGATTACGAATGTTATTGCGGTAAGTATAAGCGGATTCGTTACAAAGATATTATTTGCGAGAAATGCGGGGTAGAAGTGACTCGTTCAGTCGTGCGACGTGAGCGCATGGGCCATATCGAATTGGCCAGTCCGGTGGCGCATATTTGGTTTGTGCGGGGGGTGCCGTCACGCATTGGTTTGGTCTTAGGTTTGTCGGTAGCGGAAGTGGAAAAAGTCATTTATTTTGCCGGCTATATCATTACTAAGGTCAATGAAGAAGAAAAGACGCGAATTTTGCGCGACCTTGATGGTGAGTACAAACAAAAAATTAAATTAATTAAAGATGAGACCGAACGCGAAAAGCTCAAACTCTCGTTCCAAGAAACCAAGCGTCAGATTGACAGCTTGGCCCGCTGGAAGGTGATTGATGAGATCACTTATCACCGTTGGTCACTCAAGTATGGGACGGTCTTTGAGGCTGGTTTGGGTGCCGAGGCCATTCATACCATTTTCCAAAATCTTGATTTGGCTAAATTGCGTGAGGAATTAAATACCGAGTTAGGCAAAGCCGGTTCGCTTGAAAGACCCAAGATTTTGAAACGATTTAATTTAGTCAAATCGTTAGAGCGTTCGGGGGTGCGACCAGAATGGATGTTCCTCAAAATCATTCCGGTTATTCCGCCAGCCTTGCGACCAATGGTGGCGCTTGATGGTGGCCGACATGCCACTTCAGATGTGAACGATCTCTATCGTCGAGTCATCAATCGCAATAACCGTTTGAAGAAATTGATTGAACTCGACGCGCCCGAAGTCATTTTGCGTAACGAAAAAAGAATTTTACAGGAGGCAGTGGACGCGCTCTTAGATAATGCGATGCGTCAGGGTGGTGGCGATGGGGCCATGAATCAAGCTAATCGTCGACCGCTTAAGTCGTTAGCGGATAATTTGAAGGGTAAACAAGGTCGCTTTCGTCAGAACCTGTTGGGTAAGCGCGTGGACTATTCGGGTCGCTCGGTGATTGTGGTTGGGCCAGAACTTTCCCTTGAGGAGTGCGGTTTGCCGAAGCAGATGGCCCTTGAACTCTTTCGACCGTTTGTGATCTCGATTATTTTGAGAGATGAATTAGCTTATAATATTCGGGGTGCTGGTCGCTTGATTGACGAAGGGGTGGCTGAAGTCTGGGCGATTTTAGAAGAAGTGATTAAAGATAAATATGTGCTCCTTAACCGCGCGCCAACCTTGCATCGCTTGGGGATTCAAGCCTTCAAACCGATTTTGATTGAGGGTAACGCGATTCGTTTGCATCCGCTCGCTTGCGCCGCCTTCAACGCGGACTTCGACGGTGACCAGATGGCGGTTCATGTGCCTTTGTCGGCTATTGCGCAAAAAGAGGCGCGCGAAATTATTGCGGCTAACCGTAATATTCTGAAGCCAGGGAGTGGTGATCCGGTGATCAATATGCGCCTTGACGTGGTTTTGGGTAGTTATTGGGTCACCAAAATCGTGACGGGCCTTAAGGGTGAGGGCAAACATTTTTGTTCCCCTCACGACGCGATTTTGGCCTATGATTTCGGCGAATTGGATTTGCGTTCACCGATTAAAGTGATGGCGACCGACAAAGAACGCTATCAGGAATTTGACGGTCAAGTTTTTGAAACTTCGGTGGGTCGCTTACTCTTCAACAATAATTTGCCGAACGATTATCCCTTCATCAATAAAGAAATTAATGTCAAAGTGATGGCAAAATTGGTGGAGAGTGTCATCGCTCGTTATGGGGTTGAGGAATCAGCGGTAATTCTTAATAAGATCAAAAATTTGGGCTTCAAGTACGCGACGGTTTCGGGTGTCACTTGGGGGATTGATGACGTTCAGGTCCCGGTGGAGAAGGCCGGAATTATTGCTGGCGCTCGCGGTGAAGTAGAAAAAATTGAAAATAATTATAACGACGGTTTATTGTCTAGTAATGAGCGTTATCGCTTAGTGATTGAAACTTGGAATAATGCCAAAAATCAGGTGGAAAAGGTGGTGCCGGGGGCGCTTCCTGTGGGTGGCCCGGTCTCTTATATGATTGATTCGGGGGCGCGCGGTTCGATTAGCCAGATTGTCCAAATGGCCGGAATGAAGGGTTTGATTATCAACACGGCCGGCCGGTTAGTCGACTTCCCGATCGTGCCTTGTTATAAAGAGGGTTTGTCACCACTCGAATACTTTATTACCACTCACGGTTCGCGCAAAACGCTCGCCGATACGGCGCTCAATACGGCCAAGGCTGGTTATATGACGCGTAAATTAGTGGATGTCTCGCAAGATATTATTGTGACCGAAGAGGATTGTGGCGATCGCGAGGGCAAGTTAATTACCAAGGACTTAATTGCTTCGCTTGACTCGGGGATTGGTAATTTGATTAAGGGCCGAGTTTTGGCCAAGGATTTGGTTAAGGCGGACGGCTCAGTTCTCTTCAAGCGAGGCCATTTATTGTCCAAAGAAGATGCCTTGACGGTGGAGGCGGAGGGCATTATGGAGGCGTCGATTCGCTCGCCCTTGGCCTGTAAATTGCCTAAGGGTTTGTGCCAGAAATGTTATGGTCTCGATTTGGGCCGAAACAAATTAGTGGAAATTGGTCAACCGATGGGCATCGTGGCCGCTCAAGCGATCGGTGAACCCGGCACCCAGCTGACGATGCGGACGAAGCATACAGGCGGTATCGGCACGGGCGGTGTCGACATTGTTGGGGGTTTGCCTCGAGTGGAAGAAGTCTTCGAACGACGCACACCAAAAAACCCAGCCTTAATCTCGCCGGTTGACGGTGAGGTAACGGAAGTTCGTAACGCGGGCAAAGAATATATCATCAGTCTCTTAGTTGATCCTGAGCATCGCAAAAAATCGGGTAATAGCAGTTTGGAATTTAGCGTGCCGTTTATTCGCACCGTCTTGGTCAAGAAAGGGTCTCAAGTTAAAAAAGGTGATCTCTTAACTGATGGTCCGGCCGAATTACCTTTGCTCTTCAAATTGGCCGGTCAAGATGCGACAGAAAATTATATTATTAAAGAGATTAATGCTATTTATGAATTGCAGGGTGTTAATATCGCGCGCAAACATATTGAATTAATTGTGCGTCAGATGTTTTCGCGTCGTCGCGTTAAGGACCCGGGCGATACGAAATTTGTGATGGGCGAGATCATCGAGTTGCTTGAATTAGTTGAGGAAAACGCTTTAGTCAAAGAGCGGGGTGGCCAAGAGGCCGTCGGCGAGGTGGTTCTTCTCGGTATTTCTGAAGTGGCGCTCTCGACCGCCAGTTTCTTGTCAGCTGTCTCCTTCCAACACACGACCAAGGTTCTTATCAATACCGCCATTAATGGCAGTCTCGATCGGCTCAAGGGCTTGAAAGAAAATGTTATCATTGGCCGTTTGATCCCGGCCGGTACCGGTCTGGTTCCCAATTACGGCCAAGAAGAACTAGTTGAGCCCCTTCGATCAGACTCAGGGCAAGCGGAAATGGTCACCGACGAGGGAATCGTAATTTCACCCAATAAAGAAAATTAACCTCCCACCCTCCCCGCCAGACCTTAAGTGAGCCCAAGGTCTGGCGGGCAAAAGGGATTACTCGTTAATTAAAAAAGTCTTTTTCTTCTAATCCCGATTGGATTAAAATTGATTGGAAAGTTCTAGCGCTTCTTGTAAACTTTCTAATGCCTCTTTTCTGGTATCACCAAAACTGGAAACGGCAGTGTTTAGGTTCCAAGCGACATAATATTTACCTTCTTTCCAAACAACATTTTTGAGATTAATTTTACGCATATTATTATCATAAATTAGGTCGAAAAATAAGTCAATTTTCGCAAAAGTCAGATTTTCTGCTAACATTAACCCAGTGGAGTATAACGAAAACTCCATAGGGTAAATCACATATGGCTTCTTCGGTTGAACAAATCAAGGCGAAGCTTTCGATTGTTGAGGTCGTGGGCTCTTATTTGAAGCTTGAAAAAGCGGGAGTGAATTATCGCGGGAAATGCCCTTTCCACAACGAAAAAACCCCCTCCTTTTTCGTTTCGCCCACGCGCGGGTCTTATCATTGTTTCGGCTGTAATCGGGGAGGTGACATCATTAGCTTCGTGCAAGAAATTGAGGGACTCGATTTTATCGAAGCCCTGCGAGTTTTGGCTGAACGGGCGGGCGTGGAGCTTGAGCCTTTGCGCCGGAACGAAACGGCCGGGTATAATCGTCTCTTTAGTTTATTAGAAGAGGCGACTAAGTTTTACGCTCAGCAATTAACATTACCCCAGAACAGACCGGCCCATGATTATTTGATAGCGAGGGGTTTGACCGAAGAGAGCATTAAGAATTTTCGTTTGGGGTTTGTGCCTGAAGCTTGGCGGTCGGTTTATGATCATTTGCTTCGCTTAGGTTATCGTGAAGAAGAAATGATTAAAGTTGGTTTAGTGGTGGCCAACATGAAGGCTGGTCCGCAAGCCTCACAGGGTTATGATCGTTTTCGATCGCGACTGATGTTCCCGATTGCTAATCCGACGGGCAAAGTGGTGGGTTTTTCGGGTCGAATTTTTGGTCCAGAGACGGCGACGACCGCTAAATATATCAATACGCCCCAAACTGAACTCTACAATAAATCAAAAATTTTGTATGGTTATGATCGGGCCAAGCAAGCGATGCGTCAGAAAGACGAATGTATTTTTGTTGAAGGCCAAATGGATTTAATCATGTCATATCAAGCGGGCGCGACCAACACGGTGGCGGTGTCGGGGACGGCGCTCACGGCCGAACATATCCAATTGGTTAAACGCTTAACGGATAATATTGTTTTAGCGAATGATTATGATTTGGCCGGACTCAAGGCCTCTCTGCGGGCGATTAATCTAATTCGCCAGGAAGAGATCAATGTCAAAATCGCCAAATTGCCGAGCGGTCAAGATCCGGCCGAGGTGATTAAAGATAATCCGGCCCAATGGTCCGAAATTATCGCGGAGGCCAAACATTATATCGATTTTATGATCGACGCCTTACAAGAAGAAGGCAAGACGGGTTTGGAGCTTAATTTGGCGATCAATGATTATGTTTTGCCGTATATCAAGGCCTTAACGAAGAAAATGGAACAAGCCCATTTCGTGGCTAAATTGGCGGGCCTCCTTCGAATTAGTGAAGAGGCAATTTGGGCGGATTTGCAGAAAATCAAGTTGGACGAGAACATTGCCCCGCCGGCGAAGCCGGCGGGGACCGAAGCCTTAATTGTTCCCGAAGCGATCGGTCGGCTAAAAATGATTGAAGAAAAGATTCTCGGCTTATATTTTTTGTTAATTAATAGTGGTCAAACTGAGAAGGTCTCGACTAAGTTGACTGATTTGTGGGGGGCAGATATTTTTAAGACCAAAATCGAGGGGGCTGAGCCAGAGCGTGAACGCTTGGCGTTAATGGCCGAGCTCTGGTATGATCCAGAGAGCGATCCCTTGGTTGAATTGGACGATTTGGTCCTTAATTGGCAAGAGGAGAGGCTCAAGACCGAATTAAATCAGGCTCTGGTTGAGGTTCAATCCGCCGAGAGAAATAAGGCCGAAGGGGAGTTAGCAATTAGTTTAAAAAAGTGTCAAGAATTATCAATGGCGATTAATAAATTAAAAAAATAATTATGGCCAAGAAACAAGTGAACAAGATCGCAAAAAAGAAAGCCGTCAAAAAAAGCCAGTCGGTTAAATCAAAAATTAAAACTAAGTCTCGACCCAAACCAAAAGTGGTCAAGAAAGTGGTCAAAAAAGAGCGCAAGCCGATCAAGAAATCCCTCGATAAATCTAGGTCAAGAAAACCTGTTAAATCAGCGGTGGTGATTAATAAAAAAGAAGCCCTCGCTCTTAAAAAAAGTGGCCAGAGTTTAGAAGAAAAAACAAATCAAAAAGTTGAAATGCTGGTGACGAAGGGGCGGAGCCGAGGTTTTATTACTTATTCCGAAATTCTCAAAGAATTTCCTAATATTGAAAATGATATTTTGTGGTTAGATCAACTCTACACGCGTTTAGAAGAAACGGGCGTGGATATTTTAGAAGAAGGCAGTTTGCTTGATCCAGATATAAAAATTGATGAGAAGATTAAGGTGGAGCGAGGGGGTGTTTCTTTTGACTCTGTCCAAATGTATTTGCGCGAAATCGGTAAACACAAACTTTTGACGGGGGCGGAGGAAAAGGAGATGGCCAAGAAGATCTTACTCGGTGATGATGACGCGAAAAAAGATTTGGCTCGAGCTAACCTGCGCTTAGTGGTGTCGATTGCCAAAAAATATATCGGGCGGAGTCAAGACCTATCACTCTTAGACTTAATTCAAGAGGGGAATATCGGTTTGTTTAAAGCGGTGGAGAAATTTGATTGGCGCAAAGGTTATAAATTCTCAACCTACGCGACTTGGTGGATTCGTCAGGCGGTCACGCGCGCTTTGGCCGATCAGTCGCGAACGATTCGGATTCCGGTTCACATGGTGGAGACGATTGCTAAGTATAAGCAAGTTTATCGTCGCTTGTCGCAAGATTTGGGTCGGGATCCATTGCCTCAAGAGATTGCTACCGAGATGGGGGTCGAGGTGGAGAAGATTCATATTATCGAAAAGATTGATCAGAGCACCGCTAGTCTTGATAAACCAACCAATAACGACGATGATAAATCGACTCTGGGCGAATTTATCGCTGATGACAAAATTGCCGCACCTGACCAAGACTCCTCTCGACGAATCTTGCGTGACCAGATTGACGAGATTATGGGTGACCTCACGACCAAAGAGCAACGCATTTTGGAGATGCGTCACGGTTTGAAGGATGGGGTGATGCGGACGCTCGAAGAAGTGGGCAAAGAGTTTGGGGTGACCCGCGAACGCATTCGTCAAATCGAAGCGAAAGCGCACGAAAAAATTAGACAGCACGAGAAGGCGAAAAAACTGATGGGATATTAGGCGCTCGGACTTGTTCCGCTAAACAACACAGAAAACCGTTCCCGCGAACGGTTTTCTTACGCTCCGCCTCGGCCATTTCGCCGTAGTTGCTACGCAACAGAAATAAACGGCGAAAACCATGCTGGCCGGTGCTTCGCGAGGTTGTTTAGCGGAACAAGTCCTCGTTTGGCTGATAGGGGCTAATTTATCCTTATTTTACAAGGTCAATTTGCCCCGAAACTTAGTTTCGGGGAACGAAGGCAAAGTGCTTGACAAGCAGGGGTGTTTGGGTGTATAATGAAAAAGGAATTTGGTAGGAAGATTTAGGTACGTTACCAACGAAGCGGAGGGCTCACCATGAAGTTGCTTGTAGTCTTAGTTGTTATGTCCGGGGTAGTTATTGGGTCATATTCGTACAGAGAAAGGGTTTCTCAGGAGAAGGCCATTCTTGAAGAGTTGAGTGGCTTGCGCAGAGATCTTTCTCTTGCGCGTGAAGAGGAGGCGATTCTCCTCACTTATGACAAGCTCGCTTCCGGCCATTACAAGGTGGTCGTCGTGCAGAACGAGTATGACGGCACCGCCCTTGTTAGGGGGTATGGGCCGCATGGTTATGTCGACCGCATCGTCAGGAAGATGCCCCTAGGCTTGATGGTGTCCGGACGGGAGTTCTCCATAAGCTATGATTATGCTTTCCCAAGTTGGGCATCGTCACTTACTCGAAAATAGCCCCACGCAGGGCACGCAAGACAGAAGGTCTTGCGTGCATCTGCGCGGGGCCTTTCTGTTTTTAAATTTAAAAATTAAGAAAAAACCACGGGAACTTAGTCTCGTGGTTTTTGTTATGTTCTATTTACTAATCACTAGATACTAGTTTGCTGTTGTGCTAGCAGTAGGAAGAACAGGGGATTCGGCTGGGGTTGGGTTGAGCAAGAGATCGAAGGCGGCGGCGAGACGCTCGGCGGGGAGACCACCGAAGACGGGTATATTCTGGTCAGGGGTGACGAGGACAAAGAAGGGGGTGCCTTGAGCGCCCAGGGCCATTGCTTCATCAACGCTCTCCTGAATTTTATTGGCGTATTTTTTAGCGGTCATACAAGCCTCAAAATCTTTGGTGTCAATCGCTAGGTTTTTGGCTGTTTCGTCCAATTTGGCGGGGTCAAGTCCGTCGTTAGAAGATGTAATTTCAAAAATTTGGTCAACGAATTGCCAGAATTTTTCATTACCACCAATTTCATTAACGCATTCGGCGGCTAAGAATTCGTTACGGCTCTTGGCGTGGAGCGAGTCAAGGGGGAAATCACGAATAACGATCGCCACTTTACCCGTTGCGACATAAGCCGTGTCGAGTTTGCGTAATTCAGTGTGGAAATATTTACAAGCGGGGCACTCTAAATCAGTATAGACAACGACCTTAATCGGTGCGGTGGCTGAACCGCGGAGATGATCGGTATTGTCCACTGGGCGAAATTGAGACAAATTGACCCCCTCGGCGATGGGTAGGAGCTCGCTAATTCCGGTTGGTAAGGTTCCCAGTTGCTCCGTTGGTTGACGAGGGTTCTGGCTCTGATAATAGAAGGCGCCGATTAGGATCAAGATACAGATTATCACCGCGATGGGGATGGCGAGAGACGAACGTTTTTCTTCCATAAATTTAATTTATCTTAGGGTTACTTAATCTTATAATACCTCCTCAATCTACCTGACTTCGGCCCCGGGGTCAATGTTCTCCTCGGGGATAAGCAAAACGGGTCCCGCGGTATCGGTGGAGGCCGCCAAGAGCATCCCTTGGCTCTCGAGCCCCATCAAGGATCGCGGTTCTAAATTGGCGACAATGATGATCTTTTTACCAATTAAGGCCTCTGGTTCGTAAGCTTTGCCAATCCCGGCGATGATTTGTCGCGGTTCTTTACCCTGAGCGGAGTCGAAGGGATCCCCCAAACTCACCCTTAATTTTAATAATTTCTCCGAGCCCTCAACTCGCTCCGCCGAAATTACTTCGGCTATCCGAAACTCTATTTTGCTGAACTCCTCATAGCGCACGGTGTCTTTCATAAATTTTTAAATTCTAAATAATAAATTCTAAATTCGAAACAAATTATAATATTTAAATCACAATAATCAAACTTAGATAAATTTTGTTTGTTGTTTGTGATTTGATATTTGTTTAGAATTTCTGGTTTGTAATTTCGTGCTTAGTCCGGTATCGACCTTGTCTCAAGACTTCAATTTTTTCATCAGTCAACTTGATCAAGGTTGAGGGTTGACCCGAAAGTCTTTTGCCGGCTGATAAATAAAAATCAACTTGGTTGCCAAAATATTTTTTAGCCTGCTTGGTTGTTTCGGCTGGGGGCGAGCCTTCCGGATTAGCCGAGGGTGCAACCAAGGGACCAGTTTGCTTAATTATTGTATTTAATAATTCATTTTTTGGCCAGCGAAAAGCGAGTGTTTTTTTGCCAAGGTGAAGATATTTAAATTTCTCACTTTTGCTTTCCAAAATAATGCTCACCGGCCCTGGCCAAATAGTTTTTAAAAAACTTTCCGTTTTTTTATCTAACTTAATCTTAAATTTAGTTAAATCTTTCAAACCAGAGATTAAAACAATAAACGGTTTGCCCGCGCTTCTTTGTTTTAATTTCTTAACTCTCGAGACCGCTTTTTTATCCTCGGCCCGGCCGACTAAACCATAGAGCGTGTCAGTTGGGAGCACGCCAATCCCACCATTTTTTAGGATTTTAGCAATGT
Source organism: Minisyncoccota bacterium (assembly GCA_041649495.1). Lineage (GTDB taxonomy): Bacteria > Patescibacteriota > Minisyncoccia > Phycocordibacterales > XYD1-FULL-46-19 > CAIPHT01. Next base: position 84,626 of record JBAZMZ010000001.1, read on the forward strand.
TTTCCGCTCGCTTGCCATTTGTCCGTTTTGGCATTATCATTGAGCTTATTATAAGCATTATAAGCCCGAAATCACAAATTCTAAACTCTAAACAAATCCCAATCTCTAAGCCTTAAACTTGTTTCGAATTTCGGATTTAAGATTTCGAATTTTAGGAATATTATGTCAAAAACTGCTAAATGGATTCTGGCGATTATCGTGATTGTGCTCGTCGTCCTCGGGGTTTGGTATTATGGCTCGAAACCAACAACTTCGGTCGAAACTGGGCCGATTAAGGTCGGATTTATTTCTTCCCTGTCGGGGGAGGCTGGAGTTTGGGGCCAAAATCTTAAAGCTGGTTTTGATTTTGCCCTAAAGGAAATTAATGATAATGGGGGAGTAAACGGAAGGAAGATTGAAGTTTATTATGATGATGATAAATGCGATGCCACAACCGGAGTTACGGCTTTTAACAAAGCGATTGATGTTGACCAGGTAAAAATTATTACTGGGACAGTTTGTTCTTCTGTTGCCATGTCTGTTGCTAAAAAAACTCAAGAAAATGGTGTTCTCTACATCGCTTCTGGGGCTACTAATCCTGATGTCCCTAAGCAAGGAGATTTAATCTTTCGTCTATGGGTATCTGATGCTTATGAGGCCAAAGCTATTGCCGAGTATGCAACCGGTGTCTTAAAGTTGAAAACTTTTGGGATTGCTCATGTCAATGATAACCCGGCAGGCATTTCTTTGAGAGATGAATTTAAATCGGTTGCTGAATCTAAAGGTGGAAAAATCTTGGGAATCGAGAGTTTTTCTTCAAAAGAAAGGGACTATAAAACATATATAACAAAATTGATAGCGAACAAACCGGAGGCCCTTTATGTTGTGGTCTTGCCTGAATCAATGCCAATCGTCATAAATCAGATCAGAACGATGGGTTATAAGGGGACTCTTCTTGCTTACAGCCCCGCAATGGTCGCTGAGGGAATTCTCGATAAGATAAAGGTCAAAGATAATCTCTATTATTCGACCCCAGTTGATAAAAAGGAAACAAATTTCTGGGAAAATTATCGTTTGTCAGCCGGCAAAGATGCCGATATGCTTACGGCTTTAGGTTATGACAGTATGAAAGTTATTGAAGCTGGTCTCTCCAAATGTGGGGAAGATAATCAATGTATAAAAAATTACCTGTTATCTCTCAAAGACTATCAAAGCGCGAGAGGGAAATTAAACTTTGATAACTACGGAGATTTAACGGGTGTTGAATTCCAGACAATCAGGGTCAAATAATTAATCGACCCCAGTTCTACCCAAAAACCGCTTCAGTCATGAGGCGGTTTTTGGATTGGGGGGATTTTTTATGCTATTATTTAGCTTGGTAGTTTGCTTCTACCTGCTGGAGGCAGGCAAGCCTACTACTTATTACTTACTACTATCCTCCATGTTTTCCCAAATTTTAATTAACGGTCTGATTGCTGGCGCGATTTATGCCTTAGTCGCGGCGGGTTTTTCGTTGATTTATTCAACCACCAAATTTGTCCATTTTGCTCATGGCGGAGTCATTGCCTTGTCGGCCTATATGCTCTATCTGTTTTACTCTCTAATTGGGCTCAATTTTTGGCTGTCGGCGCTTTTGGCGATTATCTCGGGGGTGGTGATTGGGATTGGGATTGATTACTTAATTTATCGACCTCTGCGCCGGCGCCGAGCTTCATCCGTGATTATTTTGATTGCTAGCGTGGCTGTTTTGTTGATCTTAGAATCACTTAATCTGATGTTGTTTGGGGCGGATGTTAAATCAATCAATTTCTTGGAGATTGGTTCGGGCTGGACGATTGGCCCGGTGATTATCACTTCTCTCCAGATTTTTATTGTCGTCTCTTCACTGGTGATGTTGGGGATTCTCTTTCTGTTTATGAAATATTCGAAAATTGGCAAAGCGATGCGCGCGGTGGCTGACAACCAAGCGGTGGCGGAGATTGTCGGGATTTCAGCCGAGAAAATCTATACCTGGTCTTTTGGTCTCGGCTCGCTGATTGCCGGTTTCGCCGCCGTTTTGATCGCCCTCGAACAAAATATCGAACCCACGATGGGCACCGCCTTAATCATCAAAGGCTTCACCGCCTCGATTATCGGTGGCGTCGAGAGTGTGGCCGGGGGAGTCTTGGGCGCTTTCTTGCTTGGTCTGGCCGAGAATTTTGGCATTTGGTGGTTACCCTCGTCATACAAAGATGCCATCGCGTTCTTTATCTTGTTTGTCTTTTTATTATTTAAACCAGAAGGTATCCTTGGGGTAAAGAAGGGTAATAAATGATTTTATTAAGCACGAAATTTTAAATTCGAAACTCGAAACAAATCATAATGACTCAAATAATAAATTCCAAACCGAAAATCTACGATCTTGAAGATCGAACTTTACTTTTCGCGAAGCGGGTTAATAATTATGTAAACAAATTACCCAAAAATATTTCTAATATCGAAAATGGGAAGCAATTAGTTCGATCCGCTGGTTCGGTTGGGGCCAATTATATTGAGGCCAATAACTCATTAAGTAAAAAAGATTTTGCCATGAGGGCAAAAATTTCTAAAAAAGAAGCAAAGGAAAGTATTTTTTGGCTTAATTTGAGTGAACCAACTCCAGACAATTCAAAAGAGAGAGAATTTTTAATAAAAGAATCAACAGAATTAATGAAAATATTAGGAGCGATCTTAGAGAAAACAAAATAGTTTATATTTTATGATTTATTGTTTATTATTTGTTTCGAATTTAGTGCTTGTAATTTCGAGTTTAAATTAGATTATGGCTTCGGCTTACATAATTCATCTTTTGATTTTAATCTGCATCTACTTGATTTTAAGCTTGTCGCTTAATTTGTCGGTCGGTTTTTCGGGCGTGCTTAATTTGGGTCATATTGCTTTTTATGGCTTGGGCGCTTATACCTCGGCCTTGCTGGCCCTTGCCGGCGTGCCGTTTATTCTCTGCTTTTTAGCCGGTGGAGTGGTCGCGCTGGGTTGTGGTTTTTTGTTGGCTTTGCCGACTGATAAAATTAAAGGGGATTACTTAGCTTTAGTGACTGTCGGTTTTTCTTTTATCGTTTATAGTTTAATGCTTAATCTTGATTGGCTGACGCGCGGGCCCTTGGGTTTGCCCGGCATTCCGCGACCGTCAATTCTTGGTTTCCGCTTTGAAGATAATTTTTCTTTTCTGATTTTAATCGCCATTATCACGGTAGCCGTTTATTTTATTATCAAGAGAATTACGGCCTCACCCTTCGGTAAATTGCTCGAAGCCGTGCGCGATGACGAATTAGCCGCCAAGATTCTAGGTAAAGATACTTTCAAACTGAAGGCTTTTTCACTGGGCCTCTCGGCCTTTTTTGCCGGTTTGGCGGGTTCGCTCTATGCCGGTTATATTACTTTCATCGACCCCTCATCTTTCTCGCTGATGCAAATTATCCCCATTATCTCCATTGTCATTGTGGGCGGTTTAGCTTCATTACCGGGGACGGTCTTGGCTGCTTTTGTCTTAACTCTAATTCCTGAAGCCCTGCGTTTTGTTGGCTTCCCCTCGTCGATTCTTGGTCCAATGCGTCAGATTATTTATGCTCTGATTTTATTATTAATTTTGATTTATCGTCCCCGCGGATTTTCGGGTAAAGTTGAGCTCGAATAAACATTATTTATTCGAGAAGCACTAAATCATAAATTCTAAATTCTAAACAAACACCAAATATCAAATTATAAAAAATTAAAATGAAAATAAATTTATCCCCGTTTAATTATTATGATTTAAATCTTAAAATTTGTTTCGAGTTTAGGATTTGTAATTTAGAATTTAAAAATCTATGGCTGGTAAATTAAATAACATTTTAGCTATCGAAAATCTCCGCAAATCTTTTGGCGGTGTCCACGCGGTTGATGACTGCTCGTTTGAAGTAGAGCGAGGCAAGATCACGGCTTTGATTGGCCCAAACGGCTCGGGCAAGACGACGGTTTTTAATTTGGTGTCGGGGGTGACTAGGGCAGACGGCGGGAAAATTATTTTAGACGGAAAAAATTTAACGCACTTATCGCCCCATCTTATTTCTAACCTCGGCCTTTCGCGGGTTTTTCAACAATCTCGTCTCTTTGCCAATTTGACGGTTGAAGAAAATCTAATGTTAGCGTTTGACAACGAAGATCAAAAATTTTGGCAAAGTTTCTTGGGCTTAAAAAATAAAAATCGAATTGACAAGAAAAAGATTATTGGTGATTACTTGGAACTTGTCCGCCTTGGGCGGATGCGCGACAAACAAGCGCGAGATCTAAGCTTTGGTCAAAAGCGTTTAGTCGAAATTTTGCGCGCTCTAATCAATCCCCATAATCTTTTGATGCTTGATGAGCCGGTGGCGGGCGTCACGCCCGAATTGCGCGACAAAATCAAAGAAGTTCTCCTTGATTTAAAAAAGAAAGGCGAGACTATCTTGCTAATAGAACACGATATGAATTTTACACTGAAAGTATCTGATTGGGTTATCGTGATGGATGCGGGGCAAGTAATTGCCGAAGGCACCCCTGACGAAATCCGTCATAATCCTAAGGTCTTGGAGGCATATTTGGATTAGAATTGGTTATTTGCAGGGGGGGGTTAATTTGGTATAGTTGGGACATTATTAAATAAGCCCGAAATCACAAATTCTAAACTCTAAACAAATCCCAATCTTTAAGCCTTAAACTTGTTTTGAATTTTAAGAAAATTTATGTCAAAAACTGCTAAATGGATTCTGGCGATTATTGTGATCGCTCTCATCGTTCTCGGGGTTTGGTATTATGGCTCAAAACCAACTACCCCTGCAGAGACTGGACCAATTAAGATTGGGGTTATTACTGACTTAACCGGCCATGCGGCTTATTGGGGGGAATCAACCAGAGTGGGAGCTGAAATTGCTCAAAAAGAGCTAAAAGCTGAAGGCTACGATGTTGACTTAATTTTTGAAGATTATCAACTTGACGCTACCAAGTCGGTAAGCGCGGCGCAAAAATTGGTAAATCTTGATAATGTCAGTGCAATTTATTCTGAATTTAATCCGGCCTCAATTGCCGTCTCGTCGTTTTTGAAAGATCTTCCTGTTTTACATATTTATGACGCGGCGCCTATCTCACCCCTAGCGATGTCGCCAAATGTCTTTAAGACCTATATTGATTACCAAAATGGCTGTAGACTGGTTGCACAAAAATTCAAAGATGAACAAATCAAAAAAATTGCAGTCTTAATGCCCAAGATTGAGGCGGGAGAACTTTGCCTCGTTGGGGCGAAAGAGGTCTACCCGGATCTAGTTGCTGAATCATACGAACTTGGTAATACTGATTTTCGCACTCAAGTTCTTAAGATCAAAAATAGCCAAGCTGGAGCAATAATTAATGTTGGTTTTGAAGGAGATACTCTTGGGACGTTAAAATCAATCAGGGAACTTAATTATTTGGCTAAATATGGAACAGTAGATGACACCATAACTGATCAGGTAAAAGCTAAGTATGCCAAAGAATTAAAAGGTGCTTGGTCATTTGGTTTTGGCCAGGTTGATCCCAATTTTGAAGCCAAATTAAAATTGGCTTCATCAAAGACTTTAAGTACCGAATATGGTGCCGCGATTGCTTATACCCATATAAAGCAAATGACAAAAGCCTTATCTAAATGTCAGAAGGATCTCGCCTGTGTTGACAGTGAGATAGCTAATGCTTCCGTGGATAAAACGATCGGTTTTAATGGTTTTAAAAATCGAATTGCTGATATCCAACTTCAATTGAGACAATATTAATTTATCCCTTATTTCGATTGGAATTAAGTTGCCCAACTACCGTCCTGAGCTTGTCGAAGGGCGGTTTTTGGTGGGGAAAATTTTGTGGTAAAATTAAAGTGATGAAAGGCGGAAATAATTATGCGTTTATTGAATATAGACCTGAAAGAAAAAGCCCCCAGCGAGGACGAAACCTCGCAAGGGTCTTTTCCGTAAGAATTATTTATATCTTAGCAAAACGCCCTAAAAAAGTCAAGTTTTTGGTTTGGGGGTGGTTTATGGTATTATTTAATTGATAGAGTGGCTTGCTTTACTACTCTACTCCTTACCACTTTACTACTACTCATTATGTTAACCATTAAAAATCTAAAAGCCGGATATTACGGCGGGCCGGATATTTTGCAAGGGGTGGATATCGAGGTCAAGCCGGGCGAGATTGTCGCTCTCATCGGGCCCAACGGAGCGGGCAAATCAACCGTGCTTAGAAGTATCTTTAATCAGACCGAAGTGCGAGGGGGGACTATTAAATTTATTGATGATGAGCTTACTTGCTTACACGCCTACCAGCTTATTAGCTTGGGGATTAGTTTTGTGCCCCAAGGTCGGCAGGTTTTCTCAACGATGACGGTTAAGGAAAATTTGGAGATGGGGGCGTTTGCGATTCCTGATCAAAAATTAGTGAAAGAAAATATCGAAACCGTCTTCAAGCGCTTCCCGATGCTTCGCGAAAAGATGGGCCAGAACGGGGCTAACCTTTCGGGTGGGCAACAGCAGATCTTGGCCATGGCTCGAGCGTTGGTGCAAAGCCCTAAATTGCTATTGCTTGATGAACCATCTCTTGGTTTGTCACCGAAAGCGATGAAAGAGATTTTTGAAGTAATTAAAGAAATAAATAAAGAGGGGGTGTCGATTTTGATTGTCGAACAAAACGCCCGCGCCGCCGTGGAGATTGCTGATCGCACTTATGTTTTAGAGATGGGCAAAGTTGCGCTCACGGGCGGGCGCGATATTCTCGAAAATGATAAAATTAAGAAAATTTATTTTGGCCGTGATTAAAAATTTACTATTTTACGACATTACTACTTTTACTACTACCCATTATGTTTAGCGATCGTTTTGATGTGACCTTGGGCGCATTTAATCAAGAGTATTTTGATGAGTTGCCGAATACCGATCAGATTGACGTGCCCACTTTTAAGAACGAGGATTTTTATCATACGGTCTATGTTGATGGCTGGCCGATTGGGGTGGCGGGGGTGGTGCCGTCTCGAGCTCTGCCGGATGCTGGTTTTATGCAAATTGTGTTGGCGCCCGATTGGCGGGGGAAGGGCTTGATTGAGCCGATTTATGATAAATTGGCCGAATGGCATAATCTCCATACTCTATATGCCACGATTAAGATTGATAACAAAGTGTCGCAATTGGCCCACCAGAAAATCGGCTTTCGCTTGTTGTCAGAAGACAAAATTGCTGATTTGCGGGAGCGCCACCTGCTTGAACCTGATGAGATCCGGATGGTTAAGGAGGTGGTTTAATTTGGTGCACCTTGCAGGGTTCGAACCTGCGACCTTACGAATGTCTGCCCCGTTAAATATTAACTTGGTTTTGTGGACGTTACAGGATTCGAACCTGTGACCTTACGAATGTGAATCGTACGCTCTAACCAACTGAGCTAAACGTCCAATTATTTAACGGGGTGAAAATCGTACGCTCTAACCAACTGAGCTAAAGGTGCGGGAATAAGGAATGTGGCGTCACAGTGTTCCCTGCGACATCCGACAAAAATATAGTCGCCCCCTTCTGGGACTCCTTATTTTTGTGGACCTAGCGAGAATCGGACTCGCGCCTCTACAATGCGAATGTAGCGTCGTACCACTAGACTATAGGCCCAAAAGAGACCTCTCTAATTTACCTTATACTGGTGTAGATGTCGAGGAGGGAAACTAGGAGTCTAACGGTGAGGGGACCAAGGATGAAGCCGATGGGACCAAAGAGGCTGAGGCCCCCCAAAACTGATAGAAGGATGAGGAGAGGGTGAAGGCCGATACCTTTACCGACGAATTTGGGACCCAGCAGATTATCGATTAAACTGACGGCTAAGATACCCCAAGCCAAGAGGCCGATGGCGCTAATGACTTGGCCGGTGAGATAAAGGTAGATGATGGCTGGGACGATAACAATGGCGGTACCGACGCTTGGGACGAGCGCGCCAACGGCGGCCAGAGTGCCCCAGATAATTGGATTGGGCACCCCAAAAATTAAGAAGCCAATTGATGACGAAAGGCCCTGCAAAATGGCAATGAGCAAACTGCCCTTAATGACCAAGTTAACGGCTTGGGTAATTTTTTTGATAATTATCTCGTCATCATTTTTGGTTAGAGGGCTAAGGCTAATGATTTTTTGTTTAAGTTGTTCGCCGTCTTTAAGTAGAAAAAAGAAGGCGATGAGGAAGACAAATAAATTGGCGATGATCTTGGCGAGGTTAGAGAAAACCAGACCCAAATTTTGGACGAAGAAACTTAAGATATTTTGAACGTATTGATTAAGGTCAAAAGATAGATTATCAAAGATGGGGGAGATAGCGCTTAATCGTTGCCCAAGACCAGGCCAAAATTCGGTCAGTGATTGCTGGTTAAAATTAGTGGTAAGCGAAAAATAGAGACCTTGGGCTTCTTGAAAAATCTGGCTGACTAGAAAAGTGAGGGGGATTAAAATAAAAGTAATCAAAATCAAGATTGTTAAAAAAGAGGCCAGCCAGGTTTGTTGGCGAACGCGTTTAAGGAGTTGTCGATAAAGGGGTTGAAAGACGATGGCAAAAACGCTGGCTAAAATTAGCGAATACAAAAATGGTTTCAAGACAAAAAAGGAAAGGACGAGAGATAAGCTCAAAAGGATTAATAAAAAATATAAACGAGGTTTTTTGCTAGTCATATTATTTACCCTATGGAGTAAAAATCTTTAGATTTTATGACATTTAAATATGTCATACTCCACAGGGTGAATTATAACAAAAAAAAGTTGGGGAGAAAAGTTGCCGCTGGCTAAGTTCTTGGGTCGTCGAGTGGCCACTCAATCAAGCGACCAGCTTTGAGTTCCATTTTGTCGGCCGGGCGGAGAAAACGGGTATTGGCGGGTGGAAAAATTCTTTGGTGGGGAGCTCGGTCTATTTTTTCGGCTAAGTCGTCTAAGTCATTTTCGTCGGTAATCCAGCTCGGGTCTACTTTTCGCAAATCGAAAGGCTGAGCTGAATATTGGCGCAAGGTCTTGCGACCCTGATCGTTTTCAAAATATTCGTGAAAATAGGAGAGAGCCAGCTCGCGGAGCGTTTTGTAGACCGGGTCGCGAAAGCGGAGAGTGGCGTGGTTGGTTTTGCTAATGGCGCCCCAGTAATTATTTCGTCGGTATAAAGCTAAGACATGGTCGTCATCGATCTGGTTGGCCTTAAGGTCGAGAAGTAGAGGTGGCTCGTGGTGAAGCCATAGAGCGAGGGCGGCCACTAGGGCGCCCTCAAAACAATGAGCCTTGTTTTGGGTCAGAACTTGTCTTGGCGACATATAGGTTTCGCCATTCTTTTCGCCATTGCGCGGGATCGAATCAAGAAAATTTTGAATTTTAATTGGCGTTGTTAATTTTTTCAAAATAGCCAATTCTTTTTTGTTTAAACCAAACACCCTTTTATTTTAGCAGAAAATAGGTTAGGATATAAACTTATGAAAAAGAAATCAAAATATGAGCCAGGTGATTACCAACTTTTAGTTAAACGATCAAGCGCGGGTTTGGGTTTATTTGCTGGCGAAGAGATCCCCAAGGGGGTTTGTTTGATCGAGTATAAGGGTCGTCAAATTTCGGAGAAAGAAGAATATACCAGTCGAAGTAAATATCTTTTTGAGGTCAACAAAAAGAAAACGATTGACGGTCAGGCTCGGTCTAATACCGCGCGCTACATTAACCATTCTTGTCGACCTAATGCTGAAATTGAGATTAAAAAAGAGCGAGTTTGGGTGATGTCTAAAAGGAAGATTAAGGCGGGCGAAGAGATTTGCTATGATTACGGTAAGGAGTATTGGGATGAACATATTAAGCCGATCGGTTGCCGATGCTTAAAATGCCAAGCTCGCTAATTGATTCACCAAACAAAATGGCCCCAAGTTTGGGGTCATTTTGTTTTAGCAAGTAAATTAAAACTAGGAGAGATGTTTCGAGACGAGTTTTGTCATCTCAAACATGTTGACGACGGCTTTGCCATCGAAAACTTTTTTGAGGTTCTCGTCAGCATTGATGTTGCGTTTATTGCTCGGGTCTTGGAGATTTTTCTCCTTAATGTAAACCCAGAGCTTCTTGACGACCTCGGAGCGGGGCATTGGTCCTTTGCCGACGACGACAGCGAGGTCTTCGCTGATGGTCATGGGCTTCATAAACGCGGAATTCGGATTGGCCATGATAATATTGTTAATTGGTAATATGAGGCTATTATAGCAGATTCGACGGGAATAAACAAAGGAAAAAGCCCTAATTTATCCACCGGACAAATTAGGGCTTTTTCTTAGCTAAACCACTAGGCCAAGGCGACCTTGACGGCGGCTGGACCTTTGTCAGTTTCGATGACTTCAAAGGAGACCGTTTGGCCTTCTTTAAGCTCTTCGAAAGTGACACCGACTAACTCTTTGGAGTGGAAGAAAAGATCCTTCGTCTCGCCTTCGCGAGTGATGAATCCAAATCCACGTGGATTAAGAGTCTTGATTGTTCCTGTCATCCTAAGATTATTTTTGGCTACCTAGAAACGCTCGACTTTGTTTCTGTGTCCTTAAACACCCTTAGAGTATAGCACAGTCGACAAATTACGCCTAATCGTCGAAGCTTGGGACCAGAGCATTTTACGGGTTTCTTCGATAGCGATAATTGAGAGGGCAACCAAAACGGCGGAGGTCCAGTCGCTGATTGATAAGGAACTGGTTCTTAAGAATGTTTGGAAGAGGGGATGATAAACGGCCAATAATTGTAGAGAGATAACAATGAGAGTTGCTCCGGCGAGGAATTTGTTGGTTAAGGGATTGAGTTTGAAAATTGATTCGGTTTGGGAACGGCAATTCCAAGCGTTGAACCATTGAAAAATGGCCATGGTGGTGAGCGACATGGTCCAAGCTTTAGTGAGATTGGTTTTAAAATAAAGGCTGAAAATAAACAAGGTGCCAAGCATCATGGGGAGAGCCATTAGGATCATTCGTCCAAACATTTGGCCGTCAACTAAATATTTTCCCGGGCGCTTAAATTTATTTTTTAAAAGACCATTTTCTTTGGGCTCCATGCCGAGCGAGACATCAAGAAAGCCGTCGGTCACAAAGTTTAGCCAAATAATTTGGGCCGGTAAAATTGGTAAAGGATAGCCCAAAAACATCGCGCCCATAATGACCAACACTTCACCGAGACTGGTTGAGAAAAGATAGAGAATTACTTTTTTGATTGTCTGATAAATACTTCGCCCCTCCTCAATGGCGGAAACAATACTGCCAAAATTGTCATCTAAGAGAACAATGTCGGCGGCCTCTTTGGCTACTTCAGTCCCAATTTTGCCCATCGCCACACCCAGATCGGCAGCGACCAGAGACGAAGCGTCGTTGACGCCATCACCGGTCATGGCGACAATTTCACCTCGTTTTTTGTAGGCGTTGATAATCTTTAATTTGTGTTCTGGGGTGACGCGGGCAAAAACCGAAACTCGCTCAAGTTTTTCGGCTAATTGTTCTTCGGTCCAAGATTCAATTTCTCGACCAGATAAGACTTGGTCGCCTTGGTGATAAATACCCACTTCTTGGGCAATGGCCTTAGCGGTTATTTGGTGGTCGCCAGTAATCATGACCACTTTAATTCCGGCCGAGGTGGCCTCTTGAATGGCTTCGCCGGCTTCAGGTCTGATGGTGTCGGTGATGCCAAGAAAACCGACAAAGGTCAGATTTTGGATTTCATCAGGGACAAGACCTCGACCAACTCCTTGCTTCATGGCGAGAGCCACGACGCGCAAGCCTTTATTTAGCATGGCCGAGAGGGTCGTTTCGATTTCTTGGCGATTTTTTTGATTAAATTTAATACTTTGGCCGTCGCGCCATAATTTATTTGATAAATCGAGCACGGCCTCTGGTGCACCCATGACCGTTAAAAGATTTTTGTTGACTTCAGAATGAATGGTGGCATGATATTTTACTTGATAATCAAAAGGAAAATCGACCAGCCGAGGAGATTCGTGTTCGAGATCGTTCTGATGAAAGCCGATTTTTTCGGCTAAGACGAGGGTGGCGGCTTCGGTTGGGTCACCCGCGATTTTCCATTCTTGTGATTGGGAATTAAATATTAATCGAGCATTGGAGCAAAAAGCGGAAATTTTCCCGATTAATAATAATTCAGGATGGTTGAGAGTGTCGATAATTTCTCCTCCCAACCGAATTTCTCCCTTAGGGTCATAACCATTACTCTCGATATCAAAAATTTGGCCATCAAGATAGATCTTCTGGACCGCCATTTCATTTTTGGTTAAAGTGCCGGTTTTGTCGACGGCGATAATTTGGGCTTGACCCAAGGCTTCAACCGCCTGGAGTTTTTTGACGAGGGCCTGGCGTTTGCTCATTCGCCAAACACCGGTGGCCAAGACGAGGGTCATGACAATCGGTAGCCCCTCGGGAATGACTGACACCGCCAGAGAAATGACGGTAGTGAACATGAGGCCGAGCGGTTCGCCCAAGGCCCAACCGAGGCCAAGGAGGGTGAGACTGATTATCGCGACCACCATCACAATTAAGCGCGAGAGATTTTTAATCTCGGTTTTTAAGGGGATATCGTTGGTATCTAGCGAAATAATTTCTTTTGAAATTTGACCGATGACTGTTTCTAGTCCGGTGGCGACGACTATGGCTCGGCCGTGGCCGGCCACGGCGTTGGAACCTTTGAAAATCATATTGGTTTGCTCGGCCGATGTTAGTTTGGGATTTTTTAAATCGCCGGCGATTTTGTGAACGGGGGCTGATTCGCCGGTCATCATTGATTCGTCAACTTTCAAATTATCGGCCGAGATAATTCGGGCATCGGCCGCCACTTTTTCGCCCTCCTGAAGAATTAAAATATCGCCCGGCACTAACTCACTCCCGGTCATGATAATTTCTTGCTCGTCACGAAGAACGGTGGCGGTCGTGGCCGTGAATTTTCTTAGCGCCCGCAAAGTGTTTTGGGCCTTGCCTTCTTGAATTGTGCCGGTGAGGGCGTTGAAGATTAAAACAAAAAGAATAATTGAACCGTCAACAATTTCGCCCATTAAGAAAACAATTAAACTGGCGAAGAGTAAAATATAAATAAGAGAACTTTGGAATTGGCGGACGAAAATAACCAACCAGCCATCCGTTTGGGCGTCAGGCAATCGATTGAGCCCATATTTTTTGAGGCGTTGACGAGCTTCGCTGGAGCTTAATCCGCGTTCACTTGATTGAAAGAGATTGAAAGTTTTTTCGAGTGAGAGAGTGTGCCAATTTTTTTCCATCTTAAACCCTATTCTACTAAAAAAACGACCAGAAGACTAACTTTATTTCTTAATCTCGAGAATAATCGGGTGGGGGAGATTGCGATATCCGCCAGAATTATACAAGACGAAATCGGGGAGACTAATCTTGGCGCCGTCGGCGGTCATTTCAGAAATAACGCCCTTTTGCTTACCCGACAAATCAAACGAGGTCGTGTTTTGGGGGACATTAACGGTTTGGCCGGTGATCTCGTTATTGATATCCCAGCCGGTAGTTTTGAAGGCGCCGGCCTGAGTCGCGATCTCGAAACTGCCATCTTTCATTACCGAGTCATCACTTAGATCAAACTCCAAAATATGATCGTAAGAAAAATCCATTTTGGTAGCGTAAATCCCCATCATACCTTGGGGTGGGAAACTCTCGAAGTAATTGACTTTGACGGTCCACTTCCCAAGGTAGGGATATTGAGCTTGGGCGGGCACGGAATTTTTTTGCAGATTGCCCTCGGCTTGGTATTTTAGTGTTCCCACATAGCCCGGGGTGATAGCAAAAAGCGGTTTGATGGTCATCGTTTCGCCTTGGTCGATATCGAAGCAAGAACTGGTATTTTTGATTTTGATTTCCGTCGCTTTGATTTTATTTTTTAATTCGGCGTTGGAGAAAATTAACACCACATGGTCAATATTTTCGTCAGCTTTATCGAAACAAAAACTCCGGCTTTCTTTACTGGTCCAGTCTTCGGTATAAGGGGAGCCAGTTTTGGGATAAATAACCGCCTTGATCCCCGCTTTAGCAGTTTTGCCAGTAAAATTTTTCAAATTTTTGAAAGTCATCTTTCGGATTTCTTTCTCATCATCAGTGAGAGAATAATTAATGACTTGGGCGGTCAGGGGTGCTAATTCTTGAGTTGGGTAAGGTGTCTCACTTAAACCGCTGACAAAATTCATTTCGGCATTTTCACCCGATTCAGAGGAATCACTCGGAAAAATTTTACTCAAGTCTCCAGCTTTGTAATTCTCAATCGGCTTTTTATTGTAATTCCAGAGAGTGAATTCTTTCCAATTTTTCTTAAATCCGCCGTCAATCGTTTTTTCGGCGCTAGTTAGGGGATTAGGGCTAGATTGGCAACCTTCAAAAATTTTAGTTATTGTCATTCGATCATAAGTTCTTGATAAGTAGAAAGGGAAGACATAAGCGCCGTATTCGAAATTGTCACCGTTTTTGAACAAACTGGTGTCGGGCTTGGGGATAAAGCTCTCGATGTATCCTTGCTCGCTATTTTCTTTTGGATAAATAAAGTCTTCGGACCAAGTCGCCGTGCCTTCAATCCACCACCAATTACTCTTAGTTAGCCAGCAATCGAAAGCGCGCTGAAAAGCGTGGAATAATTCGTGAACGGTGGTGGTTTTTAAATCTTTATCACTCAAGTTCTCTCGGATAACAATGAAGCTGGAACGGCCATTGCCGTTGTCTGGCACGTTCACCCCCAAGGAGGAGGAATTATCGCTGTTCAGTAGGTGGACATAATTAGCCGGCCCGACATAGATATCAGTTTTATCATCACCACCCAGCGTTCCGTCCGAAGGTGGGATTTTGCCCAACAGTCCAACATATTGAGCGTAGGCTCGGTCTTTGTTCAAATTAGCGACGATTTTTTGGGCCGTGCCATAATAGAGTTTGGTGATTTTTTCTTGACCGTTAATAACTTCTTTTTTCTCGGGATACCAAACTTTGATCTTGCCGTCCGTGGTGATTAGGGCTGGGTCAGTTTGATAAGAAATTGGCCGGTCAAAGGCTTCGGCGTGATTGATTAAGTTTAGGAAACTGGTTTTCGGCGCCTCAATTTCGCCGTTCAAGATTTGACTGATAAAACTATCGGGGTTATCGGGGCGCAAGAAATAAGGTTTGAGAATTTTTTTGGTTTCAGCCGACAAATTATTCCAATTTTCTTGAACCTCGGCAAAAGTGCCCCCATCTTCAAACGGTGCGTTAGTGGTGAAATATTCTCGGGGCAAAGTCGGATCATTAAAGAGGAATTTAACTTTATAAATCAGGGCGGTTTCTTGGTTGATTTTGCCTGTCTCCAGCGCGGTTTGGATAAGGTCTAAACCAGTCGTTTTAGTGCTATAGCGTTGATTATTGGCGAAATCACTAGTCTCTGTCCCACACTTTTTAATTCCCGACCAGACAAAAAATCCGACAATAATAATGACTAAAACCCCCAGAACGACAAAAATAGTTTTTTTATTCATATCTTGGGATTATAACGCAAAATTCCAACTCAACCAAGGAGAAACTAAAAACCCCACCATTGCTGGTTGGGTTCTTAGTGAAGCCAAGAATATCTATCAATATTATTACAATTGATTGACCGTTCCTTACAGTCTAGTCTTCAATATTCTTAACTCCTTTTTAATTATATTCTTACCTTAAACGCCGTCAAGAGAGTTATCCACAGGGGATAGGCCAGACTCTCGATTGATTAATTTGCCCTCTGGTCAGCCTGCATTTCTTTTTTCATCTCTTCTAACTTAACTCTTAGGGCTTCGGGGTCAGCCACTTTTTCTTGGGAGTTAATAATTCCCTTGAAATCGCTTAACTCTTCCTTCTCCTCATAATTTTTTAGTAAGTCAATTCCTTCAGACGAACCGATGTTATTACATTCAAATTCGAAGTTGCCAGAAAAACTCACGCCCGGATTAGGCGAATTATCAGGACAAGTACCCTGGAAAGAAAAAGAATCGGGGGTTACAATAGCTCCGTTTTTTAGTGCTCCACCAGCTAGACTAAAATAGGGACACAAAACTTTGGCATCACCCGTTTCTTCATCAACTCGCTCTTGAGCTAACCCCATGACGGCGCCAATACCTTTGGTGGTGATCATCACCCAATCAGTTCTTTTTCTGTCTGGGGCGGGGTAAAGAATATTGGCATTATAGTCTAGTCTAACTGGTGCCATATTCTTTTTATAATACTCGGTGATATTACCGCTCTCTTTTGTTTCTAAACTTCCCTCGCCAATCAAGTTGCTGAGGTTACCTTGACTGTGATATTTATAATCAATAGTTCGGCCAAGGATATAAAGTTTTTGGTTTTCTTTGTCGAAGACACTAATATCTTCTGAACGATAATCAACCTGGCCCGACTCACTTCCAACAATAGAATTCTTGTAAGTCCCGGTGATTTTCTCCTTGCCTTGGCAAAAAGTATAACGCTCTTTATCTTGCAACTCTTCGAAATAAAGTTTTTCAATCTTTTGTTGGTCTTCGGTTGAAGTATCCGGCGAAGGCTCGAGGTTAAAAGGATTATTTTGCGACAGATAAACTCCACCCGCAATCGCTCCGGTCGTGGCAATCGCCCCTAAACCCAAAATAAGTTTCTTTTCCATAATTATAAACCGCAGACCTCGGTCATTGCTGGGCAAGATTGAGCATTTAACATACAGCCGACCTTCTCACTCTTCCACCCAGAGCACTCAGACATACAAGACATTAAGCCTTCGTTATATAAGTTTTGGTCAGCGTTAGGAACAAGAGAGAGACACTTCATCGTATAATTAGAACAAGCTCCTTCGCAATCAGTCTTAGCATCTATCTTTTCTGGAGTCTTAACTTCGGGGATAAGTAACTCGGCAATTAATTCTGGCTTCTGGGTTAATTCTTGACAAGAGTTGGCTTGGTTGAGATGATCTTTTGTTTCTTGACTTAAGTTATCACAGTTCTGCTCACAAACTTCTTTATTAATAAGCGAGGGGCAAGTTTCAACCGCTTTTTGGCAAGTGAGGACACAGTCTTTGCTAACCTGTTTGCCGCCACCACCACCTTTGCCCCAATAGGCCAGAGCGCCAAGGCCAATCACTCCCACGATCACTATCCCGATAATTAGTTCTTTTTTCATATTCGTTGATTATTTACTTCTCGGTTTCTTTTTCGCTGCGAGCATTGCCTTCTTGACCGCCAGACGCTTTTTGGTTTTGGGTGAGCGTGAGGTTTTCATTTTGCCGACCCCGGTGTGTCTTTTCCCCATAATTTTTATTTTTAAAATTAGGACTACTAATAATTAATAATTATTACACTCGCTTAATTTATTTAAGATATTTGCCGGCGATACTAAGAGCGAAAGAGGGGAGAATGATGAAAACACAAGCCATCAGAAGCTTGGCGAAAACTTGATTTATTGGCTCGCTGTCATTCGGCCCGCCAAACAAGATTAAACCGAGGCCGACCAGACCAAAGGCGATTGAAGCGAAGATAAAAATCCGGGTAGCTATTTTTTGCATAAAGTTAAGCATAACATAAAAATTGCTAACATTCCACCGTCAAGGTGTCATCTGCCGATTATTTATCGTTTCCTATCTCCCATAGTCCTTATGGCCAAAGCCGCTTAAGTCCTTTTTGGCTTTTTTAATAAATTTCCCAAAGTCACGTTCCTTTTCTCTTTTTTCAATATTTGTCAACTCATAAAATTCAGCTTCTTTTTTTAATTTAATATAATTAAAATATTTTTCTTTATCCAAGGTGCCAGATTTTAAGGTAGACAATACCGCGCACCCGGATTCTTGGGTATGGGTACAATCCTTATATTTACATCCGTCCGCCAAACTAGCTATTTCACCGAAAAAATCATTGACCCCTTCAATGTTATCAGTCATCCCTACCTCTCTCATTCCCGGGTTATCTATCACGATACCTCCATTTTCAAGAAAATACATCTCCCTTTTGGTGGTGACATGTTTCCCTCTTCCCGAGTAAGTAGAAATATCTTCTGTTCTCAAAATATCTTTTCCAAGTAATTTATTAATCAGAGAAGATTTACCAACTCCTGATGACCCAAGAAAACAATAGGTCTTGTCTTTTAAAATAAATTTTTTTAATTCGTCTAGACCCTCATTGGTTACTGTGCTAGCCAAGACGACATCAATCTTATTAAATCTATTTTTTATCTGAGACAAGACTAAATCTAATTTTTCTTTGGTAATTAAGTCAATCTTATTTAGAATAATTGCCACTTCGGCCTCACCGCCGGTAGCAATAGTAAAATATCTTTCAAAACGATTTAGACTAAAGTCCCGGTCAACTGATTCAACTACAAAGGCAACATCAATATTTGTCGCAATAATTTGTGTTTCGTTTTTATTATTGCTTTTTCTTTTTATAATCGTTTTTCTCGGCAATATTTTTTGAATGACGGCGTTTTCTTTGTCGGCCATCATAATTTCCACCCAGTCACCAACAGCAGGGTAATCTTCTCTTGAACCTGACTCGAACATTTGCTTGCCCGTAATTTTTGCCAAAAATTCACCGGCCGAAACTTTGACCTTATAAGCTCCTTTGTATTCAGCAATGACTCGCGCGACTATTGTTTCAGAATTTATTTTGTTCATACCTCGCCAATATACCAAAAATTCCCCAGCGGTTCTACGTCCTAACTAGGGTAGGCAAAAATACGTTGGATTACATTAACGAGTAATATGGGCTTAAGACTAATCGACAATAAGGCCACTTGTGCTTTTACTGGCTTACTGCTACAATAATCCTAAGTATTCCTAAAAAGCGGAATATAAAGAGCTAAAATGCAATATTTAGACCTTAAGAAGCAATTAAAGGATTTTACCATTTTTTCAATCAAGGATATTGAAAAGGTTGATTTGTCGTTCCATAAGCAAAGATTAAGTGAATGGCAGAAAAAGAATTATGTCAAAAAGATTCGCCAAGGTTTTTATATTTTCTCCGATCTTGAAATAAATGAACCGGTGCTATTTATGATTGCCAATCGGATTAATGAACCCTCGTATATCTCATTGGAAATGGCCTTGTCACTTTATGGTCTTATTCCCGAAGCGGTCTATGGCTTGACTTCGGTCACCTCGCAAAAGACCAAGACTTTCAAGACTCCCGTCGGTGATTTCATTTATCGACATACTCGGCCTGAACTCTTATTTGGTTATGAGCTTCGAGAATCTAATGGCCAGCATTATCAGATCGCTGAAATTGAAAAGGCCGTTCTCGATTACCTCTATTTCAACTCAGACCTTAAGGACGAAGAGTCTTTTCGGGGTGTTCGGTTTAATGTTGACGAGTTTAAGGAAAGAGTAAATTTAGCCAAGTTTAATAAGTATCTTAGGGCTTTTAACAGCCAGGCCTTGGCTAAGCGAGCCAAGAAGTTTTTAACCTATATTGAACATGCTTAGTTTAAAAAATATCGAGCAGTATTATCCTGACAACGAGAAACCCTTTAAGCGCAATATCTTGAGAGAGTATTTACAATACAAAATTCTCGAGATCATTTTTAATTCTAAGTATGCTCAAGAGGTAATTTTTCTCGGCGGTACGGCTTTGCGAATTATTTATAATAATAGTCGATTCTCCGAAGACCTTGATTTTGATAATTTTACGTTAACCGAAGAACAATTTGCCGATTTGGCGGGTAAAATCAAGAAAGGACTTGAGTTGCAAGGTTACGAAGTCGAGATCAAGAATGTCTTTAAGGGCGCTTATTGCTCGTATATTCGGATGCCGAATGTCTTGTTTGACAATGAAGTATCTAATCTCAAAGAAGAAAAAATCATGATTCAAATTGATACCGTTCCCCATGCTTTTGATTACCAAAAAGACGCCAAGATTCTCAATAAATTTGATGTCTTTACCCAGATTTTTACCACTCCGATTGATATTCTTTTATCGCAAAAAATTTACGCCGCCCTTAATCGCTCGCGAGCCAAGGGGCGGGACTTTTTTGATATTGTCTTTTTGATTCCCCAAACCAAGCCAAATTATGAATATCTCGAAAAAAAGCTTGGTATTAAGAATGGCCAAGAGTTAAAAAAAGCTTTGCTTGTTAAAACTGCGGGTTTTGATTTTGCTGACTTAGCCAAAGATGTTGAACCTTTTCTTATTAACGGCGAGGACAGCAAAAAAGTAAAAATGTTTCGGGAATATATCACTTCAGTTGAATTTTAGGTTATGAACAAGAAGTTACAGCGACTACTGACAATCTTAATGACTGGCTCACGAGCTGAATTTAAGCTAGCTAAGAAAGAGATTAGTGTTTTATGGCATCGTGACACCGAAGGCTTTAAAACCGGCGCGCTGGTCGCCCTCGAATTTCTGCCTAAATTTGATCAAATTAAGACTGACTTAAATAAAGAGGCCTTTGTGGCCGGGTTAAGCTTTTTCTTTTTAGCCTTAGACAATGACCATTTTGATACCTTAAAAAATTTCACTTTGCGCGTTATTCAACACCCTAACGGTCACATTCGCGAAGCCATACGTCATACCTCGTCTTGGCTATTTTGTTCGCTGACTTCTCGTGCTTGCCCTTTTGTTTATCCACCGGGCCAAGAATTAACGACTAAACAAAAAACCGAGCAGACCAAGGCACACGAACAATACCTAAATTATGTGAAAGAAATTGAAGCGTTGATTGATAGATATAGTCTTGATGATGAAAGGGTAAAATATATTGAAGACATGAAGCCCTCAATCAATAAGAGCTTACAACAACTTTGGAGCGAATTGGCAGACAGCCGTGCCTGTCAAGAAATTATTGCCGAAACAAGGCCAATTCCTTCCGAAGTTTTTTTCAAGCGAAAAGAGTTGGAGCAAGAAATAACGAAACTATTAAAAGAGACAAGGAGTGACTTTGATTTGTCTGATGTCAAAAATGCTATCTTTCACGAAGAAGACACCGACGATATGATGGAAATCGTGGCGATGTTTGATCGAGGAGGCGATACTTCCGAATTAAGTAATATTCTAGAATTAGCCACTGACGCTTGGAATTATTTTCCCCATCAAATGCTCGGCGGGCTATCACCAGCCGAAATGTGAGGTTAACAAGTTCGGACCGATTTCACCTTTGAATTACAACACGATTTTCGCTAATTCAAGTACTTTGCTCCGTGGGTAGGGATCGAACCTACGACCAATCGCTTAACAGGCGACCGCTCTACCGCTGAGCTACCACGGAATCTTTAATTTTAAAGAACTCTCAAATTTTACCAAAAATCTGGGGAAATGCAAATGGTGGGGGAATATGCTAAAATTTTATTCTTATGGCTAATGAGAATTTGGGTGGTGGCTCTAGTGATGGCCTGACGATTGAGCAAATTGTGGCCGATTATTTGGCGGTGATTTACCGTTTTGTCTTTCGGCTGGTGGGCAACGAGGCCGACGCGACGGATGTGACGCAGGAGGTGATGGTTAAGGTTTGGAAGAATTTGGGGAAATATGACTCTCGCCAAGATTTGAAGCCGTGGCTTTTTAAAATAGCGCGCAATACGGCGATTGATTGGTTGCGGAAACGGCGACAAATTCCTTTTAGCCAGCTTGATCGTTGGGACGAAGAGGGGAGAGATTTGTCTTTTGCTGACACGTTGGCCGACTTAGAATTATTACCAAACGAAGTTTTCGCGCAAAAAGAAGTCAAAACTCAATTTGATCGGGCTCTAACTACGCTCCCCATCAATGAGCGAACAATTGTGGCGATGCATTTAGAAGAGGAATTAACTTTTGTCGAAATTGCCGAGATTGTTGACCGCCCGCTTAATACGGTCAAAAGTGCCTATCGTCGGGCGCTAATTAAATTACGAAAGGAGTTAGACAAACTTGCACCTAAAGCGTCTTAAGTTGCGTATTATTAATAGCTAAGAAGTAAATTTGGCTCGGTTTTTGGCTAAACCATTTTTATGAGCAAAAATATCAAGGAATTATTTAATTTGTTGGGCCCAAATGATCTGCCGGCTGATTTGGCCGGTTTGACTTTGGCTCGATTAGAACGAGAGCAAAAAAAGCGCGCTCGACGCAATCTTTTGATTTTTGGCGCAGTTGATATTTTTTCGGTTGTCGGTTTGGTGACGGCGGGTCTCTCGCTGGTTAATTTATTGGCGAGTTCTAGTTTTTATAATTATCTGTCGTTATTGTGGTCTGATAGCGGGACCTTGGCCCTTTATTGGCAAGAACTCTTGCTGTCCTTGGTGGAATCTTTGCCGTTTTTGGGCCTGACCGTTTTTCTCGCGATTATCTTGGTAATGCTGATTTCGCTGGCCAAAACCTTAACTAATTTCAAATTATTTTATTATCAGTTTAATTAATAATTTATTATGTTATATCTAAAAAATCTTAGTCGTTCCAAAATTTTTCAGCTTATTGTTCTGGTCATCGCGATTCTGATTGTTCTCCTATTTGTTTTTCAAGCGGGGCGCTTTGTCGGTTTGCGTCAAGCCGGTTTCTCGGGTCGCTTGGGTGATAATTATTATCGAGCGTTTGAGGGACCTAAGCGGGGTGGGCCGATGGGCCAGATGGAGCCTCGCAGTTTTTGGGCCGACGATTTGCCCAACGGCCACGGCGCGGTTGGTCAAATTATCAAAATCAATTTACCCAATCTTATTGTCCTTGGGCCGGACAATGTCGAGAAAGTGATTAAAATTAACGATGACACGATTGTTCGTAGTTTTCGCGAAGCGATCAAGGCCAGCGAGCTTAAGGTTGGCGATTCGATTGTCACGATCGGGACGGCTGATAATCAATCACAAATTGTGGCTAATTTGATTCGACTTTTGCCTCCGCCACCAACTTCAGCTTCGACGACCCCTAAACAATAAACAATAATGAAAAACCTTTGGTTGAAAATTAAGGCACGACCAATCTGGCTCTGGCTCGGCAATTTTGCCCGTCGTCACAAAATTACCAGTGCTATTATTTTGTTGGTAGTGCTTGGCAGTGGCTATTGGGCTTATGTCAAACTAACTGACACCAGTGGCGAAACTCGCTATGTGATTTCGGCGGTGGCGAAGGGGACAATTGTTTCGGTCGTCTCGGGTACCGGTCAAGTTTCGGCGGCCAATCAATTGGCGATCACGAGTAAGGTCTCGGGTGATTTGCTATATTTGGGGGTCAAGGCGGGGCAAAAGGTTTCGGCCGGGACGCTTATCGCCCAAATTGAAGCTCAAGATGCCCAAGATAGTTTGGAGACCGCACAGATCGCGTTGGCCAAATTGCAGGAGCCGGCCGACAAATTGACTCTGCTTCAAGCCGAAAATGCCGTGACTTCGGCCATTGAATCGAGAAACAAGGCTTATGGTGATGCTTTTAATACTGTCGATGCCTCTTTCCTCGATTTTGCGACGGTCTTGCCCGGTTTGGATAGCCTCTTCAATAATTATAATACTTCAGTTTATTTTTCGAACGAATCGTCATTAAGTGATACAGCCAAAGCTTATCGGCAAACGGCCTCGGCCAGTTATTATCGAGCCAAGACCGCTTATGACAAAAATTTGGCTGATTACCGCGCGATTAACCGAACCTCGGCCAGTTCAACTATTAAGTCTTTGGTGGACGAAACTTATCAAACGGCTAAGTTGGCGGCCCAAGCCTCGAAAGAAACCAAAACCGCCCTATCTTTTATTATTGATCAAATTGATACGAGCGATCAAACCTCGGTTATGACGACCGATTTGGCCAATGTTAGCGCTTGGTTGAGCGACAGCAATTCTGATGTGGCCAGCCTTAGTTCGGCTTACGACAATATTAATAGTGCGACGCGAGCGGTTATCGACAAACAAGAATCACTCGTTAATCTGCAAGAGGGTCCTGAAGCGCTTGACCTCCGATCGCAAGAATTGGCGGTCGAGCAAAAACAGCGAGCGCTTAATGATTATTATATTCGGGCGCCATTTGCTGGGACGATTGCTAAATTGGATATTAAGAAGAATGACGAAATCAGTAACGGATCGGCGATTGCCACTCTGATTACGGATAGCAAATTGGCGGACATCTCGCTCAACGAGGTTGATGTTTCGAAGGTGGCGGTTGGCCAGAAAGTAACTTTAACTTTTGATGCCATCGAAGACTTGACCATTTCAGGCTTGGTTTCTTCGGTTGATCAGGTGGGGACGGTTTCTTCTGGGGTGGTTAATTATGATGTTCAAATTTCTTTCGACATTCAAGACCAGCGAGTTTTGCCCGGGATGAGTGTTAGTGCTGATATTGCCGTCAATGCCCGCCCAGATGTTCTGATTGTTCCTAGTAGCGCGATCAAGTCTAATGGCGATGATTATTATGTTGAAACCCTGGATCAAAACGGAACGGTGACTAATAGTCAAGGGGTAGTTTCCACAGAAATACCACAACAAATTATTATCACCTTGGGCCTTTCTGATGATACCAATACTGAAGTCCTCGGTGGTCTCGAGGAAGGGGACACGATTATTACTCAAACCCTAACTTCTTCAACTATTACAAAAAGTGCGACGAGCCTAGCTAGTCTTTTGGGGATGGGAGGGAAACAAGGATCTAGTAAGACTGGTAGCAATATCTCGACAAGTAAAACCTCTTCATCGAGGTCAAGCTCTGGTGGTGATATGGGGGGGCCACCAACCTTCTAAAATTTATGATTGAGATTAAAAATATCAACAAAGTTTATAATCCCGATGACAATCCTTACCAAGCGCTAAAAGATGTCAATTTTAAGATTGATGATGGTGAGTTTGTGGCCATTATGGGTCCTTCTGGCTCTGGTAAGTCAACTCTAATGCATATTTTGGGCGCTCTCGATACGCCAACTTCGGGAAAGTATTATCTTGATGGCCAAGATGTCTCTCGTTTGTCTGAAGACCGTTTGGCCGAAATTCGGCGAGATAAAATTGGTTTCGTTTTTCAATCTTTCAATCTTTTGCCGAGAACCACAGCTCTCCGTAATGTGATGTTGCCTCTGGTTTATTCTCGGGTTGAGGCCAAGGAACGAGACGACCGAGCGAAAGAAGCCCTCAAAGCGGCGGGGCTAGACGAGGAACATTTTGATCATTTGTCTAACCAATTATCGGGTGGGCAAATCCAGCGCGTGGCGATTGCTCGAGCCTTGGTCAATAATCCATCTTTAATTTTGGCCGATGAACCGACTGGTAATCTTGATACCAAAACTGGTGAAATTGTTCTGGGAACTTTTCAGCGACTAAATGAGGAGCAAGGTAAAACTATTATCTTAATTACTCACGAATCTGATGTGGCCGAGCATGCCGATCGCATCATCTTTCTTCGAGATGGCGAAATAGTGACAGATGGTCGTCATCACCAAAAAAGAATTATCCATAAACACGACACCTAAAATTATGCATTTAACAGATATTTTACACGAAACTTTTTCCGCCCTATTGTCTAATAAGGTTAGGACTAGCCTGACAATTTTAGGTATTGTAATTGGTATTGCCTCGGTTATTTCTATGTTGGCCATTGGTCAAGGGGCGAAAAATTCGGTCAATTCAAGTATTCAGTCCATTGGTTCCAATTTGATTATGGTGATGCCTGGGGCTCAACGCGGGCCCGGGATGCAGGTTAGTTCTGGTCGGGGCTCGGCTAAATCATTAACTCTAGAAGACTCCGAAGCGATCGCTAAAGAGCTTCCCTCTCTCGTTAAGGCTGTCGCCGCTGATGTTACTGGTCGCTATCAAGTTACGGTGAAGGGGAATAATACTAATACGCAAATTGTTGGAACAGTTAACGCTTATCAGACAGTTCGCAATGTTCAGGTTGCGGAGGGATCCTTTTTCTCCGACCAACAGGCCCAAAATGGGGCTCGAGTGGCGGTAATTGGACCGACAACTCGGGACGACTTGTTTGGCGAAAATGCGACTGGTGTCGTGGGGCAGTCGATTAAAATTAATAAAATCTCTTTTAAAATTATTGGGGTGACGGTGGCTAAGGGTTCGTCGGGGATGAGCAATCAAGATGATATGATTTATATTCCAATCAGTACGGCCCAACGACTTCTCTCTGGAGATAAATATCTGTCAACGATCAGTTTGTCGGCGGTCGATTCGGATTCCTCAACTCAAGCCCAAGAAGAGATTACCGCTCTTTTACTTGAACGGCATAAAATTACTGATGAGACTAAGGCTGACTTTAGTATTATGAACCAGGCCGACATTGCTTCAACCGCCTCGAGTGTGACTAGTATTTTTACTATTCTGCTTGGTTCAGTCGCCGGGATCTCGCTAGTGGTTGGCGGGATTGGCATTATGAATATGATGTTAACAACAGTGACCGAGCGCACGCGAGAAATTGGTTTGCGTAAGGCCATTGGTGCCAAGCGACGCGATATTAGTTTGCAATTTTTGATTGAAGCCATTATCCTAACTTTTTTCGGGGGTTTGGTCGGGGTAATCCTTGGTTGGCTAATATCTTTCATTATTGCCTCTTTGGGCCTTCTCGAAGCCCAAGTCTCTTGGTTCTCGGTTATCTTAGCCTTTAGTGTTTCGGCTTTGATCGGTATCGTCTTTGGTTATTATCCGGCTCGACGGGCGGCGAGCCTTAATCCAATTGAGGCGTTAAGGTATGAATAAATTAATTATTTGCCATTAACAATTATTAATTTAATAAAATAATTATGAAGACAAAAACAAAAATTATTATCGGGGCGTTGATTATCATCGCGCTAGCTTTTTTCGGTGGTTATAAATACGGTCAGAGTGGGTCAAACTCTAATCGGGCCAATGGTAATATACCAGCTAATTTTATGGCGGGGGCTGGGGCGCGACGCAGTTCAAATGTGGCGGGTGGCGGAGGGGCGATGGTTGTTGGCCAAGTTCTAAGTCAAGATGCGACGAGTCTTACTCTCAAATTGAGTAATGGCGGTTCGAGAATTGTTCTCGTCTCGACCTCGACTGATGTCCAAAAAATGGTTAAGGGTAATTTGTCCGACTTGGTGGCCGGCACCTCGGTTTCGGTCAACGGCCCAACTAATGCCGATGGTAGTCTTACGGCGCAATCGATTCAATTACGAACCCCATAATTTTGCTATCTTGGTTAGTGGCGGATTTGGGTTTTTTGTGCTATCCTTTAAAAACTAATGAAAAAGATTACTAATTGGCCAGTGGTTTATGTGAGCGTAGTGGCGATTTTGGTCATAGCTGGTTTGGCGGGAACGGGTTTTTATTTTTACCGACAATTTACGGCTGAAAATCTGAAATTGACGCAAGAAAAAAAAGATCTTGAAAACCAGATTGTGACTCTCCAAAATAATTTAAACACTACCAATCAAACTCTCCAAGCTGAGCAAGAACGAAATAATGCTTTTGCCGATCAAATCAGCGGTCTCGCTTCGACCGTGGGCACGCTCGATAAATTAAGCAAGACCGACAGCGAATTACTCCAAAAATATTCTAAAGTTTATTTTCTGAACGAAAATTATGTGCCGTCCAACTTGGCGACCATCACCTCGGCTTACGCTTTTGGCCCCGAGAAGCCCTTACTTATCCACGCCAATCTTCTTAATCATTTAAACGCGCTAATGCAAGCCGTGCTGTCTTCGGGAATTGATCTTAAAATTGCTTCGGCTTATCGCTCTTTTGGCACGCAGGCTGACCTCAAGGCTCAATATTCGATTACTTATGGCACGGGTGCTAATAAATTTTCAGCCGATCAGGGCTACTCCGAGCATCAATTGGGCACGGCTCTTGATTTTATCTCGGCTAGCGATAAAACTCTAACAATCAAATTTGCTGATACGCCGGCTGGTCAATGGCTCGTTAATAATGCTTATCGCTATGGCTTTATTATGTCTTACCCCAAGGGTAATGATTATTACCAATACGAACCTTGGCATTGGCGTTATATCGGGGTGGCTTTGGCGACTCGTTTGCATAATGAAGGTCGAAATTTTTACAATTATCCGCAACGAACGATCGACGAGTATTTGGTTAATATTTTTGATTAAAAAAGCATTATTATTATCAACTTAACAAAAAATATTATGTCAGGATACATTGTGAATATTGAGGAGAAGACTGAAGCGAATAATTATTTTCGCGAGGTTTTATTTACGGCGCCCCATAGCCAACTAGTGGTCATGAGTCTTAAGCCGGGCGAAGATATTGGTGAAGAGGTTCACACCACCGTTGATCAATTTTTACGGATTGAGAGTGGGGAGGGAAAAGCGGTTTTGGATGGCGAAGAAACAGTAATTAAAGACGGTTCGGCCGTCGTCGTGCCAGCTGGGGTTCGACACAATATTGTTAATACCTCTGATTCGACGGCGCTTAAACTCTATACGATTTATTCGCCGGCCGAGCATCGTGATGGCACGATTCATCAAACCAAAGCCGACGCTCTAGCGGACGAGGCTGACCACGCTTAAGGTAAACCACCCCCCCCGCCACACCTCGGGCTCACCAGAGGTCTGGCGGGGGCGGTTTGCTTGCTTTGCTTTTTAGGAGGACTTGTGCTATACTAAAAGGGCTAGTGATCTCCATCGCTTTCATCTTCAAACAACTTGATTTCGGGCGTTCGAAAACAAGGGGCGAGATGACCAAGTGATCGTGAGCCACGGTCGTCAAGCCAATTAAATTTAAACTAAGTAAGTTAATGAATAACAAGTTGTTCGTCGGTAGCTTACCGTGGGCGTTAACTGATCAGGAATTGGGCAATCATTTTGCCTCCGCTGGTCAAGTCGTCTCGGCTAAGATTATTATCGACAAAATGTCTGGTCGCTCCAAGGGCTTCGGCTTCGTGGAGATGGCCACACCGGAGGAAGCGCAAAACGCTATCTCCACTTTGAACGGTTCTGACCTCGGTGGTCGCCAAATCAGTGTTGATTTTGCCAAACCGATGGTTCCCCGCGATAATCGCTAATTTTGCCCACGAGGCTTAGCCTCGTGGAAGAGATCACCAAAAAGACCCAACGTCGGGTCTTTTTTGGTGACCACCACAAACCCACCAGACCTTAAGGGCTGTACCCCTCGAAGCTTTAGCGAAGTGGGGTGCCCAAGGTCTGGCGGGTTGTGTTTTTGAGATTAGCCGTTATACTGTAATTATATGGCTGAAGAGGAGAAAAAAGAGGCAAAAAGACTGTTCATTGCTTTGCCGGTGGAGGGGTCTTTGGGTAACGACGCACTAGCTTGGCAGGCTGATCATGTGGGTTGGCCGGTTAATTGGCTGGCCGGTGACCATCTCCATATTACGGTGGTCTCACCTTGGTTTGAGACGGATCTTGATAAGGTAATTAATAAATTAGACGAATTTGCTCAAACGGCGCGGAATACTTTTTTTATTGATTTTAATAAAGTGGTTTTTGGCCCTAATCGTCAAGCCCCTCGTTTGATTTGGGCTGAGGGCAATCCACCCCATTCTCTCCTCAAACTCAAGGATGATTTGGAAGTGGCGCTTAATCGACCTGATCCGCGTTTTTATCGTCTCCATTTAACTCTGGCCCGTTTTAAGGCTGAGGATTTTGGTCCGAGTTTGCCCAACTTATTTGACCGGGTTGATTGGGGTGGTGAGATCAAAAATTTCACTTTGCTCGAATCAGTGCTCAAACCAGATAGTGCTCCCGAATATCTCAAAATCAAAGACTTTTCTTTTGCTAATACTTAGAAGCAAAATACCGCGATGTTATATTTAATTGGCACACCAATTGGCAATCTGGGTGATTTCTCGTCGAGGGGGATTGAGACGCTAAAAAAATGCTCGGTGATTCTGGTGGAAAAATGGACAGACTCAATTAAATTACTAAAGCATTTTGAAGTGGGCCAAAAAGAAATTCTCAATTTTGACGAACGAAACCAAAAGAAAATAACCCCCAAAATTTTAACTAAACTTGAAGGGGGAGAGGATATCGCTCTTATTACTTCGGCGGGGATGCCCGGCGTCTCGGACCCCGGGGCTTATCTGGCTTCGGCTTGTCACGAACAGGGGATAATGGTGGTGCCAGTGCCAGGGCCGTCGGCTCTCGTCACGGCGATTTCGGCCTCGGGGCTAACCGGCTCGTTTTGGTTTGTTGAATTTTTGCCTAAAACGCGAGGCAAAGTTGTTAAGTTATTTAAGCAAGCCGAAGAACTTGAAACTAATCTCGTCTGCTACGAATCAACTTATCGTTTAGAAAAAACTCTGCTTTTGCTTGACGAGCTTTATCCAACCGCGCAGATTTTTCTTGGTAAAGAGATGACTAAGAAATTTGAGCAATATTTGGTCGGCTCGGCTAAAAGTTTTTTGGGCAAAATTGAGGCCAACAAATACTTCAGCAAGGGCGAATTTACCTTGATTATCCACTTTGGCAAAAAAGCTTAAGTTTGCTAAGATAAAAATATTATGAAAAAAGATATTTGGGCGCTAATTGTTATTGTTCTCGTTGTTATCGCGGGCGGAGTTTATTATTGGGTTTCGCCTCGAGGGGCCACCAATGTTCCGGTTTCGACGGCCGAAACTTCTCCGGCTGAAATTCAGGTTCTACTTGAAAAATTAGGGCAACATCTTGTTTTGCCAATGGGCGAAACGCCTGAGATTGGCCAAATTGATGATCCGGTGCAAGCCGTTAAGACCCAACCATTTTTGGCTGGCGTGCAAAAGGGAGATGTGCTGATTGTTTATGTTAAAGCGCAAAAGGCCATTGTCTATAGTCCCGCTCGCGACCTAATCATTAATGTTGGTCCGGTTTCGTTAGCTCCCGAATCAACTTCTAATCAAGAAATGATCTCGGCTTCAAGTTCTGCTCCGGTCAAAAATTAATTTGAGTCGCAGTTTTTTTCGTGCTAAAATGCTCCCATGAATTGGCGTTATCTGTGGGTAATTTTAGTCCTAATCTTTCTTTTAGGGTTTCTTTTAACTATGTCCGAAATTTGGGGGCCAAGCCGTCGTTTTTTGGGCGCTATCCTCCCGGCCTTGGTGGTAGATTATGCTAACCTTGATCGAGCGGTAGAAAAAAAATTACCCCTTCAAACAAACGTTCTTTTGACTCAGGCCGCCCAACTTAAGGCTGAAGATATGGCGAAACGGTCGTATTTTTCTCACGAGGGGCCAGATGGGGAGGCACCTTGGATCTGGCTTGATCGGGTTGGCTATAAATATGTTTATGCTGGTGAAAATTTAGCCCTGAATTTTTATGATTCTGGCCAAGTCAATCAAGCTTGGTTAAATTCGTTTCAACATCGCGCTAATATTATGAATAAAAATTTTACCGAGATTGGGGTGGGTTCGGCCACGGGTCAATTTGAAGGCCGGAACAGCGTCTTTATTGTTCAATTTTTCGGTAGCACTAAAACATCTCAATGAATTGGCTTAAATTAGGTCGGCAAATTGGTCGCTGGGTGGTTTATTTTTTCGCTCTGGTGGGGTTAGTTTTGACCGTTGGTTTTGTCGCTCTGCGTTTGGGCTGGACCAATACAGCTGGGCAAGTGGACCAAAACGATCGTTATTTTAGTGGAGTGATTGATCAATTACGTTCGTCGAGCCAATCGAATTCGGCGCTAACAATCTTTCAAGAGAGTTGTCGCCAATTTAATTCCACGACCTATCGTTGGCTCGCCACACCCGAGTGGGTGGTTTTAAAAGTGGCCTTGGTCAAAGATCGGGAGCCAATTTTGAAGGCTTCGGCCTTAGCGCAAGTTTCGCCCCGCCTTCTCGTCTCGATGTTGGTGGTGGAGCAATTGCGTCTTTATAATTCCGATCGTGAAGTTTATAAACAAGTTTTTGCGCCGTTGAAAATTTTGGGCGTGCAAAGTAAATTCTCGTGGGGGATTATGGGGCTGAAGGAGGAAACGGCCAAACAGATTGAAGCTAATTTAAAAGACTCAAGCTCGCCCTATTATCTAGGTCCCAATTACGAACATTTGCTCGATTTTACCACGACCGACCAGACGAGCGAACGATTTAATCGACTGGTTGACCAGCATAATCATTATTACTCGTATCTTTATTCGGCGTTGGGCCTCAAGCAATTGATGGCGCAATGGCAACGAGCCGGTTATAATATTAATGACCGACCCGAAATTTTAGCCACCTTGTTTAATTTGGGTTTTGCCAAGTCGGTGCCCAAGGCCGAACCTCAAGTGGGCGGAGCGGAGATTGAGATTGGTGAGGCGAAGTATAGTTTCGGCGGTCTGGCTTTTGAATTTTATTATTCGAGCGAATTAATCGATATTTTCCCTTGGCAATAAAATAACATGACTTTAACAGCACATGCGGTCGTGGGGGCGGGGATTTCTTCCGCTTTTGGTTTGATGCCCGGCGGGTCTTTTTTGGCTGGGTTTCTTAGTCACTTTCTTGTTGATCGCTTGCCTCATTGGGATTACGATTTAAAATCAGCGACTATTGATAAAGCCAATCCTCTTAATAACGATTTGCCGATCTGTCGTGAAGCGGTGGGGGACTTTGTGAAGATTGGCTTCGATTTTTTTCTTGGCCTTAGTCTCGCTCTAATCTTTTTTACTGGTCACGGCCAAACTTATTGGTTAAGTATTTTGCTCGGTGCTTTCGGTGGAATGTTGCCCGATGGCTTGCAATTTCTTTATCTCAAATTTCGACGTGAACCATTAACACTCTTTTTTCGCTTCCACGCTTTTATGCATACCAAGACTGAAATCAAGGATACTTTTTGGGGGCTCTTTTTGACTGGGCTGGTTTTGGCCTTGGCTCTTGGACTGGGTAATTGGTCGTTTTTTATTTGGTAAGTAGACTGTCGATTTTGCCGACGAGACCAGTGGCGTCGCCTTCAATACCGGTCGCTTCACCTTCTAGGCCGGTCACTTCGCCGGAGAGATTGGTGACGTTACCTCGTAAGCGCGAGATATCGCCTTGCAAATTAGTGACATTGCCGGAAATATTAGTGACATCGCCTTGGAGGCCAGAGACATCGCCAATCAGGTCGCTAACATTACCGCTGATTTTTGTGACATCACCTCGGATATTGGTCACGTCACCTCTTAGGTTAGAAATATCGCCATAAAGACCAGAACTATCTCCGCTCACATTGCTCACGTCGCCGGTTAGGTGGGTGACATTGCCCCAAATATTCGAGACATCGCCCTGAAGAGCGCTCACCGTGCCAAAAATTCCGTTAATATTTCCGCTAATTTTACTCGGATTGCCGGTAATTTGGTGGAGGGTCACATCACCGTAAATTTTCGAGACATCACCCCGCAAATTGGCAAAATCGCCCCAAATGGCGTCGTGAATATTCTCGACATTATCTGTATTTTTTCTAATTTTTGGATTAATTCTTTGTAAAGTCATATTGATTTATAAAAAGATTATAATTTTTATTGCTCCCCATCTCTACATACTATATACTAATTTCTACATACTAGCCAATGACTATTATAGCATCAATTGTCTTGGGAATAATAGAGGGGGTGACGGAGTTTCTCCCGGTCTCATCGACAGGTCACTTAATTTTGATGGCCGAAATCTTGAAATTACCAACGACCGAGTTTCTGAAGAGCTTTGAGGTGGTCATCCAATTGGGGGCCATTGGAGCGGTGATGGTTTTGTATTGGCGAAAACTTTTACTCAATCGAGCGGTACTGAAACGGGTCATTGTGGCTTTTTTGCCGACGGCTTTAATCGGCTTAGTTTGTTATAAATTCATCAAGACTTATTTATTGGGGGATAGTCGAGTGGTCTTAGTGGCCTTGTTTGTCGGTGGTCTCATTTTGGTTTTGTTTGAATTTTGGCAATCGCGTCGGTCACTTGGAGGCTTAACCTCCAAGCTGGAGAATTTGGCCGAGATGCCCTATTGGCAGGCGGTAGTTTTGGGTCTTTGCCAATCGGTGGCGATGATCCCCGGGGTGTCGCGTTCGGCAGCGACCATTGTCGGGGGGTTAGCTTTGGGACTGAAACGCGAGATGATTGTCGAATTTTCTTTTTTGCTGGCGGTCCCGACGATGGTGGCGGCGACCGGTTTGGACTTGGTCAAAAGTTCGGTTGGTTTTTCGTTGAACGAATGGGGGCTATTGCTCGTCGGTCTGATGGTGGCCTTTTTGTCGGCCTTGCTCGCGATCAAATCATTCTTAAATTATATTCGTCATCACGACTTTATCGCCTTCGGTCTCTATCGAATAATCATTGCGCTCGCCTTTGCCTCAATCTTTTTCATTTGACGCTATTTTAAAAAAGAAAAAAGTGTTATTATTTTTATGATATGGCCAAATTGATTTTATTAAGACATTTGCAGTCACAGTGGAACAAAGAAAATAAATTTAGCGGTTGGACGGACGTGCCTCTTTCTGAAGAGGGGATGGCGACCGCCGGCGAAAAAGCGCAAAAATTGGCCGATGTAAAAATCGACGAAGTTTTCACCTCGCCTTTATCGCGCAACAAAAATACGGTTTTTCTGGTTTTGGCAGATTTGGGTCAGAAAGCGATTTTTTTGGAACCAGGCGAGAAAGCTGATTTGGCGACTAATTCTTTCCCCGTTTATGTCACCGATACTTTGAACGAACGCAGTTATGGTTTGCTGGAAGGGATGAATAAAGGGGAAGTGAAAGAAAAATTTGGCGAAGAACGAACTTATGCTTGGCGACGCAGTTGGGATGTGGCGCCACCCGAAGGCGAGAGTTTGAAAGAGGTTTGCACACGCGCCATTCCTTTTTATCAAAATTTTGTCGAACCCCAATTAAGAGCGGGAAAGACAGTGCTAATTGTAGCGAGCCATAATAGCCTGCGCGCGTTAATCAAATATATCGAAGATATCTCCAATGACGACATCATCAATCTCGAAATTCCCTTCGGCGGGATGGTGGTCTACGACCTCGACGAAAATCTGAAGGTCAAAACGAAAGAAATTAGATAAAAGGGCTCATTACCACGGCCTACGTTTTATTGACAAATAGACGGCTTTTTGCTATACTAATAGATAGAGTGTAAGGGCGGTGTTCGCCCGTTGAGAGTTCGAAACTATGGCCATTGTGGCCGGAGGAAAACGGAAATGAGCAAGAAGGAAAAGTTGGTTGTCCTGTTGATCTTTATGACGTTTACTCTTAGTTTGTGGCAGTTGTCTTCTCCTCTGCGTAGCGATCTGGGAGAGGATTTAGTGGCAGAGGACGAAGTTGCCATCCTCACGGGTTTGGCCAGTCTTCATATCGAGACCCGAGATCTGGGCTGGTTGCCAGTAGTTTGGATGGAAGGGGTAGATGATGCCAGCGGGTTGTCTATGGTTATCATTTCTCTCGACCCCAACCATCCCAAGGAAATGGGGACGTGGCGACCGGTAATCCTGAGAACGGGAGGGTTCAATCCGGACAGGCGATCTTACCCGCAAATCGCGGGAGGTGCGTCGGGCATCTTCGCCCACGTCTATTCCAGTGAGACGAAGATTGAGCAAGCGCCGTTCATGATCGTCTTCTATGTTGGCGAAGGGGAGCTTCTTGGTGGAGTGGCCTACTCGGCGTACCTGGCTGAAAAAGAGGGGAAACCGTAACCCCCCCCGAAACAGCCCTACTGCGAGGCCTTGCCTCCGGTAGGGCTTTCGCATTTATAAAAAAACCCTTACTCCTTCGCTAAAACTATATTTATCGAAGTTCGACTTCAATACCCTACAAAACTGGGGATCTTGTCGAAAGTTTGGTTTCGATTGCGAGTAGGCGATTATATTTGGCGAGGCGTTCGGGGCGGGAGGGGGCGCCGGATTTAAGAAAATCAGCGGAAACGGCGACAGCGAGGTCAGCAATGGTGGTGTCGAGGGTTTCGCCCGAGCGGTGGGACACAATTATTTTGTAGTTCACCGATTGCGCCAATTTGATGACGGCCAGGGTTTCGCTCAAGGTGCCAATCTGATTGGGTTTGATGATAATGGCGTTAGCCACTTTTTTATCAATACCCTCATGCAAGCGCGCGAGATTGGTCACAAACAAATCATCGCCGACTAAATTAATCTTATTGCC
This sequence comes from Minisyncoccota bacterium, assembly GCA_041649495.1. Classification (GTDB taxonomy): domain Bacteria; phylum Patescibacteriota; class Minisyncoccia; order Phycocordibacterales; family XYD1-FULL-46-19; genus CAIPHT01. Next base: position 120,529 of record JBAZMZ010000001.1, read on the forward strand.
TAAGCGAGCGGTTAATTCTTGCCAGCCCGTCCAGTCATCTTCGCCCAAGCCATCTTCAATTGAGATGATGGGATATTTTTTAATTAATTCTTCATAGCTATTTATTAATTCGGCGCTAGTTAAGGTCTGGAGGATGGTTGGCCCCACGGGCAGACCTTTAGGAAAAACATAATTACCTGTCTGCACTGACCGGTCGTTAGTTTTCAATTCGTTGGCCGCTACGTCAAGCGCGAGGGCCACTTGTTCACCCGGTTTGTAGCCAGCTTGTTCGATGGCTTCAACGAGTAGGTCTAGGGCCTCGGTGTTGCTCGAGAGGGTGGGCGCAAAACCGCCTTCGTCGCCTAGCTCGAGGCTTAAGTTTTTGGCTTCAAGAATTTTTTTCAATGCTTGATAAATGTCTTGGCCCCAAGTTAAGGCTTCGCGAAAACTGGAGGTCCCAATTGGCACAATCATAAATTCTTGAATATCGGTGGAATTTGAGGCGTGCCGGCCACCGTTGAGGATGTTGAACATAGGGAGGGGAAAGGCGGTGCGAAGTCCGACTTCGGGCTCACTTGAAGTCGGACTTCCCACCGTCGAGGAGGACTCACCTCGAACACTATTAATAATTATCTCAAAAAGTTCTTGGTTCTGGCTTAAAGCCAAGGCGTGAGCGAAGGCGAGCGAAACACCGAGAGTGGCGTTGGCCCCCAAATGATTTTTGTTGGGTGTACCATCAAGGGCAATTAATTCGACATCGAGCGATTCTTGGTCGAAATCGTGACCAATTAATTTTTGAGAGATTTCACCCTTGACCTTGGTGACGGCTTGGCTGGCGGGTAAAGCGACAGCTTCATGTTGGCCAGTTGAGGCACCAGCGGGCACGGCGGCTTGGCCGACAAATTGATTGTTTAATTCCAACTCGACTTCTAGCGTAGGGTTCCCTCGCGAATCAGAAATTTCTCGCGCCTCAAGTTTGGTAATTTTTGCCATGGCCTTATTTTAACTTTTTAGAGTGAGCTTGTCGAACCAATTTGCTTGGCGAGAACAAATCGATTATAATGGGGTTTATCCATGCCGAATCTTGTCTCTTGGCTGACAATTAGAGAAGTTTTTGACCTCCTGCTCGTCGCGGGGGGGATTTATTTTATCCTCTTTTTTATCAAACAATCGCGATCCTATGTGCTGGCTTACGCGGTGGGCTTTTTCACGGCGATTATTTTTATCGTCTGGGTTTTTGATTTGAGTTTAGCCAGGCAATTACTTCAAATTTTTGGCACCCTTTTCTTGTTTGTGTTTGTGGTCGTCTTTCAGCGCGAGCTTCGACAATTTTTTGATTGGGTTTTTATTTCGACTCGACGACTGACCTCCCCTCGAGCCCCTGCTTTGTCGGCTCAAGCCTCTTTTTCCTTAGTTAAAGCGATTCAAGAAATGGCTCAGAAAAAGATTGGGGCACTTTTGATTTTGCCGGGTGAGTTGCCATTGGAGGGAGTGGTCGAGGGCGGTTTTAATTTGGACGGCCGAATTTCTCTTCCTCTTTTACTCTCGATTTTTGATGTGACGAGTCCGGGCCATGATGGGGCAATTATTATTGATAATAATCGGGTGAGAAAATTTGGGGTTCATTTGCCGTTGGCCGAAAATTATTCGGGTCTTAATCGAACGGGGACGCGCCATCGAGCGGGAGTGGGGGTGACGGAAAAATCTGACGCCTTGGCAATTATTGTCTCGCAAGAACGGGGCGAAATTTCGGTTGCCGAGCATGGCCAATTAGAAAAAATTGATGAACCCCATCTGCTGGAGGAACGAATTAGCCAATTTGTAAACAAGGCGCAGGAACAAAATTCACCCAATTTTTGGCAGGTTCTATTGTTGCGCAATTGGCGACTCGAAGTTCTGGCCCTGATTTTGGCAATTATTTTGCGCTTGGTTGTTTGATGGGGGGTGAACCAATTGGGTTACTTCGCTCGTATGATATAATAAGTTTAGTCGAACTCTCATTATTAGTTGATTATTAGATTAATTAATCAAAATAAAATCAATATGAGAACAAATATTAAAGCGACCGGGATTGAGTTAACGCCAGCTCTGACCGATTATGTTAATGAGAAGTTGGGGATGCTCGACAGATTGTTAGTTAATTGCGGTGATGTTTTGGCGGAGGTAGAGATTGGCAAAGAAACAAATCATCACAAAACTGGCAATTGGTTTTTTGCCGAGACTAATTTAAATTGTGACGGTAAATTACTTCGCAATGTGACCGAAAAAAATGATCTTTATGCCGCCATTGATGTCATGAAAGATGCCTTGGCTGAAGAAATTCGCTCTTACGAGAAACGCAAGCAATCACTCTTTCGTCGAGGAGCGCGCAATATCAAAAGAATTTTCTTTAAAGGGGGAGCCTAATTAGATTTGGTGCCCACTTTGAAACCATTAAGGAAATCGGTCCAAGCCATCTCCTTTTTGCCGGCGGGGGTGACTCGATCGTAAATTAATTGTTCGCCTTCGAGGTGGGCTTGTTTAACAATCACCCTGATTTTACCGGCTGGTCCCGGGTAATCAAGATAGGTACCTGGCCACGGATTAAGGGCGAGGATTTTTCGATAATTAGTTAACGGCAAATCATTTTGACCAAGCAGGCCATCTTCTTTGACGAATTTTTTGGTGTAAGTGGCCTGGTTATGGTCTTGTTCCTGTTCTTCAATCTTGTCGGTTAAATAATCTGGTAAAATTTTAATCAATAAATTTGTTCCCAATTCGGCAGTTTTATCACGAAGTTGCTCAAAATTAAATAAGGGGATACCTTGTCCGGCATTTGTTCCGAGTTCTGGTCGAGGGGAGCTTAGGTTGAGGGATTCGCTGGCCAAGATTGGTCCGTGATCCATTTCGGCATCAAGCTTGATAATTGTCACGCCGGTTTCGGTATCACCATTTAGAATGGCAGTCTCAAGCGGGGATGGCCCGCGATATTTTGGTAATAACGATGGATGAATATTAAGTGTGCCTTTTGTCGGAATATCCAAAATTTCTGGCGGAATGATTTTGCCATACGAGGCCACCAAGAAAAAATCCCAAGAGCGGACCGAAGTCGTATCTCGCGTAGCCAGATCCGACTTCGGGGAGCTCTGGGTCAAATTTTCTGAAGTCGCATTTAGCTCAGCAAAAAACGACTTCGAAAATTCTGGACCCTTTAAACTCGCCAATTGCATTACCGCCACCCCATTTTTCTCGCCCCAAACTTTCACCAACGGGGGAGTCATCACCATCTTTCGCCCCTGCGGTTTGTCGGGGATGGTAATAATCAATTTGGGTGTCAACCCTTTTCCCTTGAGTGTCTCCAACACCCTGACACTAAACTCATCCGTCCCGAAAAAAACAAAATTTACATTATTTATCATTAAGAGAGTATAACAAAAATGTTTCTTTTTTGCATTGCAGGTCTTGATACTTTAACCGAAAAGATGCTATCTTTTAGACAGATTGAGTCTGGGTTTGGGGTGTGCCCAATACCAGAGAGATAGGAAAAGCAAACTGGAGGGTTGACCCATGTGGTTAACAGCGTGTTTAGTTGTCATGTTGCTTGGTCTGATGTTGTCCGCGGTGGTTCATAGGCGCCGGCGTCAGGAAGAACTTCTTTTTTGGCCCGACAGGCTTCCCCCGAATCGGCGGGTTGAAGAGGCCAAGAGATTGCTTGACGAGATGGAGTTTGATTGGGGGGAGGAAACTGGTAGCCCCTTCTTCCAATACCGCCTCCTCCTAAAGAAATGGCCTGGCCTAGCAGATGACCGTATCACTCTCGACTTGGCCAAGGGAGTTGTTCAAGCCACAAGGAGGAAAAACTCAAGGAGAATCCAGCGTGCCATCTCCGAGGGTCGGGTATCTGATTTGGGCAAGGCGTTTGCGGAGCTCCGGTCGTGCTCGCCGGATATTGATAAGATCGTCAATACGGACGAAGAGCTCCGACAGTCTTGGTTTCAGGCCAGAGCCGAGATTTTGTATGGCCAAGTTCTTTTGGCCGAAGGACGAGAACGCAAGTGTCAACGGGACGACCGAATCCGCGATCTATTATGGTTTCTAGTCGGGGAATTGGTCTTTGAGAGAGAAGATCTCCCTGGTGACTCTCTCAGTAATGTTGTCCAATCGCTTGTCCGAGATTTTGGTCCTCCCCCCTATCGAAACAAGTGATTGCCTTGCCGTGTTGTCTATGCCCTGTGCTTGCCTCTTGGCGAGCACGGGGCGCCTTTTTTTATTTGGCTTTTTCGGGGGAGTATTCTTTCACCTCCTTTGTTTTGTCGGTGAAGAGGATGCCGTTGAGATGGTCTACTTCGTGTTGAAAAATTTGCGCCAGTAAACCAGAGCCGGAGCGGGTAAATTTTTTCCCTTCAAGATCATAAGCCGTCGCCGTAGCCTTGGTCGAGCGCTTCACTTGGCCATAAAGCCACCGCACCGAGAGACAGCCCTCCTCCATTTCCATTTTAGTTTTTGAAAGTTTTGTAATCGTGGGGTTGATGAAAACGAGGTCAGGTTTTATTTTATTTGTTCCCCAATCTTCTTCGGGGGTGAAAACTTTGCCCGAGACGATAAAGATCTGGAGGGCCAAACCAATTTGAGGCGCGGCCAGCGCGACACCATCATCTTCCTGGTCGAGAGCCTCACGCATGTCGGTGACGATTTTCTTCAATTTGGGTGTGCCAAAAAGCGCTTCAGCCACCGGCTTGGCTGGTTGGTGTAAAACCTCATTTTCCTTTTGGACAATTTTAACCGTCATAATTAATAACTATAATTTACAACATTTTTCCCAAATAGACAAATTGGGTTTTTAGTGCTAGGAATTAATTGGACATGAACCTTGGAAAGGAGGTGATAAATATGTCCGAACCATACATTGGGATCACTGACTTCTTGACCTACGAACAAGTCAAGAGAATGCTTAGAGCGTTTAAGGCTCACCGTTCAAAGAAATCAAGACGCCGGCTCCATGTCGGTGTCATGATGAGCCGCAAGACGCTTCGCGGTCTCGAAACCAAGGGGTCGCAAGCTTTTCCGCCCAAGGAAACAATAGACAGTATCTTTTCTTCGGACGAGGTAATGAATTGTCTCCACTACGCGGACTATGGCTACGACCCTGACCTTGGCAAGAACTTAAGTGAAGCAATCGGTTATGGTGGCATCGGTATCAACGCTCTTCAGCTCGATATGGTTTGGCCAGATCCTGGTCAGATTGCGCATGGGGTTCATACCTCGCGCAAACAGCTCGAGATCATTCTTCAGATAGGCGAGAGGGCCCTTGATGAAGCGGGAAATGATCCAATTGCCACGGTTGAAAGACTTCAGGACTACGAAGGAGTGATTCACCATGTGCTACTCGACAAGAGTATGGGGAGGGGCCTCGGCATGGATGCCGTCGGGCTCATTCCTTTCGCTTGGGCGATCAAGGAGAGCTTCCCGACCCTTGGCCTTGGTGCCGCTGACGGGCTGGGACCAAACACTGTTCAACTGGTCAAACCACTTCTTCAAGCATTTCCCGATTTGAGTATGCAGGGGAAACTTCGACCAAGTGGCAACGCCCTTGACCCGATTGACTGGGGCATGGCCGAAACCTATCTCGTGGAAGCCCTCGATTTAACCCGTTCGTGAAGTACAACAAAACCCAAATCGTTTGTTGTGTGAGACGAGGCGGGTTTTGTTGTTTACAAAACACTTTCGGGGTCGACTCGGATGAGGAAAGTGGGGTGGAGAGATTTGAGGAGAGAGAGGAGTTTTTTGTCGGGCCAGGCAGAGGATGGAAGTTTAACGAGGATATTGGAAACAGGGAGGCCTTTAACACTTTTGGTTAACGAGGGGTAATTAATTGGTTGCCATGGAGCGAGCGATTTCTCCAATTGAGCCAGATCTTTTTTAATTTCTTCTTTTTTGCCTTCGCGCGAAATTTTGATTAGGGTTTTGAAGGGGGGATAGCCAAGTTGTCGTCTCTCTTCTAATTCGTCGCGATAAAAATCGAGCAGGTTGCCGGAGAGAACAGCTTGAAAAACTTTTTCATCAGGATTGCGTGTTTGGATGAAAAAACGTTTGCTCGAGAGCAGTCGTAGGCGGAGCAATTCGCTAAACAATTTTTCGCCCAAGCGATAATCTGGTTTGGCAAAAAGATTGTCTAGTCCGACGATGGCGATGTTTTCAATTTTTTCGCGTAGATAATTGAGGGCCATTTCGGTCCCAATCAAAACCGAACCGGGTGAAGCGATAAATTGATTCATAATTTCTCGAGCTTTAGCTGGCGTTTTGGCGTTATCGTGGTCAAGTCGCCAAACCTTAATTTTAGGCGAGTGGGCTCTAATCTCGGCCTCAATTTTTTCCGCGCCAAAACCAAGCAGGGTTAATCGCTGGCCGTGGCAATTGGGACAATGGTCATCAATTTCGACTACCTGCCCACATTTGTGACAAAGAAAAAGATGATTGTCACTGACCTCGTTTGATTCCCCGCGAGTTTTTTGATGAATAGCGAGGGCCGAATGACAAATATCGCAAGTCATCACCAGTCCGCAATCACGACAAATGGTAATCGGGGTGAGACCGCGCTGACCGGCGAAGATAAAAAAGCGCTCATTATTATCGCTCGCATTTTCAATTTGGGCCAAGAGTCGTTCGCCCATTGAGCTTTGAATATCAAAATCGTCTTTTTTGTTTTTCTTAATTAGAGGCCAGAGTTGGGTTCGACTGTCCGAATAAACGCGATATTTGATCGTGGCGGCGGGAGTAATTTCGCCTCGGCCGAGGCGGTAAATCGTTTCGCTTCGCAAAGCCAAATCGCCGAAGATGAGGCGAAGTTTTTTTTGCTCGGCCAATTTTTCGGCAAAGAAGCGCCAATCAATATAAGGTCGAGAAAAATTTTTGTAAGCGCTCGAATTTTCTTTTTCTAAAATCAAAGTGGTGAGATCGGCGCGCGGGAGAGATAAGAAAAGGGGAGTGGCGATAATCAAAATCGGATGGGAAGTGGTCAAAACTTTTTTCCATAAAGTTAGGACTTGATTCTTGGCCAAACTCCCATGAAGCACCACCACATATTGTTCAATCCCTTTGGTAATTAAGGGGGTAAGGCGTTCGATATCGGGAAAAGTGGGGAGACAAAGGAAAACGGATTGCTTTTTGGCAAAACTTTCGCGAATCAAACTTTTATAAAAAGACCAACGCTCTTCGTCGGGTTCTTGCACGGCCAAAATTTCGGTCAAAACTTTTTCACGCGAATCAACCCAGACTGGTGATTTGATCTCAGGCCATTTGTCTAAAATAATTTGGGGGATGAGCGATTTGATTACTTGGCCCGGGAAGGTGGCGTAATAATCAGCCGTCAAATTAGCCGTCTTGATAAACTCGGGCGAGAAATAACCAATTTTCTTAACTCGACTAATTTTACGCCAACCAAAATCAGTTTTTTTGATTTGAGTTTTGAGATCTTTGACGGATTTTTCCGCGACCACGAGGCCGTCAATCACCCTGTTTTTGACTGGGACGGAGACAAGCGAACCGAGCGGTACCTCTTGAGCGGTAAAATAGGCGAGCGAATCTCGCCAAATGCCTTTGCTTAAGGGGATAACGCTGACGATTTTCATAGTTAAGTTAATTATTGGCAGTATAGCGATTTTCGACGATATCCACAACCGACCCAATTCTTTTATTTTTGTTGATTAAGTTATATAATAGAAGAGATGAAAGGCACGATGTGGTTAGTTTCGGGTTTGCTCATGGCTCTCCTTTTGGTGAGTGGTGTTGTGGTGGGCTCTAAATTGATTCGACCTGATAATTTTTTCTTAGCGCAGGATTTTGAATTTTTGGGACGAGCTTCTCATCAGGTTTTGGGTCGGGTTAATCAGGGTCTTGGTCAACAAGTTACTTTCCTCAATAACTCGGCGGCGGTGACCTCAACCGGGAACGCTATTACGAATTGGTTTTGGGCGATCATTGATTGGTTGCGTCAGCTTTGGCCTCAAAAAGAAGTGACCCCAATTATTACGCCGGCTGATCGAGAACAGATTCGCCAAGAATTTCTTGCTGAACTTAAAAGTCAGGGCCTCCTTAACGCTGATCTTTTGACTGGTGACACGAGCGGTGTTCGCTATGGCATTATGGTTGCGCCCTCAACTGGTTCAACGACCCGCGATGAATGGTTGAAGCAAAATTTGAGCCAGATGTTTGCCGACCAAGTTAATTTAAAATTTGATCAATCCGGCATGTCGGGCATTGTCACCCCCGTTTTTAAAGATGGGCGACAAAGCGGGGATTATGTTTTTGTGCTGACTCCTTTGCGCTAAATTTAAAATGAGAAAATTATTTACCAGTTTTGTCGTCGTCGCTTGTTTAATGTTAATGGCGACTGGTGTCGCTTCGGCTTATATCTCGGCCAGTTCTAATTATCAACTCGAAAAAGATAGTTTGAATTTTAGCGGGATCGAAGACTCGGCTTCGACTAATTATTCGCTCATCGATACTCTCGGTGAAGTTTCTTCGGGATTATTGAGTGGGAGTAATTATAATGCTAGCACCGGTTATCGTTACATGGAGGCCGAAACGGGTTCCACTCCGACCCCGACGCCCGTTTTGGGTTGCACTGACCCGACGGCGAATAATTATAATTCCTCGGCTACTCAAGATGACGGCACTTGCTCTTATACTCACGTTTCTGGCGGAGTTTTTGGTTGTCTTGATTATCGAGCGCTTAATTATAATCCCAACGCGACGGTCGATGACGGGAGTTGTGTCTATGCGCCCATTGTGACCCCGGTCTTGGGTTGTACCGATTCTGGCGCTAATAATTATAATCCGCTCGCGACCCGAAACGATGGGAGTTGCACTTACCCCCCGGGTGATGGTGGTGGGGGAGGGGGCAGTGGAAGCGGGGCGTTTGGTTGTCTTGATAGTCGGGCTAATAATTATAATCCGTTAGCGACCCGAGATGACGGGAGCTGTGAATACAGCCCTTTTTGGTCTCCGACGGCCGAGGTGGTAACAACCCCTTCATCTGAATGGGATTTTCGCTTTATTCAGCCGAAAGAAAAAATCAAAACTTTTGACAAAAATATGCGGGTGAAGATTGTCGGGACGAAAGATTTAACGATTCTCTTTAATTATAATTTAGCGCCGGCGACACTAAAAACAATTGGTTTCACTTTGACCGATCCGATTGATAAAACGAAAACTTTTTCCTTCTTACTGCATCGTAATGCTGATGGGACGGCCTATGAGGCGACTATCTCACCCTTAATTCGTCAGGGAACTTACCCTGCCGATATTTATATTATCAATTATGACAACCAAGCCATTACTCATATTAAGGGGCAATTAATTGTGTCGGGATTGGGGATTTTTTCAATGGGTACGGTCGCTTTGCCCGCGGTAGCAACCGGTCTGGCCGTCGGGTTCTTGCCCTCTCTTTATGATTTATTGATGATTTTGTTTCGAGCTCTGGGTTATTTCTTTGGCCGAAAGAAAAAAGACAATCCGTGGGGCACTGTTTATGACTCGGTCACTAAGAGACCACTTGATCCGGTTTATTTGACCGTCAGCCAAATCCTCTCGGCTGGTCAACCCGCTAAAGAAATGGCGACAGCGATTACTGACATTGACGGTCGCTTTAGTTTCTTTTTGCCCGCTGGTACTTATACCGTTAAAGCCAACAAAACCCATTATCGTTTTCCGTCTGAACGGCTGGCCGGTAAAACCAATGATGAACTTTACGACCACTTATATTTTGGGGGCGAATTTGCTACCACTGGCGAGGCCATCATTAATCTTAATATTCCGATGGACCCGATTGATTTTGATTGGAACGAGTTTGCTAAAACCAAAACTAATTTCTTTGCTTTTTATCAACAACGTCGCCTCTGGCTTAATCGGTTATACAAATTTGTCTTTGCTGTTGGTTTGATTTTTTCGGTTTATTCGCTGGTCGTTTCGCCGTTATGGTGGAATGCGATGATTCTGGCGCTCTACGCGATCTTAATTTTAATTAATCGTTTTTGGCGCGGACGCCATAAACCGTTGCGAGTGATTAGCGCCCAGACTGGCGAACCTCTGCCCTTCGCCATTATCCGAGTTTTCTTGCCCGACCTGAACCAGCAAATCAAATATACCGTGGCCGATAAAATGGGCCGATTCTATCTGCTCGTTCGCCCAGGGGTTTACTATTACACCGTGGAAGAAAAGCAACCTGACGGCACTTATCTCAAAGTTTTCCAATCCCAGCCAATCAGTTTACCCAAGGGCGTTCTCACGACGGACATTTTGGCGGGGTAATAAAATCACAAATGGACAACGAATTAATCATTAATGGCCCAAATAAAGACTTTGAAAAAATCAAAGAAGTTGATGAAAACGGCATTGAGTTTTGGCGAGCCAGAAACCTGTTTCCATTGCTAGGTTATTCTCGCTGGGAAACATTTGATGATGTTGTCGCTCGGGCTGCTAAGTCGGCTCTAAATAGTGGCCAAATAGTCGCTAACCATTTTCGCCACTTGACGAAATTGGTCGAGATAGGTTCTGGTGTAAGAAGGGCCATTAAGGACTGGAAGCTTGATCGTTACGCCTGTTATTTGGTGGCGCAAAATGGCGATTCCAAGATTCCACAAATTGCTCAGGCCCAAACTTATTTTGCGGTTCAAACCAGACGGCAAGAAATTTTTGATCAGTTACCGGAAGCCGAAAAGAGACTATTTATTCGGGGGAAGTTATGGTTGAAAACAAAAAGTTATTTAAAACCGCTAGGCGGTCAGGCGTCTCCCGCTTCGGACTTTTTAACGATGCCGGATACCGAGGTCTTTATGGTTCCCCTCTATCGGATATTGAAGTAAAAAAGGGTATTAAAAAAGGAGAACTTCTTGATCGAGCTGGCGCAACTGAGTTGGCCGCTAATTTGTTCCGGATCACTCAAACTGATGAAAAATTAAAGAAAGATAAAGTAAGAGGAGATCTTGCCGCCCAAAGAACTCACCATCTGATTGGTGGCAAAATCCGTCAGACAATAAAGGAAATTGCCGGTGAATTGCCGGAAAATCTCAAACCGGAACGGAATATTAAGGAGGTAAAAAGAGAAATAAAACTTTTAGAAAAACAAACTAAAAAATTCACTTCTCTCAAATCGTCCCCAAAGACTAAATGACAGAATTATCGGGAGGTTCAACCTTCCCTCGGCACAACGGACATTTTTGGCAGGTACCCCAAATTTAAGACACTAATTCCGTAAAATTATTAGCATAATTTTGTAGAATTAGTCATATGAAAAAAGGATATCGTATTGCCCCAGAAGTTAAAGCGCAAATTATCAATCGAGTTA
>JBAZMZ010000002.1:0-131136 GCA_041649495.1 Minisyncoccota bacterium
CCCGCCCGCATTCCTCCCCAGACCCCTCCTGCGGGCGGGAAATCAGCCGAGGCAGGGCGAATCCGAAACCCCAGACAAATTGTTTCGCCCTGCCGAGTCCATTTTATTAGTTTTAATCATTTGGATTTTGCTCGAAATAGTTTCGAACTTTGTCCAACAAACACCGCCAAGACAATTTAGTATCGGTGTGACCCGAATGCCCTTATTTTAAGCCAAATAAAAAGAGAGTAAGACGTCCCACTTACTCTGAGGTAAGTGGGACGGCCGAACTTTTGTTATTTAATATTGAATTTGCTTTTATAAAATCTCTTTCGTTTTTTAAATTGCCGATCAAGAAACTCAACTTTTCCATCATGAAAGTCAACAATATGTTTTATCCCTTCACCCCTAAGCCGACCGATATATTGGGTTAATTTCCCCTCGAAAGAAAACGGAAACGCCAAAACGACACTATTCACACCATGCAAATCAAATCCTTCGCCGAGCAGTTGTCCTGTCGTAATGATAACTTGGAAATTTCCCGCTTCGATTTGAGCTAGTTTTATTTTTCTTGATCGTGTCGAATCATCTCCCGAAATGGCAATGACTTCTGCTTTTCCTCCGAGATACAATTTTAGCATCTCGAGATGTTCCTTGCGTTCCGTGAGAACAAGGACTTTTCTTGCCAAACTGGTTTCTTCCAAAATTGCCTTAGTGATTTGTCCATTTCTCGCTGAATCATAGCAAATTGTTTTGGCTAAAGTCTCATAATGATCAGTAGTGTAGCGAAACGGGAGAAGCAACAAGGTTGGATAAATGCTTATGTCAAATGATTTTTTGTTCTCGTTGCCAAAGTTAGACATTTCAGCAATAACCGGTCCGATAATAAATTCAGTGATTTTTTCAGTTCCGTATTTGCGTTCATGAGTTGCCGTTAATCCGAAAAAATATTTACTCTTGAATGAGAAGATCAAATCGCGATAAGTTTTGGCTGGCACATGGTGACACTCATCAACAATAATGAGACCAAAAGAATCTGTGATTGCCTTCAAATCTTTATAGCGCGCCAAACTTTGGAGCGTTGCCACGTTAATTTGTTTGCCAACCTTTTTCTTGGTTCCCGAGATAATACCAATCTGGATCTTGGGAATACTAAGAAATTGTTGAATTCGCTCAGCCCATTGCGTCAAAAGCTGGTTGCGATTAACAAGGATTAAAGCTGGGACACCAAGCTTAGCAATAAGCTCAAGCGCCACAATTGTTTTCCCGCTTCCTGGCGGGGCGATAATAATGCCGTTGATGTGCTGACCTATTTTTTCAAGCAGCTCTTTTTGTTCTTCGTGTAGGGAAATTATTGATTTAAACTTTATTTTTTCAAATTTTTTGTATTGTTTAATAATTTTATAAGGCAACTCTTTTTCTTTTAAAAAAGTTTCTAGTTCGCCAAGAAATCCCCTTGGAAGAGTTATTTCGTTGTCATCATTTTGAATTAAATTAAAATATTTTTCCGTGCCAAATACCGATTTACCCAAATGTTTTTTAGTCGCGCATTCTCTATTAAAGACATTTAAATGATCTTTTATAAAAGCGACAAGCCCCGCCGAAAGCTCGGCTTTTTTAAGATGAATTGAGCCGTCAACCACGATTTTGGCTTGGTTGTTGGACGAGAGAAACTCATTTTTAAGATCAAGATTTTTTGATTCAAATAAGACATTATACACATCATCTAATTCACTATCTGATTGCCGATGTACTGTTTTTAAAAATTCCCATTGATTAGTAAATGGAACAAAGGTGTTCGAATCGCAAAATACTGAAGCCCCTTGTCTTACCCTTTCACCTTGTAACGGCAGAGCAATTAAATTTCCAAATCCGCCATCGGTGATATTATCTTGGTTTGGGAACAATCGGTCAAAGCTTATCTCTTTGGCAAATTCCGAATATTTGAATATTTTTCTCATTATTTCTAAAACAATCGCTCTTGATTTCCAACATGAGTAAGTGTTTTCAAAAAATATCCAAACATGAGCGCCATTTCCGGAACGGGAAATTTCTGTGTACGCCTCAATTCCCAAATTTTTACAGGCCTCGATAAATTTTTGGCAATCACTTTTCCAATCACCATCATCAAAATCAGCGGCAATAAAATAAGAGGTGTTATTGGGAAGAATCGGATAAATACCGATAGTTTCTTTCCCCGTCAAATGAGACAATAAAATTTCGTTAGTAAACGGTGCTAATGTTTTGTGCTCAAAATCTTTAATCGTGCCACCTTTTGCTCGATGAGCGTTAAATTCATTCCAATCAAAAGAGTAAGCCGGAGACCAACCGCTTTTACCCTCTTTTTCCCATCGACGGGGATAAACGTCAGTTCTTCCGCGAAAAAGAGACAAATAAATGGCAATTTTTTCTTGAGCTGTCATACCGAGCGATTATCTTTTCTTGTACCTCGTGGCTCGGCCAAGTCCGATTCGTTCAATCCATTTTAAGCGCAAAAGTTTAATTAGCGCTTGATTGATAGTCGGACGAGGAATGTTTGTATTTTTTATTATTTGGAGTGGTGTAATTTCGGCTTCGGATTTTGAAATAAATTCCCAAACGATTTGCTGTTGTGGCGATAGTAATTTCCCAACCTCTTCTTTGGAGAGGAGTTGCAGAGCATTTTTGGATTGCTCAATAATAATTTTGAAAAAGAAAGACAGCCACGGAAAGAGATTTTCTTTATCTGTGCGAAAAGTTTTTTGGCTTTGTCGCAAGGCCACATAATATTCCGGTTTGTTATCTTCAATCAATTTTTCTTGCGAAATATAGGGCATATATTCATACCCGTGTTGCAATAAAAGTAAATTGGTCATAATCCGCGACAATCGTCCGTTACCATCAGTGAAAGGATGGATTAAGAGAAATTCAATAATAAAATTACCGATGATTAAGAGCGGATGAAACTTCTTTTCCAAAAAAGCGTTTTGGGTCCATTCCACCAATTCCTGTGTCTCTTTTGGGGTTAGCCACGCCGAAGTTGTGTCAAATAATATTTGAGTTGGTTCGCCATGGGGGCTAACCATCGCCACTTTATTATCGGTTGATTTATAATTACCACGGTGATTTTCGTCTTTTTCTGCATATTTTAATAATTCCCGATGGAAAAATTTAATGGTGCTTTCTGAAAAAGGGATTGATTGGTATGTTTCAAAAATATTAGTTAGAAGTTCGTAATAGCCCCGAGCTTCTTGTTTGTCTCGATTTTTGAATTTTTGGATCGCTAAGCCGCGCATCAGTTGCTCGACATCTTCGTCCGAAAGTTCCGACCCCTCGATTCTCGTCGAGGCACCGGTTGAAGTGACAAGCACCGATTTTTTAAGCTTACCAAGAACCTGTGGGTCCAGCTTGGCGCCAGACACCCATTTGCTTTTCAGTAAATCAATCTCATCAATTAGCTTATAGATATCTCTGGGTAAATCCTGTATTCTTTTGTTGAATTTGTCAGTCATAATCTTATATATATTATATGTATGATTATATAAGATTATGTAGAATAAAGCAATAGTCCTTAGATATTCCGCTGAAAATTATCAACAAAACTTGCAAAATCCCTATATTTTGCAATAATTTATGACAACCGGGCGACCCACTTAGTTCGAATCGTTCGTTCCCCGCATTGACAACTAAGTATCGGTGTGACCTAATTATATGAGTAGAAGCTACGACCCACTTAGTTCGAATCGTTCGTTCCCCGCCTTGACAACTAAGTATCGGTGTGACCCGAGTACCTCAATCGTAAACAAAAATACACAATAAACTCGTGTGTTCTTGTTTTTATTGAAAGTGGTAAAATAAGGGTTATGAGAAAAGTTGGTTCGATAAAAAATGAATTACTGCAAAAATCTAGAGAATCAATGCTGTCAGCTGTTCAGATATTTAATAACCCAAATATTAACTTTAAATCAGAATCTTTTATCGTTCTAGCGATTATTTCATGGACATACTTACTTCACGCTCACTATAGAGAGAAAAAGGTTGAATATCGATATTTTGATCAAGGAGAACAAAGAAAAAGATTCCATCTTACTAAAAATGGAGCTTATAAATATTGGGAGCTAGAGCGTTGTTTAAATGAAAAGAGATGTCCAATTGATAAGATCTCTATCGCTAATCTCTTGTTTTTAATTGGGCTAAGACACGAAATTGAACATCAGATGACGACAAGGATTGATGATTTACTCAGTGCAAGATTCCAAGCGTGTTGTTTGAACTATAATAAATACCTGAAGTCTTTATTTCCTAAACAAAATAGTATTGAAAAATATCTCTCATTTAGCTTGCAGTTTTCATCTTTGAGTGAAGAGCAAATCGACCAGCTAAATGATTATAAGGACCTCCCTAAAAATATATCTTTGTTTATTGAACAGTATGACGAGAGATTACCAGAAGATATCTTTAATGATAGTAAATTTTCATATAGAGTTCTTTTTGTCCCTAAAACTGCAAATCGAAAAGGGCAAGCGGATAGGGTTATCGAATTTGTTAATCCAGAATCAGAGATTGCAAAAGGTTTAAGTCGAGAGTATTGGGCAATAAAAGATAGAGAAAAACCCAAATTCCTTCCCAGTCGAATCTGTAAAGAAATGCAGAATCTCGGTTATAAAAAATTTAACATGCAACATCATACAAAATTATGGCAATCGGAAGATGCAAAAAATCAGGATAAAGGTCTGGGAGTTCTTTTGGAAAAAACTTGGTATTGGTATGAAAATTGGTTTGATTTTGTCAAAAAACATTGCGAAGCAAACAAAAATTTATACCTTTAGATGAGTGTTAATGTTTTATCTTTGTAAATAATTCTTGACCTTAGATTCGCCAGCAATTCGCGCTTCTCAATAGTCGTTCCCTCCTTAAGAATATATTTGGCATAATTGCGGATGTCAGTTTCTGGATTAGTTTTAATTTTCTCTTTGGCCCCAAGGACCGAACGTTGGAATATATTAAACCTGGCAATTTCTTCTTCCAGTTTTTGTCTCATGCCCAGCTCGTTGATATTTACCTTGTCGAGGATCTTTAATAACTCGGTAATTAGTTCTTCCTCACGAATATATTTATTTTTGCAGTTTCGATCTCTGGCTCGGCTACAGCTATAGTAAATATAACGATTGGCCCCACCCCCAACCAGTTGCTTCCATTTTTCTTCTGCAGAAATACCCGAGCCACAATAACCGCAAGTAAATAATTTAGTGAAGGAAAATTCTTTCGTCTCTCGCACAATTTGGTCACGCTTCAATTGAGCCTTAGCTTTTTCGAATAAATCTTGATCAATAATTGGTTCGTGCTTGCCGGTGTACCAGTTACCGCTTTCTTTGGGGTGCTCGAAGACTCCATAATAAAATGGGTTATCTAATATCCGATAAATACCGCTTAGAGTAAGTGGCTTATTGCCTCGGGTGTAGAAATTTAATTCAAACTTAAGCCAATTAAATATCTTTCGACCTGAGTAATGTTCGTAGGCCACTTTCTCAAACATCTTTTTGATAATTGGGGCTCGGGCTGGATCAATTAATATCTGACATTTTTTGTCCATCATCTTTTGGTTGAGGTACCCGAGAGGGGCTACTCCGGGCCACAGGCCCATCTCGACCCTAGCTCGCAGACCACGTTTTACATTTACGCTTTTGTTATCGTTTTCTAATTTGGCCGTACTCCCTAAAATCATCAGCAAGAACTTTTCGTTTGGATTATTAGTAAATCGCTGGCCATAAGTCCTGATTTCGTGGAGTTTACCAGAGTCCATTAAATCGACAATTTTGCCTAAGTCTCCAGCATTTCTCGAGATACGATCTGGTGCCCAAGTTAAAATGCCATTGAATTTGCCCTGCTTTAGTTCCTCAATTATCTCGTTAAAGACTGGCCGTTGCCCAGTCTCTTTGGCTGAGTGCGATTCTCGCTTCATTGTCACAACCTCTAGATTTTCCCGCTCGGCCAGCTGGAGCATCTCCTTAATCTGGCTATCAATGCTCAGAACCTGCCGTTCCTCAGATTCCGTGCTTTTCCTTGCGTAAAGGCAGTATTTTACCTTTACAGGGCTTGCTACTTGGGTGACTGTCCCCAATGGCACTTGGGTTGTTGAATTTGTCATATAACCAATGAATGACGCAACTCTCTCAAGGAGTCCAGAGCGTCCCGAGTTGGTAAGAAGTTGGTAACTTTCAGGCCGCTAAACCCTATGAAAAGGGCCTTATTTATGGTATAAAAGGAACATCTATGTAAGTCTCTTTGCGAGGATTATATCCGAGTAAACGATGGCAAGGAGAATTACAAAATGATTAGTAAATAATTTATGGCAAACAGCAATCTTAATAAGGCAAAAGAAACAAAGAATGACGAGTTTTATACGCAATACAGCGATATTCAAAAAGAGATCGAGGCGTATTTGGAATATAATCAAAACACATTTCGTGGCAAGGTAGTATATTGTAACTGCGACGATCCGTTTGAGAGTAATTTCTTTCGCTATTTCGTGCTCAATTTTAATAAGCTCAGACTAAAACAACTCATCACAACAAGCTATAAACCCTCACCCGTCGCTAATACACAATTAAGATTGTTTGGCGACGACAAAACACTTGCAAAAGCAAAGGGCCGACCAAAGGTGACAGCTAATAAATTTATTATCAACGAAGTAAAAGACTTCGACGGCGACGGTGAATTCAACCTGAGAGACATTGCCAAGCAGTTAAAAGCAAATAAACACAACGAATGGGCGCCACTAGAGGGTGACGGTGATTTTCGTAGTGATGAATCTATCAACCTTCTAAAACAATCTGACATTGTGGTAACCAACCCGCCCTTCAGTCTATTCCGTGAATATATAAAACAACTTGTTGATCATAATAAAAAGTTTTTGATCATTGGCAACATGAACGCCATTACCTACAAAGAAGTTTTTCCATTACTTAGAGATAACAAAGTTTGGTTAGGTAATAATTACAAAGTCAATGCTGGGGCAATGTTTTTTGAGATACCAGAAAAAATTGCAAATTTGGAGCAAGTTCGCGAGGTCAAAACAAATGAAAATGGCAAGAAGGTTTATATTACAAGAGTACAAGGTATTCGTTGGTTTACTAATCTTGACCATGGCCGACGCCATCAGCCACTTCGGCTCATGACCGAGAAAGAAGTGATAAAGTTTACAACGAAAAAACCGTTTGAGAAATACGATAACTATGATGCGATAGAGGTTCCATTGGTTAAAAATATCCCGAGCGATTACAAAGGTGTGGTTGGTGTACCGGTTAGTTTTTTAGATAGTTACAACCCTGATCAATTTGAAATTTTGGGTTCAAATCGTGGAGTAGACCAAGATCCAAATAAAATATATGGCAAGGGATCTTATTTAAATGGAAAAGAAGTTTATAAAAGATTATTTATCAAACACAGAAAAAAATAATATGAAAACAAATTTAAAAACCAACATCACAGTTAAAGAAATTTGCGACGGGTTTGTTTATAACGAGCTTGAAGGCAAGGGCTTGTTTGGTTTGTCTGGAAAGTTGACCATTCAACCCGAATACCAGCGCAATTATATTTATGCGTCAGATGGTGGCAAAAGAGAAATGGCGGTAATTGAATCAGTCCTAAAAGGCTACCCAATAGGATTGATTTATTTTAATAAAGTTAGTGATAACAATTTAGAAGTTTTGGACGGACAGCAACGCATCACTAGTCTTGGACGATTTATCACCGACAAATTTGCCATCTTAGATGGAAACGGTAATCCGCAATATTTTGGTGCTATGGCTAAAGATAAAAAGACAAAAATTTTAGAAACAAAATTGCTTATTTACGAGTGTGAAGGGACAGAAAGCCAGATAAAAGAATGGTTCAAGACCATAAATATTGCCGGCGTTCCCCTCAATAATCAGGAATTACTCAACGCTGTGTATTCCGGCCCATTCGTGACTAAAGCCAAGGAGGAATTTAGCAATAGCCAAAACGCCAATATTCAAAAATGGAGTGCGTACGTCTCCGGTAGCGCCAATCGTCAGGAGTTTTTGGAGCGAGCTTTGGACTGGGTAAGTAAAGGTGATATTGGTGATTACATGAGTAAACATCGTAAAGACAAAAACATTGATGAGCTGAAAAAATATTTTGACACGGTCATTGATTGGGTATCCAGCGTATTTACTGATGTAGAAAACGAAATGCGTGGACTAGAGTGGGGCCGACTTTACGAGGAGTATCACAAGAAAGCGTATAATCCGGCGAAGGTGTCAACCGAGGTGCGCAAGCTCTATGGCGATCCGTATATCAAAAACCGCAAAGGTATTTTTGAGTATATTCTCGGTGGCTCAGTTGATACAAAATTACTAGACGTCCGAATTTTTGATGAGGCGACCAAGCGATCTGTTTACGCGAAACAAACAAGTGGGGCGGAAACTAAGGGTAAATCAAATTGTTCTCATTGTGCCATTGGACATGATGCTAACAAAGGCAAGATTTGGAGCTTTGGCGAAATGGAAGCAGATCATGTATCGGCGTGGATTAAAGGTGGGGCGACTTCAGCTAAAAACTGTGAGATGCTATGCAAGACACATAACAGAGCGAAAGGAAATCGGTAGAGAATAGAACTAATGTTGACTACCAGCAACATATAAGGAAGTTTAGATCAATACAAAAATCTGTTAAATAAAACGCCCGAATAGGGCGTTTTCCCTTTAAATAAGGAGTAATTTCGTTAGTTCCATTGACAGCTAGATAAACATTTACTAAGGATAGCTTATCTTGGGCATTATTACGGAGTATTTTAGGCCAATATCACAGGAGAAAAGGCTTGACAGTGAAACTCTTGAGCGTATAATCTAAATGTAGTAAATATAAATTATCAATAAACAATAAAAACTATGAGAGACCAAAAATTAATTCTAGGTGAAATTAAAAATTTGTTAGATGAGCTTGAAACTTCTTTTGGCGTTAAATCCAGCCAAGATAAAACTACCAATAAAATAAGCCGTCCCGCTGTTTCCCCAAAAGGCGCGCTTGGTGCGATCAATATCCTTATTGAAGAAAAATTTTTTGATACCCCAAAAGAAATATCGATAATTTTGGAAAAATTGAAAGAGATAGGCCACTACCATAAGAGTACGGCGATAGCGATGAATTTATTAAATCTAACTAAACGTCGCATTCTCAATAGATTTAAAAATAAGGAAACTAAAAATTGGGAGTACGTAATAAGAAAATAATAATATGGACAAAGAAACTTTATCTTTAAAATTAAGTCAGATTAAAAGTTTAGCGGAAGAATGTCTGGGGACTTTGTCTGATGCCCAAACGCCAAGGCGCCACTCTGCCCACGTAAAGAAGGCTAAAAAGGACGATGTGCCCATAGATTATATTTTATCTATTGTTAACAAGATAAAAAATTGCGATGAGTCAGATCAGGTAGAAAAGAATATCCTCGATAAAACGTCTCTGTCAGGACGAATTTTACTGCCGTTTTATATTTGTTATAAGTATTTTCCAGAACAAGGACTGACCACTGGCGATGTTGAAAAAATCACCTCTGAATTGAGAGTAAAGGTACAAACCCCTAACGTCTCTAAGGCAATCTCTGATTCACTGCATAAATATCTTGAAGGCAACTCGACCCGCGTTAAGGGAAAGCCGGTGATATATAAGCTTAACAGAAAAGGTGCTAAATATTTTGAATCCCTTTTAAACCCTAATGAAAAAGAATGAAATGCCAATAGAATTTTTTGCCCGTTGTATGAGCCAACGGGTCACCAAGATAGCCGACAGAGCCGTCGCTTTCCTCTATTTTTACGCTATCAAAAAAAATTGTGGTGCTTCGTTAAAGCAAATCATCAAAGATTTCGGTAACGTAGGGCTCGGTAGTCCAAATATTACTAAACTAAGGAGGGATCTCGCAAAAGACAGACGAACAATTAAGTGTTCCGAAGACGAATGGCGATTAAAAAACGACAAATTAGCAGAAGTTGAAAGAGATTTACAACTTAGCCGTTGTCTAGTAAGTGAAAAAAATAAATCTGCTACAGTAAATGGTTCTTATGTGGATAAAAAACGCTTTCAGGCACTAAAAAAGAAAAGTGGAAAATTTGATTTCTGCCGACTTCTTAAAATGCTCGAGGAACTTGACGACGCTTCTTTTTCAAGAAATTACATCTCGGTTATTTTATTAATTCGAGCAATTCTTGATCATGTTCCCCCTATTTTTAATCTTGGTACATTCTCAGAGGTGGCGAACAATTACGGGGCGAAAAGTTTTAAGGATTCAATGATGAACCTTGAAAATTCCTCTCGCAAAATAGCAGACTCATATTTACACACCCCAATCAGGGCAAAAGAATCCTCACCAAATGACAAACAGGTTAATTTCTCAAATGACCTTGACGTTTTATTAGCAGAAATTATTAGAATAAGCTAAAGTCTGCTGCAAAAATTTTCGCCAGCCAAAGCGAAATGAATCAGAAATTATTCCCTCATATAATAATTATGTCTGAATATTACAATTCACAAAGATTGCGAGGTTTATACGATCCAAAATCGGACGATCCGTTTAAGTTGTCCCGTTCAAAGATTGATCTATTTTTGGAATGTCCACGTTGTTTCTATTATGATCGCAAGCTTGGCGTTGGCCGACCGCCGGGCTTTCCTTTTGCCCTAAACTCGGCGGTTGACCATCTTTTGAAACTTGAGTTTGATATTCATCGAGCGAACGGTACCAAACATCCCCTGATTGAAAAATATGGTGTCGATGCTCGGCCAGTTGCTCATGATGATCTCGACAAATGGCGTCATAACTTTACCGGTATCCAGTATTTACACCCAGTCACTAATTTTCTGGTTTTTGGGGCGATTGATGATCTTTGGCAAAATTCCAAAGGCGAATATATTGTTGTGGATTATAAGTCTACCTCAAAAGACGAGAAAATCACTGAGCTTAACAAAGATTGGCAAGATGGCTATAAACGTCAGATGGAAGTTTACCAATGGCTCTTGAGACAAAACGGCTATAAAGTTTCTGATACTGGTTATTTTGTTTACTGTAATGGTAAAAAGGATCGAAAGGCTTTTGACGGAAAACTTGAGTTTGACGTCACTTTAATCCCTTATAAAGGTGATGATTCTTGGGTTGGGAAAACGCTTGTTAAAGCTCATAAATGTCTGAATAGCGGCAAAATCCCCGAAGCCAATCCCGATTGCGATTATTGTAGTTATATTAAGGCGATAAATAGCAAATAGGTGTAAAATAAATCTATGCAACAAATTATCTATTTGATCATCGGACTCCTGATTGGTTACTTGTTTTTCAAAATTCACAAGCTTTCAGAAAACAAAATTGTAGAAAATAAACAAGAAAATCAAATTGTCAATCAATCATCAAAAGAACTCGGCAAAATAAATCACCCATCATTCGATTCCAGGAAAATGAAAGCCGGTGGCCGAGATTATTTTTTCGATCTTAGAGCTACCCAAAAAGGTGACAAGTATCTACACATTACCGAATCGCGGATAAAAGACGATTCAGAAATAAGAGGCAGTATCGTTATTTTTCCAGAATATCTTGATGAGTTTTTTCAGACATTAGGAGAGATGAAGGGTAAGATAAAGAAATAATTTAAATCATTACTATGGAAACCGAATCAAAACAACAAATCTTAGAGCGACAAAAAGAAATCGAACAGGAATTAGTCGAAATGCTTGAGAAAACCAAGAGCGATTTTATTTTGGAAGATATTAAGGACGCTATTTTCCACGAAGAAGAAACTGACGATATGATGAAAATTGTAGCGATGTTTGATCGGGGCGGAGATGCTTCAGAATTAAGCAATATTCTGGAATTGGTAACTGACGCTTGGAATTATTTTCCCCACCAAGCTCTTGGTGGGTTATCACCGGCTGAGCAGACGCTAGAATATCGAGAAAAATAAAAACTGGACTATCTCTCCAATCTGTGGTATTATCACCTCGGAATACTAACCTTTGTCAACAAAACTCACATTAGCTGAGTAGAGGGAGAACGGCCATGAAGAAATGGTGGATACTGGCCATAATCATGGCCCTGTCGGTCATTGTTATGCCTAACAACACTTGGGCGGGTGGCAACATTCGTCCTGGTGGCAGTCTGAGTCCTAGAGCTCTCGGTATGGGCGGCGCTCATAACGCGGTCTCTGGTGATGGCGCAGCTTTTTACCACAATGTCGCCAACTTGAGCCAAGTTCCCGACTTCTCGGAGTTTGACCTGGACACAATCGTGACCAAGGCACACTTTAAGGAGTTTGGAAGCAACAATGAACACGAGTCAGAACTGGGACTGTTCCCAATGCCAATGTTTGCGTTAACTCACAAGTTGAGTGACAAACTAACGCTGGGCTTGTCCCTGTATCCAAGTGATGGTCTCGGAGTTGAGTACAAAAGCTTGAAGTATCAAAAGAGCCTGCTCGCTTCGATCAACTTCACTCCGGCCATTGCTTGGCAGATTAGCGACCAGCTGTCTGTCGGCATCGGCCTCGATGTTGTCTATGGTCAAATGACTGAGAATGCCGTCTTCGATCAACTCGGTTTTCCGATCGATGGCGTTTTTCTCAAGAACAAAGCCAGTGGTTGGGGCCTTGGGTATCGCTTGGGTCTTCGTTATGAACCTTGTGACTGGTTAACCTTCGGTGTCAGTTACGCGTCAAAGCGCAAGGTGGCGATGGATTGCCAAAGCGATGTCACGGCTCTTGGTTTGGATCTGGGAGAACTGCGAGGCAAAACCTCAATCGGTTTTCCCGGTCGTCTTGGTCTGGGTGTCGCCATCAAGCCAGCCGACAAGTGGCTCGTCGCTCTCGACTTCGACTACTACGACTACTCAGGCTTAGACAAGATCAAGTTTGACTTTGATTGGATCGCTATCACGCAAACGATGAACTGGGGCAACAATACCAGTCTTCATCTGGGTGTGGAGCGAACAATCAATGAGAACTGGAAACTGCGCTTTGGTCTCGCTGGTCTCTGGCCTTCAGTGCCCAAAGCGAAGACGGTCCCGATCATTCCTGACGGCATGGGCTACTGCGGTTCAGTCGGGGTTGGTTGGAATAATCGCCAAGGCAACTTGGGGATTGATGTCGCTCTGATGTATGGTCAAATCAGTCGGGAGACTGGACCAGGACGCGGAGTGCTAGCGCCAGGCCGAAACGTGGTCGATGTGGGGATTGTCTCAGCCGGAGTGACCTATTACTTCGGTGGAAAAAGGAACTAGAACAAGAAAAAGGAGAAACAGGGGGGTGGAGAAATCCATACCCCCTTTTGCCTTTATTAACACAAAAACTTGACTACTCTTATAATTGGTGGTATCATGGAAGGCGGAATTAAACGATAACTGGGTCCTTGCAAAAACTACCTGAGGAAGGAGAATATAGCAATGAACGGACAAGGTTTGACCATCGAAATCGCTTCGGAAGCCAGTTGGTTGGCTGAAGAAGCGGGAACGGTTGGGCATGCTGTCGGAACGCCTCGTTCTGTGTACGAGAAGCGTTACTGGCCGTATGTGCTGACCATGCCAATCTCTTGGTTGCTCACTCTCTGGGTGATGGCCAAGAAACAATTGCGCCAAGCTCTCGGTCTGCCTGGTCCGTCCATCAATACTCTCTGGTTTGATGGTCTTGGATCGGAATTGATGCAGATCAAGGGCACGGCCGCCGGTTGGAAGGCTCTCGACATCATCTACAATCACCAGTTTGGCGGAAAACGCACGATTGGCGGATTGCTGGACGATTTCTGGATCGGGATGGTCAACGCTCAAGCGGTTCGTAACCGTCTGAAAGTGGTGACCATGGAGGTCCGTCGAGCGCTGGTGCAGTTCGCGAATGAGCCCGAAGTGCGGATTATGTCCTTGGCTTGTGGTTCGGCCGAAGCAGTGATTAAGGTGGTGTCGCGTCTCAAACGACAAGGCATCACGGTCAAAGTGCTTCTGGCCGATATCAATCCGGCCGCGCTGGCTTACGCCGAGCAATTGGCAGAACAGTATGGAGTTCGTGATCGTATCCAAACCTTGCAAGCGAACGCGCTCAAGAATTTGGATTTCGCTCGCGACTTCAAACCGCACGTGGTAGAGATGTTGGGCTTGCTCGACTATTTACCTCAAGAGACTGCGATTCGTCTGTCGTCGCAAATTAGGCAGTCGTTAATGCCTGGCGGTCTGTATCTGACCTGCAACATTGCTCCGAACTTCGAACAGCACTTCCTCAAGTGGGTTATCAACTGGCCAATGATCTATCGGTCGCCACGAGAACTCGCTGATGTCATCGAGCAAGCTTGCTTCGATGATTTCCGCTTGATCTACGAGCCTCTCATGATCCACGGTATCGTTGTTGCTCACAAGAAGGCTTAATCAACAGAACGAGCCTGACGTCGCCCTGACTTGGTGTTATAATAAACACTGAGTCGGGGCGATTTTGTTTTTATAAAAAATATCAAATGACCTTTTACGCTTTCTCTGCTTTATTTAATTTTTTCACAAGTCTTGGTCTTGGACTTTTTGTCTTAGTTAAAAATAAAAATAACAAGACTAGCCAGACTTTCTCCGCTTTTGCTTTTACGATTGCTTTTTGGAGTTTCTTTTATTATCTCTGGCAAATTGCCGATAATTCTGACTCAGCTTTATTTTGGTGTCGCGTGCTGATGGCCGGTGCTATTTTTATTCCAGTCACTTATTTGCACTTTGTTGTCCGTTTTCTAAATATTCAAAAGCAAAAAATCTTTTTAATTCTTAGTTATATTCTTTTTAGCCTTTTCCTTTTGTTTGATATCACGCCGTTATTTGTTAGTCACGTTGAGCCACTTCTCGGTTTTGCTTTTTGGCCTATTGCTGGTCCAATCTTTAGTATTTTCTTACCGATCTGGTTAGCTTATGTCGTTTATTCTTCCTATTTACTTTATCAACGCTATCGTTCTGTTGAGGGCCTACAAAGATTACAAATCAGGTATGTTTTGCTGGGAATGATCTTAGGATTTGCCGGTGGTTCAACCAATTATTTTCTTTGGTATTACATACCGATTCCGCCAATTTTTAATATCTTTACCTCGGCCTATGTGGCAACTGTTGCTTACTCGATTATCCGTTATCGCTTAATGGATATTCGCATTGTGGCCAGAAAAATCTTTATTTTTGTTGGTGCGAGTGTCGTCGCTTATCTAACTTATTACGCCATTCTTTGGTTTGAGAACAACCTGTTAGGTGGGGCTTATTCTAGTAAATCTTTTCTAATTGGGGTTGTGATTGCTGGTCTCTTTGTTACCCTTTTTCAATACTCTTCTCGCTGGATTGAAAAACTGGCCAACAAGTATTTTTTCTTTTCGCTTTATAATTATCAAGAAACAATCAACCGTGTCTCTGGTCAATTAACTCACTATACCGATTTATCTAAAATTAATGATCTGGTTTCGGCAACGATTAAAGAGTCCCTCGGTGTCACGCGAGTAGAAATTAATTTATTTGATAAAAATAGTCGTTCGGCAAAAAAGGATCTACTCGTAAAATACTTGCAGACTAATCAACGACCAGTTGTGTTAGAAGAGTTAAACATTTTGGTTAATGACGAGAGATTAAAAGACCAGCGAGAAACTTTTAGTGCTGTTTATGAACAAGTCAAAAATCTAGGAGCTTCAATTTGTTTGCCAATGGTCAGTAACGAGCGCTTGATTGGCATTATTATTCTTGGACCAAAAGTTATTGGCGATCCGTTTACTGTTGAAGATCTTGAGCTGTTGATGACTCTTTCAAATCAAGCGGCGATTGCGATTGATAACGCTGAACTGTACAAAGAAGTTAAAGATTTCAATAAAACACTAAAACAAAAAGTGAACGAACAGACAATGAGCTTGCAAGACAAGACCAAAGTTTTGGAAGAGCAAGCCGAACACTTAAAGAAATTGTTGGCCATGCGCTCAGAATTTTTAGACATTGCCTCACATCAATTGAAGACTCCAATCTCGGTTATCTCTGGCACCATCTCAATGTTCAAAGAAGGTTCCGTCCAAAAGATGCCAGTTGAGACGCAGAATAAGTTAATTGATAACATTTATCAAAAGTCACTTAAGATCAGTCAGATCATTCGTGATATTCTTCAAGCCTCTGAATTCGACACTGAGAAATTTAGTTTTGTTGAAAAAAGAATCGTGCCAGTTGATCTTAATAAAATGTTGACTGATGTGGTGGCTGATAATAAGGCCTTTGCTGATGAAAAGAAACTACAACTTATCTTCACTCCCAATCCTGCCAATCCACAAATCAATTCTGATCCCGATTATCTCGAACAAGCTTTCTTTAATCTTGTCGATAATGCTCTCAAATATACTAAGGAGGGCAAGGTAGAAGTATCGCTGGACGAAAATCCCCAAAGTATTATCATTAAGGTTAAAGACACTGGTGTTGGCATTCCCAAAGACGATCAGGTTAGAATGTTTGGCAAGTTCGAAAGAGCGAAAAATGCGGTTGATATGTACACTGACGGTTCTGGTTTAGGTCTCTTTATCACCAAGGAAATTATCGAGGCTCACCCTGGTGGGACCATTGCTTTCGCCAGTGAAGAAGGCAAAGGTACTGAATTTACAATCACTATTCCAAAAACTAAAAAATAAATATTATGGCTGAAGAAGAAATTAAACAAGTATTGATGATTGAGGATGATCCAGATCAAATGTTTTTGTATAAATCAGCTTTTGATTTGCAGAAGATTCCTAGTGTCATGGCCAATGGTGGTAAGGTGGGTATTGAACAAGCTAAACGTTGGCATCCTAAAGTTATTGTGCTCGATATTGTTATGGAAGGTGTTGACGGCGAAGAAGTTTTGAAGCGCCTTAAAGCTGATCCTACCACTAAAGATATTCCGGTCATTGTTTTTACTAATCTCGACAAAAAACCAGTCAAAGAAAAATTTATGGCTCTTGGAGCCACTGAATTCTGGGGCAAGACCGAGCTAATGCCGATGGCTTTGGCGGCTAAGGTACAGGATTATTTTGATCGAAGATAGCTATTTGTAAAATGTAAAACGGCCAGCCCTATTGCTTAAGGGTTGGCCGTCGTCTTGGTTGCTGATGACTGAACTTATATCGCGGGCTGTCTTCGAATGAAATCCGGATTTCTCGAATGGTCATACTTGACCATCTCGTCGAGAAGCACGAATGAACCTCGATCGAAAGCGAGTCTCTTGATCTCGCAATGCTGAGGGTGAGCCAAGGATTCGAAGTAGTCTTCGGTCCAGCCGAGCAATGATTTTAGCGTGACCCGCATCTCAAAACCGTGAGAGATTATGAGTACCGCCTCATCCATCGAGAGATCTGTCATCTCTCTCGATAATCTCTTGGCAAAGAGGTCAAACCGAAAGAGCATTTCTTCACCACTCTCTCCTCCTGGGAATTGGTAACGAAGCACTCCCGTCCGGTATCGTTTCTTTTCGATCTCGGATCGATTGTGGATAGTTACATTTCCCCAGTTTTGTTTGGTGATGAGACTCTCCGTTGCCAGGGACCACTTTATGCTCATGGGTAGCCTTGAGACCAAAATCTCGGCTGTCTCAAGCACCCTTTTACTAGGCGACAAGATAAGCCTTAGGAATTGGCAGGAGCCGAAACTCGAGACAAACCTTGAACCAAACTCCGCGGCCTGCTCTCTGCCATACGTGCTTAGAGGCATATCCTCATCAGCGATACGTTCATAAGCGGTCTTGTCTATGTCCTCAAGAGATTCGGCGTGCCTCATGATGAACAGTCTTCTCGGTTTTGTGTCCATAGGAACACCTCCTCGGTTGTGGGTTGAAAAAGAATGGATCCTGTATTATAATACAACTGTTTTACAAAAAGTCAATTATTTGTCGTAATTTACACAATATTAATCAAAATGAACCCCTTAGCTATTTTCAAGGAAAAAGATGTATTCCCTAATAAGGAAGCAAGCGAAAATGATATTACTTTCAGTGATCGCCTGACCGGAAAGGCTGTTGTTTTTGATGATGAGGGGAAAGTGGCTCTGGTTGGCAACAAAGTTAACTCTTTCTACTTGCTACCTGGTGGAGGAATTGATGAAAATGAGTCGATCGAAAATGGTATAAAAAGAGAATGTTTGGAAGAAGTCGGTTGCCTGGTTGATCTTCTAGATATGGTTGGAGTCATTGAGGATTTTCGTGATAGAGATAAAACACATTGTATTAATCATTGCTATACAGCCAGACTCATTGGAGGGAAAGGAGAGTTAAAGCTAACCGAAGAGGAAAAAAAGAATGGCTTGCACGTTATCTGGATACCATTAGACGAAGCAATCTCTATTCTAGAAAAAGAAGTTGAGCAGTTAAAAAGGGGTGAGGTAACTTTTTATAATACGAGTTTTAATATTCTGCGGGACGATCTTTTTTTGAAAGAAGTTTTTAGGACAAAAAAATAAAATGGATAAAATATTTCTTTTTACCGATTATCGTGGTCAATTTTATTCTTCTACAAGGCAGAAAGGAGCTGCTGTTGATTTGGCTCGACTCAAAGACTATTTTGAAAAACTCGGTTTTGAGCTGATTGCTCGGCCTTTTTCAGAAATTGATTTTCGCGCTCAAAATTATCAGGGCCAATGGGTACTTTATCAGTCATCGGAAGACCCTGGCTTGTTTTATCGGAGCTACATTGATGATTTGGTCCTGGGCTTATTTTTCCAGGGGGCAAAGCTGATTCCTAACCTTTTCCAGTTCAAAGCTCATCACAACAAGCATTTTATGGAGATTGCTCGTGATCTTCAGAATTTGCCAGAAATAAAAAATATTCAAGCCAAACGTTATGGCACACTTGAAGACTACTTAAAGGATCTGGAAGAAGTCAAAAAAGAAGACTTCGTCCTTAAAACCGGTAGTACTTCAAAAAGCCGAGGGGTATTTTTGCTTAAGAATCTAAGGGAAAAAATAAAGATTGCCAAAGTCGCCTCAAGAACTTTTTCTCTAAAAAATCTTCAATACTTTATTGAGTGGATTAAGACGTGGAAAAAACCGTTGTTAATATCGAATTATCGCCAAAAATTTATTTTACAACCCTATATCCAAGGGCTAAGTGGAGATTATCGAGTCGTTGTTTATAACAATAAGTACTATGTACTATACCGAGCTAACCGTTCTAATGATTTTAGAGCTAGCGGTAGTATGAAGTTTAAGAGTGATATTAACCTGCCTCCTGGCCTTTTAGATTATGCCAAAAGGGTTTTTGATAATTTTGATGCTCCATATATGGCGTTGGACATTGGTGTAAAAGATAACTCTTTCTTCTTGTTCGAATTCCAATTCTTGTCTTTTGGTCAATACACTTTGGAGAAATCAAAATTTTACTACCAATTAAGAAGCGGTAATTGGGATAAAATTAATGAAGTCCCAGATCTTGAGAGAGAAATTGCCGGTTCTGTCGTGGCACACATTAAAAGGCATCAATAATAAATACTATGTGTGGCATTGTTGGTTTTGTTGATAAAAAGAATCGATGGAGTAAGAAAGAGAGAGAAGTGATCGCTAAAAAGATGCTCGGCTTGCTCAATCATCGAGGAGGTGAGGCAGAAGGGTTAATTTCCGCCGGAAGTGTTACTATTGGGCACACCCGGTTATCAATAGTTGATACCTCTTCGCGAGCCGACCAACCTTTTACTGATGGCAATTCTATGCTCTCTTTTAACGGTGAAATCTATAACCATAAAGAGCTTAGAAAGACTTACCTTGGTAAAAAGAAAATAAATTCCTCGTCTGATACCGCAACACTTTTTGAATTGCTTAATTTTGCTTCAATCAAAAAGGTCTTAAGGCTGATTAATGGGATGTATGCTTTTAGCTTTCTTGATATTAAGAAACAGACGCTGATACTGGCTTTAGATAAACTAGCGATAAAACCTCTTTACTATATTGATTCGCCAGAATACTTTGCCTGGGCGTCAGAAGCCAAAGCATTTAAGGTATTACCAAATTTTAAATACCAATTTGAAGAAAAACTGCTTAGCGAATATCTAGCTTTTAGATACATCGTTGGAGAAAAAACTTTATTTAAGAATATCCGCAAAGTACTGCCAGGAGAGTTTATTACTTATTCTCTTAAGAGCCATAGCTTCAAAAAAGACCAATATTATCAGTTATCTAAAGGTAAGATCGAACTAGGGACACGGCTGGAAAAAACAATTAAAGATAGTGTAATCAGCCATTTAATGGGTGACAATCCGATTGGTATTCAGTTAAGTGGGGGTATTGATTCGAGCCTTGTGGCCCTTTTTGCTCAGAGATCTTCTAAACAAAGGCTCCATTCTTTTTCTATTGGTTTAAAAGATAAAAATTGGAACGAATTTTGTTATTCAGATTTTGTTGCAAAGACAATTGGATCTGATCATCACAAAATTATTTTCTCAGAAAAAGATTTTGTTAAATTATTTCCCAAATTGATTTACCTTCTCGACGAACCAATGGTTCATCCTAATACCGTTCCAATGTTTTTGTTGGCAAAGGAGGCAAGAAAATATACTAAAGTTCTTCTTACCGGTGAAGGAGCCGATGAGTTGTTTTATGGTTACAATAGATATTTTTCAGACAGCATCAAGAGTAATTCTGAGATACTACTATCCAACTCTTTTAGCCAGCCAGAAGAAATAACGAGAATAATTAAACGCAGAGACCCCGTTATCTCCATAGAAAGAGAAAACATTTTGAATAAAACAAGGGGCTTAAATAGAATTGATAAGATTAGTTTTTACGATATTTATACTTATTTACCGCATGTTTTACTTCGGCAAGATAAAGCGGGAATGGCGGCCAATGTTGAAAATAGAGTCCCGTTTCTTTACGAACCGGTGGTTGAGAAGGCTTTTAATTTAAAAACAAAGTCTGGGCAATTAGGTGGGAAGACCCCATTAAAAGAGATTGCCTTGAAATATTTCCCAGCGGATTTGGTTTTAAGAAAGAAGTGTGGATTTGGTTTGCCAATTGCAGAGTGGTTAAAAGATAAACGCGTACTCCTACCTTTTGTCGACAAACTAAGTATTCACCCTCGAGTAAATAAGTATTTTGTTAAAAAGGAGGTTGTTGCACTTATCAAGGAACATCTGGAGGGGGTAAATGATCATTCTGCAATACTATTCAGCATAATAAGCCTTATGGTTTGGTTTGATACTTTTATAGACGAATAATGATCATGATATGCTAAAATAAAGCTATGACTTTAGTCAACATCATTTCAAATCTTAAGTTAAAAGACCAAGTATCAGCTCTCCTTTTGACTGGCTCCGGAGCTAGCTCAGACCTAAAAGACTATAGCGACTATGATCTCATAGTTATTTTAGCCAATGACGAAACAGGTGTTAAATCGGTCTACACCTTTATTGATGATAAGTTTTCTGATATTTTCTTTTTTACCGAGCAGACCATTAAAGAATTGACTGAAAAGACTGAGGTAAATCCAAATTCAATGGACGGAATTTTACTAAATTGGCTCAATAACGCCAAGATCGAGTTCGATAAGACAGGATCAATCTCAGAGCTTCAAAACAAGATTAAGAATGGCCACTTCAAAACCGTTATTCCCAAGGATGAAGTTACTAGTGTTTTGAATAAGGTTAATTATGGTTTTATTTGTAATCAGCGTTACTATCAATCTCAAGACGATCTTTATTTAAAGGCCCTAGATATTAAATTACTTTATAGCGTTGTTGAATTAGTTACGGCCTATTTTACTTTCCGTCAGATGCCCTGGCGAGGTGAAAAGCAGGCCATCAGCTATATTGAAACTAACGATCCTGCTTTTTATCGCCAGTTCCAAAATTTTCTGGCCTCTAAAGATATTGATGAGCGGATGCGATTTTATGGTAAGTTGTTTAACATCGCCCTCCCAGAATCTCTTAACCGTTGGGATAACAATATTGTTATCGGTGAGCCTCACGATGGATCAAGCGAGGGAAGAGAAATGGCCAAAATCTTTTGGCAAGAGTTAATAAGAGCTTCCTAAATTTTCTATTTCACGTTTCTCTTGGTTCATTGTCAGATGAGCCATTTTTTGATATTCTAAAAGAACAATTGAATATGGTGGCCTAAACCTACGCTTTTTAACTAAGGCTGGGCATGGCTCAAAGTCCCATCCCTGACACTGAACCCCGCGTTCAGCAACTCAGGGATGGGCCGTGCACCGAAAGGTGTATGGGGTCGTAAGACCTAGCTAGCGCGGGGCTTAGTGTTTCTCGCAAACCCTAACACTGCCCCAGTCAGTGTTTTTATTTTCTAAAAAATATGAATGAAATAATTTACATATTAACCAATGAAGCCATGCCAGGATATATCAAAATCGGTATGACAAATAATTCTCTGGAAGAAAGAATTCGTCAACTAGACCGAACAAATATTCCACTACCTTTTGAGTGCTATTACGCTTGCGAAGTAGAAAATGCTCACGAGGAAGAGAAGTGGCTTCATTCAGTTTTTTCAGATAGGAGAGTTCGAGATGGTCGCGAGTTTTTTCAGATTGATCCAGAAAGAGTTGTTACCGCCATTCGAAAAGTTCAGAAGAGGGATATAACACCGAAGAATTTTATTAACACCACCAAAGAAGAAGAAAAAGAACTGGAAGAAGTGAAAAGCGTTAGAGCTAAATTTGATTTTACTCATTACGGGATACCCATAAATTCCACCCTAACTTTTTCTCGAGATCAGTCGACAAAAGCGGTGGTATTAGAAAATAACAAGATAGAAGTTGGCGGAAAAGTCACCAGTCTGTCGGCTTCTGCTCAAGAACTTTTAGGCTATAAGAGAGGCGTGGCGGGGACGCTTTATTGGCTCTATGAAGATGAGACTCTCGATGAGCGCCGGAGAAGGCTTGAAGGCAATGGTCTCTAAAAAATGATGACTAGACGACGAGAGTGCCAATCTGTCTATAGTTGGTAACTAAGCTTCGCAAAGCGCCAGAACTAAGCTAGGGTACAAGCCAAGGTCGAGAAATATTACAAATTATTAATCATAATAAAATAATCATGGATAACGAAAATAAGTCTTCTGAGGTTAAGACTAAAAATATAACCTTGGGATTAGTCGCTAGCTGGGTCATTGGTTTCTGTCTCATTGTCTTTGGGGTTACGAGTTTAGGTTCCTCTCCCGTGGCCAGTCTCCTTTCCATATTAGTAGGTATTTTTATTCTCCCGTCGGCTAGTAACTTTATACAGAAAAAGTTCAAGTTTACAATGTCTCGAGGGATAAAGATTTTGGTCGTTTGTATTGTCCTTGTCGTTATTGGATCTGCTGAATCAAATAATCCCAGCAAATTAATTAAGTCGTCAAATTCTAAAAAGATAGCATCTTCCGCTAAAGAGGTGGTTAAGCCAGAAGCTATTAAGATAACGGCAACTGCCTTGGCTGAGGCTTATAAATCTAACGAGGTGGCCGCTGACGCCAAGTACAAAAATAAATTAGTCGAAGTCTCTGGTTTTGTTGATAGTATTGGGAAAGACATTTTAGATTCCCCATACATTACTCTCAGTACCGGCCAATATTCAGTAACATTTATTCAGTGTTTCTTCAGCAAAGCTGATGAGCCAGTGCTTGCCAAGTTTTCCAAGGGCCAATCACTTCGTCTTGAGGGAGAGGTCTCTGGTTTGACCTTGATCAGCGTTGTTCTAAAGGGTTGTCGGGCTGTTGAGTAAAGGAGTGCTATACCTACAACAAATGACCTTCAAATTCTCCGCAAACCAGATATTGGTAACTCAGTTTATTACTTCCAACTTTTTAAACTCGTTAGAATACATCTGCACGATATCGGCCGTGTCGGCCTCTTTCTTGAAGTCAAAAGCGAAACAACTCTCGTCAATGTCGAGGATGTATTGGAAAGACTCTTGAAAATACAGACGCTTAGTTGCTATATCTGCGAGTTTACTTGAGCTAATGTTAAGCCAGTCTACTTCTTCCTGATACGAATTGATAAATTTTGCATACTTTTCTGTCATATCAATATTGAAGATAGACGATATTTTTTGGGCTAACTTTTTAAATTCACGGAGCGTTTTATGGTTCTTCGTCGGTGCGGCATATTTTTCGATAAAAAGAAAAACATTTCCTATCGGCAAAAGGACCTCAATTTGTTTTTTGTACTCCCTTACAAAATCAACATCCTCGGTACAGGTGTATAAGCTGGTCCCGGTTAATACCTCCATCGTTCTCGGCATTCCCAAGAATTCTTTTTCAAACGTCTCCTTTCCTAGCTTCTTAGTGTTAAACAAATCCTGAAAGTACTGCCTAGATTTTTGTAGTTCTGTATACCAGGCCATAAATATCTCCTTGTGGCTCATCTTTGTGTTGCCATTCCAAGTGTTAGATTGCTCGCTCATAAAAAGTGGCGCGTGTTCATTGACGAATAATCCATCATTGAGCCATTGCGATAACTTTTCTTTGACAAGCCTTTCAATTCTCGTATTTTTGTTTCTTGCGCATTTTCCAACGAGTGACAGGAGTCCCTCTTCTGTATCAGCATCCGTTTTGTCGGAGGCAATATGTTCATCGTTAACCAATTTCTGAAATAGTTCTTTGATTTGCAGTTCAGCAAAAAATGGGTGAAGCAGAAAGCCATCTTTTTCCGCGGTGCTATTTTTAATTTTCTTAACTCCCTCATAATACATGCGAGAGTAGATACTGTTGATAATCAAATCTTTAGCCTGTTTGCTCAAGATGTTGCCACCGCCAAACCCCTCATAGAGAAAAACCTGATCTTCTAAATACCTTTCGTCACTTGCGATTTCTTCGTCCAGGAGAAGTAGGTCGCTCTGTATTTCTTTGGGAAGGTTATGAAAAGTAAATATGTGTAGCACCTTCTTATACTGTAAATGGGTATATTGTGTGAGAAATCGCACGCTCTCTTCAACGGGTAAGTCTTTAATAAACGGTTGGTCTGTCAAGTCATCAATCCTCCTTGCACGAGAGAGAAAGATATCCAACACCCTTTGGTTTCGTAGAATCGATATTTCTGATTGATAGAGGAACATCTGAGCATCCATATGCATGGATCTTTCTAGCCGAGCAATATCGATGTATCTATTATATTCGATTACTTCTGGAGCATTTGCCTTCCATCCTTTTGTTAGCGCGTACATGTCGGACTCTGACAGCATATCTTTGCCAGTTTTTTCTCTGTGGACATCGTTATGGACGATCGCCATTACACGCTCAAAAGGAGTTACATTTGATCTCCTTAAAATGTTACTGAGGCTTTTCATATTACTTGTTTCTTCGCAGTGCATTTTCAAGGAACTCGACTCGTTCCTTCAATTCTGTATTCACGATGTTTTTGGAAAGAGTAGAAGCGAGCCGTGCAATCATGGACGCCTGCTTGTGCGATATCTCTTTGCTCAACACTTTGCGAAGAGTGTCCGAAAGGATGTTATTTATTTCTTCTAAATTAATCGGTTCCATATTAGTGGTTTTCTACGATCTCAAACCACGCACGTACCTCATGGGCTCGACCGCTCTTGATGATGTTCTTGTAGAGGGCGAAGATGACGTTTGGCGTGAGCTTGCGCGCCCATGCGTTCAAGTTCTTACTCAACCCGTCTTTCTCAAGTCGCTTGTTCCAGTCAGTGAGT
Organism: Minisyncoccota bacterium; assembly: GCA_041649495.1. Taxonomy (GTDB): domain Bacteria; phylum Patescibacteriota; class Minisyncoccia; order Phycocordibacterales; family XYD1-FULL-46-19; genus CAIPHT01. Next base: position 25,583 of record JBAZMZ010000002.1, read on the forward strand.
GTTCCGACATCGATCTCGTACTTCTTCGAGAAATCAAGCTGGGTCTTTATCAACAACAAGTCAAACACTGCCTCTTCCTCAATTCCGAACTTTTCAAGCGCTACTCTCGGTTGTCCCTTGAGGAATGAAGGAAGAGACTTCCAAAGAGCGTAGGTTTCGTAGACCTGCTTTTTATACGGATCCTTGGAAAAATCTTCTTCCTGCATACGTTCATACCTTCACCGCCTTTGTTCCGGTGAGTTTCTCAAGTCGCCTGAGCGATGCTTCTACGTATGCCTCGTCAAGCTCGATTCCGATGCACTTTCGACCTAAGTGTTCGCAAGCGACGGCAATTGATCCGCTTCCAAGGAATGGATCATAGACAACATCGCCAACTTTTGTTGAGTTGGGAATAATTTTTCGCAAGAGTCCTACGGGCTTTTGTGTGGGGTGCAGTCTCGATCGTGCCGGACGAGGATGGTAGATCACATTCTTCGCTTTGGATCGTTCCATTTTGTGCTTATTAAACCAGCCGTAGGCGATGAGTTCATACATGGACAAGTAGTCCTTTCGGCTCATGACGGGCTGGTTTTTGAGCCAAATAATCATCTGGCTATAGTAGAAGCCTGCCGATTTCATGCCAGAGCGCAAACTCGGAAACATCAGGTCGGCATTGAAGATGTAGACCGCATTGTATTCCTCAAGGTAGGGTACGATAATCTCAAGATACCTGTGAGTGAATTCCTCGTATTCCTCGGCACTTTGTAGATGGTCGCCCACGATTACTTTTTCTTCTCTAACGCCAAGCTTCAAGAGTCCCTTCTTGTTCTCGACATAGGCAACACCGTAGGGCGGATCAGTCACGACCGCCCGTACCTTATGCGCCCCAATGACCTTACCGACAAACGTTCCATCGAGCGAGTCGCCACAGGCAATTACATGATCACCGATTTTGAATATATCTCCTCTAGTTATCTCCATAGATTTTCTTTGCTTTAAGGTTGGTAAATTTTTCCCATCGGTCGATGACGATAGTTGCAAATATAGGATCATTTTCTACCCCACGCCAGACACGATTCAATTCTTCACACGCAATCAAATCGCTTCCACTACCTGCAAACCCAGAGAAGATAATATGTCCGGGTGCAGAACATCTTTTGAATGGTTTTTCATTTAAGGTGACTGGTTTTTGAGTGGGATGTAGATAGTTTTGGGTGTTGTCCCTTTTTACTAACCAGAGGTCTATCATGTCTTGTAATTCGTCCAAGACTTGGTTGCCAGTGGTTACTTCTTGATTAAGAATTTCATTAGCATTTCTAAAGTTGGGGTTCAAATAGGGCTTATTTACTGTGCCGTATGAGCACGACTCGTACAATCTGTTCCAAGCAATTTTAGGTGTGCAATTCTGATTCGACTTAATCCAAAGACAAACTCTTCTTTTTTTGATCCCATACTTGTCGTACATAGATTGTATTAATCCAATACTGTTAGGATCAGACCAGTAGAAGAAATGTGAATTCGGCTTTGCGAATTTTTTAGATGTTTCTATGCTTTTATCAATAAATTCCTTGTACTCGTCTTCGCTCTTGTTATCTTTGTATTCTCCACCATACTTTCCTCCATATTCCCAGGAAATATTAAATGGCGGATCACAGAAAACAATGTCCGCTAGGTCATCTTTCATCAGTTCCTTTACCTGATTCTCATCAGTAGAATCTCCAACCAAAAGCCGATGCTTGCCAAGTTCATAAATTTCGCCAAGCTTTACCCTTGCAACAGGGGTTTCCTTCAGGGCTTTTCCTAAGTCAAAGTCATCCTCGATTGTATCAACATCATCGAACAAATTCTGAAGTTCTTCGTCACCGAAGCCGACATCAAGGAGAACGCTCATTTCGAATTCCTTGAGTAATTCTTCATTCCATGAACCCGTATTTTTGTTGAGACGGAGGTTGAGTTCCTTTTCTTCTTCGAGTGTCAGCTCTCGGGAAGGCACCATACACTCAACATCCTCAATACCAAGTTCGGCGTACACCTTGACCCGTTGTTCGCCCCCGATGATAGTGTTAGCTCGCGAACCGATGTTGAGGACGATGGGGACGACCGTCCCGAATTCTTTAACAGACTTTTCTAAGTCTCTTTTTTCGTTCTCGCTTAACTTACGCGGATTGTATCCGTTTTTGATCAGATCATTTAACTTGCGAGTAGAGGATGACCATGTGATCTTTTGTTGTCTAGACATAATAATTTGAGAAGAGGGTTTTATTAGACTCTTCTACCCTTATTCGTCATTGAATGACAAAATGACAATTTTCTTCTGACTCTCAGAAGCTGGAATCCAAAATATCCTTAATACAAAAGACCTTTCGCTGGAAACAGCGGAAGGTCTTTATTTCGTCATCTCAGTTGAGATGACTATTTGTCTCCTCTGAGCGTAAATCTCGCTCGATACCCATTCTTCTTGGTGTAGTGAGGGATCGGATTTTCTTTCATGCCAAAGAATTCCTTGAGCCGTTCGTTCAGATCGTACTTAACGTTCCTGCTGAATCGCCTGTTCCACTTCTCGTTGGTCAACGCACCGCCGTTATCGGCCATTTCCCTGAGCAACTCCCACTTGCGGTCGGGACGGTTCGTCTTCGTGTTGATGAAGCCCATGTCTTTGAAGTCGAATTTCTTTGACTTCATTTTTGGGTACGATACTTTGACGAAATGTCCATCGATAAACTGGATGCCGAGTGATTCCCATGTCGCGTTTTGTGGAAGAAGGTACGAAGCAATTACGTATTCGCTTGTGTGCTTTGCCGAGGCGACGGCAATATCTTCAGGGTTTACAATCCGTACCTCCTGAACCGGTCGTGTTAATGTAGGCATGAAATAGCTATCCTCCCCACCAAGAGTTTCAGGATATTTTGGCATTGTTATCTGTGATATTGATGGGATAGACATTCTTGCCACAGCTTCCATTTGAGGTCTTACGGATTCAATAACTGAGCTTATGTTCTTGAGGGGTTCCCTCATATGTTCAAAAACTTTTTGGTACTCCTCCACCGCATTATTCAATGGCGAAATAAGCCCTTCTGCAAAAGTGGGGTTGTATCCGTTTTCTACTGCTTGCTTATATATCGATTCGCCAACTGTCATGTTTTCATTATATCAGAAATTGGCATTTGTTGGTATTTGAGACCATGACCCGAATGCCTAGTTTTGCCTAGTCAAAACGTGCTAGAATACCCTTATGTGGTCTAACCTTACTAGCACTTAACCCGAGTGTCCCGCCAATTAGAGCTAGCTCGAGATGCCTAGTTTGGGATAGTTTTTGTAATTGTTATTTTTGAAATTAGTGATAGTATGAGACCACTAGCTCTTAAGAGGTACCAGGACTTTGTTCCTGAAACGATCTTCTATCTTGCATTGGTCGTTCGATCTAGATGAGTTAGTCAAATTGTAGCTGGTTAATTGCAAGAGCTGTCCGTTAAGGACGCCCTTACAGTGGCCAAGTCGGTGTTTCGACCATAGGTTGAGCACCACCAAGAATAGGAACTGAATCATAATTAATTTCATATTAGTATGGTTGATTGTGATTATCATTATTATTCTACCGACGTTGTTAGTTGACCCTAGCTTAGAAATAAGCAGGACGGCGAATGCAAGTTAGCTTTATAGTTATAATGACCTCTTCCTAGTATCGAACCATGTCAACGGTTTGCAGGAAGAGGTCTTTGCGTTTTTTGTATGCTATATCAAGAATGGAAAAATCAAATCGGTCTCGAGAAAAAGGTTAGAAACTATCAACACATTGATGGCCGTCTTGATTTAAATAATGAGTTAAACTTTCTTAGGGTGGTTGACGTCCTTAAAAATATTAAGGGTCATCAGTTTTTACCTTTTATAAAAAAAGATAAAACGGAGATAAGATTTCGTAGAAGTAAAAACAATCCAAAGGGAAGAGCCCAAAGAACCAAGAAAGTAAGGCCGATAATGTATGTCTCGCACATAGATGCCCACATTTACAGTTATTACAACTTTGCTCTCATGGATAGATATGAACAATATTTAAACGAGATTGGATTGAGCGAAAATGTTATTGCTTATCGGAAAATAGAGATTGCTGGAACCCAAAAGGGTAAGAGTAATATTAATTTTGCCGGAGAGGTTTTTGATTACATAAAAACAAAAGATGAATGCGTGGTTATTACCCATGACATTGAACATTTCTTTGATGAAATAAATCATAAATTATTGAAAGATAATATCTGCAAAATACAGGGGATTGAAAAATTAGACGAGTCTTTTTACAAAGTATTTAGGTCCCTAACTGCTTACAAATATATTACCCATGAAGATTTTTTGAATAAAAAGATCAAGAGAAAGTTGTCTCATGGTAAATATGCAATTTATCAAACTCTAAAAGGCATTGTAGAGGAAAATAGAACAAATATGGGAATTCCTCAGGGTAGTCCTATTAGTGGCCTACTTGCCAATATTTATTTAGTCAACTTTGATTCTGACATAAAAAAGCTTTTTCCTGATGTATTTTATCGTCGATATAGTGACGATCTTGTTTTTGTCTGCAACAAGCTCCAAAAAGATGACCTACTAAAATTCGTAGATAAAAAAATCAAAGAATCCTTACTGAAGATTAATTCCAAAAAGTCCTTCGTATCTTATTTAAAGAGGGGCGAAAAAGGTATGGTTTGTGAAAAGGTAACAAATGGTTTAGGAGAAAAGCTTGGCCGAGATTATGTAGATTATCTAGGCTTTGAATTTAGTGGCAATAATATTTTTCTGAGAAAAAACACGATTCAAAAATTAAAGCATTGACAAATGGAAAAGACTAAAAAACAGTTGTCTAACACCCAACACCAGAAAAGAAGAAAGCTTAAAAAAATCAGAAGAAGGAATAAGGGTAAAACAAACTATTTTGAGAGAACACTTAAAATAATAAATAATCTCGGGATAAAGAAACAAATATTAAAAGTTACAAAGAAGAGGAATAGTATTAAAAGAGGGATTTTACCACCTCATCCTTAAATGGCAGTTATAATTTTTTGTTTCAAGATAATTTTACTCTTTAGGCATGTCAGCAATTCTCTCTTTTCAATATTTGTCCCATCTCTCAAAATAAACTTGGCATAATTTTTGATATCAATTTCGCCGACTTCAATTTTGTCTTTTAATCCAAGGATGACTCTTTGGAATTTCTTGAAACGCTCAACTTCGGTTTTGATTTTTTCCTTGATACTGATTTCGTTTAGATCTATTTTGTCGAGGAGCAGTTCGAATTGTTTAATCAAATCTTTTTCTTCAATATATCCGCATTTACAGTGGGCATCTTTGGCCTTAGTACAGCCATAATATACGTAACGATGAACATTGCCATTTTGCTGTTTCTTGAATTTCTCGTCAGCACAAATACCTGATCCGCATAAACCGCAAGTCATTAATTTGGTAAAAGCGAATTCCTGATTTTCGACTCTTAAAACATTGCTCTTAAGTTGAGCATGGGTTTGATCGAATAATTCTCGAGTGATAATTGGCTCGTGTTTGCCTTGATACCAATTTCCACTATTTTTCGGATATTCAAAGGCCCCGTAATAAAAGGGGTTATAGAGAATACGAAAGATATTGCCTAGACTTAAATGCTTTTTGCCTGCCGACGTTCTGAAATTTAATTCAAACCGTAACCACATATAAAGTTTCTTTCCACTCCATTTATCATAAGCCACTTTCTCAAACACTTGTTTAATAACTGGTGCCCGTTCTGGATCAATAATTGCTTGGCACTTTCGATCCGATCTTTTTTCATTGAGATAGCCCGTCGGTGGAACTCCCGGTCTTAAACCCATTTCGCACCTAGTCCTTAGGCCACGTTTTACATTAACGCTCTTGTTGTCATTTTCGAGTTTGGCTTGAGAACATAAGATCATTAACAGGAATTTTTCATTTGGTGAATTTATAAATGTCTGGCCATAAGTTCTGATTTGCAGAAGCAATTTTTGATCCATTAAATCAACAACTGAACCAAGATCGCCAGCGTTTCTTGAAAGTCTGTCAGGTGCCCAAGTCAAAATTCCATTGAACCGACCCTGCCTAATATCCTCGAGTAATTCCTTAAAAATTGGCCGTTGTCCCGAGTCCTTAGCTGAATGAGCCTCACGTCTAATATCGACAATTTCTAAATTATCCCTTTCGGCCAATTGGAGCATCTCTTTGACTTGCGAATCGATCGACAAGATTTGGCGCTCTTCTGATTCGGTCGACTTGCGTGCATATAGGACATACTTAATCGGCGTTGGTGGGGCAACGATTGATCTATCCATTATTTGACTATCCAGCTCTATTTTCATCGTCGTCCATTAATGACAGACCAGAAAACCTTGTAAAGTCTATGCAGAATTGCCCGTTTATTACATAATCGTGGGCTAGCTTTACAAAAAATACTGTCTGCGATAGGGTTGGACGGATACAATTTTTGTTGTATTATTATCTTTGACAATACCTAAACCAAACTTTGCGTTTGGCATGGTAAATATAGGAAATCCCACGCGAGTAGAAACGGCCACATAAGCCGGCACTTACTCGCGTGGGTCCTCACCCGAAAGGGAGAGGGATAGTTCCGAAAGGAGCTATCGTCGGTCTTGTGTGGCCATTTGTGTCCCACAAAAATTATTAGCAATTATTATTAAATCCCACGCGAGGTATATGGATAATAAAAACGAGTCTCCCGAGGTTGAGACTAAAAAGAAAAACCGAGTTCAAATAATTAGTTGGATTATTGGTGTACTAATTGGATTCACTGGAATCGTGCAGATTTTTTCAGAGCCAGCTTTGGGAATTTTGTTCATTCTTCTTGCGGTCATCATTATCCCCGTCACTAGAGAAAAAATTACTCAAAAACTAAATAACCGCTTGTCGAAGAATATAATCATCGGCATTGCAATTATTACCCTTGTTATCGTTGGGGTTGTCGTGAGTGATGACCTAGAAACAAACAAGCAAGTGGCAAAGATTAATAAGCCAAAACCCGTAGAAACTGAAACGGTCCATGATTTTGTCAAAATTGGAGATATTGGATATTTGAGATTGCCAGGAACCAGGGATCCAGAGCAAATGATCTGTTTGGGCCCGACCAAAGAAGCTTATGATCAAGTAATGAGCTCCATAAGTGCTAAAGATCTTTTGGGCATTGTCGAAGCTGGTGGATTTTGCGTTGGTAATGGTACAAAAGTAAAAGTCATTGGTGGTAGTTTTTCTCTCAAACAAGTTAGAATTATAGAAGGAGTGAGAGAGATAGATAAAAATGTTGTCTTACGATCTGGCTGGGTGGCAACAGAATGGGTGGTTAAAAATTAATTGTTTATTATGAAAACTTTTCTTTTTAAAAAAATCCTGTTCGGCATAGGTGTGGTTTTTGTCCTCTTAATATTAATCGGTATCATTTTCCCGACCTCTGATTCCGAAATAAGCAAAAGGGAAATTAAAAATGTTGAAGTTGACACTCGAGTGGCAATTTCAAATCTAAAAGAGCAAGAAGCCGTTGTCCCTAAAGTTCAGAACCTAAGTCCTAAAGTAGAGGCCACAAAAGAAACGGTTGCTCAAGTTAAGATTCCTCCGGCTGTCCCTACCTATACTTATTACTCCGTAACGAGCGTTGTTGATGGTGATACTTTGAAAGTAAATATCAATGGAAATACCGAGACACTACGTCTAATTGGTATGGACACCCCAGAAACGGTTGATCCCCGAAAACCTGTTCAATGTTTTGGGAAAGAAGCTTCAAATAAAGCCAAAGAATTATTAACTGGCAAAAAAGTTCGAATTGAAAAAGATCCAACTCAAGGCGAACGAGATAAATATAATCGCTTGCTTGCCTATATCTACCGTGAAGATGGATTATTCTATAACAAATATATGATTGAAATTGGTTATGCCCATGAGTACACCTATGGCACTCCCTACAAGTATCAAGCAGAATTTAAAGTGGCTCAGAGGTCTGCTCAGGCTTCATTTGCTGGGTTATGGTCTCCGAATACCTGCAATGGGGATACAACTTCATCCGCGGGCACAACGACTGTCGCTCCCGTCACTCAGACAACGCAAACGGTGGGCAAGTTTTACACTTCTTCTTATTCAACTTCAAAATACTATTACCCAGCAGAATGTGACGATTGGAAAAGTTTAAGTGTAACATACCTTAAATCTTTTGATTCACTCGACGCTCTTCTTTTAGCCTATCCTTCAAAAGCTAAAAGTCCTCAGTGTGATTAGATTTTCCTAAACAACTTTTATTGGTTCTTTATTGTTCACAAAACCAAAATTCATTTCTAATCTTTTCACTTTGCTTATGAGTATTGGCATGGGATAAAACACCAAGATAAGAGTTAATTGTACCCTTGTAGCAATTGGGAGAGATCAACCCATTTTCATAATTTTTCTTGGACAGATCTATCTTTCGCCACATTCGCCGCTCGCTTCTTTTTCGCAAACGGCGGTGATAGGGTAAAAGCACGTAGCCAAGGAAATCGGTACCTTGGAATATTTTACCAATTCCCACCTTTTCCGGATGCAAAGACAGTCCCAGCTCCGTTTTTAAAAATTTAACCATTGGTTTAATTAAGCCGAGCAAATAATCAATATTGTCTGATACAACAATAAAATCATCAGTGTATCGAACATAATTTTTAACCCTTAGCTCATGCTTCACGAATTGGTCAAACTCATTCATGTATACGTTGGCAAAGAGCTGGGAAGTGAGGTTGCCAATCGGGACACCGCGACGATTAAACAAATCTGAATATTCGCTCAAAAAACTTTCAATAATTTCTTCCAAAAGCCATATGGCGTTTTGGTCCGAGATCCTCCTTTTAATAATCGAAAGAAGAAACGAGTGATTAATGGTATCGAAGAATTTTTTAACGTCGCATTTTAAGGCAAAGCCGGGACGCGAATAATTATGGCTGACTTGCTGTTGCATTTGCTCCAAAACCGCCACGCCCTTGTGCGTGCCTTTGCCAAAACGGCAAGAAAAAGAACGCGGAATAAAAGTTGGTCCAAACACCCAATTCAACACTCGAAAAATAGCATGGTGTAAAACGCGATCACGGACCGTCGCCTTATGGATATGTCGCCGTTTGGGATCGTAAATATAGAAACTGCTATATGGACCATGCTTGTAAGTTCGGCTGGTTAAATCTCGGTGCAATTGAAAGATATTTTGTTCCAGATTCTTTTCGAAAGCCAATACGTCCGGCTTTTTCTGTTTGCCCCGCTTAAATTCTTCCCACGCCTGAAATAGGTTCTCCAAATTAACAATCTGATCAAATAAATTATTGTAAACCCTCATAACCAAATAAAAATATGAATGATAATGATATTCCGATCCTTAAAAAAGCCTACGATCTTTACAAGACCTTTCACGATTATCGCCGAGTGATTCCCAAGTGTGACCGCTTCACCATCTTTGAGCGGAGCGAAAATCTGATTTTGCAGATTATCGAACTTTTCCTTGAAGCTGGTTATTCGCAACATGGTAACAAAGCGGTGTCGCTGGAAACGGCCAGTACAAAATTAAACCTGCTTCGTTTCCTTATTCGCTTAATGAAAGAAACAAAGAGCTTTGACACCAAGAAATATGTGGCGGTCCAAGCGATCATCGACGAAATCGGTCGTATGTTAGGTGGCTGGCTCCGTTCGACCAGTCCAACTCGTTAAACTTAAAGAGGTAGCCAAAAAAGATTGACTACCTCTTTAATGAGAAGGAGAGACTTCGGGGAAACCATCGGAGGGAACACCGACGCCGAGCCATAGTTGTCGTTGGTATCGTCGACATCGTTCGTGTCGAACTTGACCTTGTCGCCGTTGAACTTGAAGTAGGGCGCCTTCGAGAAGTCGCCATCGCCATCCGGAGATTTGTTTTTGCCCATCCGTGGCACCAGAACTCTAAAATGACTCTTGTCGGCAACAAGACACCTTATCGCTCTTGAATTTAATCTGGCAACACCCGCCATATAGGCTTAGTGGTTTACCTTGAACAAAAACAAGCAGTTTCTCCTCACCACGGCACACTCTTGCAAACAATAGTCGGCAAAACTCTGGCCATTTCTCGTGAGAGAAAGAGTTGGGCGACGGTCATCAATAGACGGCCGTACATTAGCTTAGACTCGTTTATAAGTATATCAAATATGTTTTTTATGTAAACGAAAATCAGGGTCACCCACACACCTCTGCCCAAGGCAGACAGGTGTGGATAACCCTGAAAAAATTGCCGCGAAATCAAAAATCAAGAGAAAGAAATCAAAAGATTCAAGACTTCGAGAGCCGAGGATCACTGTTGCGGGGAAACCACCGGAGGGAACACCGACGCCGAGCCAGAGTCGTCGCTGGTATCGACGACAACGAGCGTGCCGAACCAGACCTCGTCGTCGTCGAACCCGAAGCACGGGGACTCCGAGAAGTCGCCACCGCCGCCCGGATTGAATTCGTCGCCCGCGCAGTCGATCCAGAGATCGTCCACGTTTTCGAGGCGTTCCGGATGGGTCAGGAGCATGATGCCGATTTCGAAAGCTCCCAGACCACACTCACCGCCAAACATGACGACACGTGCCCGACGGACGGACTTGTCACGGTGGCGCAGACCGAATTGGGCCGCGATGACGAGCAGGTTGTGTCCGCTTTGCATTTTACTGAGTTCGAGGAAGAATTCCTCCTTCTTGGCGTGCTGGCGCAGGTGTGCTTCGTCGATCTGGCCGTCGCGGTAGTTGTAAAGCGAACCGCGAACTTCCTTGATCTTGTCGAGCACCACCTGGACCGCTTCGGGGTAGGTCTTGGCGATCAACCGCCAGTCCGGAATCAAGAAGCGACCTTCAGCGTTCGGCGGAAGCGCTTCGCCTTCGATCGTGGTGTCGAACGTGGTCTGGGCGAGTTCGGGGAACAGTTCCTTCAAGCGCGAGGCCTGTTCGGCGAGCGGCTTCGGCTGGCTGTAGCCCGAGAGGTACCCATATTGCGACTCGACTTCTTCGTCGGCGAACTGGTCGGGGTTCGTGAGCTGTTCGATCAGCACTTTCAAACCCTTCTGGAATTCGCCACCGTTCTCGTTGAGTCTCTGTGCCCGTTCTTCGTCTAAACCCAACTTGTTGTAGGTTGCACGAAAGAGGTCTACCGCTTGACGTCCCTTGGGATCGTCGGCCGTGATCAATGCTGTCTGTGGCATCGTCATCAGCTCCTTTCCTTGTTGGTCGTACTACAATTTACCGAAATCCTCGTCGGCGATCAGCTTCTCTCGCATGAGATGAGCCATTTATGGCCTAAATTAAGCCCCAAATGGCTCATCTCATTGCAGTGATTCTATTGTCAAAATCTGGGTATATTATATCAGATAGTGTCTGTTTGTCAAGGTCGCGTAATAATCCAATTTGAACAGTTTTTTTATCATAATAAAGATCAAACGGTATTCTTAATAAATGAACTTTAGACAGGCGATTAATATTCTAAAAAAGCAATTAAAGGAACAACAACCTCTAACTTTTAGTAGTTCTTGGATTTACCGTAATACACCAGCGTCTTATCGTTATTTCCGTCTTAATTATCGGACAGAAAATGATCAGATAGATTGGGATAAAGTTACTTATCAGCTACCTCGTTCTTTCCAAAAACGCTGGATTCGTTATCGACATAAAACGGCAAAATGTTATGAAAATAAGAAAGAGATTGATTTGGTTCTTAATAAATATCGACGAAAACTCTATGTCGTAATCACCCCAATAACAGAGGTTGATAAACGACGAAGAGAAAGAATAATTATTGCACTTGTTCGGGTCGCTCAAAAAGGCAACACCCTAGCGGAGCAAGAACTTTCTCATTGGCTTAGTTACATTATCGACGATTGGGTTGATCGTTATTATGCCCTACGAGTTTGGCGAGGCTATACCGATATAATTCAAATGAAAATTGCCGGTTGTATTCGAGGATATCGCTACACTGGCAGTTTTCTTGGTTATCTGTATCGCACGCTTGAGTATGCCGGCCGAGGTCTCTGCTCACTCCAAAAGTTTTCGTTTGATGATCCGATATTAGATGGGCAAAAAACTCGAATCGATTATTTTATTCATGATCCTTAACCTCAAAAGAAAAAAATCCTTTGGCCACCCGGTCGTTCTTCCATAACACTTAGCACCATGATTGAAAAGGCATCGGCTAGATCGTCGTGCTTTTCCACTCCGAAATTAATAATTTGATTAAGGAGTTCTTCACAATTATCCCTTGGAAAGAGGATTTTGCCAGACTTTATCCAGTGAGCTGTCATAACGAGACGACTTCGTTTGTCGCCACAAGGACGAGATGTCATGATGTTGTAGATGTTTTCGGCTTCAAGTTGTTGTGGCAACGCTCGTTGGTAAGCGACGTCTTCGAAGACAAACTCCGGGATCGTATCATCAGCGTAATATGACTTGTAAATTGATTTACAAAGTTCGACCGTCTCTGGGAAGGTAATTTTTTTATTAACAATTTTGGGCAAGATATAAATTCGTAGTCCATTATCATCTTCGTATGCACAGCCGATCACCATTGCCGTATAATCAGCTGAGTCTTTTTGTGAGATTGCTAAATCCACCCCAATTCGGATACCAAGATAACAGGAGTATCCGTAGCGTTTTTTCTTCTTTGAGGGTAGTTCGTCGTAATAGTGAATCCAGTCTCGGTGGATGGCCTGCTCTTCAGATGGGACGATGCGAAGCAGGTATTCTCGTTGCCAGGCATACTCGTTGGCCGATCGCCTTTTCTCTGTCTCAATATCCTCCATTGTCGGATATTTCCCCGGCCAAAGAATTTGGCCGTTTTGGACTAATGGATATTGTTTAAATACGCCATCTAGTTTTCCGGTCTCAATATTTTCTTTAATCCGCATTAAGAGTGAATCTTCGTGCAGAAGATTACCAACGATGACAATTCTGGTATCTCGATCACCAGCCGGGACCACCTCAGCTGTTAGCCACTGATATGTTTTATTGCGACTTTCGCGAGTTTTAGTTGAAGAGAGATCCTCTACGTCGTCACCGATTATTAGATCAGGACGATGTTGGTTGTGTCTTAAACCTCTGATACTTTGCTCGCTTGAGGCAACGGTAATACGAGCATTTGAATTGGAGAAAACCAGTGACGAAGTTCCCCATTCATTGGATTCTTCGTTGAATGGTCCGAGGTCGTTTTTCAACACCGTGTTTTCTTCTAACTCTCGGCGAAGATTCATCATGTGCTGTTTAGCCTGAGCTTGAGTTTGACAGAGAATGAGAACAAATTTTTTCTGTTGTCTACCGAGAATAGCCCAGAGCGGATAGGAAGTGGTGATAATAGTTGATTTACCACAACCACGAAAAGCAACGACAAAGAAGTTCTTCACCGATTCGTCTTCTGTTAAGCCGATAATTTCTCGCTGGAAAGTGGCCGTCTGGTATTTAATGTAATGGGCGAAATAAAAATGAAAGAAATACCAGTGACTTTCCTTGGTAATGGAAATTCTAACTTTCTGGTCGCGGATCATCGTTTCCGCTAGATCCACTGGGATCACATTTTTCGTTGTCATGTTGGTTGTCGTTATCGCTATTAATTTCTGTTGGCTCAGGTATTTGAGCTAGTTTTAGGGCCTCACGAACAATAGCTTCCTGTTCGGGGGTTAATTCACCGTTGTTTTGGATTTTGGCTGTTACCTCCATCTTATCTTTGAATCTGGTATTACGATGTCGTAACCAAAAACTAATTGCGGGGAAATTTCTTTCTTTAATCAGACTCAACAACTGGCTTTCACTCATATCATTAACTAACGCCTCACCCTCGGCTAAGGCCTCGTTCATTTCTTTCTTAAATTCCTTATCTTTATCGCACCAGCGATACACACTGGTGCGAGAGACATTCATCTTTTCACATGCGACTTGCACAATGGGTACTTTTTTCAATTCCTCCAAAAAGGAATTTCTTACTTTAGCTTTTTTCATGGTTAATCTTTGCCTTACGGCCGGTTAATTTCTCATAATGTCGAATTGCCAAATCACAAAAAACGGGTTCAAGCTCGACAGCGAAGACTCTTCGCTTGAGTTGCTCGCCTGCAATTAAAGTGCTGGACGACCCGGAGAAGCTATCTAAAATAATGTCGCCGGGCTTGGTGCAACGGCGAATCGCTTTTTCGTGCAATTTTGGTGGCTTGGAAGTGGCATGTTCATAATCTTTGCCGGATAGTCGTTTAACCGCCCAGACATCAATATTGTCTAAAGCTTCCTCGACCAGAGCGTTGCCTGTACCGATTTCTTTATTGAGTACCTCATTCAGATTTTTAATCTCCGGAGCGATATATGGTTTACCCCTAACGCCATAAGTACATGGCTCATAGCATTTATTGAAAGCTACACCCGGAGTCGGGTTCTGACCGTTCTTGAGCCAGAGACAAATTCGTTTATTTTCAATTCCTAATTCGCGGTATAAATCTTGAACCAGCCCGACGTATATCTGGTCCGACCAATAGAAAACGTGGGTGTCAGGCTTGGCAACCATTAGGGCGTTAACCAGACTTTGGCGCAGAAAGTCTCGATATTCGACAAAAGTTCGTTTGTCGTTTACATTACCGCCATAATTTTTCTTGCCACCGATACCTTGGGAATAATCTAGGTTGATGTTGTAGGGAGGATCTGAGTAGATCATCGAAGCTCTATTGTTGCCAAATAGTCGCCTTAGGATGGCCGGGTCGCCAGAACTACCACAGATTAAGCGGTGTGGCCCAAGCTCGATTAGGTCGCCTAGCTTTGTCTTAGGTTCTTTAATTTTTTCTAATTCTTTTTCTTCGTCAAAATCATCATCCTTGGTTTCTAGGTTTTGATCCCAGATTTTGGCTAATTCGTCTTGATTAAATCCGATATCAGTGAGAAGATCTAGGTTAAATGATTTCAATTTCTCAAAATCCCAGTCGCCAGTGACGGCATTGGAAGTGATGAGGTATTGATCATATTCCTGTTGTGTTAATTTACGGTTAGGAATTCTGACCTCGATTAATTCTTCACCTCGACCCAGCACCTGCAGAGCACGAATCCGTTGGTGCCCAGCAACGATTTTGCCATCAATATCCACGGCCGGTAGTTCAACAAGGTTGAACTTTCTCAGACTCTTCTTCAAATCGCTCATTTGCTTGTCTGAAATCAAGCGCGGATTTTTAGCATAAGGCAGGAGGTCGTTGACCTTGCGTTTTTGAGTAGACCAAATTAATTTTTTCATGTTTTTTATTTATTAAATTAATAATACTGTAGCATTCTTGAGCTACAGTATTATTGAAACAGGTCGAAAAAATATATCTGTAATTTTACGGGCTACTTTTTTCCAGATTTTTCTTAAATCGTTTTTGTCTTAGTTTTTTAAGCGAGCGTAAAATCTCATCGATTTCTCCTGTCTTAAATTTTTTTCCGGTTTCTTCTTGAACAAATTCAATTATCTCTTCTCGACTAATTTTACCTTTGGTGTATTCTACCTCGTCGAAATAATTACGGTTATTATATGTTTTTTCTAAAACGATTCGTGCATCAATATCTTTAAGAGGATTGATGTTGGGGAGTCGATTCCCTAGGATGTCATTAACGTAATGTTTTATATATCTGAGGTCTTTCTCTGTAAGTTTTGCATAGATGGACAAAGTTACAGCTCTAGCCTTTAGGTTTTCTGGCGTGCCTGGTCTATTCCCAAATATGGTTACTGGAATCATCCAAAAGTCATTTTGGACAATATAGCCCCATATACTGTTCTCACAATTTATTGGCAGATTAAAATCGTTAACAAGTAGTTTTATTTGCCGAGATAGATAATTTATAGGTAGAGGGTCGTGGAGTTTATATCTCAAGTCATCATATTCTTTCCGACTGATTTTCTTAGCCTCGTACAAATTATAAAGTCGTCTAAGTTCTTGATTAAATTCCTTTGAGTTCATCATCTCCTCTGATTTATTACCCATTCCCTTTTCCCATTCTTCAAATTTTTTGCCGAAGTCTGGCGTCTTGGGATCGAAACCATTTTGGGGTATACCAAGATAGTGACGAATTTCGACGGCACGCCCTATAAAATCTGGGTCCGAGACCGCAAGTTTCAAGTTATCCTTGATTTTCTGAGAAGAAGGAAGTTGAGAGGGTTTTTGTTTGGGCTTTTCCTTAACCATGTGAATATTATACTCCCATTTAATTTTTAAAATAAGTCTAAATATGGTATAATAAGGGAGATTTTCGCAAAATAAAGCAAAATTTAGCGGAAATATTCCCAAAAAGTTAAAAAATAACGATTTAAAACAAAAATGTCTAATTATCACGTTACAAATCCTAAAGGATCGGATATTTGGAAAGTCCTAAAAGAAGGAGCTGGTCGGTCTTCGGCAACAGCTCAAACCCAAAAACAAGCTGAGACTATCGCCAAATTATTATCAGCTAATTCGGGTGGTGGCGAAGTCGCTATCCATCGGTCAAACGGTGGACCAATTCGAGACAAAGATACCGTTTGGCCAGGGCACGATCCAAATCCGCCAAAAGATAATAAACACTAAATATGAAATGTGAAAAATGTGATAAAGATATGAGACAGATTGGGCCTTTTGCTCAAACCAAGGCCGAGGGAGAGCCGGCTGGTAAATGGGATGGGGTTCTGGATTTTCAATGTGTAAATCCTGATTGCGAAAATTACAATAAGATTATAAGAAAAGAGACCCTTGGCTAGATATGGAGGCAAAATTAAAACATCTAGGATTTATACAGGATACGATTAATCGTATGGCAAAAAATTCCTTCCTGCTAAAGGGCTGGGCGCTGACTGTTATTGGGGGCTTACTGGCATTGAGCCTGAAAGAAATGATTTGCCAATATCTTTTTATCTCTTTGGCGGCTCTGATTTTCTTTTGGCTGTTGGACAGTTACTATTTGTGCCAAGAAAAGCTATTTATTAGACTTTATGATAAGACAAGAGACCTACCAGGGGATCAGATAAATTTTTCTATGAATACGGATTCTTTTAAAACGAAAACGGGCTGGCTAAAATGTTGTTTTTCAAGAACCATCTCTTTATTTTATGGCGGACTTTTTTTAATGCACTTAATTATAATTTTAATTTCATAAATTATGGCAAGAAAAGTATTTTATAGTTTCCATTTTGAGCGAGATTCCCAAAGGGCGGCACAGGTTAGGAATAGCCATTCCCTTGCCGACGAAGACGAATATGGCGTAGTCGATTCTGTCGAGTGGGAGAAAATTGAACGCCAAGGAAAACAGGCTGTTGAAAATTGGATAAAAGATCAATTGAAATATACCTCGGTTACAGTTGTTCTTATCGGAGCAGAAACGGCTGACCGAGAGTGGGTTCAGTATGAAATCCGGCAAAGTTGGGATCGTGGTAACGGGTTAGTTGGCGTTAGTATACATAATGTGAAAAATTTAGATGGAAAGACAGATACCGCCGGTCCAAATCCATTTGAGCGTGTATTGTTAGCGGATGGTTCGCCTGTTTCATCAATTTGTAAAATTTATGACTGGGTTACAGAAGACGGTATTGGCAATTTGGGTAAATGGGTTGAAGAGGCCTTCCAGACAAGGGTTAGTTATAAAGGAGAAAAAAATCTTAAGGCTAACCATTTGGAAAAAACTAGCACCGATAACTCCTCAAGGTTATCTAGTGGTCCTGTGACTTTGAACAATCCTCCTCAGCCATGGACACCATAGAAAAATATGATTTTTCAGAAGATGAAATATCTGCTGTTAGAAATAGATTTCCAAAATTAACACTAAAAGAGCGCGGGGTTTGGGAAGGAGAAATTGAGATCAATGCTGTTTATAATGAGTATCTCATTCAGGACAGCTTTGAGATACAAATTATTGCCAATAATTTGTATCCTGATGAGATGCCGGTCTTGATGGAAATTGGTGGTCGGACAGAGGATATTGCTGACAAGTATCAGCTCAAAGACAAGCGATCCTTGCATTACAATTCAGTAACAAAAGTTGCTTGTCTTTGTGTTAAACCAAGAGAAAAACAATATTTCCCAACAGGCTCAAATCTCGTGATTTTTATTAATGACCTCGTAACCCCATACTTGTATGGGTTAAGCTATTTCGATAAAAATGGCCGGTGGCCGTGGGGAGAGTATGGTCATGGAATCATGGGGTTGTTAGAGTGTTATGCTGAGAATTCTATAGTTAAAGACTCAGCTAGTATAGAAAATTTGATAAAGACAATACGAAGAGAACCAAACTGGAAAGAATATAATATTCAACTGAGAAAGCCTAACAGTAAGAAAAATTGCCTATGTGGTTTAGGGGACAGATCATTTGAAAAATGCCATAGTCTAGCTTGGGAGGGGCTTAAAAAATTACAGCAAGATGTTCTGTCTTTGGGACTTAATCCGAATAAGCTATTTCAAATCGTCGGGGGTAAAAAGTGACAGGCAAATGCAACTTTTACCCCTTACCCGTGTCACTTTTGTCACTTTGTGCTAAAATAGGGGTGCTCGAGATGCGTCGATTTGATATTATGAATTTTAACCAAAAAACCTTACAGGGTTTGGCCGTGAAAGGTCCGAACTCGAAGTAGCCCGCCAATTTTCACTTGTTAGAGTTGATTAATTAACTCATTATTTATTAATTATGCGGATTTGGGATATCTAACCAAAGAATTTATGTCGAAAACATTTACTGGCCGAGCATCGGGAGCTTCATGGTCTCTGGAATATTTTGACGAAACATCAGGGTCGAGGTGGGTATTCAAAACATCCCGAAACTTTGCGTTGGGTCGGCAAACAAAAGGCGCTTTATGGTCGGCACGAAGCTTTGGTGAAAGAATTTTCTCGGCGGGGGTATTCTCATCAGACACCCCTTGATAAAAGATTGGCACTTGGAATTGGTCGGCAGAATTGTTTTATCAATACTGTTGGAGAGCAACGGATAATTCTTAAACAAAAACCTTGCGATTGTCTCCTGTCTTAATTTATCCCCACCCGAATCTAGCTAAGTAAGAATTGGAGGTGGTATAATTATACTTAGGTCGAAAACTTCGTTTTGTTAATATTAATAACAAAATAATAATCAATGAAAGTTCTAAATTGGATCGCGGTTATTCTCGCGATTGTCGGATCGGTTAACTGGGGCTTGGTTGGCTTGTTCAACCTCGACTTGGTCAATTTGATCTTGGGTGGTATCCCGGTCTTGGCCCAATTAGTCTACATTTTAGTTGGGTTGTCTGGTCTTTACCTGATCGGTTTGGCCAAGAAATTGGCCTAGTTTTCTGGTTTTGCGAAACAAAGGGTCTTTCGTTTGAAAGGCCTTTTGTTTTTTGCTATTCTTAAGTCATGATAACTAAGAAAAAAATTGTTAGTGGTTTAATTGTCGTGGCGATTATTTTTGTGGCGGGGGTGTTGATGATGAGACTGATTTTGCCAGAGGATAATTGGCTTTGTAATAAAATTGGTAATTGTTTAAAACCTAACCAGTCTCAATTGCCCAATCCGGCCTCGGTGCATTGCGAAGAAGTAGGGGGAACCTTGGAAATTCGGATTGGTGTGGATGGGGGTCAAACTGGCTATTGCACTTTGCCTGACGGCTCGGTTTGCGAAGAATGGGCTCTTTTGCGGAATGAATGTATTGATAATAGTGGGGATTTTCGCTATTTGAACGTTAAAGAGGGGGAGCAAATTACCAGTCCGTTAAAAATTACTGGTGAGGTTAAGGGCGCTTGGTTTTTTGAAGGTTCGTTTCCGATTAGTTTGGTTGACTGGGACGGGCGAATTATTGCGACGGGTCTGGCTCAAGCTAGTGGCGAATGGATGACCTCGGATTATGTTGCTTTCTCGACAGAAATTAAATTTATCAAACCCTCTAATCCAACCAATCAAGCTTACGCTCAACGAGGCGCGATTATTTTTCAAAAAGATAACCCCTCGGGCTTATCGGCTAACGACAAAGCTTACGAATTGCCGATTATTTTTTAACTTTTTGGTTACATTGAAAAACTCGCCAAAATTGCTAAAATATAGTTATGGCTAAAATTGATAATAAAAAATATAAAAATGTCATTTTGTATTTTGCCGACCGAATTCAAAATGGGACTCTAGGAAAATTGAAGATGATGAAGTTGCTTTATTATCTCGACTTTGATTTTTTCGAAAAACATGGCCGTTCGATTACTGGTGATGAGTATCTGCGCTTTGAAAATGGACCGGTTCCGCGAATGGCCGAGAAATTACTCAAAGAAATGAATGGTCAAGAGATTAAAATTACCGCGAAAAAGGTTGGGGTTGGTCTTAATGACCAGCAACATATTCAAGCCTTGCGAGCTTACGACCTAAACGTTTTTTCCCGGGAAGAATTGGTGATGTTGGAGGAGGTGGCCGATAAATGGGAAAAGTTTTCTGGTTCGGAGATGAAGAGTGCTACTCACGGCGAAGCGCCCTGGATTGCGACCAAACCAAACGAAGTGATTGATTATAATTTGGTCTATTATCGCAACAAATACGGCGAAATGTATGTTAATTGATCGCCACGAGGATCTCGCTAAAGATTTTAAGAAACTGAAACGGTGGCCGGCGTCCATTGAATCTTTGGAAGCTTGGGAGCGCTATTTTTGTTTTAAAGGGCTTCTCGAAACGCCCGGGATTGTGTCGTACCCCGGTTTTGGTGATACCAAAATTTACAAAGCCCGAGTTGTTCCCCTTAAAGAAAAATGCGGAAAATCTCGTGGTTACCGGTTGATTTTCAAACTGGTGGCCAATAACGCGATTTTGTTGCTACTTTTTTCTCGCCATGGCGTGTATAATGACGAAAAAGAGTTGGCGGATATTATTAAAAAGAGGATTAAATAAAGGCATGACCCAGCAAGAAGCTTTGGCGATTTTGAAAATGGGGCACAACGCTTTTTTAACCGGCGCGGCCGGGAGCGGGAAGACTTTTGTGCTTAATGAATATGTGGATTGGCTGAAAAATCAAGGTGTGGAGGTGGGTGTGACGGCTTCCACCGGCATTGCCGCGACGCATATTGGGGGGATGACTATCCACGCGTGGTCGGGACTTGGCGTGCGCGACAAACTCTCGGCTTACGATCTCGAAGATTTAGAAAGCAAATCTTATTTGTGGAAACGACTTGACCGGGCCAAGGTCTTGGTGATTGATGAGGTTTCGATGCTTCATCATTATCGCTTGGATTTAATCGAACAAGTTTTGCGCTCGTTTAAACGGAACAACGAACCGTTCGGTGGCGTTCAGGTGATTTTGTGTGGCGACTTTTTTCAATTGCCACCCGTGGCGCGGATGGGCGAGAGACCCTCGCGTTTTGCTTACGAAGCGAAGTCTTGGCAAAATCTCGGTTTGAAAATTTGCTATCTCGAAGAACAACATCGGCAAAATGATGATAATTATCTCGCGATTCTCAACGCGATTCGTGATAACGAGATGAACGTAGATTTGGGCGAAAGTTTGCGGTCTCGTTTGAATCAAAAAACCAATTCGATCGAACCGACTAAATTATATTCGCACAATGTGGATGTGGACGAAGAGAACGAACGCGAGCTGGCCAAATTGCCCGGCGAGGCAAGGGAGTATTATATGAACGACAAGGGTCGAGAAAAGGTGGTGACGACTCTGAAAAAAGGTTGTCTCGCGCCCGAAGTTTTGCGATTAAAAAAAGGGGCAAGGGTGATGTTTGTGAAAAATAATTACGAAGCCGGTTTTGCCAATGGCACCTTGGGTATTGTTTCGAGTTGTGATGCTTCAGGGATAACGGTGCGGACCGCCAAGGGCAAATTGGTTAATGTGACGTCGGCCAGTTGGCGCATTGAGGAGGAGGGAAAAATTAAGGCCGAAATTAATCAATATCCTCTGCGTTTAGCTTGGGCGATTACCGTGCACAAGAGTCAGGGCCTGTCGCTCGACGCGGCCGAAGTGGATTTGTCGCAATCGTTCGAACCGGGGATGGGCTATGTCGCCTTGTCGCGGGTGCGCTCGCTTGATGGCTTGTCGCTTAAGGGTTTGAACGCGCTGGCGCTCCAAGTGGATCCGGGCGTTTTGCAAAAAGATGGCGAGTGGCGTCGCGAATCGCAAAAACATTCCGCCGAGATGTCGGCGCTGGATAAGGCGGATTACGAAGCTAAACAAAAAAGATTTTTGAACAAAATTGGCGCGCTCTCGGCGAAAGAAGCCAAACTAAAAAATAAAAAAATTAGCACGATTGAGAAAACGCGGATGCTCCTCGACGAAGGCAAAACTCTTCACGAAATGGCCAAGGAACGAAATTTGAAAACGGGCACGATTCTCGATCATTTGGAAAAGATCAAAGAGCAGGACTCGACCGTAACCTTGCAATACTTGAGTGAGGGACTGATTGTTTCTCGGTCTAAAAAAATTCGTGAGGCCTTAAAAAAGGGGGGGATGACTGGTGGCCAATATCTGCTCGGTCCGGCCAAAAACCTCCTTGGTCCAAATTTTTCCTACGAAGAAATCCGGTTGGTCAGATTGTTGATGTCCTAATGGAGGCGAGACCTCCATCCGTCCTTATTTTAAGGGCTATTTTTTACCCATGGGCGACTACGAGGCCGTAGAGGTGGCGGGCGCCGAAGTGGTGGGCGAGAAGTTGGCGGATTTCGTTGATGGTGGCGCCGGTGGTGGAGACGTCGTCGATGATGACGAAAATTTGGTGGGCTAAGTGCGAAGTCGCATTTAGTTGCACAAAAAACGACTTCTCACTTTCGCATGAGGCAGTAATTTCAAAAGCTCCCTTGAGGTTGGCTAATCGTTGTTCGCGACTTTTGATTGAAACTTGAGTCGGGGTGTTTTTAACTTTTTTAACCAGGTCGGCGCGAACAATAAATTGGGTTGGATTAAGGCGAGCGATTTGTTGAGCGAGGACTTTGGCTTGATTGTAACCCCGCGAGCGGAAGCGAGCGGGGGATAAGGGGGCGGGGATCAAGATTATTTGGGGCGACGGGCTAGAAGTCCAACTTCTGGGGTCCTCGAAGTTGGACTTCAGGCCAGTCGCTCTTGGGCCAGTCACAATTAATTCATCTTCTAGTTCTTCTAACAACAAATCGTGCATGGGTTTGGCCAAAGTTTCGGCCAACTCTAAACTTCGTTTGTATTTTAAACGCCAAATGACTTGTTTGACCACCGGCGAGCTATAATCGAAAACCGAGAAAATTTTATCTTCAATCGGAGCGTAACTGCGGGGTAAATAATCAAGACAGTCTGGGCAAAGCCAGGTTTTTTCGGCCCCACAATCTAAACAATGTCGAGGAAAGAACAAGTCTAAAACGGCACGCCATAACTGAGACGGGTTAGTGTGGATAACTGACTGGAAAAAATTAGGGTAGTAATTCTTCACTATGCTATAATAATAGCAAAATAAGTGAAAAACACGCATGGGATTTTTTGATGAATTAAAAAAAATAGCGAAAAGTGGTCTTGGTCCCAAACAAAAAAGTGTGGTCGCCATTGACCTAGGTATTTCGTCGGTTAAATTAGTTCAATTACGTAAAGAAAAGGGTCAAGCGGTACTCGAAACTTATGGCGAGTTGGCTTGCGGTCCATACAATGATTTATCGGTAGGCCAAGCGACCAATCTCCCGATTGAAAAAACGGTGGAGTTACTCAAAGATTTATTCAAAGAGGCCAATGTGACAACGCCGGTGGCTATTTTTTCGATTCCTCTGCGTGATAGTTTGATTGTCTCCATTGAAGTGCCCGAGCAAGCACGAAATAATTTGGCTGAAGTGATTCCGATTGAAGCGCGCAAATATGTGCCCGTGCCCATTTCGGAAGTGATGCTGGATTGGTGGGTTATTCCCGGTAGTTCAGCTGATCAGGCTAATCAAGCCGAGTCTTCAGAGGGTGAAGTTTCTGTCTCAACAACCGAAAATGATGCTTCAGCGAAACCGGCTCACGGACGCAAGATTGAGGTATTGGTCGCCTCAATTCACAAAGATTCGATTCATCAATATCAAGAAATCGCCAACCAATTAAAGTTGGACATTAATTCTTTTGAAATTGAAACTTTCAGTTCAATTCGTTCGGTCATTCCCAACGATTTAGCGGCGACGGCAATTTTGGATTTGGGGGCGGGGAGTTCTAAAATTGCGATTGTTGATTATGGTATTGTTCGCTTGTCTCACACCATTGATAAAGGTGCGCAAGATATTACGATGGCCATTTCTAAATCATTAACTGTGCCTTTTGCTAAGGCCGAAGAGATTAAACGACAGGTAGGTTTGGTTGGCGACATCGATAAGGGTGATTTGGTAGAGATGGTTAGCCCAATTATTGAATATATCTTTGCCGAAGCGAATAAGGTTATGCTAAAATATCAGAAGGAACATCAGCGTTCGATTGATAAAATTGTTTTGATTGGCGGCGGCGCTCTACTCAAGGGAATTCTTGAGACCGCGAAAGCTATTGTTGGTGTGCCCATTGTCGTTGGTTTACCTTTCGACAAGGTCGAAGCTCCCGCCTTTTTAAATGACATATTAAAAGAAGCTGGTCCCGAGTTCGCCGTTGCCATCGGTTTGGCCCTGCGCAAACTCGAAGACCTCTAGGTCGAAAATCTAATTTAATTATTATATGGATAGTAAAATCTCAACCTCATTTATTCCTAAGTCTACGATTACCCCGGGCAATTTGCGATCCCGACGCGAGCCAGTGGGGATCATCGTTCTTATTTCTCTGCTAATTCTCGCGGTTTCGGTGATCTATTTTGCCGGCATTTATGGTTATCGCTATATTGTCGATAATGAAATCAATTACGTGTGTCCGAGTACTGATACTAGCGGTGGCGATTGCAAACAGGGCCTGCAAAAGAGCTTTGACCTGGCCATGAATGATTTGCCCACCAACGAGCTCAATGATCTTAAACGACTCGATACCAAACTCAAAAATGGCGGGGCGGTGCTGGCCAGCCACATTACGCTTGTGCCCCTCTTTAATCTCTTGGGTCAATTAACCGCCCAAAATATTCAGTACACCAAGTTTCAATTTAGTAAAGACAATAGTTTTGAGCTTAGTGGTATTGCCAAAAGTTATGACGATATCGCTTATCAACAGAAGGTGTTCGCGGGTGATCAAGGTAGTAAATCTATTTCGAGTTTCGCTTTTTCTGATTTTGATCTTGACCCTAAAGGTAACGTGATTTTCAAATTGGTTATGACGGTCGACAAGAAATTATTAGCTTATCAAGCCGACGATAATAATCAATAATTATATGCCTAAATTAATTTTTGCCATTCTCTGTTTAATTATCTCGGCGATACTAGTTTTCTCAGCGGGGGGAGCTGTTCTCAATGGCGGGTCAAATTCGGTTTGGGCCTTCTTATTGGGGGACAACACGGTGGGCATCAAAGACCTTCTGGCTCAACGCACCAATCTTAACCAAACACTAGCGGATATTAACGGGATTAAGGCCAAAATTCTTGAACTTCAACAAATTAAAAATAGTATTAGTAAAACCGATCTCGATAAACTCGATAAATTTATCCCTAATCATGTTGATAATGTTAATTTGATTATTGATATTAACAATATCGCGGCCAAACAGGGGATGACGCTGAAAAATGTGCGGGTTCAGTCGACAGCTGGCTCGAGTGGTTCGAAGGTTACGAGCCCGAGCGGTATCCAACCAACCTTTATGTCTTTCTCGGTCACGGGCAATTATCAAACCCTGATGAAATTTCTTGATGGTTTAGCTAATAGTTTACGGGTGGTGGATCCAGCTTCTCTTTCTTTTGCGGTCGACGAGAAAGGGCTCAATCAATATAATTTCGAAATTAAGACCTATTGGGTTAAATAATTCGATAAACTCAAAATAATTATGACTAAATCAAAAATCATTACTTACGTGGCGGTCGCCGTTCTCATTTTGGTCGGTCTCTATTGGGCTTATCACCTGATGACGCAAACACCTGAGCCAGCGATGGGGGGCGTGGTCGCCGTGTCGGGGGCAGGATTAGGTCTTTCTCCTGATAGCCAATCGGCCCAATTGATGAGTCTGCTTAATGATATTAAGAAAATTGATTTGAAAGATCATCAAATTCTTAACAATAAAATTTTTACGACTCTCCAAGACTTTGGCAAGACGATTGATGATCGAGTAATTGGCCGGTCCAATCCTTTTGCTTCTTTGACTGAAGGCTCGGGGATTATCCGGAGCGGTAATGGGGGCACCGTCACCAGCTCCACCACTCAAACTACCAGTTCGACTACCGACGACGAATTGCTTTTCGAGTAGCCGGGCCCAGTGTTATGGACGATAATACCTACGCTATCCCAACCAAAAAGCTCGGGAATGTTAAAATTCCCTTTGAGGTTTTGAAATATGTGCCCGCCGAGTCGGCGAACACCTATCAGTTCGTGCCTTTCGCCTTAACCGATGGTGTGCTTGAAGTGGGGATGGTGGATCCTGACAATTCCGAGGCACGCGATGCTCTGCAATTTATCACTAGTCGCACGGGGGTGCCTTTCAAAATTTATTTAATTTCCAAAAAAGATTTCGATATCGCCGCCAAAAGTTACGAAGGTTTCTCGGGTGAGGCCGGAGTAATGATTGGCGATATTCAAAGCGAAATTCGAGCCGCCGAAGAGTCGGTGGCCGAATTTAAGGCGGGCAATGAAGGTAACCAACCGCCTTCGGCGAATATCGTTGAAGATGCGCCGATTACTAAAATTGTTTCGGTTATTATCCAAAACGCTCTTTCGGGTGGCGCCTCCGATATTCACATTGAGCCCACGACCCATAATATTAAGGTACGCTTTCGGGTGGACGGGGTGTTGTTTACCAGTTTGACTCCGCCCAGCTCGGTGCATGAAGCAATGGTGGCGCGGATCAAAATTTTGTGCAATATGAAATTGGATGAGAAACGCAAACCGCAAGACGGTCGTTTCTCTTATCAATTCGAAGGCCGGAAGGCTGATTTTCGAGTTTCAACCCTGCCGACTTATTGGGGCGAGAAGATTGTGATGCGGATTCTTGATCCGACCAAGCGTGATGTTAATTTAACAACCGTGGGCTTGTCGCCTGAACAGCAGGAACAAGTTAAAGAGGCGCTCAATAAACCTTATGGCTTGATTTTACTAACGGGGCCGACTGGTTCGGGTAAAACGACGACTTTGTACGCGATGCTCAATTATCTGGATCGGGAAAAATATAATGTGGTCAGTTTGGAAGATCCAATCGAGTATGATATCCCCGGTGTTTCTCAGTCACAGGTTAGGCCCGAAATTGATTATACTTTTGCTAATGGTTTACGCAGTATTCTTCGTCAGGACCCCGATATCGTGATGGTTGGCGAAATGCGCGATCGCGAAACGGCCAAATTGGCGATCCAGGCGGCCTTGACTGGCCACTTAGTGTTATCGACTTTGCATACAAATAATTCGATTGGGGTTATCCCGCGTTTGATTGATATGGGGATTGAGTCTTATCTCATCCCGCCGACCTTGGTTTTGGCGATTGCTCAACGCTTGGTGCCGGTGATGTGCGAGGAATCTAAGCAGGCGATTCCGGTTGAGGATAGTATTAAATTAATGGTAGAGAAACAATTTGCCGACTTACCTGAAGAATATCGCCATCGCATCCCTGACATCAAAACCCTTTATCGTACCGAACGAACGCCGTCTTGCCCCTCGGGGACCAAGGGCCGAACGGCGGTCTTCGAATTTTTGCCGATGGATAAAGAATTGGAGCGCTTAATCTTGAAAAATCCCGGCGAAAACGAACTTTATAAATATGCTCGCAGTCGCGGTTATATTTCGATGAAGGAGGATGCCATGATAAAATCATTCCAAGGGGTTATTCCCTTTGAAGAAGTTAACAAATTATAATATAATTAACTAATACATTATTATGGACAAAAAATACTCAATTCTCATTGTTGACGATGATAAATTTTTGCTTGATATGTATACCCTTAAGTTTACCGAGAAGGGTTTTGCTGTCGATCGAGCCATGAATGGTCCCGAAGCCTTACAAAAAGTTGACGGTGGTTTGACGCCCGATATTTTTTTAGTTGATATCGTGATGCCCGAGATGGATGGCTTCGAGTTAATCCAGCACTTAGTCCAACGCCAAAAGGAGAGGCGAAGCACCATTATCGTGTTGTCCAATTTGGGCCAGAAAGAAGATGTCGAGAAAGGTCTGTCTCTTGGGGCCGATGGCTATATTGTTAAAGCCAGCGCCACGCCCAGTGAAGTGGTCGAGAAAGTGGTTGAAATTGTCTCGCACCGCCCCGCTTCCTCCGGCCAGACCTCAAGTGAGCCCGAGGTGTGGCCGGCAAAAAAATAAAACCATGAAAGATTTTCGTCAAGAAATAGAAGAACTCATAATGATCGTCGCCAAAGAGGGCGCGTCGGATTTACACTTAACGGTGGGTCGTCACCCCACGATTCGGGTTTCGGGCGACTTGATCCCGATTGTTAAAAAACCGGTTCTCACCCCCGAGGATACTTTGGGTCTAACGATGGAGATTCTGAACGACGAAAACAAAAAGATTTTCTTGGAGCAACGCGAAGTCGATTTCTCCTATAACCCCACCGCTGATGTTCGTTTTCGTGGTAACGCCTTCTTTCAGCGGGGTTTGGTCGGGGTGGCTCTTCGACTAATCCCAATGAAGATTCGCACGCCCAAGGAGCTTAATTTGCCTGATCGCTTAACCGATTTCATCAATAAAAAGCAAGGTTTCTTCTTGGTGGTTGGGCCGGTCGGGGTGGGTAAGTCTACCACTCTGGCTTCGCTCATTGATCAAATCAATCACCAACGTGCCGAGCATATCATTACCATTGAGGACCCGGTCGAATATCTTTATCAGAGTGACCGCTCAATTATTGATCAGCGTGAAGTGCGTTTTGATACGCGTAATTTTTATACCGCTCTCCGCTCAATGTTTCGTCAGGATGTGAATGTGGCGATGGTGGGCGAAATGCGCAATCCCGAAACGATTAGTATGGCGGTGACGGCCGCTGAAACGGGGCACTTGGTGCTCTCGACTCTCCACACTAATAGCGCGTCGCAAACGATTGATCGCATTATTGACTCTTTTCCGGGCAATCAACAACATCAAATTCGTATCCAATTGGCGGGTTCGCTCATTGGCATTTTCTCCCAACGCTTGATTCCGCGTTTGTCGGGCGGGCAAATTCCGGCCTATGAACTTTTGGTTAATAATGACGCGGTTGCCAACCTGATTCGCGAAGGGCGCACGGCCGAAATTGATGTCGTGATCGAGACCGGGATGCAAGAAGGGATGGTTGACCTTAATCGTTCGCTCGCTGAGTTGGTGCGTGATGGCGAAATTACCGCCGATAGCGCCTTTCGCTACTCGCTTAATCCCGATAGTTTAACCAAGTTAATCTAACTTTTATCCCTATATACCACATACTAAATACTATATACTAAGTCTATGTTATTCATTTATAAAACAGTTGACAAAAATGGTGCCGAACAGGCGGGGAGTATTGAAGCGCCGAGTGTTGATTTAGCTATTAGTGCCCTTCAGCGTCGGGGCCAGATTATTGTCTCGATTAAACCAGAAGAAGTGGTCAAAGGTTTTGCCTCTTTCAATTTGCCCTTTTTCCGGCGGGTTAAGACTAAGGAGATTGTGATGTTGTCGCGCCAGATTGCTACTTTGTTTGAGGCGAAAGTTTCGGTCTTGTCCACTTTTCGGCTTCTCTCGAGTGAAGTTGATAATCCTTTTTTGCGGAGTGCTTTGGTTGAAGTAACGGATGACATCAAGGGCGGTATCCCCATTTCGGCCGCTATGGCCAAACATCCCAAAGTTTTCTCCAATTTTTATGTCAATATGGTGCGGTCGGGTGAGGAGTCGGGCAAATTGTCTGAGGCCTTTACCTATTTGGCTGATTATATGGATCGCACTTACGCTCTCACTTCGCGCGCGACCAACGCTTTGATTTATCCAGCTTTTGTGGTGATTTCCTTTGTGGTGGTAATGATTTTGATGGTCGTTTTCGTGATTCCGCGTTTGTCCGATATTTTACTCGAAACGGGTCAAGAATTGCCAATTTATACTAAAATTGTTATCGGTTTCAGCGATTTTGCTACCATG
This sequence comes from Minisyncoccota bacterium, assembly GCA_041649495.1. Taxonomy (GTDB): domain Bacteria; phylum Patescibacteriota; class Minisyncoccia; order Phycocordibacterales; family XYD1-FULL-46-19; genus CAIPHT01. The sequence goes on from JBAZMZ010000002.1 coordinate 55,647, forward strand.
TTCGCAATTCCGATTATTGTCTTGCTCGGTCTCCTTTTTGCCTATCTCTCTCGTTATGTCAAAACCGCTAAGGGTCAATTGGCTTGGTCGCGCTTCAAAATTTCCATCCCTTATGTGGGCACGCTTTATCGTAAACTTTATTTAGCGCGGATTGCCGACAATATGAATACCATGCTTTCTTCCGGTATTGCGATGGTGCGGGCGCTGGAGATTACGGGCGAAGTAGTTGGTAACGAAGTTTATCACCAAATTTTGGTTGAGGCCGCCGATGCGGTCAAGGCGGGGAGCTCGATTTCGGATATTTTCTCTCGTTACGACGAGGTGCCAGGCGTGATGGTCCAGATGATCAAAGTTGGTGAAGAATCGGGTCGGCTTGGTTTCGTGCTTGATAAATTGTCTAAATTCTACGAACGCGAAGTCAATAACGAGGTGGACACTTTGGTTGGCCTGATCGAACCCGCGATGATTGTGGTGCTGGGTATTGGTGTGGGTGTTCTCCTCACCTCGGTGCTCGTCCCAATCTACAATATGGCGGAAGGTCTTTAGTCTCACCTCGCCCAGACCTCTAGGTTCGGCGTTCGAGGTGTGGGCGGTGTCGCTTTTCAACTTTTTAATAGACTTGCCCTTGTTTCCTGCCGGTGTAAAATGGGTTTATGAAAAAGGAGACAAAAAAGGTTACTTTAGAAAGTATCGCTAAGACAATTGAAAAATTAGCGTCTAGTACTGCTCGTGGTTTTGAAGATGGCGAAAAAGAGAGTAAAAAAAGATTTGAGGCTCTCAATAATCGTTTTCAAGAAGTTTTTAGCGAATTGAGTAGTATTCGCGCGGATGTTAGAGATGTCAAAGGCACGCTCGGGCCGTTAACCAGAGCGGTTTCTATCCAAAACGAAGAAATTATCGACCTACATTTACGGGTTGCTATTATTGAGCGAAAAGTTGGGATCGAAAGAAAAAAGGTCTCTTTTTAGCCTTCCCCTTCGATGTCTCCCAGTTTTTCCCTTGCCTTGACCTTAGGCTTTTGTGTATAATATAAGTATAAACAAGTCGAAAAATTATCAATTTAGTTATTAATAATTAACTTTAATAAAATGAAAAAAAGTTTAAGTAAAAAAGGTCTTGCCCTGAGCTTGTCGAAGGGTTTCACCCTTATCGAACTCCTAGTCGTCATTGCGATTATCGGTATCTTAGCGGGAATTGTGTTGACATCTCTTGGTTCGGCACGAGTAAAAGCCAAAAATGCTTCAGCTCAGGCGAGCATGTCAGCCATGAGAGCAGAGGCAGAGATCAATCTGACTTCTGATGGCAATTATCCAAGCGATCTCTGTATCGCTAAGCTGTCAAAACTGATTGGTGCCGTGGAAGCCCAAGTTGAAGATACTGTTAGATGTGCTGTCTCTGATACAGCGTGGGGAGCAGAAGTTGAACTTGATGACGATGCGGGATTCTTTTGCGTTGACAGCTCTGGTTTTAGTGGGGCAATTGATGCGACAAGGATTGTTGGTAGTGGGACGATTTACACTTGTGTTGCTTCGTAATAATCTTAAAACAATGGTCCCAAGGTGACACCTTGCCACTCAAGAAAAACCCTTTCGACAGGGTTTTTCTTTTTGGGGATTGCGGGGGATTGTTTTGGGATTGGCTTGGCGGTATAATATGAGCATGAAAGACAATAGAGGTCTTGCCCTAAGCAAGCGAAGCGAGTCGAAGGGTTTTACCCTGATCGAACTCTTAGTCGTGATTGCGATTATCGGTATCTTAGCGGGGATTGTGTTGACGAGTTTAGGCGCCGCTAAAATGAAGGCCAAAGATGTGGCCCTAAAAGAGCAAATGTCCGACTTGCGAAACGCGATTGAGACCTACGCCACAATTAATGGCTCGTATGCGGAAGCTCTTCCTTATTATGGCTTAAACGATAACTATCATCGGTGTAGCAATTATGCCATTGAGACATATGTTACCGACACAAATATTAAGACTTCTCTCAAAGAGATTTCTAATTTAACGGGCTGTTCTAATTCTGGTACTAACTACAACAATCTTTGTATCTATTGTAAAAGTGATATCAATAGATATCTTGTCGTAGCAAAACTTCCATCATCTCCTATCCCGTCAGATCCTAATTCTGCGATTGCGGGCTCATGGTGCCTTGACTCAACTGGTTTTTCAAAAAAGACAGGTTATTTTGCTATTAATAAGAATGATTGTTACTCTTGTGATTACACTGGCCAGGGTTGTCAATAAAATCCCGTTATTCTAAAATATTAAAATCCAATAGTGGATAAAACCTTGTCCCAAAGAACCAATTTTGTGGTATGATGAGACAAAAGGGTTGATCTTGTTAGAGGTCGCGATCGCTAGGAATCTTAAAAAATATTATGAATATCGCATTATTAAGAAAATAAGATGATGGTGGGTGGTGATTTATTAATCGCGATCTACCTCTAACGGGATGAATAAAAAGTCCATTATTTTTTCAGTTATTGTCGGCTTAGGGCTGGCCTTGGTTTTATTTGTCTTGCCGGTCCTGCCGGAAAAAGTGGAGGCGCAGACAGAGGGGATTACCGGCCCAGTCCTTGGTTGGCTATGGAGCGATAATATCGGTTGGATTAAGCTGGGTGATGACAAAGATAACTCTATGGTTGAAATTAATAATGATATTTTTTCTGGTTATGCTTGGAGCTCTGGTGTTGGTTGGATTAATTTTAATCCAGAAGAACCTTACCCAACCGATGAAAGAGGAGGGGAAACTTCAAATGAATTTGCTCACGGTGTTAAAATTATAGATGAGGAGTTTGTCAGGGGTTGGGCCCGGGCTTGTTCAGTTTTTGAAAATGGTTGCTCTGGCCCCTTGAAACCTGACACGGCTCGGGGTAGTTGGGACGGCTGGATTAGGATGGTTAGCGTTATCTATCATCCCGATGCTCGAATGTTTTCTGGTTACGCTTGGGGAGGCCTTAATGTTGGCTGGATTGATTTTCATTATCCAACAGGCGAACCAACTCCTCCTAATCCTCCCGGTCCGCCTTATGTCCCGCCGGATGGTGGTGGTGTGACGGTGAGTTGTAAAGTTACAGTCGATGGGTCAGAATCTAATTCTTCTGTTAGTGTTGAAGCTGACACTAGTGTCACTTATACCGCTACTGTTAATAGTGATGGAGGATCCGCCGATTCTTATGAGTGGAAAGATGATGAAGGCGGTGATGTGTTGCAGAGTGGGACAGAGGCGATTTATACTATTAGTTATTCTGATGCTGGCACACACACTATTAATGTTCGAGCTTTTAACGGTGTAACCTATCTCGGTTCGGCGGATTGTCCTACTGTGACCGTTACTGGTGATGACGAAGAAGAGGGGGATATAAAAGATTGCGAGATAGAGTTTTCAAACGACAAGAATAAGATTCGATATACCGAAGGACAACCTCAATTGCCTGGTTATAGCGCTCTTAATGCAGAATTTACAATTACAAAATGTTCGAATTTAAACGGTATTAAACTTGAGCAAAATGGTTTACCTAGGAGTGGGAAAATCATTCTAGTCTGTAAACAGGGGTCAGATTCTTGGAAAGTTTGTTCTGGTAATTCGGCTAATTTCTCTTCTGGTTCTCAAATCTCATTAGGAGTTTATGTTAAATATGGCAATGCTTCCGAGAGAGAGTACGATATTACTGAAAGCACGCTCTATGACTTGATCTTAACCTTATCTAAAGATAGCAAACGAAATAGTCCCGAGACTTTCTCTGGTCTCTTCAATTACGTTATCCCATCCGGTAATTAGTTTAATGTCAATTTATTACCACCTTTTTTCTCTAGGGCTAGGCCTCATTATTGGTAGTTTTTTGAATGTCGTGATTTTGCGATATAACACCGGCCGGACTCTGTCCGGCCGGTCTGGTTGTTTTTCTTGCGGGCGAAAATTGAGGTGGTATGAATTAGTGCCCGTTTTGGGTTTTGTTGGTTTGCGCGGTCGGTGTCGAAATTGTCACAGCCAGATTTCGTGGCAATATCCGTTGGTGGAATTATTAACCGGCTTTTTGTTTGCCCTAATTTATTGGCGTTTGGGTGGCGGGTGGCTCGGAGTTATTTTTTATTGGCTCATCGCTTCGCTCCTAATAATTATCACGGTTTATGACTTGAAGCACAAAATTATTCCCGATTGTTTTGTTCTGGCCCTTATTTTGCTCGGCTTATTGAAACCTCTTTTCTTTAATCAATTACTTACTTCTGCCGGCTCATTTAATTTTGCGCTGGTTAAGGCGTTTGGTTGGGGGCTAGTTGGCGGTTTAGCCGTGGCTTTACCGTTGTTTATTTTATGGGTCATTTCCAAAGGGCGCTGGCTGGGTTTTGGCGATGTTAAATTAGCGCTGGGTCTCGGTTTGCTCTTGGGTTGGCCGGCCGGTTTATCGGCGCTTATCCTCGCTTTCTGGCTTGGGGCGATTATTGGTCTATTATTGATTGGCTGGGGGAAAACTCAATTGTGGCGAAAAGGAAAAAGTTATACAATGAAGAGTGAGATACCCTTTGCCCCGTTTCTCGTTTTGGGGTTTTGGCTGGTATTTCTTTTCTCAATCAATGTTCTCATCTTTTTTTAAAAAATTTCTAAAAACTAAAAATCGCAAGCCAAAAGCTAGTGAGGGATTTACCCAGTGGAATACAGCGAATTATTCCATAGGGTTTACTTTGCTGGAATTAATCGTGGTTATTGCGATTTTCTTGATTATTACGGCAGTAGTGATGACCGATATTCCCAATTTCCGTGAAAAAAGCTCACTGGATTTAACTGTCAGCGAGGTGGCGACTTATATCCGCGGGGCACAGGTTTATGGGACGGCAAAACTTGTCGGCACGGGGGGGGGCTATGGTGTTCGCTTATCAAGCGGTAGCCCCAGTTTTTATTTGTTCCAGGGGTCTAATCCTGATACTTCTTTCGAATCTTACGAATTGAAAGGTTTTAAAATTGGCCAACTGAATGATGACGATTGTTCTAGTGTCGACATCGTTTACCCTGGTGGGGACTATCGGACTAGTTTTGAGTCCAATTTAATTCCGCAGTTTAGTGGGGAGGGTACATCTTGTCGCCTTACCGATTTCGTAAAAATTGAAATTGTCTCGCAACGGGGTTCTGGTAGTAGTAAATGTGTTTTTGTTTACAAAAATGGTCAGATTACGATTGGTGCTTGCGATTAAGGAATTTAAGAAATGTTTTCTTCTACTAATAAAAAAAATAAAAAAGAATCAAAGGGCTTCACCTTAATTGAGATGATGGTAGCCGTGTCTTTATTTGTGATTGTTGCTTTTATGGTTACGAGTATGATGTTGACGATGTCGGCTGCTTATAAAAAGGCCCAAAGAATTCGACTTTTGATTGACAATCTCAATTTCTCTGTTCAGAACTTATCGCTTGGTCTTCGAGAAGGGAAGGATTATTCTTGTAGTGGGGAAGCTTGCTCCTTTAAATCGATGAGTTCTTGGCTGTCAGATAACTCCCTATCAAAACCTTATGTCTGTTATGTTAGATATAGCCGAGACGCTGGGGCTAGTAGTGGGATAAAAAGATGTGAAGTGGATAATCAGAGTAGCTGTGCTGGTTCTTGTTCGGGTGATGATATCGTTTCTTCTGATATTGATATCACTGACCTAATTTTTTTATCGACGTCGCCGGTTAGTGGACACAAAAGAATAACATTGTTGATTAAAGGTGTGGCGGGCAAAACAGACAAGGAAAGGACAGAGTTCATTATTCAAACCAGTGTTAGCCAAAGAAATGATGATTAAACCTAAAAAAGAACAAGGCTTTACTCTAATTGAGACTTTTGTGGCGATTACGGTCTTGCTAATTGCTGTTTTGGGCCCGATGTCCCTACTTTCTAGCGCTTTGCGCGAGGCCAATTATGTCAAAAATGAAGTTTTGGCTAGCCATCTTGCTCAAGAGGGGGCGGAGGTTGTTTTGTCAATGAATCCCAAAGGCTTTGCTTGTTCTTCGTGGAATGTTAATGTTTCAAAAAACTATAAAATTTCTTACAATAGCGAGGATTTCGGTGAGGGTTGTCCGGCTGGATGTCCTCTTGTTCTTAATAGTGATGGTTATTATGAATCACAAGACAGCGGTAGTTCAATTTTTACTCGGCAAGTATCGATCAAAAAAGTGGCAGACATTACTAATGGAGCTATGTATCAGGTTGAATCAATTGTTCGCTGGCAAGATCTATTCGTGGCTCGTCAAAAAAAAATTCCCGTTATTACTAATTTGTTTGTTAACAATAATGTTTGCGAGTCGGCCCCTGAGGGTGATGACGAGTAAAAAATATTTATGCTAATTAAAAATTATAAAAACAAAAAGTCTGGTTTTGCCCTACTCTACGCCCTCTTAATTACTGGCGCCCTTGTCTCGGTTGGGGTAATTTTGATGAACATCATTACGAAGCAACTCGTTTTTTCTTCTGTTGGCCGCGGATCCGAAACCTCTTATTATTATTTAGCCAGTTCTGGGCGAGAATGTTTGAAGTATTATGACAGTATTGGAGTATTTGATAGCGCGGGGAATAAGTCTGTCCAATGTTTTGATGACCAAGAGATTTCTCTTACCTCTAGCTCTGGTAGGGATATTACCACTTTTACGACGGAGGGGGATACTGTTGATGACCAAGGGAGGCCAGTTGTCTTGACTGTCTCTAAAAATTCAAATGCCCCCAATAATGGGACTGATTTAATAGATCGATTTAAGACTGTTATTACTGTTGAGGGTCTAAGCGGGACTTCGGGACGAATTGTTCGACGCACGGCGGTTACAGTTTACTAGGGGAGTTTATTTTCGCTATTTCCCCTTTTTTCCCATTTTCTCTATAATTAGGGCGTGAGCAATCTTGACCATAATGAGGCCAAAAAGCGCTTAATTAAGCTCCGGGAGGCGATTAATCACCACCGGTATCTTTATCATGTCGAAGATCGGCAGGAGATTAGTGAGGAGGCGTTGGATTCGCTTAAGCACGAATTGGCGCAAATTGAGGAGGCCTATCCCGACCTAATTACCCCTGATTCGCCAACCCAGCGGGTGGCGGGTCAACCTTTGGCGAAGTTTGAAAAAGTTGTTCATCAAATGCGCCAATGGTCATTTAATGACGCTTTTTCGCCGGCGGATATGAGAGCTTTTGACGAGCGGGTGAGAAAAGGTTTAAATAGCTCACCTCGAAAATCAGACTTGTTCTATGTTTGTGAATTAAAAATTGATGGTTTACATATCGTCTTAACCTACGAAAAAGGTCTCTTAAAAACGGCGGCGACGCGGGGTGACGGCAAGGTGGGCGAGAATGTGACAATGAATGTACGGACAATCAATAGTGTGCCCCTTAAACTCAATGAAGAAATTGATGTGGTGGTTGAGGGCGAAGTCTGGCTGGGCCGAGCGCAATTAGCGAAATTAAATAAAGAACGAAAAAGATTGGGTGAGCCCGAATTTGCCAATCCGCGCAATGCCGCCGCCGGCACGCTTCGTCAGCTGGATCCAAAGATTGTGGCCGAGCGCAAATTGGACACTTTTATTTATGATTTATCGGCTATGAAAATGGACATAGGTTCCAAGGGTAGCCCTTGGACAGGGGCCTCAGTCCGAGGGCTACCCTTGGAACCCCAAACGCAAGCCGAGGAACTCAAATTTTTAGCTAAACTGGGTTTTAAAACTAACCCAAATTTTCAAGTTTGCGCGACGATTGAAGAAGCGATCAAATTCTGGCAAAAATGGCAGACCAAGAAAGACTCGCAAGATTATTGGATTGATGGGGTGGTGGTGAAGGTTAACCAGCGGGCAGATCAAGAGCAATTGGGTTATACTGGCAAGGCACCGAGGTTTGCAATCGCTTTCAAATTCCCGGCCGAGCAAGTGACGACGGTGGTGGAGAGTATTGTCTTGCAAGTGGGTCGACAAGGCACGATTACGCCAGTGGCCAATCTCCGACCGGTCTTGCTGGCGGGATCAACCGTTTCGCGGGCGACCTTGCATAACGAAGATGAGATTAAACGGCTGGATGTGCGGGTGGGCGATACGGTCATTTTGCAGAAAGCCGGCGATGTGATTCCCGATATCGTGAAAGTTTTAACCGAAATGCGCACGGGTCAAGAAAAAGTTTTTAAGTGGCCAACTAAACTTCAGGCTTGCTTGCCCGTCGGAGCTTCAGCGGAGGCGGGTGATGGCTCAATTGAGCGCATCCCTGGTCAAGTGGCTTGGCGTTGTGTCAATCAGAATTCTTACGCGCAGCTCAAACGGAAATTTTATCATTTTGTTTCTAATAACGCTTTTGATATCGAAAAATTGGGACCCAAAGTGATTGATCAATTAATGGATCATAATTTGCTCGCGACTTTTGCTGACATTTTCAAATTGAAGAAGGGCGACTTATTGATTTTGCCGAGATTTGCCGAGAAGTCGGTGGATAATTTGCTGTCGGCGATTAACGAGAAGCGCCAAGTTTCGCTGGCTCGTTTTATTGTTAGCTTATCTATTCCTAATGTGGGAGAAGAAACGGCTGAGGATCTGGCCGAGCATTTTGGGACTTTGGATAGAATTCAATCAGCGAAACTTGAAGATTTGCAAAAAATCGAGGGGGTGGGGGAAATAGTGGCCCAGTCGGTTTTTGCTTGGTTTAAGCAAAAAGAAAATCAAAAGCTTATCTCAAATCTTTTGGGCCAAATCAAAGTTGCCAATCACGAGGCTAAGTCTCGTGGAAAAGGGCCGGGGAAACTAGCTGAAAAAACTTTTGTTTTGACCGGCACTTTGTCGACTTTGTCGCGCGATGAGGCGAAAAATTTGATAAAACAAAATGGGGGCGAAGTGACCAGCACTGTTTCGCGTCAGACAAATTATGTTTTGGCTGGCGATTCTTCGATGGCGATCGTGGGGGCAGGTGGAGCTAGTTCAAAACTTAAAAAAGCCAATCAATTAGGAGTAAAAATTATTAATGAGAACGAGTTTTATAAACTAATCAAATAATTTGTTAACATTCCTAACGGTCGTCAGCGATGTTAACAAATTTTAAATTAAAATTATGTCTGAAGAAATAAAATTTCCCATTCGTATTAACCGCTATCTTGAGTTACAAGGGGTGGCGACGCGAAAAGGGGCCGATGTGTTAATTGAGCAAGGTTTGGTTTGGGTTAATGGTCAAAAGGCGGTTTTGGGTTATAAGGTGAGAAAAGGGGACAGGGTCGAAGTTAGCCCCGTCGCCTCCGGCGGCAGGAAAAAATTTGTTTACTTCGCTTATCATAAGCCGAGAGGTTTGGCGACGGAAGATATAAAAAATAAATTACCCGTTTCGGCTGGCGACGTCTTCCCCCTTGGTCGGCTCGATAAAGAATCTGAAGGTTTGATTTTACTGACTAATGATGGTCGCGTGACTGATCGTTTGCTTAATCCCAAATATGCTCATGAGAAAATTTACGAAGTGGAAGTGCGCGAAAAAGTTTCGCCGATGCATAAAAAAATTCTCGAAGGGGGAGTTACTTACCACGAGGCTAATCCTCATGGTCTTTACCGGCAAACTAAAAGTTTAAAATTAAAGGCTAAAGGTGTAGAGATTCTTGACTCTCACCGCCTAGCTATTACTCTCACTGAAGGCAAAAAGCACGAAATCCGTCGAATGTTGGCTGGGGCTCATCTGACCGTGGTTAGCCTCAAACGGGTGCAAATTATGAATATCAAATTAGGCTCCCTTGCCTCTAGTAAGACCCGCGAACTCAAAGGTCAAGAATTGAAAGAATTTTTAGCAATGCTATACTAGGTCAATGTTAGACCGAAAAGATATTGATAATCTGGCGAATTTGGCCAGGATTGCCTTAAGTGAGGAGGAGAAGACGAAACTCCAAAAAGATATGGAATCGATTTTGGGTTATGTGTCAGAATTACAGAAAGCCCCTACTCCGACTGATAGTGAGGCTGAGCGACAAAAGCCCGAAGGGTATTATTTGAAAAATGTGATGCGTGAAGATGGGGATTCGTTTGAACCCGGGCTGAATACCGAGACAATTTTGTCGCAAGCGCCGAAGCGAAAAGATAATTTTTTTGTCACCAAGAAGATTTTAGGGGACTCAATATCATAAAAAGGAAAGTATTTAGGGATTAGTATGTAGGTAGAAATAAAAAATGAAATTAGATTCAGAATTTTTAAAAAAATTGTCAATCAAATCGGCTCATGCCGGTTTGGTTAAAGGTGATTTTACCGCGGTTGAATTAGCTGAAGCTTATTTGGTGGAAATCGAAAAAAAGAATCCGGAGCTAAACGCTTATCTCGAAGTTTTTGCCGATGTTAAAGAACAGGCCGAAGGGGTGGACAAAAAAATTGCTGAAGCCAGAAAGGCTGGGCAAGAAGGGCTATTAGATATTTTGATCGGCCTCCCGATGGCGATCAAAGATAATATTTTGATCAAGGGCCGTCAATGTTCCTCGGCTTCGAAGATGCTTGAGGATTATGTCTCCACTTATGACGCTACGGTTATTGAGAAATTAAAAGAGAGAGGCGTGGTTTTTCTGGGGCGAACTAATATGGACGAATTTGCGATGGGCGGTTCGACCGAAAATTCGGCTTTTGGTGTGACGAAAAATCCTCACGATTTGACGCGCGTGTCAGGTGGTTCGTCGGGCGGTTCGGCCTCGGCGGTAGGCGGTAATTTATGTTTGGTGGCCTTGGGTTCGGACACGGGTGGCTCGATTCGTCAGCCCTCGGCTTTTTGTGGGACGGTTGGCCTCAAGCCAACTTATGGCACGGTGAGTCGTTATGGCGTGATGGCGATGGCCTCGTCGCTGGATCAGATTGGTCCGATCGCGAAAACAGTGGAAGACGCAGAGATTATTTATGACGCGATTCGCGGTTGGGACAAATACGACGCTACTAGTTATGGCTTGCCCAAAATTTCGAAGACAGAAAATAACCCTTCGACCAGCTCAGGGCAAGAAAAGGGAATTCGAATTGGTGTGCCAGAATCTTTTTTGAATCAAGGGGGGATTGATGAGGTCGTTCTCAAAAATTTTCGCGAAACTTTGCAAAAATTAGAAAAAGCTGGCTGTGAGGTCAAGACAATAGAAATGCCCAATCTTCATTATTCTTTGGCCTCTTATTATATTACGGTTTTCTCTGAAGTGTCGGCCAACATGGCGCGCTTTGACGGGGTGCGTTATGGGGCCTCGGTTGAAGGTCAGAATTTGCTGGCAGATTATATGAAGACGCGGGGCGAGAAATTAGGTCGCGAAGTGCGTCGGCGAATTATGCTGGGCACTTATGTTTTGTCGGCGGGTTATTACGATGCTTATTACAACAAAGCGGCGCAGGTGCGCGAATTGATTCGGCGCGATTACGCTAAGGCTTTTGAAAATGTGGACGTCGTGGCGACACCGGTGGCGCCGTCGCCCGCTTTTGAAATTGGTAAAAATACGAGCGATCCGCTTCAAATGTATCTCGAAGACATTTTTACCGTGCCGATTAATATGGCCGGCGTGCCCGGGATGAGTGTGCCAACCGGTTTCACTTCGCCGTCCGCGACGGCTCCCAATGGCTTACCCTTGGCTCTCCAGATTGTCGCGCCGTGGCGAAGGGATGACATTTTGTTCGAACTTGGTAAAATAATAGAGTTATGTCAAATGTAGACAATTCTCTCTACCCCTTCTTTAAACAAATTTTGTTGAATACGCTTTCGGCTTGGGGGATTAATTTATCAGCCATCGATGAGCGGTTAACCCACTGGCTGGCGATTTATTGGTATGTAGCCATTTTCCTGTCAGCCATCTTTTTTGCCGGGATAATTTATTTTATTAATAAGATTATCGAAATTCGTCGTTGGGAAAGTGAGCGAGTTTATGGTCAGTCCGGCCTGATCACTGAGCTTAAAGAAAATTTGGCGGTTGTCCCGCCAGTGAAGAATCAAGATTGGAAAAAAATTATGAAGTTAATTGGCTCGGATAATCCTAACGATTGGCAAAAAGCAATTATTGATGCCGATAAAATGTTAGAAATTGTGGTCGACACTTTTTCCGTCCCCGGTGACAATATTGGCGACAAATTAAAAAACATTGAACGAAGCGATTTTAACACGTTGGATGAGGCTTGGCAGGCGCATAAAATTCGTAATCGGATTGCGCACGAACATAATTTCCATTTGAGTCAACGTGACGCGCGTTTGACCATTGATAATTTCGAAAAAGTCTTTCGCGAATTTGACTTTATTTAAGGTAATAGTATAATAAGAGCGCGGGGTAGAGTAACGGTAATTCGCAAGGCTCATAACCTTGAGACGCCGGTTCGAATCCGGCCTCCGCAACATGTCCAGACGGCATCGTCTGAAAATCCTCATTTAGCTTGAAGATACAAGACAAAATCGCGGTTCCAAATGTCCCAGTGGTTTTTTGATAGGTGATGCCTTGACTTAGAACCATTTTTTGGAACCTCACCTTTTGCGCGGATTCCATTAACCACCACTGATTAGCAGTGTCAGCAATTAGCTGGTTCGTTCCAGTGATGGCCTCCTCGAGATCAAGTTCTTCAATTTCGGCCTCGTTTCTTGAGACCCGAAGACTAGCCATTTGATTATCAAGTGAGTCTTTTAACTCTCGATATTCATCTTTGGAGATTTCTTGTTCAACTCTCATCCCCAGTAGCTCCCGCTTCTTTTTTTCAAGTTTTGAGATCTCCTGTTGATAAAAATCTTTCTCTTGTTGAGCTGTCGAATGTCTTGTTTGATAGACCTCAATAACCGTTTGTTTAAATAGGGCCAAGAATTCCTCGGACGGGGTGACTTTTTGGAGAAAATTATAGAATTCACCCTCCAGAACATCTCTAGCGATACCCCGATTACAATGAACGCAGGCTGGATTGTAGCAATTATAGTAGGCGTATTTTTTACCCCGGCCCGTGTTCCAAGAGCCCGTTAGCCCACGATGGCATTCGCAAGAGACAAAACGTCGGAGAGGGAAGTCGGGGTTATCAGAGGCTCTTGGCCGGGTGGCCCCACTTGATTTTTGGGTTTTGACCATTTGAATTTTTTGGTATTCATCAATCGTGATCATCGGTTGGTGTTGCCCTCGGTGTTCTTCTTTTGTCCAAGGATTGACTAAAATTCCGGCGTAGAATTTATTGACCAAAATAATCTCCCAAAGTTGCTTTCGCATCAGTTTCCCCGTTCTTGTTCTTAATCCCCAGCTATTACTTTCTTCAGCCAATCGAGTGATTGTGTGGTTTCCCTTGAGATAAAGTCTTAAGCCTTTCTGGATTAGATAAAAACGCTTGTCGTCGGGAATGTCTGGTAGATTTTTCCGACGATCGGTTCGCAACTTTGAATTTGTGTAGCCAATCGGAGGCGACCAACACCAGATACCCTCTCTCAATTTCGCTTTCATTCCGCCGGTGCAACGTTGTTTTCTGACTTCATTCTCGAACTCGGCATAGCCCGCCAAAAAGGTTTCCATTAATTTGCCGATATGATCTTGCGTAATTGGCTCAGTTACCGATTGGAGTGTGATGCCGTATTGGGTTAATTTAGCACGCACCGCAAAGTGGTCGGTAGTGTTGCGGGCGAAGCGGTCAATTTTCCAAACAATAAAATAATCAAGATCTTCTTTGTTTAAGCGGCAGAATTCAAGCGCTTTTAAAAATTCAGTCCGATTGGTGGCGGTGGCCGACTCTCCTCGTTCTACAAAAACCTTAACCACTTCAATATTATTTTTGGTGGCATAATCAAGACAGGCCCGTTCTTGAGAATCAAGGCTAGTCCCTTGAACCTGCTCGTTTGATGATACTCGACAATAGATGATTCCTTTTTTCATAATATTTTTTTTAGAAACAGAAAAGGGGCAACAGATGGCACTCCAAGTTACGACACAAGAAGTTCTGTTGCCCCTTTTCTGGGTTCAAAATGAGCGCCGTGTTTAACCTCTTGTGTCGTAACCTAATATTAACATAATTGAAAGGATCAATAAAGAAGCAGGAGGCTGATTTGTTTGGGCCCTCGCCATTTTTATGTTTTTGTTCGACGATATCTAACGCCAACTCGGCAAGATCATTAAGGGCATCACGGACCTTGAGGATCTCCTCGTCGCTTAATCTTTTAAGGGTCTCGGGGCTTAAATATTTTTTACATTGTTCCAAGCTAAGCATTGTAGTTTAATTTTATGAAGGTTAAAAGGGGATATCGTCGACAGTGATTTCATTTGAAGGGCGAGGGGATCATTTCCGCTTCAAGTTCCTCTTCCAGTATTTGGTCAATTATCAAATCAGCCAAAGCCTCCTCAAGTCTCTTGATTTTCACAATCTCCTCGTCGGTGTAATTGTTGGCATCAGTACCTGGCGCTTCTTTAAATTCGGCAAAAGAAATCATAGTGGTAGTAGGTTTGCCTTACTTTCTAATTTTGGGAGCCTCCACGCGTAAGTTACCCCCGATTTTATACCCGCCTCAGGCTCTTTATTAATCTCTTCGAGCCATGCCATTAGCTCTTTTTTATCCTTTCTGGAGTAATCGTCAGGATCAACCAATTTATTGAACCAATAAGCGATAACTTTACTGGCAAAATTCTGTCCCCGAACCGCTCGGCCAAAATTGATAATGGTGCTATGAAATGGATTCTTCTTTTCCATCCCCTTAAATCGTCGTTCTAAGCTCTTCATGATTGTTGATATCGTTAAGTTCGCTGTTCTCAACATCCAACTTGCGCAGAAAGCCAAAATGTTCGATTACCGCTCTAGTTAATAATTTTAGCACCGTAGTTTCCTGCGATGCGGCTTCAATTTTTAGCAAGCGATGGAGGTCGTCAGGTAAACGGACCGGTTTGGTGATCCGCCGTCCTTTAGCCACCCCTATTTCAAGACTAGTTTGTGACATAAGTTACTTTTTTAATTATGTGCCCGACCCTTCCTTTCAATTCCCCCCGTAGCCCTTGAAGCTTTTGTAGCTGTGCCCCTTAGAGCCTAGGGTGTAAAGGCGCGAAATGACCAAATTGAGGCATTTTGACACCTTTTCAATTGAAAAGACTAATTAATAATCTCTAGTCAGTAGTAGCCACCTAATTGACGATCCCTTTGGGTGAAGACCCTCATCGTGGGGAGTCATTCTTCACCGACATAACCTCAACTTATGGCCTGAGAGACTCTGAGCCCGATTGAAAGGCTGGGGGCTAGTCGTACCGCCTTTTTCCCAGTCCCTTAATATCGACCCCCGAATTCTCTCTTCAGTGTTCAACCTAAACACTGTTTTTTGCCTGCCCCGTGTTCCCGGCACATAGACAGGTTTTGTTGGAGCCGTTTTACTTGCAGACCCCAAAACCAAGGTTTTACCGACATTGTCAAAAAAACTAACGATTTTGATCGCTAAAATAGGCTGATTCAGTTAAGACCCAACAAGAAAAAACCAAGAATAGAGTTCTTGTTTCGAGTTTGAGAGTGGTTTAGCTTAGCTGGACCACTTAATTAGCAAATCAGAGAACAGTTTCAAATTTTTGCATAAATATATGGGCAATTGTCGATGTCTTTAAGTGGCCGGTGATAAATTTCCAATAATTGGAATCGGTTCTAGTGCCTTGGTGACAAAAATTAACAATTGCTAAGGTAATAATATCATAAGTCCTAATTATTGGCAAATGGTTGGTGAGGAATAAAAAGCCCTTGGTAGTTAATGTTGTGGCTTAACATTAATTATACTAAGCGCTTTTTATTAAGGCGGACTATTTACCAAGACTTGGGACATCTGATCATTGGTTAGTTAGGGTCTAGCTTGCCGAGAGGCAGGGGTGTCTAGACGCTTCGTTGTAGATTCTGACGTACTCCATTTTGCCAAGTGGGATATCTTGGAAAGTGGTGAGGTCAAAGGCGGCTAATTGTTTAGCCACCATGGCTTTTTCGAGGGTGTCGGCTGATTTCTCGCCAACGGTGCTAATATCAAGATAAACTTTTTCACCAGTCGTCCACATCCCAAGGTGGTTTCTTTCTTGGGCTAATCGATCGTGATGTCTGATCAAATAATCGTTAATAATTTGAGGCGTCAGATTTTCTTTGGGAAGAGTCAGTTCGGCATCTTTGAAGGGCGAGAAGGCGATGCCGGCTGAAGGTCGATTGCCGTTAAGAGAAATTGTGACGCCACCATTTTCAACTGTCGCTTTGTAGGCTTCAGCCGAAACGCTAGTAAATTTATCTTCGATCAAGGTGGTCATTGTTGAGGTCTTTATTTTTGTGGTCATATTTTTTAATTTTTTATTAACTAATTTGTAATTTTGCTTAATAATTGTTTCGACCTTTACCCTTAATGGCGAAAAATCATCGTGAAAAAATAAACAAAAGAAAAACCCCTTGATTTAAGGGGGTTTTTCTTTATTTTCCTATATTAAATTTTTGGGTGAATTCACCGGCGGTCTTTAGAGATACACCCAATCATCACGAGAGGGATCATCTCCATCATCATTTTCTTCTAGATTATCGCTAGAAAATTCTCGATGCGACAAGTCGTCATCAGTTCCGTTGTTTTGTTCAGTGGCCTCCGGTTCAAGATTAATCCTTATTTTATAACAGCCCTCTTTCCTATATCCTAAGAATGGATCGCCCTCTACCCCATGGAAATAGGCTCTTAGTGTCTCAGATAATAATTGTTTTCGCTTTTTCATGTTGACCTGGTCTTTTCTGGCAAATTCACTATTATTTTCCCAGTCTAAGAACCCGCCCTTTCTGGCAAAAATTTTTAATAAGGTCCATCGAATATTAGGTCGCTTGGTTTTTTCACTCTGAAAGCCCATCAATTTGTAATCCGTTTGGTAAATATCTGTTTTGGCCTCGATTCGAACCTCTTCGCCATTTAAAAATTTTATGGTGATATCTTCCCAAGTCAAATCTTTTGGGAATTCTCGCAATTCTACCGTCTTTTTATTTGACTTTTGAATGATCGGTTTATTATTAAGCCCAGTATCGCTTTTTACCCCAAGCCGGTCTTCCATGTATTCTTTTATGAAATCTTCAGAAAAATCATAAAAATAGAAACTGTCATCTCCTATTTTTACTGGCGGTCCGTTAACGAGCTTAAAATGTGGTTTATAGTCATACATGCCGTGTCTTCTGTAGAAGTCCTTATCTCCCTGGATTATATAAATAAATGGGTAAAGCTCTTCATAAATATCATCAAAAAAATAAGGCTCAACCATTAAATTTCTTACCCTGATTATCATATCTGAACTATTTTCTATCCCGCGGTACCCTTTTTCCCTTAAGGTTTTTAAAAACCAAATGAATCTCTCTTTGTCGGATATCTTACTACTTTTTTCTTGAAATTTTGCGTGGTGACTGGGAAAGGAAAATGGGAGTACTTTCAATTTCTCACCTGGATATAGCTCCGATGTCTCATGGAGTGGGTCGTCCAGACTTCTGATCCCGTTCTTATTTTTGTTTTTTAAATATTCTGCATCAGCCATATCTCTCAAGGGAAATTCTTTTGGTTGTTCGTTTTTGATAAATTTTGTATATTTTAATGCAAAATCCTGACCAATGCTAGCTACTCGGCCTGTCCAGTCCATGTATTCATAATTTTCCTCATCAAGACCCATATCGGGTATGATAAATTTCCGCCAGTCCTTATCGTCTTTATTATATTTAGTTTCTTTTTTAAGAAATTCATAAAAATTTAGGGCCGATTGATTGAATTCTTGCCGAAGCTTTTCCCACTTGGGGTCTGAAAGGTAGGAAGAACTCTTGCTACTATGGCGGTTGTACTTTTTTAGGCTAATAAAAAGCTTTTGGCTATATTTTGGGTAGCCACACCAAAGACGATCAGCTTCCTCTGTCATCGTCCTTGTTATTATCTTTTTTACAGAATCGAGTTTCTCTTGGTCATTTTTTAAATGTGGGTTATTAACCGTGTCGCCAGTGGAATCTTTAAGAGATGAGTTCCAAACCTTTTCCGCATTATCTTTTAGCCTTTTATATTTGGAATAGAAATCGTAAGTTATTTTTTCGATTCTTGTATATTTATCAATATCTGACTCTCCTGGTAAATTCTTTATTTTTTTAAAATCGTCAAAATAATAATCAGAATCAGATGCTATTGGTTCGTCCTCTATTATCTCAAAGAGATTTAACGCTGACTTGTTAAATTTCTGCCTAACTTCTTCCAATTTTTTATTAGAAAAACGGGAGGAAATTTTACTACAATAATATTTATATTCTCTTAGTCGATGAAAGAAATCTAGGGAGTATGTTGTAATAGCATTGCCATCAACACCTTCGTTTGAAGTACAACTATACCACATGTAATCAATAACGGGTTCAAACTTCGCTATAATAAATTCGAGTTTCTCCTCGTCACTTTTTAGAGAGTCATCAGCCATATTTATAAGATAATAATATAACTTTTAGGACCAAGATTAAAGGGTTAGACAGCTTTATTTTTAATTGGTTTGGTGCTACTCTATACTTAACAACTAAATAAGGAGACCTAACCCAATAATCTCGATTGTTGGCATGGTCAAAAAGCCACTGCTGGCTACTAAACCCGTCGTTTAGGAGCGCCAGCAGTGGTTACCACCCGAAAGGATGGTAGGTGGCCTCGGCCATCGCCTAGCGACGGGTTTAGTGGTTGACAAATAAATTATCAATTAAAAATAAAATCATGAAAAAATATCTATTTATCGCTCTGGTTCTCTCTCTGATCATCTTGCCTAAAATCAGTTCGGCTGATTCTTTGGGCGTTACCAGTATTACGGCGGTTAAAACCTCGGCTCTTGCTAACAATTCTTTTACTGATGGTTGGCAATGGCTATTTAATATCACGGTGCCCTCTGGTGAAGATAATCTGCAAATGAAATTCCTTGATTGGACTAATGGCGCCTTAACGATTCCCACTGGTGGCAATATGCGTTTCTACTCGGCTCAATCATTAAACGCGACTGATGCTAATAGCGCCATTGCCGTTAACTCGGCCAATACTTATGGCGATAATTTAATTCTTGATCCAACAAAGGGCCAGCAAGTTCAAGTGATGGTAGAGGTTAAAATTCCTACGGGAACCACTGGTGGATCATATTCAACGAGTTATGGGATTCAGACGACTGGGACTACTACACCCAGTGCTCCGATTCTTAGCCTCAAATTAAGTGATGATTCTCCGGCAACTGGGACTTCCTCTGCGGTAAGCAATCTCGGTGTCTTTGGAATCAAAACTAAAGATAATACTGTTAGTTGGATTACCGATTTGAGTTTCAATCTCAATATTAAGGAGGGTTATAGTCCCGAATCCCTCTTATCCCAAAATGGTGGCGAGTGGACGAGCAATGACACTCTAACCTTTCACAATCTCAATACTCGATTAAGCCAGGATTGGCATTATTTTACTTTGAATAACCTCAGCGTCCTCCACCCCAAAACAGCCCCCACCTTTACAATTTCGGCAACTTTAGATGCCAGCGAAATCAAGGCCGAGGATAATTCTGGCAATAGTCTTGATGTTTCTAGTCTGGATGATATTACGAGTAATGAGATGACTTTTATTCCACCTCCACCAGAAGAAATAGGAACTCTTAGGGTCTCACTAAATTCTAGTAACCCGATGGCTTCAACGGTTTTTGCTTCTAATAATGGTAAAGTGGAGAATGTTTCGTTGCTTGCCTTCGATGTTAAGGCTGAGAATTTGGACATTTCTGTCACTGATCTAGATGTTTTGATTCAAAAGACGGACGAAGGTACGGCGATAGCGACAACCGCGTTTTTGTGTGAAGGCCAAACGGTCTTGGGTTCGGCTACTGTCAATCCCACTAATGGCACTGCGACTTTTTCAAATCTAAATTTTTCTATTCCTCAAGACACAACCAAAACCTTAACTTTGTTGGTTGATATTACAAGTGCTAATAGCGCCCCCTCTGTTTTTACAGCCTCCCTTGATGGCGCCGAGATGACGGCGATAGATTCAAATTATAATACTGTTGTGCCAACTGGTTCTGCGACGGGGAACGATATAGCTATCCAAAGTGCTGGGGCCGTGATCAATTTAGTTAGTTCGAGTATTGGTATCCCCGTGGTTAATCCTGGAACTGGTTCGACAACGGCCTTGTCAGGGACATTTAATTTAAATTTTACGGCTGTCGGCGGTGACTTGGAAGAACCCGTCGCTAGCGACTTCGTTGTTAAAGCGACAAATAATCCCGCTCACACTGAGGCAATCACAATAACTAACCTTGGCATTAGTGTATCTTCACCAACTCCTTCGTTAATTGCCGATGGCTCTTCTGCCTCAATCACTTTGACTCCAATATTAGAAAATTCTCAAGTTACTGAAAGTGGCGACTATTTCTTTTATGTCGAATCAATAAAATCTACCATTTCTGGTCAGTCTTCAATTACTAAGACGACAGGTTTAGAAAGTTATATAACGGCTCCTGCCCCTTTTACCAAATAATAATATGAAAACAAAACTAATAATTATCAGCTTAACTTTAATCTTGGCCGGACACGCTAATTCTGTCTTGGCTTCAGAAATCACCGGCGTTCTCTCAACCGGCTTAACTGGTACAGTTAACGAAACGCTCACTGGGATCGTCGTTACTCCTCCTGCTCCTGTGGTTGTTCCTCCAGTTAGTTCTGGTGGCGGAGGTGGTGGCTATTATAGCCCTATTCTGGCTTCTGCCGTTCCCCCTACTGCGACCTCAACTCTTTTGGCCATCCCTCAAGTTCTCGGGGCCTCCACCTATCGCTTTACCAAGACGCTAAGATTGGGCTCAAGCGGTAATGATGTTAAAGAACTTCAAGAGAAACTTCGAACTGAAGGATTCTTTACTCATCCTGTTTCAACTGGTTACTTTGGGACGATCACTGAGAAAGCCGTTAAAGATTTTCAGAAAGCTCGATTCTTGAAAGTTTCTGGTCTTGTTAATGCTTCTACTCGTAAGATTCTTAATTTCTCAACGGCTGATTATGAAACCTATAGGGGTTTAATTCTCAAGTTGCTTGAATTACAGTTAGAGATTGCCAAATTAGCTTAATTTCAAATAGGACACAAAAAATAGCACCGCTCAGTTAAGAACGGTGCTATTTTCGTCTTCGTCGCTATTAAGCACGTTGAAGTAGGGCCAAAGATTTGGCAGTGGCTATTCTCGCATATTCTTAGGCTAACCAGCCGTGATATCTTAGAATATGCCCCAGCTATATATTAGCATCTCTACACCAACGCACTCGATAGCGACGAAAAAGTGGTTCTTCTATCTCACCCCCACCAGCCCAGCAATCATTTGACTCGCATCATAACGAGTAGCCGTCTGAAGCGAGTTTAAGGCCTCTTCTCGGGCGTTTTCATCAGTGATCTGATCATAGATTAACGACTCAAGATAGCTTTTTTGTCTCTCGGTGGCCATTAGTGGCTCGTCTAGGGGCTTCACCGACTCGACTGCCTCTGTTTGGACCACTTGATTGCGAAACTCGGGCTTTTCGTCTAGATCCATGGTGAAGTAAGCGGAGATATTAGCCGAGCGGATGATGGCTGATAAAAAAGCCGATTTCTCAGCCAGCTTAATCGTTTTGTTCTCATCATTGCCGTTTTTAGCCAACGAAGCACAACCTCGACCTTCACCGGCCACACTCCCATCAGGCCGATACAAGACGCATTTTAGAGCCACTAGATTCTTGGCGTCACTAAATGAGGATAAGGTCTCTCGATCTAACTCAAAACGACTAGTGAAGCCATAGATTTGAGCAATGCGTTCGCCTCCACCCTTGCTTAGAACTTTCTTGCCCATAATTACATAATAATCATGACCTTCTTGGAGAATGGGTAAGACTTTGTCGATGAAGTAACGACGTTTGAGCAACATTAGGTTAACCCCCTGTTTGAAGTAATCGAGAGTGTTTAAGACCTCACTGATCTTAATTGGGCCAGTGGCCAGCGTATTAGTTTCCATAATTCGGTAGCTTCTTAACTTGGGGATAATAGAAAAGGTGGATGGTCTTAGGGTAAGAACTAACGACTTCGCCATGCTCGTCTTTCTTCTCGATCATTACGATGGAACGCAATGATTTCTGACCGGGCTTGACACGATAACCTCGTGAGGCCCATTGCGGTAAGGTCATCGTGTTTAAATAGGGGTCATAGTCTTTGGCTAACTCGGGACCAAAGCGCTCAAGGATCTGACGATGGACATCATCTCTGGTATGTTCAGAACCAGAATAATTTGTCTTGATGGTTAGAGTATCACTCATGTTTTTTATTTAACGATTAATGATTAAAGACCTCGCTGGACTAGAGCGAGGCAAAGAGTGAAGCAATTATCGACCAATAAAATTAATTATTAATTACTTCAAAAATTTAGTAATGGGGTTTATTGCTTAAGGGGGTAGGGGGGAGTGGTTTGGTTTAACATCCACTATTCTAGCTGGTACCATAGAGTAACCTAATCGTTCGCTCTCGTGGCCACTATTGAAATTCCCGGAAAAATGGCCGAAATTAACCACCCCTAGGCTGGAGAAAAATTTTTGTAAAAAATTGCTAAAAGTGCTAAACTCTTGTCAAGTGTGAAGTAATAGCAAACTAATTTTTATTATGAAATCTTTTAGTTTTCCCCAAAATCCTATTTATATACCAAAGGTTCAAGATAGTAGCATTAGTAAGTGGAAGTTAAACTTACCAGTTGTCTGTGTTAATGCTTTTACTTTGGCGCGGTGGCCAACTGTTAATTCAATAAGGGACCACGCGGATATTCTTATCGTTGATCCGGTGACCGACAGAATTCTTTATGGTGTATCACAAAAAAAGAAAAATTTTAAGAAATTAAATTACCCTGACGCCGAACCTGAAGATATTTATAGCAACAAGGATATTCGGCAAGTCTTAATTGAACAATCAATAAAAAACCAACTACAGGCTAGGGCCGACATCTTGATTGCTCCTTACCTTTTTGCCGAGGATACGGATGATACAAAATTTACAATAAATCTTACACTCCTTTCGGAAACAGTTAGATATTTAGAAAAGATAAAGGAGAAAAAATCCTTATTTGCAATGATTTGTATCGGTAACACTGTATTCAATCGGCCTATTATTTTAAATCACATTATTGATCGATACAATGACGACTTTGCTGATCATCTTAGCGGATTCTTTTTGTCCATTAATGATCTCAATGGCCGGAGCACGACCGACGAAACAAAACTTCTGAATCTTGCATATTTTGTTTTTCGACTTTCTGAATATAAACCAGTGATTATAAAAAGGCTTGATGCCTTTGGAGAAATTCTCTCGGCAATCGGGGCTTCTGGCTACAGTAGTGGGTTGGCAATGAGTGAAACATTTTTGGCAAACCAAAAAGATGACACCCCCCGCAAACCCCTTAAGAGAATTTATGCTCCTGAAATTTTTGATTATCTCAACGATGAAGAGGCGAAAGAGATAAAATATGAATGCCATCCAGCATCTAATTCTTCGGGTTCTCATCCAGAAGGTCGCCATATAAAAGCCCAACACTATTTACACCACCACCTTGATCGGATGGGGAAAATGCAATCATTAAGTCGAGAGCAGAAAATTAGTTATATGTTAAAAGAGATAGGCAAAGCAAAAAAGAAGGCGGTAGAGTGGAGTGACCAGTTTGGTATCCTACCTAAATTTTTACATGCCTCTCGTTGGACCTCGGTTCTTGAAAAAGCGAAGGACTGGAAGCCGAGTAAACAAAATGATGAAGAATTATCAATGTTATTAGCAGAGTTAGAAAAATGATTAAGGTTGTCCCCGATGCCAATATAATCCTGTCGAGCATCTTGAGTTCTAGTGGAGCTCCTCGAAAATTGATCAATCTTGCTCTTGCTAAAAAAATCGTTATGTTTGGGAGTGCTGAGACTTACGCGGAATTTAAAAGGAAGATAGAAATGCCTAAATTTAAAAAATATTTAGAGAAGCAGATATTTACCCCTGAGAAATTAGAGTTTGACTATCGTTCTTTTATAAGTGCTGTTGAGCCCTTCGATATTTTGAAGGACGAGAAAATTGTTAAAGAAGACCCTGACGATGATATGTATTTTCGAGTCGCCAAGGCGGCTGGTTCAAAAATTATAATTACCGGCGATAAAGCCGTTCTTGGCGTTAAAAAGTATGATGAGATAATAGTTGTCGGACCAAGTAAGTTTGTTGAGAAGTTTTCACTTCTAAACACAAGTTAAACTCTTTATTAACGATCTATTCCAGAAGAACTCGGTGGCAAAATTCCTTTTAGATTCGCTGAGAGCTTTTTTAACCTCTGCTTTTACTAATATTTTTTTCTTGCCCGTCTCGGCGTCAAAGGAAATCAAGCCAACCCCCTGTTTTATTAAAAGGGAATGGTCCACAAGCTTCGCGGTGTTTGGAGGAACAGCTAGATAGGTCTGATCGGCAAAAGTTTTATACCTGTTAGCCTGGTAAAATCCTCTTTTCCAATCCTTAAGCTTGGCCTCAATAGCGATGAGTTCCTTTCCTACCGGTAACCAGCCATTAACTTTAAAATAATAACCATCACTCGTTTCTTTTACGTATCTTGCCTTTTTAAGGTTTTTAATTAGCTGATATTTTAGAAACGAAGAAGAATAATCGGTCTGTTCTTTTAATTCTTTAAAACTCATGGGCATTTTATATTTATCGGCATCTGGCAATAAATTAAAAACACAAAAATAAGCTTCATTAAGAAGAGGTTTAAACTGTTTATGGGCTAGTCTCTTTAGACAATTACCAAAATCAGGACGAAACAAAACCAGATCAGCCACGCCGTAACCAACCCCTAATTCTTTTTTGGTAAAAAACCCTTCAGAGATGTAAGATTCTTCCAACTTTTTTACGAAAGATTTTTCTGTCATGGGGAGCTTAATAAGTACTATATTAATTATAGATCAAATAACTTTTAAAAAGAAATTAAAGGTGGGGAAAAGTAAAAATCAAACGCTTTTGCCTTAGGACTCATGCTAAGATTTAAAGATGACCAGGCCATCTTTAATTGAGGAGTGCTACCAACTATCAACCCCAGCTTAAAACGCTCAATAGCACGCTGTACAGGGGCAAATCGCGATGCTAGTAGTGATCGTCTAACCCTTTTAAGTGGCAAAAAGGCCCTTTATCTGGATTATTGGCTTGAGCGATTCGACGATGAAATATCCTTAACGCTTAATTGGGCTAATGGTGAAACCCAAACGATGAGAGTGACCACCGCTTACCCTTTGGTGGTGAACGATTCTATTTTGACTGTCCTGATTGTGGCCGTCGTTGTGAGAAGCTCTACTTAGCCCCTGATGGCCAAACTTTTAAATGCCACAAGCATTTTATTTATGAAGCCACCACCATTAACCGCCAAGCGATCAATGGTCAATTCTTCTACCAGCAAAATCGTTTAATCAAATTAGCTAATCAAAGAACTGATATTAATCGCATCTGGTATAACGGCACCTATACTAAACGTTTCTGTCGCTGACTTAAGATGTGTGCCAGAGCCGACCTGCCCAATGAAGCCGAAAGTGCTTTGAAACTTTGGGAAGAGATTCAGGCACTTAAAGTTTCTTAATTACTTAGTTCTTCGACGAAGTTAAAATATTTTGTGGTTAAACGGGGTGGTGGTTGCGGATGGATCCGTTACTGGTTTAGAAGGTGTCGTAAAGGCATTAAAACATTACGAAGGTTGGACACCCCTCTATTTTTGTGCTAATACTAGCATGGAATTAAACAGTTGTTTGTCATGGAAAGTAGGAAAAAGTGGCTCAAACTAAGACCCCAACGGGGCAAAGAGAAGGAGGTATACAAGCCATGATGCCACAAGCGTTTCAGGATCGGCTCTTTCCCTATCTGACGGAGATAGGGGAACACTACAAAACGCCTTTCCACCTCTACGATGAGGCGGGAATCAGGCAAACCTGCCGAGAGATGAAAGAAAGGCTCGGCCAAGTCTCGGAGTATCGCAATTTCTTTGCGGTCAAAGCCTTGCCCAATCCATCAATCATGAAGATCATGCTTGATGAGGGTTTTGGCTTCGACTGCTCGAGCATGCCCGAACTGGACTTGTCGCGACTCGTCGAGGCCAAACCGCAAGACATTATGTTCACATCGAACAACACTTCGTCCATGGAGTATTACTGGGCCTCAATGCAGGGCGGTTGTATTTTGAACTTGGACGACGTTTCGTTTGTTGCCAAGGTTTCGAGAATGCCCGAACGCATTTGCTTCCGGTACAATCCCGGACCCTTGCGCGACGGTAACGAAATTCTCGGCAATCCGACGGAAGCCAAGTACGGCGTACGAGATGATCAAATCGTTGAAGCCTACCGATTGGCCCGCGAACGTGGCGCCAAGACATTCGGTCTGCACACGATGATCTGCTCCAACCAGCGCGACTATCGCTATATGGTGGAGACGGTCAAGATGATCCTCAAGGTCGCCGAACGGCTCAAGGAAGAGCTGAACATCGAAGTCGAGTTCGTAAACATTGGCGGGGGCTTCGGCATCCCGTACAAACCGACGGATGAGACTTTCAATCTGGCCGCCTTCGCCTTGGAAGCGAAGAAGTTGTTCGATGAGTTCGAACAGTATCAGGGCTGGCGTCCGAAACTCTACACGGAGTGTGGGCGTTATGTCACGGGACCGCACGGCGTCCTCGTCACCTCGGTAATCAATGAGATGGAGAAGTATCGGCATTATGTGGGCGTGGATGCCTGCATGTCGGCGCTTATGCGTCCGGCAATGTACGACGCTTACCATCAAATCTATGTGCCAGGGGCTGAAGATCGTCCTCAAGAAACGGTGGATGTTGTCGGCTCGCTCTGCGAGAACTGCGACAAATTCGCCAAAGAACGGAAGTTGCCGGAAACACACGAGGGCGACTTGCTCGTCATTGCCAACACCGGTGCACACGGCATTGCCATGGGCTTCAACTACAACGGACGTCTGCGTCCGAAAGAGTTGTTGCTTCGGAGTGACGGTTCGGTCGTACTGATCCGTCGTGAAGAAACGACGGAGGATCACTTCCAGACCTTGAGTTTTGGGACCAACGTATTCAGACCGGCGCTTGTCGAGAACTCGCGCCAGTAGGGAGGAGTAACGTTAGATGATTACACCACACCGAGATAGATCGTGGTTACCGCCTGGAGGAGTAAACGTCTTCCAGCAAGTGAAGGAAATGTGTCGAATTGCTGAAGCGGGGGGCAAGATGCTCCGTCGCTTATCAATCGGCCAGCCATCTGGCGCCGTGCTCGAATCAGTAAGGCTGAGAGCCTCCGAACTCGTGCTCCAAGAAGAAGAGTGTTGGTGGGAGTACCAGGACAACGGCTTTGTGCCCTTTCATAATTGGGCACGGCGCTTTGTTCAGGCGCATGTTCGCACTAACCTCGCGGATGTCGATTGGCTCGTCTCGATGCCAACGCCGGGGACCAAGCCGATGTTGAAGAACGTGATCATCGCCTGTGGTCTGCGGTCGTGTCTTAGTCGCGTTTACACCATGACGGAGCCGGGCTATGCCGTGCCGGCTACTTGGAGTGGCGTTGGCTATCTGAATGTCGACCATCAGGCGCTCGCGACGAATTCAACTAATGGATTCTTGGTGGAGCATATCGAGCTTGAGCAACTGCCCGAAAATGCTTTGCTCATGCTCAATTACCCACACAACCCGTCTGGACAAGCAGTCGGTGCCGATTTCTGGCGGAAGATTTGCGAGGTCTGTGAACGGCGTGGGGTGCGGGTGGTCAATGACGCAGCCTACACTCTTCTTGGGTACAACGAGGGCCAGTGTTGTTTGACGGACATTGCTGTCGAATTTTCGGCGCTTGAACACCTGGAGTTGTTCTCGATATCCAAAGAAGTCGGTAATGGTACGGGCGCTCGTGTTGGCGCCGCCGTTGGTACGAAGGGCTTTATGTCGGACTTTGGCCGGATCAAAGGCAACGACGATAGCGGTTTCGTGGCTCCAATTGCCGCGGCCGGCCTATACGCCCTCGAAGAGGACAAGGAAAGTGTCTACGAATCGTGCCATGTCTATCAGGCTCGTAACGAGCAGGTCGTTTACCCGATCCTAACGGAACGCGGTATGCGAGCCTCGGTCAGGCCACAGGCGGGCTTCTTCTCGCTCTGGGATCTGCCCCAAAAGGCTTTTGGTCAAGACATTGTCGACGCCAAGCAGTTTAACGAGCTGATGATTGCCGAGACCGGCCTCGTCGGGGTTCATTTCGGCAATTACATGCGTTACGCCGTTTGCGGTCCGGTCGAAGATTGGCGCCAAGACATCATTGACGCCTTCGACAAGGCCAACGTTTCCTACTAACCGTATCGGCGCGTAAGCGCCATAACCAAAAGCCCCGGAGGTATCATTACTTCGGGGCTTTGCTAATTAAGATTTTTGTGTTAGGAATTAAGACGGGTTGTTCTCACTATTTAACCTTGGCGATAGCCAAAGAAAGGAAAAGTATGCGAAACGTCGCTGTTAGTGGATTGCCCGGCAAGATGGCAACACTCTTGGCCGAGACGATCGAGACCGATGAGCGTTTCCAGTTGCTGGCCTTGGGCCTGACCGGACCGGACATGGGCGATCTGAAATCGGTCCAAATCGGGAATCGACAGATTCGCATCTGCCCGCCAGACGAACGGCAAGAGTTTCTCAAATACGTTTTGCGGACGGAAGAGGAAGAACTGTACTCCCCGGTCTTGATTGCGGACTTCACCCACCCCAACGCCGTGATCGAGAATGCCACGTTCTATGCCGAGCACGAATTGCCGTTCGTCATGGGCACGACCGGCGGCGATCGTGCACTTCTCAACCAGATCGTCGAGCAATCAAGAATCTCGGCCGTGATCGCACCAAACATGGCGGCCCAAGTCGTCGCGCTTCAAGCAGCGATCGAGTACATGGCCGCCACCTTCCCCGATGCCTTCTCCGGATTCAATATGGAAGTTACGGAAAGTCATCAACAAGGAAAAGTAGACACGAGCGGGACGGCCAAAGCCTTGATCACTCAGTTCGCCAAGCTCGGCATTCCCTTCGACGTCAACGATGTCCGGATGATCCGTGAACCCACCAGACAGACGGCGATGGGGATTGCCAAGGAACATCTGGGGGGACACGGCTGGCATAAGTATCGCCTGACCTTGCCGGACGGAACGATGGCGTTCGAGTTCGTCCACAACATCAGTGGCCGGTCGCCTTACGTCACGGGCACAATGAAGGCGCTGACTTTCCTCGCCAAGCAAGTTGAGGATCAAGTGAGAGGCAAGGCCTTCTCCATGATCGATGTGTTGAAGGCGGGATGATTCGCGCAAGGCACCAAGTTAAAAAGGGCTAGCAAACGATTCCAAAAGAGTCGCGAGCTAGCGCCCTTGAGTGTTTTTATCAAGTATATTAAACCCCCATTTCCTCCACCGATCGATTAGTATTAAGACTATATTGTTGATTAATATAGGTTCTAACGTTTTCTATGACGCGGGAGCCAAGTAGGGGCACTAGCTAATCTTTTTAAGTCTTCTTCAACTTTGACACTCAATAACGAACTTGAGGCTTCCAAACAGCCCTAAATTTGGAGGTCTTTCTTAAAAAGGGCAAAATCATCAAAATCTCCCTCTTCTTAGCCTTATTTGGCCATTTCTTCTCGTCATTATTTTAGTCGCTAGCGACCATCACAAAAAGGGTGGTTTTACGGATAGATCCGTTACTGATTTAGAAGCAACGATTTACTTTAAGATATTAAAATGTTAGTAATTAATGAGGCTTGAATCTTGAAAGGGAGGTGATCTAGCGATGAAGCCGAGAAGAGCGTGTGCTCACTGCAGAAGAGGGCATCATTCCCTCTGTTGTGGTCTTGCGCCAACAGCGGACGGCGAGGTAAGGTCCTGCTCTTGTTGTGGAGATTTGCTCGCTGAGGACCGAGTGAAAAAAGAAACAAAAGAAAAGGAGAAACGTGCCCAAAGAAGATATGAGGCTCAGTATGGGAAGTATGCTGGTTACTTCGACGCGTTTCTCGGTGAGAAGAGGCGGGCTTTGGGTCTTGGTCCAGATGACTCAATAAACCGCTATCTGCCGAAAAACAGGGAAGAAATGAGGATTTGGAGAAAAGAGTTAGAGATCCCCCTAAGATGGCTGAGGCTCTTTATCGACGAATGTCGTGGGGAGCAACTCGACCAAGAATAATTCCGCCCACAACGAAAACCGTTGGAGGGCGGTTTTCTATTTATTGGTGAGCCAATGTCATTTGCGAGGTAGTCTAAAAGTGCTCGTAATTAAGTCAGGCCTCGGGGGGTGTTGGCTTAATTTCTCTCGTAAACTCGTAGATTTCTTTAATTGAGGCGATAATCGAATTCCAATCTCGTATCACGTTCGCAACATGAATGAAAAAAGATAAGTTGAAAAACTTGTCTTTTTTCGTTAAGATATAGCCATAGGCCGGCGTAGCTCAGTTGG
The DNA here is from genome assembly GCA_041649495.1 of Minisyncoccota bacterium. Taxonomy (GTDB): domain Bacteria; phylum Patescibacteriota; class Minisyncoccia; order Phycocordibacterales; family XYD1-FULL-46-19; genus CAIPHT01. The sequence goes on from JBAZMZ010000002.1 coordinate 86,023, forward strand.
TTAGAGCGTGGGACTCATAAGCCCAAGGTCGGAGGTTCGACCCCTCCCGCCGGCACCCTCCCTTGGTAAAAAGGGGAGAAATGTGTAGAATATAACGGTCTGCGGCCGTAGCTCAATTTGGTTAGTAGCGCTTCCCTGTCACGGAAGAGGTTGTGGGTTCAAGTCCCATCGGCCGCGCAGTACTGGACAGAGCACCCCTAAAGGGGTGTTTTGTCTTTGTAAATCCTCATTATTTTCCAGTTCCAACCGAGTTATTTCATCTTCAACAGTTTCTTTCTTTTTATCTATCGGTTCGAGCCAATTATTGGCTGAAATATAGAGTTTTTGGTCTTTTACTATGTAGTTCCAACCAAGCGCGGTAAAGATGCTCTTTTTCTCTTCTATTGTAGTTTCAGGGTCTTCAAACTTGGCTTTTGCTACTTGTGCAAAGTTGAATAACTGCTCGGTGTATTGTAGCCAGTTTAGCGCTCTGCTCTCTGTCTCGGTAATTTTTTGTTTTAATACAGCGATCTTCTCGGTCAGTTCTTTTTTTCTTGAGCTGTACTGTTCGTCATTAATAAGCTCGCGCATACGCATTGTTATGAGATTATCTAGCTCTTTCTGAGAGGCCTCGATGTCGTTTAATTGCATTTTGTAAATAAGCTCTCTTTCTTTTACTTCTTCTGAATGTTCTTCTTCAAGTATCCTCAAAGCCCAATCTCTGAACTTTTCAGAAATCGTGTATTTGCTTATCTCTGCTTTTATTAGGCCTTCCATGTCTTTTAGCGGGATGAAAGCTCTTTGGGAACAATTTTCGGTCCCTTTCTTGCGGTGAGAGCAATAGTAAAACGTGTAATCTTTTACTTCATTCTTTGTCTTTACGAGCTTTGTTTTTGTGCACGCAGTAATTGCACTACCACATTCGCCACATATCATTGTGCCAGTATAGGTGAATATATGACTCTTTGATCTTGGTTTTCCGTATCGTCCGAGTAACTTCTGCACCACATCAAACTCATCTACTGTTACCATCGGTTCGTGTTTTCCATTTCCAACCTCGCCGTTGTAGATAAAAAGTCCAGTGTAGAATATATTTGTGAGAATCCCATACATCGTACTCTTATTGATTTTACCTCCTCCGCGATGTCTCGTGGTCCGTGTCCGCATACCCCAGTCATCGTTAAGTATCCTGAGAAGTTTTGGTATTGTGTATTCTCCGGTTAGCATTAAGCTCCATGCTTTTTTAATGAGGTCAAAACGATCAGGGTCTTTAATTATGTAGTTTTCACCACGAGCTTCACTTTTTGTGTTTAAATAGCCGAGGGGCGCCAATACTGGAGCTTGCCCTTTGGTAATTTTTTTATCAAGTCCGCTTTTTACGGCCTTAGACAAGTCTTTACTAAATTGGCTAGACATACCACTCTCGACACTAATAATAATTGCATTATCAGAGGGCAGATATTCTTTTTCTTTTGTCTGTATTGATTGTATTTTCCCGTCAGCAAGTAATTGTTGCAGTATTCCACTTTCTAGGGGATTGCGAGAAAGGCGATTGAGATGCCAGCAGACGATTCCGTTGGCCTCACCCTTTTCTATTCTTTGGACCATCTCGGTAAAGGCTGGTCTATTGTTTGGGAGTTTTGCTGACCGGCTTTCGGAGAAATTATCTACTACCTCTAAATTATATCGGGCGATAATCTTTTTGTTTTCTTCGTGCTGTCGTTCTATCGATTGAACCTGACGATCTTCACCCTCAGAAGATTTGCGAGCATATTCGAAGTATTTAATTTTTGATGTTTGTTTTGTCATATACCATAAAAGGACGGTTCTGGTTGACCCAATACACTTACCAAGAGGCAGTTTTACTGGCAGAACCGCCCTTTTATGGGCAGTAAGACATATAAAATGCCTCCGGCAAAAAACGTATATGGGTCAACAAGACCATTATATACCTTTTTCTAAGAAAGTTAAGCTTATAAGCTCGAATCTTTCAAGGGCGTTGTTGATAAAAGCAATGTTATTTGTGTATGGCAAACCTCGCATAAGCTCAGAGGCCAAATCAATTTTTTTCGTTAGTCGTTCTGTGTGGTCGGTATTCCACAGATCAAAGATAGCTCCTCGTACCTCTTTTGCTCCGTGATCTTTTATCACGATTGCCAATCCGTAAGACACAAGGGCTGTATTTAAGGTATAAGCCCTTTCTCCTTGTTTTCGCGCCTCGGTCAATATGTGCAAGAAGAGTGACAATCTGTCGGCCGTGGCGAAAAGTGATAACTGATTTTCTGGGCGCTCAATGATTGCTTTCCAAGAATTAAGGACCAATGTCTTCATTATGCTTGGCACAAACAAGTCTTTGAAGACAACTGGTGTTTGATAATCTCTTTGAAGCAGGATATTTATTTCTCTTTTAACCGTTTGAGTTTTCTTTATCCTGTATTCATAACGGAAGACTTCGCGGTCCTGTAAATTGTAACGTTCGATAAAAGTTCTCTCGTGGTCTATGCGCCCCTTATCGCTTCGCTTATTCTTTGGTCTTATAGAGTCAGAAATCTTGTCATAGAAAGACCAGTCTATTGTTCCCGAGTGGATATTTAATACCCTTGCACCCTTTTTGCATTGTTTGTCGCTTATGTCGAAGACTTTGTTAAGATCAATTTTTTCTAGTTCGCTTATTATCTCGCGCATCCTTATGTGTCTTGGCAGGGGTATGTTTTTACAGGCGTGTACTGAGGCAACTATTGCGTTCGCAATGGTTTCGTTTTCTGTTGTTATGCTAACGCTTTCAAGAGCTGACTTTAGGGCAGAGAATACTCTTTGCTGGTCGCTTGGGCCTACTTCTTGCAAGCTGTTCCAGTACAGTAACTTAGGGACAGAAAACTCAATTTTTAGAATATAGCGTATATCTTTTTTGTCCGAGGTTAACGCTTCAAAAACTTCGACACGTGGTAGGTATTCTCTTTGCCATTTTGGTTGAAGCACAAAACGGCGGAGATATGGGCGAAGAGAAGAGCGTTCTGTGGGAGATAAGTCGCTGTAATTTCGTTTTTCGAGTTCAGGCAAAAATAATGACCAATTTGTAATCTTAAACCTGTTAGGACCATATATTTTAATAATAACTGTGTCCATAGTAATTTTTATGTTGTCGGTGGATTTCAAGGAATCCAACGCCGAAGGCCGTGGTTGGACCAAGCCGAACGCCGAAGTCGCCTGTCTCATCCGTAAGAACTTCTCGAACGAGGAGATTGAGGCGATGGGCTTGACGTGGATCATTACAATGCACGAACCCATCAAAGATTCCGACGGCTTTCCGAACCTCCTCAGCGCGCACCGTCTCGGCGATGGTCGCAGGCTGGACGCGTACTGCGTCCACCCCGGCTGCAGGTGGGGCGTTGCTAGCGGGTTCGCGTTTGTCCTGTCGCAAGTATCGGTTCTCTAAACTAAGTCCTTTGTGCTTTGGCACTTTGGCCTTGGTCCTTAGCCCTATTCCGATTCGTCGGGTTAGGGCTAAAACTTTGTCTGACAATGATATATACTTAGTTCGGTAGTAGGTGAATATGCGAGCGACTACGGTTTCTCGCTACTGAATCCAGTATCCATACATCGAGAATATCCGCGATTACGGTTTCGGATAGGGTGGTGTATGTAGACACTTCATAAAAAATGAAGATACTTGGTCCGAGGTATTAAGGCATTATAGATGCCGAATACGATTCAATCCAGAGAGTACTCAAAGGATGGTGAGATGGATGATACCTTGTACAATTCCGACGGCAATCCGAACCTCCTCAGCGCGAACCGTAACGACGATGGTCGCAGGCTGGACACGTACTACGACAACCCCGACAACAGGTGGAACGTTGATAACGGGTTCGCGTTTGTCCTGTCGCAAATCTCCTCATTTCTCTCCTGCTTTGGTGGGAGAGTTTTGTTTTTCTTGAGTTTGTTTAGCTAATTTTGCTAATTGTCCGCTCCAACCACCAAGATTTCTTCCGATTTCTTCTATTTTCACTGACAGAGCGAGATATTTTTTATCATCAATAGATTGTGTTTCCCATAGGACCATCAATAATATGCGCAAAGTATCTGTCTTTCTAATGGCAATGCGGACATATGGAGCTTTTTCTTCTGGTGATAAAAAACCAGCAATGGCTAAGGCTTCCATTATCTCAACAAACAAAGTGTCAATCCTCTGGCCGAGGGAATGCCTGTGTGGTTTTGGTAAAATCTGATAATATCCGTACCATAACAAATAGGCACCCTTAACTTTATCTAAAACGGGTAAAATGCGTGGGGGGGGACTTCATGGTTATGTCTAGATTTCAATTCAAACATAGTTACAATAATATCATATGTTTAGAGAATCTCCTTAACGCGTGGAAAGAGTTTTTGAATGGTAAAAGAAATAGGAAAGATACGCAAGAGTTTCAGCTTCGCTTAATGAGCAATATCCTTTCTCTCCACGAGAGTCTGGCGACAAAAACCTATAAACATTCTGCTTATAAGGCCTTTAATATCTCTGATCCAAAACCAAGGCGTATTCACAAGGCGGAGGTGAAAGACCGGCTTCTTCATCATGCCATTTATCGGATACTCTACCCATCATTTAACCGAGTTTTTATCTCTGATTCATTTTCTTGCCGATTGAAAAAGGGGACACATAAGGCGATAGACAGGTTTAGGACCTTTGCTCGCAAGTCTTCGCGAAACCATACCAAGACCGTTTGGGTTTTGAAATGTGACATCAGAAAGTTTTTTGCTTCAATTGACCAAAAAATACTTAAAGAAATTATCGCCAGTTATGTTCCCGATCAAGATATTCTCTGGCTTGTCTCCCAAGTTATTGATAGTTTTTTCTCAACTGCTCCGAATGTCGGCCTACCGCTTGGAAATCTCACGTCACAACTGTTGGTAAATATCTATATGAATGAGTTTGATCAGTTTGTGAAGCACCGAATCAAGGCCAAGTATTATATCCGCTATGCCGACGATTTTGTGATTTTTTCTCGGGACAAAGACTGGCTTTCTGGTCTAATTCCAGCAATTAGGACATTTTTGGCTGACATATTGCATCTTCAACTTCATCCACAAAAAATATCAATTAAGACTATCGCTTCGGGAGTTGATTATTTGGGCTGGGTGACTTTCCTTGACCATCGTGTTGTTCGGACCGTTACCAAAAAGCGAATAATGCGGGAGATTCGTAGAAAACAAGGAAAGAGAGAAACGGTCCAATCTTACCTCGGATTATTGAGCCATGGTAACAGCTGGGGGCTAAAAAGGATAGTTAATGATTTGGCCGAAGAATATAAAAAAGAGCAAGAGAAGTAAGCCTCATTATTGTAACGCCTCTAGCTTTTTTCTCAGATTTGGTATATAAATATAAGCATTATGGTTGCGGATGGCAGTTCCCACTTCGTTCACTAAATCGCGCAGAGCACCTTAAAATTTAGTATCTGCCTTGGCCTGCGAAGCCTTGGCGAAGTAGGCCGTTGTAGCTCAGTTGGTAGAGCACGTCATTGGTAATGACGAGGTCGACAGTTCAATCCTGTCCAACGGCTCTTGAAAAGTCTTTGATTGGTGATCAGTGAACAATAAGTCTCAAGCTGGAAAAAAGTCGGTTTTTTGGTATGATAAAGCGGGTCAAGCCAAAGTAGCTCAGTTGGTAGAGCACCGCTTTCGTAAAGCGGGGGTCGTCGGTTCAATCCCGACCTTTGGCTCCAGATGGACGAAATTAAACAAAAAATTAAACAAAAAATTGCGGAAATTGAGGGAGCGATGCTGGCGCCGGATTTTTGGGCGGACAAAGATTTGGCCCAAGCCAAGATCAAAGAATTAAGTCAATTAAAGGAGGAATTGGCGGGACAAAACAAATATGATGCTGGCGACGCGATTATTACGATTTTTGCTGGCGCGGGTGGTGATGACGCCGAAGATTGGGCGCGGATGCTCTTCGATATGTATTTCAAATGGGCGGATAATAACAAATTCGATTTGCAAATTATTCATCAGAATACTAATGACCATAATGGTTATCGCAATCTCACTTTCGAAATATTAGACAACCCTTCGACTCGCAAAGCTCGCTCAGGGCAAGGTCCATACGGGACCTTGAAACATGAATCTGGGGTTCATCGTTTAGTGCGGATTTCGCCATTTAATGCCAAGAATTTGCGACATACCTCGTTTGCTTTAGTCGAGGTGATCCCGCGTTTTGCTAAGACTGGCGAAATCAAAATTCCCGAAGATGATTTGCGGGTGGAGTTTGCTCGCTCTTCGGGTCCTGGCGGGCAAAATGTTAACAAACGCGAAACAGCGGTGCGTTTGGTTCATCTGCCAACCAATTTGGCGGTGCATGTCGATTCAGAACGGTCGCAATTGGCAAATCGTGACAAGGCTCTCGCGATTCTGGCGGCTAAGCTTTATAAGCGAGCTGAAGAAGAGCGTTTGAAGAAAGAACAGGGGATGTACGTGAGCAAGACAACCGAAATTGAGTGGGGTAACCAGATTCGCTCCTATGTTCTCCACCCTTATAAATTAGTTAAAGATCATCGCACCGAGGCAGAAACCAGTGATGTGGAGGCGGTTTTGGGCGGGGATCTAAGCTTATTTTTAACTGCTGAGAAAGATTTGGCCTCTTAATTTTTTCTTGTCCCTAGCTCCTAAATACTATATACTGTATACTAAATACTAATCTATGATTTATTTTGATCGAGTTAGCAAGATTTATTCCAATTCTATTGCCTTGCAAGAAGTTAGTTTTACCGTCAAGTCGGGCGAATTCATTTCGATTGTCGGTCATTCTGGTGCCGGCAAGACGACTTTGCTCAAAATGATTTTGGCTGAGGAGGCGCCAACCTCGGGTAATGTTTTCTTTGATTCGATTGATATCCACAAAGTGAGTCGAAATCAAATTCCTAAATTGCGTCGGCGGATCGGGAGCGTATTCCAAGATTTTCGGCTCTTACCGAACAAGACCGCTTACGAGAATATCGCTTTTACGATGGAGGCCTCTGGTCGCTCTGATGAAGAAATCAGATCCGATGTGCCTCATGTGCTTGACCTTGTCGGTCTAGGTGACAAGTTGGGGAGTTTTCCGTTTGAGTTATCGGGTGGTGAGCGACAACGTCTCGCGATTGCACGATCCATTATTAATCAACCAGATTTGTTGATTGTCGACGAACCAACCGGCAATCTTGATCCGATTACCTCAGCCGAAATCATTGAGATTTTTAAGAAAATTAACGAAATTGGCACGACGATTATCCTCACGACTCATAACAAAAAAATCGTCGACTCGCTGGGTCATCGAGTTTTGACCCTTGAGCATGGTCAGCTGATTAGAGATGACAAAGAGGGTAAGTATGCTCTATAATTAAGTAAATATGTTACGAACTAATTTAAAACGAGTTTTGAAATTGGGGCTGATCGGTTTTGGTCGGAACGGTTTGGTTTCGGTGGCTTCAGTGATGGCGATGACGATTACGCTCTTTGTGATCGGCACAGTTTATTTGGGAGGTAATTTTTTGAATTCGGCCCTGACTGAGGTTAAGAACAAAATGGACATTAGCGTTTCTTTCAAAACGGATGCGCCGGAGGCTGATATCTTAGTGCTAAAAAAGGACTTAACCTTTTTGCCTGAAGTTAAACAAGTTACCTATTCATCGCGCGAAGATGAACTCCTTGCTTTCCGAGATCGTTACAAAGACAACGAAACGATTATCCAGTCGCTGGGTGAAGTGGATAATCCCTTCGGCGCGCGGATCAATATCCAAGCGGTGGAGCCGGTTTATTTTGATAAGATCACTCGTTTTATTAATGGTCGCAATAGTCCCACCAATGGGGGCGCTAATTTGATTGATCAGATTAGTTATAAAAAAGATGTGGTTAGTAAATTGTCGAACCTGATTGATACCAGCGAAAAATTGGGCTGGGCGATTGCCTTGGTGTTGGCCCTCCTCTCGATTTTTGCCGTGTTTAATACTATTTCTCTCGCTATCTATACTTCTCGCGAAGAAATTTCAGTTATGCGATTAGTGGGGGCGAGCAATTCGTATGTTAAGGGTCCCTTTGTGGTGGAGGGGATGATTGCCGGCGTGGTGGCCTCGTTCTTGTCTTTGGCCCTACTTTATCCGGCTGTGCTTTGGGTACGAAGCGTGACGGCGAATATCTACGGGGGAGTTAATTTGGTTTCCTTCTACTTCGGTAATTTTGGTAAAATTTTTATTATTCTTTTTGTGTCGGGAGTGGTTCTCGGCTTTCTCGCTAGTTATTGGGCGACTCGTCGTTACGCCAAAATTTAAATAAAAACTATGATTAACCCCAACGCCTCCTCCCCACCATAAAAAAGGGGCCGGAGGCTCGTTGGTTTTTTGCGGTTAATAATATAATTTTAAAAAATAATCAAGATGAAAAAGCCGAAGTATATTTTTGTTTTAGGTGGGGTGATGTCGGGGGTTGGCAAAGGGGTGACCGCCTCATCAATTGGAAAAATTTTGCAAGCGCGCGGGTATCGAATCAACCCAATCAAAATTGATCCTTACCTTAATGTGGATGCGGGCACGATGAATCCGATTGAACACGGCGAAGTTTTTGTGCTTGATTCGGGCCTAGAGTGTGACCAAGATATGGGTAATTATGAGCGCTTCTTGGATGTGAGTGTGCCTCACGAAAATTATTTGACCAGCGGGACCGTTTACAAATATGTGATTGAGAAAGAGCGCGCTTTGGGTTATGGGGGCAAATGTGTGGACCCCGTGCCGTTTATTTGCGAAGAAATTTTTCGGCGAATTGATTTGTCGGTTAAAAAAACGAAGGCGGATATCACGGTGATTGAAATTGGGGGGACGGTGGGCGAGTATCAGAACGCGATGTTTGTTGAGGCGGCGCGCGTGCTCAAATTGCGTCACCCGGGCGATGTGCTTTTTGTGTTGGTTAGTTATTTGCCGGTGCCGAGCAAAATCGGTGAGATGAAGACGAAACCGACTCAAGCGGCGGTTCAGACCATGAATTCTTACGGCGTTCACCCCGACATCATCATTGCCCGTGCCGATCGTCCGCTTGATGATAAGCGAAAAGAGAAAATTGCTTTTTCGAGCAATATTTCGCCGGCCAATATTATTTCAGCGCCAGATATCGAGAGTATCTATGATATCCCGCTCAATTTTGAAAAAGATAAATTAAGTTCTACCTTATTGAAATTGCTCAAATTACCCGAGCGTCAATCAAACTTAGTCGAATGGCAAAAAATGGTCAATCGAGCCAAAGCGGCCAAGACTGAAGTGCGCATCGCGATTGTGGGTAAATACTTCAAAACCGGTGATTTTGTTCTCTCGGACGTTTATTTGTCGGTGATCGAGTCACTCAAACACGCCAGCAATTTCTTGGGGAAGAAGGTGAAGATTGATTGGTTGGATTCAAATGATTATGGTTCGACCAGCTCACCACAAGTCCTGGCTAGGAATCTTAAAAACTTAAAACAATATCAAGGGATTTTAGTTCCGGGTGGCTTTGGTGAGCGGGGCGTGGAAGGTAAAATTAAAGTCATCCAATATGCGCGAGAAAATAAAATCCCGTATCTGGGCTTATGCTACGGAATGCAATTAGCTGTTATTGAATTTGCCCGTCATGTTTTGAAGCTTAAAGACGCGCATACCACCGAGATTAATTCTAAGACCAAAAATCCGGTGATTGTGATTATGGACGAACAGCGTCAATTGATGGCGGACAAAAATTATGGCGGGACGATGCGTTTGGGCGCTTATCCTTGCCAGCTCAAATCTGGCACGATTGCTGAAGGAGCTTATCGGGCTGGTCAGCGACTCTTGTCTGGGGGTCAAATCGAAGAGCGTCACCGTCACCGGTTCGAAGTTAATCCGGCTTATGTTGAGCGTTTAACCAGGGCTGGGCTCATTTTTTCTGGTACTTCGCCCGATGGTGTTTTGATGGAGATTGCGGAGTTGCCTCACACTAAGCACCCCTTCTTCCTTGGTTCGCAATTTCATCCCGAGTTCAAATCGTCACCCCTTCGTCCCCACCCCCTCTTTGTTGAATTTATCCGTTCGGCGAGCCAGGTCAAATAATTTTTAGAGGTTGTAGATTTTCTGATATTTAGCTTTCAGATAATCGATAAAATATCGGCTGGTCAGTTCCTCACCCGTCACTTTTTTAATCAATTCGCCGGCGCGATAAGTTTTGCCGTGGCGGTGGATATTTTGCTTCAACCAATGATTGATTTTTGAGAAATCGCCCGTGGCAATTTGCTGGTCGAGCTCGGGCAGATCTTTTCTTAATTGTTGATAGAATTGAGCGGCGTAGAGATTGCCCAAACTGTAAGTGGCAAAATAACCAATATCGCCACCGGCCCAGTGAATATCTTGCAAGACACCCAATTGATCGTTTGGCACTTCGAGCCCTAAGTATTCCTTCATTTTGGTGTTCCAGGCTTGAGGCAATTCCCCGGCTTCTAATTGCCCTTCAATTAAGGCGCGCTCCAGTTCGAAACGCAGAATAATGTGAAGATTATAAGTGACTTCGTCGGCCTCGGTGCGAACCAGCGACGGCTCAACCTTGTTGATGATTTGGTAAAGCTTGGCCAACTTTAGTCGCTTGAACGGTTTGGGGAATGCGACTTGGAGTTTGGGATAGAAGTATTGCCAGAAGGGGAGACTTTGCCCGATATTATTTTCCCACAATCTTGATTGCGATTCGTGGATGCCCATCGAGACGGTCTCGGCCAAGGGCGTTCCAAAATCTTCGGCGGGCAAATTCTGTTCGTAGAGCGCATGGCCGGTCTCGTGGATGGTCGAGCCGATTGAATATAAAACATCGTCCTCGCGGTAACGAGTGGTCATCCGCACATCGGTGGGGTGAAAATTGGTGGAGAAAGGGTGAACGCTTTTATCAAGTCGTCCAGCCTCAATATCGAAGCCCATCTGGCCGGCGATCAATTTGTTGAGAGTCACTTGTTGGCTAATGGGAAAACGGCCCAAGATTTTCTTAGTCTCAATTTTGGTTTTGGAGGCTTTGGTTTGGCGCAAGAAGGGGAGGAGAAAATCTTTCAGCTCGCCTAAGACGCGCGCTGTCTCGGCGGTGGTCATCCCTGGTTCATAGGCGTCAATCAGGGCGTCGTAAGGTGAGTTTTGGTAACCAAGATACTCGGCTTCTTGTTGTTTGAGTTTGATGATTTTTTCGAGCCACGGGAGCCAGAGAGCAAAATCATTTTTGGCTCGCGCTTCGGCCCAAACGATTTGTGATTTGGAGCTAGCCTCGGCCAATTTTTTGACAAAGGTTTCGGGCAATTTCTTCTCCTTTTCATAACTGCGCCAAGTTTCGCGCACAATCACGGCTTCGCGTTTCGTTAGAGCTTGGTTAATATCGGCGGGCGGATTGTCTAGTAATTTTTTTAAACCAGTCAATAAACCATCTTCATCAATGGCGACAAACTTATTGTGAACGACGGCCGAGAGATAGGCGATGGCGGCCGCTCGGGCATTGGCGCCCTTGGCTGGCATATTGACCTCTTGATCCCAGTCCAGCAAAGCCACGGTCGCCCCTAAGTGCGATGCCTCCCGCAAGCGTTCTCTTAAAATGTCGATCGGTTTTGGGTCCATAAATTAGGTTGAAAATAGGGATTTTTAGTGTTATAATTCCATTATCTTCGTTAGTATAATACAAAATTGCCGGGTCGTCTAATGGTAGGACTTTGCTCTCTGGAGGCAAATATCTTGGTCCGAATCCAAGCCCGGCAGCCAAGTCGAGCGTAGCTCGAGACGCGTTAATGCAACGCTTTTCCAATATTGCATAGGCCGTCGTTGAAACCTTTAGTTATTTTGAGTTGGGCTAGAAAACAGAGGACTTTTTTGTTATATTTAAAAGTACATGGAAAATTTGTACAAGAAAATAGCAGCCAAGATCGGAACTCCGGTTTTCGTCTACGAAGAGGCTGTTCTGCTTGGTAATGTAGAGCGCATAAGAAAATCAGCATCAGATAATAATCTTCAGAATCGTATAAAAGTTTTTCCTTCCTATTTTTGTAACTCTAATCCGAATTTGTTTAAGGTCCTCCTTCCCAAGATTGATGGGATTTTAATTCAAACAACTGAAGAATATTTCCAGCTCAAGGAGTTCGGCATTGATAAAAATTTAATGCTCTCACCATCACCTCTTTCAAACGACGAGATAGACTTTTGGGTTTCCAAGGAAGTTAAGATAAATCTAAGTTCTTTTGAAGAAGTTGACTATTTTTCGAGCAAATACCCAAACCTCCCTATAAATTTTCGATTGGATTTAACTTCTTCATCTGACCAGAGAACGGCTATAAAAAAATACCAGCTTGGCGAGGTCGCCAGATTGCTAAGGGAAAGAAACATCTTTATAAACTCTCTCCATACTTATCCAGGCACAAATAGCACATTAAGAGAGCTTATGAGTTACCAGAAGAAAGCAATTAAAGTCTATAAAAAATACTTTCCCACAGCAAAGGAGATCAATCTTGGCGGTGGTTTTAGTTTTGATTACACCGGAACAGATAGAGCGAAGAAACATTTTCAATGGGACAAATACTTTTCTAATCTTTCTTATTTATTGGGCAAATATGGGGTTAGCTCAGAACTTAAATTAATCTTTGAGCCAGGTCGAGACATTTTTGCAGACGCCGGCAAGTTTATTATATCAGCCAAGAGAATTGTTAATCAGGGAAGATTGGTTAATGTAAGCACTGATGGATCTTATGTTTATATGCCTTCCGCAAAGCTAAAGAAAAGGACTCACCAAGTAAGTTTTTATGATAACCAATTTACAGAACTAGTAGAAAAGAAAAATAGGTCAGTGATAAGCGGTTCAACCACTCTATCAAGTGATTATGTTGTCCCGGGGATTATAATGGCTCCAGATTTGAAAGCCGGAGACTTCATAGTTATCCATGACATAGGTGCTTATGGCGCCACCGAGCATCTTGAATTTCTCAACAAGAAACCTTGTCCAGAAGTTTTAATTAGGACGAGTAGAGAAATCGAACTCATAACTAATCGGGGGGATGATACTGATCGCATTAGGCTCATGCTTAAGACGCCAAGGTTTATTATTTAGCCCAATGACGGCACTCTTTCTTCTTATAAATTGAAACCTCGATCATTATTCGTCTTTTTTCAATTAATCACGCTTTTCTAATAAGGAAATATTTTAAGTTTATTCCTTACTAAAATATGGACAATAAAAAAGAATTCCCCGGCGTACTTAAGGATATTTCACCAAGACTCTTAATTGATGAAAAAAATAAGAAAGAGATCCAAAGTTTTTTCCTTATTCTTGGTCTCATTTTTAATGATTTAAAGGGCCTGGTATTTTTTCAAAAACTTATTGAGGATAATTATAGAAAACCAAGAGAGGATGAAGTTTCTGTCCACACTGGAGAATATAATGGGCTAATCGCTCAAGCTGACAAATTACTAATAGCAACAGTCGGAGAATTCTTTAAATTTATCGAGAAAAATAAATCAGTGATAAATAGTTTACCTTTTTTGTTGCTTATAAAAAACCTAGATTCAAATATTAGAAATAAATGGAATGACCTTATCATTTTGGATCAAGGTTCAACTATTTTGTCTAAAATCGCAAGGGTTAGATCAAATGTAGCCTTCCATTACGATAACTCTATGGAAGAATTAAGAAGAGGGTTCATCGATAGTTTCTTTTCAAAAAAGAAGGATTTGGCCCAACATGTTCGTGCTTATTATGCTTTTGGTGATGATATGGAGCATACTCGTCTTTACTATTCAGACGCGGCGGCACAAGATTATGTCAATTCTCTTATTGGGGTTGAAGATAGGGTAAAGATAACAGAATCCATAGAAGATATGAATAAAACGATCCAGAGCTTACTAAAGGCGTATATGGAAAGCCTTAAGCATTAATTTTTGTTAAAAAGTGTCACTTTTGTCACTTTTTGCTAGAATAGGAACGTGAAAAACAAAAATGAGAAGGCAGTTAAAATATATGATCAGATAGCTGAAGATTACGCTAAAACCTATGATCCAATCGATAATGAGGGTGATTTAATTTTCCCTAGCACCTTTCTCTCGTATCTAAAGCCCGGGTCATTTATCGTCGATCTTGGTTGCGGTACTGGTTTTTCTGCTGGCTATTTTATGAGTAAAGGAATGAAAGTCGAGGGAGCTGATTTATCTTCAGGCATGATTAATATTGCTAAAAGAAATTATCCTGATATAAAATTTTCCATTGCCGACATGAGAAAATTTAAACCAGAAATAAAAACCGATGCTGTCTGGGCTGGATACTCCGTGTTTCATTTTGAACAATCGGATTTTGAAAAGACGCTAAAAACGGTTAAAACTTACCTCAAGCCACAAGGAATTTTGGGCATTGTGGTTCAAGAGGGAGAGGGAGAAATAGAGATACCAGAACCGTTTTTGCCAAACGAGAAGATATACTTACATCTTTATACAGAACAGGAGCTTAGAATGTTTTTAGATAGATTTGGTTTTGAAGTTATTGAAACTAAAAGAAAGTTACCCAAGAATCCGAAGGAGTTTACTTACAACAAACTATTACTTATCGCTCGAAATGTTTAAAATTTTTAATTCCTAATTAATGTCACTTTTTGCTAGAATGGGGGGGTGCTCGAGATGCGTCGAATATGATTAGAAATTTCGTTAAAAATAACCTTACAGGGCTTAGACGTAAAAGGTTCTAGCTCAAGTCGGCCAGCTGATGCAAATTAAAGAAACCCTAAGAGTGACGAAAGAAAGTATTTTAAATAAAGAGCATAATCTCTGGATTGGAGTTAGTTTTGGCAATAAATGGTTTACGAAAGAAAATGTCGAAGAGTTGATAAAATTTGGGCTGGAGCATACTAAGGAATCGTTGTTGGTCTTAGTTCCGGGTCGTCTTCATGCTACAAATTTGAGATATTTTAGTAAGCTGAGTGAAGAAAATTCTCTCAAAAAAGCCCTGGCTTTAGAAGAAGAAAAAATTCAAGAGATTTGAGGGGATTCAGGCTGGGTTAGGTGAAGAAGACCGGGGGAAAATTGTCGTGGCTAATTATGATGATATTCTCACTTCTCATTTTTTAAAACAGCGAGAGATTTTGGTGCAGGAATTTAGTAAACGAGGAGAATTTTATGACTTAGTGGTCGAAATTTCCCAAGAGATGTTTAAACTTCGGGGGAGAACAATATCGAGAGAGCGTTTAGAAGCTGGTTCTCTTTATATCTTGCAAGAGCTCCCCTTGTTTTTAGATGGTGTCTATAAAATTGGGTCAGAAGTTGCTCACACAGTGATCCTTTATCCCGGTTTAGGTAAGCTGGACGAATTGATAATGAAAATACTTCATGACGACGGTTTTGAGTCACTAAGGGAGAAACTAAACATTAGAGGAATGACAGGGGTTGCCAACGTTCAATAATATGGATTTTTTAATTAGAAAAATGGAGGTTGGAGATGTCGATGCGGTTTATGATTTGGGGATTAGTCAGCGAGAATTTGCGAGTGCCAGTGGTGAATTTTGGAGTAAGGAACAATTGACAGCCTGGTGTCAGAGTCCTAAAGATGTTTTGTTGGTGGCGGAAAAAGGCAGAGGAATAATTGGTTTCTCGCTTTACGCGGCTCATTTGCCAACGAGCAAGGTGACTTGGGAAAATTTGTTTGTGATACCTTCCACTCGTGGCTTAGGGGTAGCCGGAGCCTTGGTTGAGGAGGGTTTAAAACAAATTAAAGAAAAGGGTTATTTTTATGTTATGCTATGCGTTAATGCTGACGATCAAGAAACCTTCGCTTCTTTTGTCGAAAAATATGGGTTTAAAAGAGGCGATAAGGTTTTGTGGATGGATCAAATAATAAAATAATTTAAACATGCAAAAAATTGAGAAAAAATATCGGCCGGGGTATTTTGAGGAGATTTTGAAGGGGGAGAAAACCTTTGAGCTTCGGCTTAATGATTTTGAAATTAACGAGGGTGATATTTTGTGGCTTCGAGAATGGGACCCAAAAACTAAAGATTATACTGGGCGAGAATTGGAGAAAAAAGTGGGTTATGTTGGTCGCTGGAAAATTGAAGAGCTGACTAAGTTTTGGTCTAAGGAAGAAATCGACGAGAATGGGTTGCAAGTTATTTCTTTAAAAGATAATTAATCGTTAATAATTTTAACTATGGAAAAAATAAAAAAAGTTCATCTTTACGCCTTTGATTTTGATGGAGTGATTGCTCAATACGATGGTTTTAAGGGAACGGATCATTTTGGCCCGCCGATTGAGTCAGTTGTTAAAGCAATTAGGATTTTGAAGGAGCAAGGTCACAAGATTATTATTTATTCGACTCGAGGTGAAGAAATGCTCAAAAAATATTGTTCAGACAACGATATTCCAGTTGACTACATTAATAAAAATCCCGAGAAGGAGGGGGAGAATCCAGGTAAACCAATCGCTTATGTTTACGTTGACGATCGAGCTGTTTGCTATCGGGGCCAAACAGCGGAGGAATTGGTTGAAGAGATATTAAAATTTAAGGTCCATTGGCAAGAATAGATTACAGGCAAAAACAAAAAATCATAATTGTTGGGAAAAATAGTAAACCCCCGCTCTGACTAGGGCGGGGGTTGGGGGAGGATTTTTGCCGAACTCCGTGGGCGGAGAACGGCGTTGGCGATCTTCAGGAGCTCGATTGCCAGACCGTTTCTGATGGTGGCATAGCGCCAGGCTACGCCAAGGGAGAAATGGCCGGGCCTTAGTCCTTGCCAGAGGGCGAGCCAGACAATGCGGGGGAGATGGTACCACGTAGAGATGAATATAACTTTCTCTCCACGGGGGACTAAAGACAAGAAGACATCCAGTTCGCCGGCGGTGTTTCCACCTCGCCGGTTGACTACGATGCCTCTCTCTTTGACCTCTTGGCCGACCAAAAACCCTCGCATTGCTTCGGCCATCGGGATCTCGCCCGCACTGGCCGACACCGTCAGGTAAACCTTGTCGACTTTTCCCGACAAGTACAGCCTAACGGCCACTCGGCAACGATCCTTGGTCTGCGGGACCAAAGACCCGTCACGGTTTTGGCCGTAACCAAAAACGAGGGCAACAGACATTGTACCATCTCCTTTCCTGTCTCTTTTGGCCTCATCTTACAAAGTTCACAAAACTTGTTCAAACCTACCTCCATTATAACGCACTATGGGTTTTTTGTCAATGCCAAAACATTTTTTTCTTTTTTGTGATAGAATAAGGCCAACAAGCACAAGGAATATGCAACATATTTCAATTATCGAACCAATAACACCAGGGGCGATGGCCGTTATTAGCGGGAGGAGAGAAATTCCCAAAGGTTGGGCGGGGGCGGGTGGCCCACCCCAAGAAGATTATTTGCTAGTCTCGGAAAACCAACCCATTTTTGTGGTGGCCGATGGGGTGACTTTAAATTTTGAAAAAATTATTGAAGCGGGAGCTAATTACCCTAATCCTTCGCCCGCTGGCCAGGTGGCACAAACTTTTTGCGAAGCCGTGATGCGAAGCGCCAAGGCGAAATACGATTCTTTCGATCAAAATAATATTATCGAAGTTTTTCGCGAAGCGAGTCGCGAAGTTGGTCGTTTTAATCAAAAAATTGGACCAAGCGCGATTGTGGGCAATCCGACCGGCTTTTTTTCGGCCACCGGTGCCTTTGTTGTTATCAAGGAAAACAAAGCCTATTGGGCTTCAATTTGTGACGCCTATGTTGCTCATTTTGACCAAGCGATGAATCAGAAGTTCATGTCTTCGGGGAATTGCCGACCGTATGCGGTGATTAATGGGGAAGAAAGAATGGCTGAACAAATTGAAAGTGGAGTTTTTGATTTGGCCCTGGGCGACAGGCTTTTTATTATGTCTGATGGTTTTGAACATTATTTTTCCCAGCCGGATTTCTTGACAGTTTTCAAAAATTGGGATGACCAATTGAAAGAACGAGCCTTGGCGCTTTCGGCCCAATTAAACCAACAAGATCCTGACCGTTTCGGTCACGAACGGTCGTTGGTCGCGATAAAGTTTTAGGGGGATGTTTAAAGTGAATTGTATATTTCTTCGCGGAGGCGGTTGAACTCATGAGAGAATTTTATCTTTGGCAGTCTTGGGCGCCCGTCTTTTATTGTAAATTCTTTAATAAACTTACCGTCTTTTAAAATTAGTATTCTATCAGCCATAAAGATTGCTTCTTCAATATCGTGGGTTACAAAAATAATAGTTTTCTTTTCTCTCTCCCAAACAGAGAGTAACCATTTTTGCATCTTTCCCCTGGTATAAGTGTCAAGGGAACCATAGGGCTCGTCCATTAACAAAACTTTTGGATTGTGGGCTAATGACCGAGCTAGGGCCACTCTCTGGATTTGTCCACCTGATAATTCAGCGGGATAAGTATTTTTTTTGTTTTCAATTCCAGCGAGTTTTAAATGGGTACTGACAATTTGAGCTTCTTCGTCTTTGGCAAAAGAATTGAGACCGAAGGCAATATTTTCTGAAACTGTTAACCATGGGAATAGGGCATGTTGCTGAAAAATAAAACCAAGGGAGCTGGGCATTAAGATCTGACCAGAAAATGGTATTAACTTGGCTAAGGCTTGTAAAAAAGTGGTCTTGCCAGAACCGGACTTTCCCACAATAACAACAAATTCGCCTGCCTCGGCTTTGAAAGAGACCTTGTCGAGAACTGGTTGATCGCCGTAACCAACGGAGAGGTTTTGAATAAAAATAAGACTCATGATAGAGAAAAATTAAGCCAAGGGAAAATCTTATTTTTCAATGAGGCAAAAGCCCAGTCTGTCATAGCACCCAATCCTCCCAGAACAAACAAGGAGGCAATCATCTCGTCAATTCGATAAGAGAGATGAGAAATCGAGATTCGATAGCCCAACCCGTTTGAAGCGCCGGTTAATTCCGACACAAAGACCATGATGAAGGCGGAGGCGATGCCGATCCTAATCCCAGCGATAATATAGGGCAGGGTCGCTGGAAGGATAACTTTTTGAATTAATTTTATTTTTGATGAGGTTAGAATTTTGGCGCTCCATAAAAAAGCTTTGGGAATACGAGTCGCACCGATATGGGTGTTTAGCCAGACGGGAAAGAAAACGCCAAAAGCAATTGAAAAGATTTTTGCTCCATCACCAAGGCCGAACCAAATAATTATCAGGGGGATAATCGCGACCGGTGGAAAAGATCGTAAGACTTGAATTAGGGGGGAAAACAGGTGAGAGAATATTTTTATTCGACCAGTTAATAGCCCAACAACGATACCTAGCAATGAGCCACTTATCAGTCCCGCCATTACTCGCCCCAAACTACTGACGATATCCTCCAATAAAATTCCGCTGGTCGTCATTCCCCACAAAGCTTGGGCAATTGAAGATGGTGGGGGGAATAATGCCCAGTTAATTAAATTTGTTTGAGAAAGGAGTTCCCAGAAACTGAGAATGATAATAATTGGCAGTAAGGACAATGGCCATTTGTTTATCCCCCCCATCTTAATTCTCTAAAATGGTGTTGGCCGGCAAAATTTTTCTAAGTAAATCACCGGAAACAATTTCCCGAAAATCAGGGATAGTAGTACCTTCTTTTAATTTACCAGTTTCTTTTGCCCAAAGTGCTTCTCTCTCCATTGTTGAGATAAGCTCAGGATTTAGGCTAAGTTTCAACGTAAAAGTTGGCCAAATACTTTTTAGGGTTTCTTTATCCAGCTTGGTAAAATTAGACATGATATTTTGGGTCTCGGCCTGGTTGTTTTCGGTATAAGCTTCCGCTTGTTTTAGGGCACCTAAAAACTTCGTCACTGTTTTTTCGTTTTTGCGAATCCAATCGGTTTTGCCTACCAAGACAATCGTCTCGCTGTATAATTGATCGTCCTTGAAAACAAAAACCTTGTCCTCACCGGTTTTTTGAATCGAAAATTGAGCGAAGGGTTCAAAGATAGCAATTCCGTCAACATCGCCTCGGGCGAGGGCAATGGGCATATCTTCTGGTTTCATGCTCACGAGTTCATATTGGTCCGAAGATATCTTGTATTTCTTAAACAGCTCGTAGGTAAAAAATTCTGGTCCACCTCCAATCGAAGTAGCGATTTTTCTCTTTTTGGCGAAATATTTTGAGAGGTCAAGATTGTCGCCGTCTTTCCTTAAGACTAGCGGGAAGCCCCCGATCGTTTCGTTGATTTCGGCCAAGACTGACAGCTTTTCGCCATTTGAGGAGGCGAGGGTTATTGGTAATTCGGCGGGGGTAATTAAGTCTAATGATCCGCCAACTAACCCCTGCAGGGCGAATTTCCCAGCGGTAAATTCTTTGACCTCGATCGTCAGGCCCTCGGCTTCAAAAAAGTTTTTAACCAAGGCGACTTTAACTAAGGCCATGGTTGGTTGAGTGGGGAGGCCCAACCTAACCGTCTCGGTCTTTGTTGGTTGGGACCACGACCAGAGGAAGATCCCCACAATTATAATGAGACCAATTAGAGCGACTCGGGCACGATTAGAAAATTTCATTGAATTTTGCTAGCCTAATCATTATTAATGTTTTACTTCTCCGACAGAAGAAGTGTAAGTATATATAAGCAAAGATTGATAATAAATGAAATACTGTTGTAATCTTGCGACAACAATGCTAAGCTTAATCTATGCTTTTCGAAATCTTCGCGATTCTAGGTCTGAATGAGGATGAAGCCAAAACTTATATTACCCTGCTTGAGTCAGGGCCCCTTGGCGTAAGCAACTTAGCAAAGGTCAGTGGCAAACCACGACCTTCCCTTTACGGTTTCCTTAAACGCCTAGAAGAAAAGGGGATGGTTAGTCAGTCTACTATGCTTGGGGTGAGAACTTATTTGGCTGAATCGCCAGCGAAGGTTAATTTACTCTTTCGACAAAAAATCGAAGAATTAGAGGTTAAGCAAAGACTTTACAAAGATCTTCTCCCCGGCCTAGAGAAGGCTGTTCCTTCAAAATTTTTAACGCCGAAGTTCCAGTTGTACGAAAAACCCTTAAGTCTGCAAAACATTTTGAAAGATCTATTGCTCTATCGCGATACGACCTGCCAAACTTTCTGGCCCATCAAGGATATGGTTAAAACTTTGACATCAGATTTTTTTCGTTATTTTAATAAAGAGAGAATCAAAAATAACATTTATACTGAAGCGATTTGGCCATCGTCTCAGGTTATCGATTTTAAAAAACATCCTTATCTTGGCGCCGGCGAGAATTTCAAAAGAGAAATTCGCATTGCCCCCGAAGGGGTTAATTTCTCAATGGGTTATATTATCTATAAAAATAAAGTTGCTTTTCTCTCCTCACAAAAAGAAAATTTTGGTTTTGTGATTGAAAGTCGAGAATTGGCAGATATGATGCTGTCGCAATTCCACCTGATCTGGCAATTGTCGAAGAAAGTTTTATGCCAAAGTAGAGACATCGATTCTTTTCTTGAGATTAACGGGCTATAATAATGGTGATAAGTCCTTGCTATTTGACGAATAAAGGCATATAATTCGTAGTATATGAGTCCCGTTAGAAATACGGGTTTCAATAAAAGTCTAGGTTTATTATGAAGAGTATTAATTTCTAACGGGATGAGAAACTTTAATCAAGGAGGTAGTTCGACAGGCTCACCACGAGGCGGTAGTCGGTTCGGGGGTAGTAATCGTGGAGGCGGGTCGAGATTTGGTGGAGGTGGCAGTGGCCGACCGGGGAGTGATCGTGGTGGGCCAGTGACGATGCATCACGCGATTTGTAGCACTTGTGGTAAGGATTGTGAAGTGCCATTTCGGCCAACGGGCGATAAGCCAATTTATTGTAATGACTGCTTTAGCGCGAATCGTTCTCCAAGAAAAGATTTTGGACGGCCGGCTTTTTCGTCTCGGACTGGTGGTGACCGTTTCCCGAGAAAAGACTTTGGTGGTTCAGGAGACAATAATGAGGTCAAAAAGCAATTAGAATTTTTGGGTCTTAAAATCGATCGTTTAACGAAGGTGGTTGAGGGTTTGGTCAATGTTAAAACGGCACCGTCAAAAGAAAAATCAGCTCAAGTCAAAGAAGTCCTAGGTGATTTGGCAGTCAGCGAAGAAGTTAAAGTAAAAACTCCAGCAAAGAAAAAAGCGACTAAAAAAGTGGCCAAAAAGAAAGGAACTAAAAAAGTCTAACGGCACTAAGGTTTGCGGAATTAAGTTACCAAGTTAAGATGCAAAAAAAAACTCGCCGAATTAATAAAATCAGTGTTCTGGTGGGGGTGGTTTTTGTTGTGGTCTTAGCCATTAGTTTTGTCTACCTTGGTCAATTTTTTCCCATTGACTATCAGCGATTAAACGCGGTCATTTTAACTTATGATAAGCCGGTACTTGATGTGGTGGATTATGATCGACGAATGTTCCGGTTAGCCAATAATCCAGTTTTGTCAGTGAACAGCTCAACGACCTCGGCCGTTGAGCCGTTGTGGCCGGTCGAGGCGCCTTATCCGAAAGTGGGGGCGATTTTACCTTTCAAGCGGGTGATCGCTTATTACGGCAATCTTTATTCAAAAGGGATGGGGATTCTCGGTGAGTATCCAAGCGACGAAGTTCTACGTCGGCTGGATGTTGAGGTTACGAAATGGGAATTGGCTGACCCAGACACGCCAGTTCAACCCGCTCTCCATTATATTGCGGTCACGGCTCAAGAAAGCGCGGGTGAGGATGGCAAGTATCGTCTACGAATGCCTTTCTCTGAAATTGATAAGGTCTTGGCGATGGCCAAAAAAGCTAACGCTATTGTTTTTCTCGATCTTCAAGTTGGCCTAAGCAATTTGCCGTCAGAATTGTCTGTTTTTGAAAAATATCTCAAGCTACCCCAAGTTCATTTGGGCCTTGATCCGGAATTTTCGATGAAGACGGGCAAAAGACCGGGGACGGTGATTGGCACTTTTGATGCTTCTGACATAAATTACGCCGTCAATTATTTGACTAAATTAGTCAAAGAAAATAATCTCCCGCCCAAGATTCTGGTGGTTCATCGTTTTACCCAAGCGATGGTGACGAATGCCCAATTGGTTAAGCCGTTGCCCGAGGTCCAAGTGGTGATGGATATGGATGGTTGGGGCGCGCCAGCCAAGAAACTTGATACTTACCAAGGTTTTGTGGCCAGCGAGCCGGTGCAATTTACTGGTTTCAAATTATTTTATAAAAATGATCTCAAACAAGTGCCAAATCGCTTAATGACGCCAGCCGAATTGCTGGCGCTCCAACCGCGCCCGATTTATATTCAGTATCAATAAGGGTTTATTGACTCAGCTAGTTTATGGTAAAATATTTAGAATGGTGAAAATTGCGATTATTGGCGCCGGGGAATTAGGCCGAGCTTTGGGTCGGATTTTGATTAGCCCAGACCGCAAGCTTGTTTATTGGGATTGCGACGAAACCAAATTGATTGACCTTAATCCCAAAAATGTCTCTTTGCCCGAAGTTCTGTTAAGCGCCGAATTTGTTTTTCTCTGTGTGCCGTCTTGGCGGGTCAAAGAATTTTTGGCTTTTGCCGAACATTATTGGCCGAGTAAAACCACGTTGGTCTTATTATCTAAGGGGATTGACGAGCAGACAGGTAAATTGCCGATTGAATTGGCGCCCAAACTTTTACCAGCTGGCGTAAGCTGGGTGGTGGCCGGTGGGGCGATGATAGCTGAAGAAATTAGCACTGGCCGTTTTGGCGCCTGTCTTATCGCTTCGCGTTCGTCAGTTGTGGCGGAGAGCGTGATCGAACTTTTTAAGGGCACGAATGTCTTGGCCTTACCCTCGGTTGATATTAAGGGAGTGGCTTGGGCGGGGGTGTTGAAGAATATTTACGCGCTTGGTTTGGGTTTGGCCGAGGGCTTGGGCTGGACGCTTAATGAACGAGGTCTTTTGTTGGCCCAATCGCTCGAAGAGATTTTGCGTCTAATGAAAATTTTGGGTGCTCAAGAAGAAACTTTTTTGGCCCCGCCGGCCTTGGCTGATTTTGTGGCAACAAGTTTTGATCGAAATTCGTCTAACCATCAAGCCGGTTTTGAGCTCGGTCAAATCGGCGTGACCGACAAGAAGAGCGAAGGTCTGATGTCGCTTGCCTCACTGCTCGATCGCTTAGGTAAAAAAGCCGAGACTTTTCTCATCCTCCAAAACCTTGCTCAAATTATCATCGCTCACGCCGACCCGAAAAAGGTTTTTGGCCGATATTAAAAACACTCGGCGCATCTTCTTCTTGTGCTTGGGGGGTATTTTATGTATAACTAGATAGGATATTGGTACCCACAACATCCCGAGAGGGAAAGCTTGGAGACAAACAAGAAAGGGTTCAGAAATGGACATTGAAAGCGTTAATGGAGAAACGATTCAGAAGTTACTCGAAGGTTCGAGGAATATTGATCGGATGAGGGCAGAAGTGAATGCCGTTGTTCGGATGGTCCTCGGGCTTATTGACGAGTGGGACGATAAAAGAGATGGGGCAGTTGGCAGAAGCTCCGGTGTGGAGGGTGTCTGCTGGAGCTATTACCCAAAGGAAGGCACTTGGGTAGTGGATTGTAGTTGTTCTACAAACATGGGCAGGGGTTATATTGTGAACAAGAGACATCCCAACGATTACACTATTCCCATTGGCCTTGTTCAGAGAGTTCACTCATCTCTCCCCGTTTTTCTGAAGTTCATGCTTGGACAATTTCCGGATCTTCTCGAAAAGATCAAGCCTCTTCTCGAGGCCGCTGAAGTTCAGCTCTAACCGTTCGTTATGCCTCGCACAGAAGAAGCTTCACGCTTCGTTCGGTGCGAGGCTTTTTCTGTTGCTAAAAATTTAATCTGTGTGAACGACCATCCAAAATGTTAACAATCGTGACGGTCGTTCAGAGTGTTAACAAATTTCCCAATTGGGAAAAATGTTAACAAAAGCGCTTGATAAAAGATTATCTTAAGTTAAACTTTAATTATGATTAAAATTTGGAAGATAATAATTGATTTTACTAAAATCAAAAAAGGAGGTGTTCCCCTTGAACAAGTGTTGGCTCGGTTGTCTAAAACAAACTCTCCACCACTTCTTTAACAAGATTGCCGTTGGCGAAGCCCTTGGTCTCTTTGGTGATGGCGCCCATGAGTTGGCCGAATTTGGTTTTATCGGTAATACCTAGCTCGGCCTTTTTAGCCTCGGCGATTTTGAGGATTTCATCGCGTGACATTTGGGCGGGGAGAAAACTTTCGACAATGGCCAGCTCACGCTTCTCGGCCTCGGCTTTTTCGGGACGGTTACCGATGGTAAATTGCTCGATTGATTCTTTTCGTTGCTTGGCTAGGCGCTTAAGCACGGTCATGGCGCCATCGTCATCGATAAGCTCATCGGGTTTATGACCCTTGGCCATTGATTCGTTGGTCATGGCGGTCGAGATATTGCGTAGGGCGCTTAGCCGCTCGGTCTCTTGGGCGAGCATGGCTTTCTTAATTTCGTCTTTAATTTTTTGATGTAACATATGAAAGTATTCTAGCATAAAAAGCGAATCCCCGACAAATTTGGGAGCCGAACTCCCAAATTTGTCGGGGTTAGAACTTGAAGGCGACCCAGAGAGCTGGGCCAAGGATCGCCGAGGCAACCAAGAGGAATCCTACGACTTTTAGGATCCACTTGCGGTTGTGGCGGGCCCAAACTTTCGCATCTTGAGCGGCCCTTTTCATCAGGCGTCGGTAGTGTTTTGGCATAGCCTCTTCTCCTCATGATCAGGTTCTTCTCCCACCTTTAATCTTATGCCGAAAATCCAAAAAGTCAAAATTAAGCCCGACGACCCTTGGGCGTCCTTAAGGGTCGTCGGGGAGGAGGGGAACCGAAAAAGTCAAAAAAGTGCTATAATCTAGGAATGATTACTAAAGAATTTAAACAAGCTTACCAGCGTCTAAATCAGGCCCAAAAAGAGGCGGTGGATAACCCGACTGATGGGCCCATTATGGTTATTGCTGGACCGGGGACCGGTAAAACCCAGATCTTAACTTTGCGGATTGCCAAAATTTTGATTGATACTGATACCCCGGCCTCGGGGATTCTGGCTCTAACTTTCACCGAGGCGGGTCAAAAGGCAATGAAGCTGAAATTACGCCAATTGATTGGCTCAAGAGCTGATGAAGTGGGCATTTTTACTTACCACGGTTTTGCGGCTTCAGTGATTGCCGAATTTACAGACCATTTTCCTCAATTGGCGCGGGTGCGTCAAATGTCCGAGGTTGAAGCCGAAACTCTCGTTCGTGAAATTTTGCGCGACAAAAAGTTTTCTAAGTTACGCCCTCTAGGCGAGCCAGACTTGTATCTCAATAAAATTATCAAAACAATTAGCGATTGTCGTAAAGAAGCCTGGGATCCGGAATTTATCAGGCAGTATGCTCGGGACGAGATTGAACGAATTAAGGCCGATCCGGCTTCTAAATCTACTCGGGGCGCGACTAAAGGTTTACTCAAAGCGGAAGCGGAAAAACAAATTGAAAAAGTCAAACGAACCATTGTTTTTGCCGATGTTTATGACCAATATGAAATTAATAAAAAAGAACAAAAGAAAATTGATTTTGACGATTTGATTTTTGAGTTAATTAAAGCTTTTGAGGCCGACGATCTTTTGCTTCGGTTGCTTCAAGAAAAATATTTATATATTTTAGTTGATGAACATCAAGATACCAATAATTCACAGAATGTTTTAATAAAAAAGCTGGCGAGTTTTGAGGAAAATCCGAATTTATTTGTGGTGGGGGATGAGAAGCAAGCAATTTATCGTTTTCAAGGCGCTTCGGTTAAAAACTTTTTAGAATTTCAAGATATTTGGCCCAAGATGAAGGTGATAAAATTAACCGATAATTATCGGTCACCCCAGGATATTTTAAGCGCGACTTTCAAAATGATTGAGAATAATTATGGGGCTGACGAGCACCATGATCTAAGGATTCAACTAAAAGCTGTGAGTGAAGAAAAACCCGAACCAGTGGCGGTTGTCTCGGCTGGCAATAACGAGGCGGTGGAAGAATATTTGACAGAAAAAGTTAAAAAAATTGTTGAGTCAGACGAAGACAAAACGGTGGCGGTCATTGTTCGAACTAATCGTGAGGTTGAACGGATTCTTGAGGTTTTGGAAACGGCCGGCGTCTCGGCTTCGGCCGAGCGGGGGACAGACGTTTTCTCCCACCCCGTGGGCGTTATTTATTTTAAATTGTTAGAGTTCCTCTCGGATGAATCGAGATTAGAAGCTCTCGGTTACACTTTAGCTGGCGGTTTATGGGACCTTGGCTTAGATAAATCGGCTGAACTTCTTCGCCGGATTAGGGGTGGACAAAATCTAGAATTGGAGAAAAATCTTCCTAAATTAGTGGGGTTAAAAAAAATAATTTCTAAAACAGGCCCAATCGAATTTTTAATTGTTGCCGCCGAAGATTCTGGCTTAAAAAGGCTGGTGGCCGGTGAACCGTTATCCGCCGAGGTCTGGCAATCGATTATTAATCTGGCTCAAGATCTGGCCTTGTCTAAAAATATTGATGATCCTCGATTATTGATCACTGAACTTTTAAATTATCGACAAATGGCGGAGAAAAGAAATATAAAAATTTCCGCGGGCGTGACCGACGCTCAAGTTTCAATTATGACCGCCCACGGCTCTAAGGGATTAGAATATGATTATGTTTTTTTGCCTTACGCCACTGAAGAATCTTGGATGTCGAAAGGGCGAGGTCATTATTTTGTTTTGCCCGAGAAAAAAGATGAGGCGGATGAAATCCGAGATGCTCGGCGGTTGTTTTATGTGGCTTTAACGAGAGCAAAAAAACATGTTTCGATTCTGGTGAGTTTGGCGGACGCTTTAGATCGGCCTTTTTCCCCGCTACGCTTTATTGATGAGCTTGACGGTGAACATGTTTCGCGAGTGGAGATTCCGGCATCCAAAACCTCTCTTGTCTCGGCTCGGACTCGGTCGCCCAAAGAACGAGACGAGTTGGAAAGTCTTGAGTACGCTAAACATGTTTTGCTTGAGAAAGGATTGTCGGTTACCGCTCTTAATCATTTTGTAAAATGTCCGAATAAATTCTTTTATAAAAGTATTTTAAAATTGCCTGAGGCGCCAACTGCTTCGTCCGAAAAAGGGAATGCGATGCACGAAGCCCTTTCGGCCGTTTGGGCGTTACCTAAAAAAGATCAATCTTCAATCACGGAAACGATAACTAAGGTCACCGGAGATTATTTCCGGCACTCGCTTCTCCCGGTTTATGAGAAGGAGGTGATTATTGAGGAACTGGGTGTTAATGCACCCAAGGTCGCCGAGGCCCTGCTAGATCATTTTACTCAAAAAGGAACGATTTCTTCGGAAAAATGGGAAGAAAGTAATTTTACTGGTCAATTTGCTGGCCAAACGATTGAGTTGAGACTCCATGGCAAACTTGATGCGATCGTGGTGACCCCTAAGCAAGTCCTTGTTTATGATTATAAAACTAAAGAATCGATGAGCGAGCGAGAGATCAAGGGCGAAACAAAATCGAGTGACGGTAGTTATTTTCGTCAACTTATTTTCTACAAAATTTTGTTAAATGAAAATTATTTATATCAGGGCAAAAATATTTTGCCGGCCTTAGTTTTTGTTAAACCAGACAATAAGGGTCGTTGTCCCACCGTGTCTTTGTCAATTGAGAAAAAAGATCTGGAAAGAGTAAAAGCTGAAATCCAAGCCCTCATCAACAGTGTTTGGTCCGGTCAACTTTTGTTTACCGCTTGCGATGACCCCAAATGCGAATTTTGCGCTTTGCGGGGGATGATGAAATAAAAAAAACTTGACAAGAAATTTAGTGGTAGTATAATAGAAATAATATGCAAAATAAGTTTGTTCAGTTGCATCATCGTTCCGTAACCTCTCTTAGCGAGGAGGCGGTGTTTGGTGTAAATTAAACCAACTATCCCTAGTCTGGAACCAGACCTCTCCTCGTGAGAGGTTTTTGCGTTTTTTGACAGGGATTTTTGTGTACAAAGAGGAAAGGAGGGGGTCGCCATGCCCAGGAGAAGTTGGCATCGTTCTTTCGGCGGCCAAGGAGATCACTAATCTTGGTCCGCCCGCGGGGAGAAATTTTCTTCCCGCTCATTATCGCCACCATAGCTCAATTGGTCAGAGCGCTTGGTTGTGGGCCAAGTGGTTGAGGGTTCGAATCCCTTCGGTGGTGCCGGTATGAGTTACCGAAAACGACAAGTGAAAAGGTCGGACTGGAACCGATGGCTAAACAAGCCGAGACGGTGGTATTGGCAGTGGCGGAAAAAGTTGTTCCTAACAGAGAGGAGAAAAAGGATGAGGTTATTAAATGTAAAAAAATTGATGACAAATCTGCGGGGTCAGGTTTCTCGCGTCAGGCCGAACAATCAGAGGGTCAGTGAATGGGTAGATAATTATCTCAATGACTGTGCTTTACATGGTCGGGAGGTGATGATATTGACCCAGTGGTGTATCTCTAAAGACCTCGAGACGCGCTGGTGGGCGACGAGCGAGCGATTTTTTGAGCCAACCAAAAGAGAACGGCAGATCTTCGCCAAAGAGCTTCCTTCTGTCCTTGAGATGTTTGACCAAGTCGGGTTGCGGGTTAGCTGGTGGTTGACCTTCAATCGCTCCTATCTCGATTCTGGCCGAATCGGACCAGATATAGAGCGGGCCTATAAAGAGATGGTCAAATCTTTGGCCAAACCGATGGAGGGTGACGGACGAGTTATTCTCCTTGATTGGGAGGATGAGGTTTTGCGCAAAAGGCCCGAACCAACGGCTGAGGATCTCAGCCAACTGGTGCCAACCAAAGCTCTGGAGGCAGAGTTAGGGCGTCATGGAGATTGGGTCCGCAATGAAGCAAGGTTGACACAGACGGAAGGTGAGATTAGGCGAGACGCCTTATTTCAAATCGCTTGTGAGGCTGAGGAAGGGAAACTGCTTCTTGGCCCTGACTCTCCGCTTGGGCGGGACTTTATCATTATCCCGCTCGAGATGCCGGAGCGTTATGACTTCTTCACTCTCCTTGCCCCCAACTTCAAGGAGCGAATTGTGGCGGCGCTTCATCTTTACCCTTGGCGGACGGAGTAATTCAACCAGCGGCAGTTACAATAACTGCCGCTTTATTTTATAATGAGTTTTTATTTTGTATTTTTATGAGAATTTAAAACTTGTGACGACCCCAAATGCGAATTTTGCGCCCTGCGCGGGATGATGAAATAATAAACTGGTATTTTTTGATAAAAGAGTTACACTGGATATTGGAAAGAAAGGAGGTACTTATGTCTCAAGAAGGCAAAAACAACGAAGAATCGCTTCCTCGCCCCACAGTGGAGGAGGTGTTGAACGCGATCGATTGGACGGCTCCGTCAAGCGAGCCATCAGTTGATGTCAACCAACTCCTGCTCGAGTTCGTTTCGTTGCTTGAGGAAGGAGAGTCCTAAGCACTTGCGTGAGCCTTACCTAACCGGGGTAAGGCTCTCTTTTTATTTCGTATCTTTTAGCCCCCAAGCGAATTTAAGACCGAGGAGCATGACGAGGCCGAGACAAAGGAAGAGGTAGCGAAGATCGAGAAAAAAGAAAATAATCGTAGCGAAAACTGACCCGGCGAGATAGGAGAAGGGGACATTGATGCGCGAGAGAGAGATGATGCCGGTATCAATACCGTCAATTTTTTTGAATAAATAAGTTTCCTTCATAATTTCAATGGTTGAGGCGCCAGTGCGAGTCAGGAACAAAATAATTGCCCACAAAATCCAATTGGGTAAAGTGAGAAAAGAAGTGGCCATGGTCGAGAGGGCAATAATAATTATTCCGCCAATCAATAATTCTTTTTCGCCTAGCCATTGGTCGGCAATTTTACCTAACGGTAATTCGAACAAAACAAAGGGGATAAGCATAATGGTAAAAGCCAGGCCAATTTGGGCCCAAGACAAACCAATATGGTCGTGAAGATAAATGGGCATATAAATGACCGTCACGGCGTAGAAAAAATTAAGCAAAAAATCAATCAATAAAATTCCGCGAATATTGCGAGCTATCTGTGTTTTTTCGGCCCAAAGATATTTTATTTCAAGCCAGACATTATTGTCACTTTTTTTCGCCGAGCGATTTTCTTTGAGCCCAAAGACGGCGATTAAGAAGAAGGGGATGAGGGCAAGACCGGCGACGCCGTAAACCAAATTATAATTACCTTGGCTCACTAGGTAGGTGGCTAAGAGTGGGGAGATGAGCCAGGCCAAATTATAAAAAGTCATGTATAAACCACGAATAAAACCGGTCCCTTTGTTGTCGGAGATATTTTCTAAATAAACATCAAGGGTGTAGCGGGTTAAGTAGCCCAAAATGACATAAATACCGAAAGCTGTCAAACTGTGGATACTGTGGATAACTTTTTGAGTCGGGTAGGCGAGGGGAATGGTCGAGAGGATGCTTAAGCCGATAAAACCAACAAGCACATTTTTATTACCGAAGCGTTTGATGAGCCAGGGTGCCACGAGCATCAAGATAATGGTTATTAATGAGGTGGCCGAATAAAGCCAACCAATCCCCTTCTCACCCAAAAAACTTTTTAGAAATGAGGAGTTAATGTAGGCTGGAATCGACGAATACAGGGCCATAAAGACCGCGCCGATATAGGTATAGATTCGTAACTTTTTTGTGTTCATGACTTCCCTATTATAGCAGTAAATTTGGGCACAGTTAAACTTTGACTAGATCAATAAATATCGTGGTTGCCGATATCATAAAAAACTACGGTTGTCTTGTTGGCAAGTTCAAAAATTATTCGGTTTTTGTAATCAATCGATAACGCGTAAAAACCCTCAAAATCACCCCGCAACTTATGGGTTTTAAGTGATCCATCAAAAATGTCTTTTTTTATTGTCTTTTCCTTCTTTTCTACCTTATTCTTTACTTCAATTGACAGTTTTTTGTAAGCTCTCAAAAATCTTGAGGTGTAAAGTATCTCCATTTGATTAACTAGCGTAAATCTTTAAAAGAGGAGAATTTTTTAGCTTTGCCGGCCCTAAATTCTTTTTGCGACTCTCGTAAGCCACGGAGCAGGGAGTTTCTCTTCCAAGTTCTTACCAGGTCGCGAAAAAACTCGCTGATTGAAGCGTATTGACCTTCTTCGACATAAGCCTCGACTTCCTTTCTTAAACTTGCGGGCATTGAGATGTTGACGATATTTCTCATATGGTCAGTGTAACAAAATATGTTACAGGGGTCAAGTTTCTATACCTCAATCAGCACCGGTAAAATAATCGGGCGTTTGTGAGTTTTTTGAAAGAGATATTTGCCGAGTTCTTCGCGCACATTATTTTTAACATAATCCATATTGATTGGGTGCATTTTGGCGGTTGAGTCTTCGATGGTTTTTTTGGTCAGAATTCGGACATAACGCAACAAGTCCTGTGATTCTTTGAGATAAACAAAACCGCGCGAGATAATATCGGGCGATTTGCGGACTTTGCCGGTGTTCATATCGATAATGGCAATCAAAACAAACATCCCATCTTGAGCCAGCAATTGGCGGTCACGAATGACGACTTCTTGCACGTTGCCGGTGCCGAGGCCATCCACCATTACCAAGTGGGACGAGGCCTTGGCCTTGAGCATTGTAATTTTTTCACCCTGATCTTGAATCTCAATAACGGAACCGTTATCGGGCACGGCAATATTCTTAGCTGGCGTGCCGAGTCGTTCGGCCAAATCGGCGTGAACGCGCAACATATAATGGTGGCCGTGAGCGGGCATAAAGAATTTGGCTTTGAGTGTTTTCTGAATCCACTCGAGTTCACCTTGATAAGCGTGGCCCGATGAGTGCACGTCGGCGATGCCATAATGGACAATCCGCGCGCCTTGGCGTGATAAATTATCTTTTAATTTTTGAACCGCTTTTTCGTTGCCGGGGATGACCGAGGACGACAATAAAATCGTGTCCCCTTTCTTCAATTTGACAGTGCGGTGACCCTTTTGGGAGATGCGCATTAAAGCGGCGTATTCGTCGCCTTGAGCGCCGGTCGCCAAAATCACCAATTTGTTATCAGGATAATCGTCTAAGTTTTCGGAACTGATGAAAATTTGTTTCGGCACTTTGAGATAACCAAGTTCTTTAGCGATTTCGATATTGGTTTTCATTGAGCGACCCTCAACGGCCACTTTTTTGCCTAAGGCCTCGCAGGCCTCAATAATGGAGATAATTCGCTCGAAGAGGGAGGCGAAAGTGCCAATAATCACGCGACCGGGAACCTCGGCAATAATTTTTTTGAGGTTTTGCTGGACTTCTTCTTCAGAAAAGGAGAAGCCGGGTTTCTCGACATTGGTGGATTCGGCAATCAGGAGGAGATTTTTTTCTTCGCCTAATTTTTTATAAACCTGACTCTCAATCTCTTTAATCTGGCCGTTCTCATGCTCGAGCTTGATGTCGCCAGTGATGATAATATTGCCGTAAGGCGTTTCAATAATTACACCCATCGAATCGGGGATGGTGTGAGTCGTGTCAAAAAAGCGCACGGTCAATCTCCCCAATTTTACTTTGTCCTTTGAACTAACGACTTGGATATTTAAAGTGGGGACATTGGGGAATTCCTCTTGCCGTTTTTTAATCATCACGGCGGTTAGGAGCGAGGTATAGATAGGCGGATTACCGATTTTTTCCATTAAGTAGGGGATACCGCCGATATGGTCAAGGTGGCCGTGAGTAATAAGAACGGCGCGCACTTTAGATCGGCGTTCTTCGAGGTAGCTTGTGTCGGGGATGATATAATCAACACCCGGTACTTCTTCGCCAGGCAATAAAAAGCCGGCGTCCACGACCAAAATGTCGTTACCAAATTCGATGGCCGTCATATTTTTACCCACCTCTTCGACTCCACCAAGTGGGATAATTCGGATATTGCCCGCGCCAAGTTCGGGGATTTTCTCACATGGTTTTGCTTCGTTGTTTTCAGTCTCGTCACGATGGGCTGACGAAAAATGTTTGCGCGGTGGCCGTGATGGTCGGGCGCTGTTTTTAGTTGGGCGGATAACGGCTGGCTTATTGGTGGGCACAAACGGTTTGCGCTGGTTAATTGTCCCCACGTTTGGGGTAAATTTCTGTCGCGGTTGGCCGGTCGGAGCGGATTGATGGCCCACAAAAGTTTGCACGCGACCGTTTTCGTCAACTCGGATTCGTCTAATAGGCATAATAAATTTTAAAGATAAGTAAAGATTTTCCAGACTCGTTCGGTTTTGAAGTACCACTCGTGGATACGAGCAAACCGGTTAGCTGGGTTAGTAATGGTGGGGATTTTAATCCCCTTTAGATCGGTGGGAACGACATAGAGAAAATAGGGTGAATAAAGAAAGACGGCGGGATGGTCCTTGTCGATTTCGGTGGCGATATTTCGATATTTTTCGGCTAATTCGGGTGAGTCGATATTGGTGCCGTTGGTATCCGCGCGAATTTCTTCGAGCCATTTGTCGACCTTGGTGTTGGTGTACATCGCGACATTGAGACCGGGGTCCAATCGTTGAGAGGAATGCCAGAAGGGGTAAAGATCCGAATTTCGGCCAGTGACTTCGCCGAACAATAAAGTCTCATATTTGCGGGGCCGAATTAAGTTTTGATTGAGGTCGCTGGACTCGAAAAATTCTAAGTTCACCCGGGCGCCCAATTTGGTCCAATTACTGGCCACTAAGGTGGCGACCGCTTTAAGCTCGGGGATATTAGCTGTGGCGAGAGAAAAGGTTAGTGGAGTTTTCTTTTTTTCTAACACTCTGCTGGTGGTGGTGGCCCAACCCGCCTTAAATAATATTTCGCGAGCGGGGTCTAGGTCATAAGATAATTTGGCACCACTATTAAGATTTTCTGGCAAAACACCAGTTAAGACTTGGCCATAACCGTTCAAAACTTGGTTCACAATCGCTTGGCGGTCAACGGCTTCATTAAGGGCTTCGCGCACTTCGGGATTAAGTAGAACCGGATTGCGACTTTGATTTAAAAAGATGGCAAAAGTTCTGGGCAAATTTGATTTTAAAACGCGTTGACCCTCCGTCTCTAATTGTTTAGCCGAAGCCGAGCCAATGGTACTAGCACTCCCAATAACCCCTTGGTCGTAAGCTTCTAAGAGCATTTTTTCGTCGCCGTAGAAACGGATATTCAGGTTGCTGATTTTGGGCTCACCCAAAGCAAAATTTTTGAAGGGAACTAATTGATAACTAATCGGGATACCCGCCGAGTCCTCGGTAATATTTTTGACCTGATAAGGGCCCGAACCAACCGGATTAACATTTAGTTTGGCCAAGGCAAATTGCTCAGGCTTAACACCACTCCATAGATGTTTGGGCAAAATCCCCATCGTCGCGTTATCCAAAAAAGAAAAGAAGGGTTTTTTCAAAATAAATTGCACCGCCTCGTCATCTATTTTTTGAGCCAAAACGCCGTTCCAACTGGCCCGCCGGGCGCTCTTGATGATCGAGTCTTGGGTGAGGTTCACGGTGAAGATAATGTCATCGGCCGTGAGGGGCTCGCCATCTGACCAGCGCAAATTCGGCCTTAATTTGAAAGTGTAAATTAGACCATCGTCCGAGACCTCGTAACTTTTGGCCAAATCTGGTTCGAGCCCCCCGTTGGCGCGCAATCGCAATAGGCCTGAATAAGTGAGAGCGACCAAGTCGCGGTCGGCGTCGGTGGTGGCAAGAAGTGGATTGATAAAACGAGGCGAACCCAACACCCCTTCGGTTAATTGTCCGCCGGCGACGGGTTGGTCGACCATCATTTTTTGATTGAGGTATTCCAAAGTGATTAAACTGCTAACGGCAAAAATGATTAGCAAAATTATCACGACCAGTCTCATTTGACGGCCAAAAGTTTCGAAACTAAAAGCGAGCTCGGCTAAAAATTTGTTTTTCACGTTTTTAAATGGAGAGAGTTGTAAAAGTTAACAATTTAGATTTAGATAAAGAGGGCCAAAATGGCCGAGAGGACAAAGAGGATGGCCAAAATGATGGTGGCGATAAAAAGTTGTTTTTCCAAACCGCGTTTGGTGTGCCAAGTGGATGCGCCGGATTGACCCCCGCCAAAAGCCGAGCCAAGACTCCCCTCGCTTTGTTGCAACAAAATCGCGCCGACCAACAGGACGGACAAAACAATCTGCGCGTAAGGCAAAATCGAGCTCAAAGTTACCATTGCTAGTATTATAGCAAACTCTTCCCAAAAAGCAAATCTTCTCCTCCCCGCCAGACCTTAAATGAGCCCAAGGTCTGGCGGGTTGACCGAAAGGTCCCCGCAACACGGCGTGGGGCCTTTCTATTTTATCGAAGTCGAACTTCGATACCATACAAAACGGTGGATAAAGTAGTTAAAATAGCCTTCCGCCTTCGCTAAAGCTACGGACGGACAAGTATTTTTCGATATCCAATCTTGTAAGTTATTGCTAGCGCTTGATTTTTGGGTGGAAGACGCTACAATTAGGCATTATTAGTTCTAATTAAATTTTAGGTTTTATGCCAAAGAATAAAGAGAAAAAAGGGGTGATTATTCGACCGCTTGGTGATAAGGTGCTGGTTAAGACCGACAAAGGTTCGGATCAAACCAAAACCAAAAGCGGAATTATTATTCCCGATACTATTAATAAGGAGCGACCCGAGGAGGGCGTGGTGGTGGCCGTGGGCGAAGGGAAAAGATTGGATAACGACCAGCTTGTCCCCCTTCAAGTCAAAAAGGGTGACCAGATTATTTTTTCGAAATATGGTCCGGATGAAATTAAAATTAACGACGAAGAATATCTAATTGTTAGCGAGTCGAATATCTTGGCGATTATTGATTAACCAAAAACTAATATCATTATGGCAAAACAAATAATTTTTGGCGACGAAGCACGCAAGGCACTCAAACGCGGGATCGATCAGGTAGCCGGCGCGGTCAAAATTACTTTGGGTCCGAAGGGGCGCAATGTGGTTTACGATAAGGGCTATGGCGCGCCGACGATTACTAATGACGGGGTGTCGATTGCGAAAGAAATTACTTTGCCCGACAAGGTGGAGAATTTGGGCGCCGAAATGATTAAAGATGTGGCGAGTAAAACGAACGATATCGCTGGTGACGGCACGACCACGGCCGTGATTTTAGCCCAAGCGATTATCGAAGAGGGGTTGAAGAAGACTTCGCTCGGCGTCTCCCCGATGGGTTTACGGGCGGGGATCGAGACCGCTTGCGCTGAAGTGACGAAGACGCTCAAAGCGATGGCCAAGCCGATTAAAACTAAAGAAGAAATTATCCAAGTAGCCACCATCTCGGCCGAGGACGCGGAAATCGGTGCGATTATTGCTGACGCGATTGAGAAGGTGGGTAAAGATGGTGTTGTCACGGTGGAAGAGTCACAATCATTTACGGTCGAATCGGAATTCGTGGAAGGGATGCAATTTGATAAAGGTTATGTTTCGCCCTATCTCATTACCGATGCGGAACGGATGGAGGCTTCTTACGCCGACCCATTTATTTTATTAACGGATAAAAAAATCTCGTCGATCAAAGAAATTTTGCCATTACTGGAAAAACTAGCGGGCGCGGGCAAAAAAGATTTAGTGATTATTGCTGACGATATTGACGGCGAAGCGATGGCGACCTTGGTCGTTAATAAAATTCGTGGGACCTTTAATACTTTGGCCATTAAAGCGCCTGGTTATGGTGATCGCAAAATGGAAATGCTGGGTGATATTGCCACTTTAACCGGTGGCACGGTGATTACCGAAAATGTGGGTTTGAAATTAGAAAATGTTGAAATCGAAATGTTGGGCCGGGCTCGACGGGTGATTGCGACCAAAGAAGCGACAACCATTGTTGGTGGTAAGGGTCAGAAGACCGACTTAAATGATCGAATCGCTCAAATCAAAAAGCAAATTGAAAATACTGATTCGAGTTATGACAAAGATAAATTACGTGAACGCTTGGGCAAATTATCGGGTGGTGTAGCGGTGATTAAGGTCGGGGCGACGACCGAAGCCGAAATGAAATACAAAAAGTTGAAAATTGATGACGCGGTCGCCGCGACTAAGGCTGCGGTAGATGAAGGTATTGTGCCGGGTGGTGGCGTGGCGCTCATCAAAGCGGGCGAGACGGTAACGAAAAAAGGCCTCAAAAATACGAGTGCTGATTTAACGCAAGAATTCGATACGGGTGTTAAAATTCTGCTCAAGTCGCTCGAATCCCCGCTTCGCCAAATTGTCATTAACGCGGGCAAAGATGATGCCGCGGTCATTATTGATAAAGTCAAAAATAGCAAAACTTTCGAGGGTTACGATGCGCGAGCTGACCAAATGGTTGACGATATGATCAAAGCGGGCATTGTTGACCCCGTCAAAGTGACGCGCACTGGTCTCGAACGGGCCGCTGGCGCCGCCGCCATCTTGCTCACGACCGAAGTGGCGGTGACCGATGAACCCAAAAAAGACGAATCACCCATGATGCCCGGTGGGGCTGGGATGGGCGATATGGGCGGGGTGTATTAAAACAAGTATTTATCGATATCCAATCTCGTAAAGTTATAAAATCTCAACCACTTTGGCGGAGGAAGTATGGCCGGATTTGATGGTGAGGAGGGCTTTTGGTTTGTCGAAATAATCGGCTAAAACACGAACCACGCCCTTATTGGCTTGACCGTGTTGGGGTGGTTCTTTGACCCAAACAACGAAGTGGCTATCGTCGATTTTGTCGACTTTGTCACCTCCGGCCCCGGGGCGAGTTTTGACGAAGATGCGCATTCCCCCTATTTTAGTTTATTCGCGGTTTTTGTGCTACAATATGGGGTAGTATTTAGTATGTAGGGATAGAAAACAAAAATTATTAATTTAATTATTAAAAATTAACAAAAAATAATTATTATGTTGTGGATTATTTTAGTGATCGTTTTGGTTATCGTGGGCTGGCTCGTCTTGGGCTATAACGGTCTAGTTCGTTTGGTTAATCAAACGAAAGAGGCTTGGGCCGATATTGATGTCCAACTTAAGCGTCGTTACGACCTGATTCCTAATTTAGTCGAAGCGGTTAAGGGTTACGCGGCTCATGAGTCGGGTGTATTTGAGAAAGTGACTCAAGCTCGGGCCAACGCCTTAAACGCTCAAGGTCCCGCCGAAAAAGGTAAGGCCGAAGATGCTTTGTCTGGGGCTTTGAAAAGTGTGTTCGCGGTGGCTGAAGCTTATCCGCAATTGCGCGCGGTCGAGAGTTTTACCAGTTTACAAACCGAACTCTCCGATACCGAGAACAAAATTCAAGCAGCCCGTCGTTTCTATAACGGCAATGTTCGCGACTTGAATATCAAAATCGAAACTTTCCCGTCTAATATCATTGCTGGTATTTTTAAGTTCGCCAAGCAAGAATTCTTCCAGCTTGAAGAAGGCAGTGTTGCCAAAGAACCCGTGGCGGTGAAATTCTAAGTTTGCAACTTAACATCAGAATTATGAGTGTCGAAATAAAAGACCGCGAATTACATCGCATCGCCATTACCGCTATTATCTATAATGATCAAGGGCAGTATTTGGTGACCAAACGCAGTCCGACCAAAAAAGTTTGGCCCAATAAATGGACAGTACCCGGGGGCGGATTAGAGGTTGACGACTATATTAACGAGCCAGTCTCAACCAAGGATGGTCAGCAATGGTATTATGCGATTGAAAAAGCTTTACGTCGCGAAGTTAAAGAGGAAGTTAATTTGGAAATTGGTAAACCGAAATACTTGTTAGATTTGGCCTTTATAAATCCGCAAGGGATACCGTCTATTGTTTTGAGCTACTATGCTTCTTATGGATCTGGCGAAGTTAGGTTGGACGAAGATGCGACTGAATATAAATGGGTGACTCTTGCCGAAGCTAAAGAACTTGATCTGATCGAAGGTATTTGGGGAGAAATTGAATTGGTTGATAAAACTTTGCGCGAACAGGGAATACTTAAGTAAAAAATCCTTATTTTGCAACACCAATGGAGGTCTCGCCTCCATTGGTGTTGTTTGGTATAATTAGAATATGAGAAGAGTTAATTTTGCTAATGGAGAAATCTATCACCTTTACAACCGTGGTGTTGATAAGCGGAACATCTTTACTGATCAGGCTGATCTAAACAGATTTGTCGAGAGTGTTAATTTATTTAATGATGTGAGACCTGCCGGCAGTTTTTACGAACAGAGTTTATTAACAAAAAAAGGAAAAATTAAAAAATCAGAAAAAGAAAAATTAGTTAAAATAATTTGTTTTGCTTTTAATCCTAATCATTACCACTTGCTAGTAGAACAAATTGAAGAAAGAGGAATTGAAAAATTTATGCAAAAACTTGGCACTGGTTACACCATGTTTTTCAATAAGAAATATAAACGGAGCGGGTGCTTATTCCAGGGGTTATTTAAATCCAAACATGTTGACAGTAACGAGTATCTTCTTCGTCTAAGCGCTTATATCAATTTGAACGACAAAATTCATAAGATAAATGACAATCTTCCAACTCGGAGCTTAACTAGCTGGGGCCCTTTCGTTTCAGGAAAAGAAAAAAGTAATTATTGTCCAGTGAAAATTTCTCAAGAAGTAATCTTAGGTCAATTTAAAAACAAAAAAGAATACAAAGAATTTGCCCTAGAGGCGCTGGCGGATATTAAAGAAAACAAATTATTAAAAAAAGAAGCCGAAGAGGAATTAGGAGAAGATTTTTCGTGAAAATGGAAAAAAGTCGAAAAAATATTGTAAAATAAAGACTAATGGAGGTCTCGCCTCCATAATGCTATACTCGTATTAGAAAAAGTGATAAAATCTAACAATGGCGACACTTTATACGCAACAAGCGAGCAATACCCGAAAAACTTGGTTGTTGATGACCGTGTTTTCGGTGATGGTGATCGCGCTTGGTTGGTTGATTAGTTTTTATTATAACAATCAAGCGATACTTTATTTCGCCATCATCTTTAGTTTGATGATGAATTTTGCCAGTTATTGGTGGAGCGATAAAATTGTTTTGTCCTTGGTGGGAGCTCGGCCGGCTACGCATGACGATAATTTAGAGCTTTACCACTTGGTGGAGAATCTTGCGATTACGGCCGGGCTTCCAATACCCAAAATCTATATTATTAACGATTCAGCACCCAACGCCTTTGCCACCGGTCGAGACAAAAAGCATGCCGTCGTGGCGGTCACGACGGGTTTGCTGGCGATGCTAAATAAAAATGAATTAGAGGGCGTAATCGCGCATGAGCTTTCGCATATTGGCAATCGGGATATTCTCTTGCAATCAGCGGTGGTGGTGTTGGTGGGTTTGATTGCGATTTTGTCGGATATGTTTATTCGGTCTCGCTTTATTTTCGGTTCGCGCGATAATAATAAAGGGAGCGGTTTGTTGGCCATTGTGGGGATAATTTTCATTATTCTCTCGCCGATTATCGCGACCTTGATTCAATTAGCGATTTCGCGTCAACGGGAATTCTTGGCCGATTCGTCAGGGGCACTTCTCACTCGTTATCCTGAAGGCTTGGCCAGCGCGCTCGAAAAAATTGGCGCTTATGACCAACCAATGAAAAAGGCGAGCAACGCCATGGCCCACCTGTATATTTCGAATCCGTTTGGTTTGCAAAAAATGAAAGGGCTCGCTAAACTGTTCATGACTCATCCGCCGATTGCCGAACGAGTGGCGAAATTAAGACAATTTTCTTCTTAAATTATTATTTTCGATTATTAAATTTTCAAATAAAATTATGACCGAAGAAGCGCCGATTGTTAATCAAGAGGGCGACAACCTGAGCCTTGAAGAGAGGCTTAAGAATTTGCGTGGTTTTTTCTTTCAGAGATACCAGATTGAAAAGTCGGAAGAAAATTCTAAGACCGCTCATTTTGTCGATCCTGTGGCTCCTAAAATTTTTGATGAAACCGATTTGGGCGAGACAGAGCTTCGCTTATGGGAGGACTATCTTGATTGTCGCGACAATCATTGTCCCGAAGAAGA
Organism: Minisyncoccota bacterium; assembly: GCA_041649495.1. GTDB lineage: Bacteria > Patescibacteriota > Minisyncoccia > Phycocordibacterales > XYD1-FULL-46-19 > CAIPHT01. The sequence goes on from JBAZMZ010000002.1 coordinate 127,934, forward strand.
GTTTATTTCTCGAACAGGTAAATTTAAAGTTTATCAAACTCGTGAGGGCAACGAACGCAAAAGTTTAGCCCGTTCTGGTTTTGCTAGCTATTTGGCGAGCCATTGGATGGGAGTTCTTAACAAGAAGAGATAATTACTATATAGTGTGACTACTTATTTTTTCAGGAGAGGTCGCATAGTGGTCTAGTGCGCACGCTTGGAAAGCGTGTGAGGGGTCAAACCCTCCGAGGGTTCGAATCCCTCTCTCTCCGCATTGACAACTAAGTATCGGTGTGGCCTACTTATATGAGTAGAAGCTACGACCCACTTAGTTCGAATCGTTCGTTCCCCGCCATAACAATTTAGTATCGGTGTAACCCGAGTGCTAGTGAGAAAAGTGCGACCCGTAGGGCTCGGATAAATATATGAAAATATACATTACAGCGCCATTTAGAAACGGAGACAATAAAGCAGAAATTGAAGAACTATGTCTCGTTGTGAGAAAATCAGGGTTCGAAGATTTTTGTTTTATCCGCGATATTGAAAACTACCAGAAGGTTTTTAATGATCCTCACGAATTGATGCAGAGAGCTAAAGCGGAAATTGAAAAATGCGACGCCTTGTTGATTGACTATGATGGCCCCGGAAATGGACGAATTATTGAGCTTGGGATTGCCTATGCTTTGAATAAGCAAATCATATTGATAGCTAAGAAGGGAACAAAAATCAAAGACACAGTTGCGGGAGTTGCTGATAAAATTATTGAATACGAGAAATTGGAAGATATTATTGAATATCTATCTGCGTAAATATTTTAGCATGAAAAATAAGATATTTTTCAAATCTAAAGACGGTATCAAATTATGTGGTGTTTGGAATATTCCTGCCAGACAGACAAAGAAGGCCATTATTTTAGTACACGGCATTACTGTCAACAAAAACGAGGACGGCGTCTTCACCAGTCTCGCTAAAATACTTTGCGATCACGGCTATGCAGTCTTGCGTTTTGGTTTTCGTGGCCATGGTGAAAGTTCCGGTAAATCGATTGATATGACTATAAATGGAGAGATATTAGATCTAGATGCTTCGGTCAAAGAAGCAATTAAAAATGGATATTCTGAAATTGGCTTGGTCGGCGCCAGCTTTGGTGGCGGGGTGGCAACTTTATATACGGCCAAAAATCAGGAAAAAATTAAATGTCTTTGCCTATGGAATCCATGTCTAAATTATGATCATTGTTTCTTGAATCCAACTCTGCCTTGGCTGATAAACAAGAAGGACAAAATGAAAGCTGATTTGAGAAAACAAGGTTGGACGACGCTTGGTCGCCGAAAATTTGTACTTGGGAAGAAGCTATTTGGCGAAATGGCCAAACTACATCCGGATAAAGAAATCAGAAAAATAGAGATGCCTCTGGAGATTATTCATGGAGACAAAGATACCTATATACCCTATAATGATTCCAAAAAGTCATTAAAAAATATGAAGAATGGCCAACTGGTAACAATTAAAAATGGCGAGCATGGCTTTCATGAGCCCAAAGCTCATACTCAAAAAGCCAACGAGGAAACATTAAAATTTTTTAAGAAGTATTTATAAATTTCAATATGATAACTATAATTTTTGAAGCACACGGCACAACTTTCGATAACGAGGCACATTTATCATCTGGACATAATGACGTAGCTCTTTCTCCTCTTGGCGAACAGCAGTCAAAAGAAATGGGCGAAAGATATAAAGACGACCATTTTGATGTTGTTTTTGTGTCAGATCTGCAAAGAGCAATAAAAAGCGCCGAAATCGGTTTTGGCGATAAATGGCCGATTATTAAAGACGCTCGTTTGCGCGAATGTGATTACGGCGACTTAACCCAGCACTCGAGCGAAGAAGTAGAAGGCGAAAAACTGAAACGAATTCATGAGCCATTCCCTAACGGTGAAAGTTATGAGCAAACAACCGAGCGAATGCGGAGCTTCCTTGTTGATTTGACAAAAAATTACGATGGCAAAAGAGTAATGATTATCGGTCATCGATCAACGCAATATGGTTTGGAGAATCTAATTAATAGCGTTTCTCTTGAGCAATTGGTGGCAACTAAATTCAAATGGCAACCAGGCTGGGAATATAAGTTAGATAAAATCTAAACATGCCAACCCAAGTTGTTGTAATTCACGGTGGAGATCCGTTTGAAACATATCAAGATTATTTGACCTATTTGAAAAATTATCGGGTTGAAAGTATTGATTATTTCAAACGAAAAGACTGGAAAAGCTCGCTTCAAGAAAAACTTGGAGACAATTTTGATGTAATTGCTCCACAAATGCCAAACAAAAAGAATGCCAGATATTTAGAGTGGAAAATCTGGTTTGATAAGTTAATCCCTTTTTTGAACGATGGCGTGATTTTAATTGGTCATTCTTTGGGTGGAATCTTTTTGGCTAAATACTTAGCGGAAAATGTCTTTCCAAAGAAAATTAGTGGGGTATTTCTTGTCGCCGCTCCGTTTGATGATTCAGAATCAGATTATCCACTCGTCGATTTTGCTTTACCTGAAAGCTTGGAGAAATTTTCTAATCAAGTGCTCAAAATTTTTATCTATGCAAGTAAAGATGATAAAGTTGTCCCTTTTTCTGACTTTGAAAAATATAAGCGAGCATTGCCGACAGCTACCGCGACTGTTTTTAAGGATAGGCAACATTTTGGACAGTTGGAGTTTCCCGAATTGATAAAACAAATAGAAGTCTTGTCGAATAAATGACTAATTTTGTACCATGGTTAGTGTTTTATCTTTGTAAATAATCCTCGATCTCAAATTCGCCAGCAGCTCTCGCTTTTCACTGGTCGTGCCCTCCTTGAGAATATACTTCGCATAATTGCGAATGTCGGTTTCTTTGTTGTTTTGGATTTTTTCAGTCGAACCAAGAACTGATCGCTGGAAGATATTAAAGCGGGCAATAAATATTGCAAAAAGTGTCGTGGGGGGGGTAAACTATAAATAAGCGAGTCAAAATAATTAGTCATTTATCAACTTAATGTTTCATCTCGAAATTGGCTCACGCCATATAAGGGAATGAAGGGAAAAATATGTCGGAAAAAATGGCTTAATGGTCAAATGTGATGCTCAATTTGCTAATATGTATTGATATTAAAAGCTAAATTAGCAAATTTATGATAAATTTAAAAAAAATGCTCAAATTGCCACAGCCAACATACCAAAAAGAACA
>JBAZMZ010000003.1:0-114913 GCA_041649495.1 Minisyncoccota bacterium
CTCAAGAAGAATTAGATCAAATCCATGCCTTCTTGAACGACCGACCACGAAAGTGTCTTGGTTATTTTAGCGCCAATGAGTTATTATTAATTAACAGGGGGTGTTCGGCTTGAGGGGTTAGGAGAGGGATTTGCATTGTAAAGAATAGTAAAGTATAATAGATATATGAAAAAAAATAAAGATTTCTTCTATCTCCAATATAACCAGATTAACTGGAAAAATCAGGAGAAGACAAAGATAAACTCATACATAAATAAATACATAATTAAGAATGTTATATCCGAGCATAAAGGTGAGGATATTTCTATTTTTGATATTGGCTTAGGTATTGGTTTTTTCGTAAAAATGTTTTACCACTCTTTAATAAGCAAATATAAAAATATAAAAATTGAAGGCTGTGAGCCGTCCACAGTAAATTACCAATACTTCCTAGCCAAAAAACCCAAAAGATTAAGACAAGGTGTCTCAATAGAAACTCAAGAAAAGAAATATCTGGAAGTAAGGACTGATACAAAATTTGATTATATTACCGCTATCTATGTTTTCCCCCACTTTGTCTTTGACGAATTAGAGACTGTGGCTCAAAAAATACACTCTATGTTAAAAGAAAAGGGTAGATTTATTCTTGTTCTAGCTAATGAGCAGTATCTTAAAACAAAACTTGAGACGGAAAAGGACTTATTCATCGAAAGCGGGATGTTTGCTTTTAACGGGAAACAATACAAGGAAGTATTACATTATTCTGAAATACCAAAGATTGGAAAGGTTATTGATTACAACAGAGAAGAGCAATTTTACATTGATTTATTCACTAAGAACAAATTTGTCTTAAATAAAAAAGAAGACCTTAATGATAACGGATTTATTTGCTCATTATTTATTTTTGAAAAACTAAGCACTTATGAACAATAAAGAATTTTACACAGCCCAAGAGCTAGCCGATAAACTGAGAGTTAATATAATGACTATTTACCGCTATATCAAGGCTGGGAAATTAAAATCTTACAAAATAGGCAAAGAGTTTAGAATTGATAAAAGAGAATTTGATAGTTTTTTAAGCAAAGCAAGAACCAATGGAAAATAGAGCTACCCAAAAAATGAGATATTGCATATACTCCAGAAAATCAACTGAATCGGAAGACAGACAGGTCCTTTCCATTGACTCCCAAATAGACAAGACGAAAGAAATAGCCAGCAGACTTGGCGTTAGGATACCAGAGAAAGATATGCTGAGCGAGTCAAAGTCTGCAAAAATTACAGCTAACAGGCCCAAATTTAGAGAGATGGCCGATAGGATTGAGAGTGGTGACTTAAACGGGATTATCGTTTGGCATCCAGATAGACTCTCAAGAAATGCCATTGACTCGGCCATCTTGATTGACTTGATGGACCGAGAAAAGCTTATTGAGATAGTTACTCCGACACAAACCTTTAAGAACACCCCGATAGATAAGTTTATGTTTTCCTTGATGTGCAATCAGGCCAAGATGGAGAACGACAAAAAGGGTGTTGATGTTAAAAGAGGGATGGAGAAAAAAGCGAAGATGGGGATTTTTCCAAATCAGGCACCTTTTGGATACAAAAATGATAAGTATGCCGAAAAAGGCAATAAAACAATTGAGTCCGACACAGAGAGGTTACCCCTAATTAGAAAGATGGTGGACCTTATGCTTACGGGCAATTACACGCCAATCCAAATTAGAGAGATTGCCACTAATGAATGGGGCTTTAGAACCCCCAAAGGAAAGAAGGTGGGGAGAAGCACTATTTATAGATTTTTTACTAACACTTTTTATTATGGAATGTATGAGTATCCGTTAAAAAGCGGTATCTGGTATAAAGGCACGCACGAAACAATTATGACCGAGGAAGAATACGATAAAATCCAATTTCTTCTTGGAAGGAAGGGGCGACCACGACCTAAAAGCCATATTTTTAATTTTACAGGAATGATGAAATGCGGAGAATGTGGGGCAAGTATTACGGCTGAGACTAAAACAAAAAAACAGCAAAACGGCAATATCCATAATTATATTTATTATCATTGCACAAAAAGAATTAACCCAAATTGCTCTCAAGGGTGTATTGAGGAGAAAGAATTAAAGAGGCAAATTATCAAAGAAATTGATAGCCTTCAGATACCTCCAGAATTTCACAGCTTTGCAATGAAGTGGTTTAAGAAAGAAAATGAAAAAGAGACTGGTAGCCGTAACGCCATCATAAAGGCCAACGAGAAGGCCTACAAGGCTTGTCTCGCGAAGATTGACGGCCTAACAGATATGAGAGCAGGCGGAGAATTATCAGCCGAGGAATTTGCTGAAAGAAAAGGTAAGCTACTTATTGAAAAGAAAAAACTAGACGACCTTTTTGGAGAAACGAGCAAGAGGGTTGATAGATGGCTAGATACCGCAGACGAAATGCTTACTTTTATTGAAAATGCAAAAGATAAGTTTGAGACTGGGACGATGGAGACGAGAAGGTCCATTTTATCAACCTTAGGTTCGGACCTCATCCTAAAAGACAAAATACTTAGTATTGACATAGAGAAATCGCTCTTCCCGCTTAAAAGAGTCACGAAAGATGTCTATGCGATAAAGGAGCGGTTAGAACCTCTAAATACTATTGAGAAACAAAAGGAATTTGACGCTTTGTGCGAGAAAAATCCAAGAGTGCTGCCGGGCAGGGACTCGAACCCCGATACTATGCGCCAAAGGCACATGTCCTACCATTAGACGACCCGGCAATTACACGGTTATCTTAGCCCTTTTTGACTTTTTTTTCAATATGGTAAAATAGAAAGCATATGGAGCAAATGGAATTTAGTGAATTAGTTCCCGAGGAGGAGCGGGGGGATTCGACCCAGGCAGAATCAGCTTTGGATCTTGTCAAAGAGCGAGATTGCCCGGTTTGTGGTGGTTCGGGAGTTTGTTCTAGTTGTGAACGGGGTCGGGCTCAAGCTAAAGAATTTGAAGAAGCCAACAAAAGAGAAAGAGAAGGGAGAAAAAAGAAAGGGCGAAAAAATAGGTGGGAGAAAAGCCACCTAAATAATTATTTCAAAAACAAAACCCCCTGAATTTGTCGAAGGGGGTTTTGTTGGTGTAACGAAAATAACTAAATTAACGAGCTAGACAGCCTCTTCTTCCTCTATGCCGTCATCGTCGGCCATATCGTCATCTCCAGAGGCGGTGCTTGGGCAATCAGCGCCACAGGCTGGGCAAGTTGCTTCGCCAGCGCAGTCGGCACCACAAACACATTTCTTTGTATCTTCGTCCATATTCAAATTATATATTAGCTAATAATCTGATAATTCGGCTATTATATTTAACTCGGGTTATTTCGTCAATAGCCAGACCCGCCAATTTGGGGATAATTTGCTATTAAAAGGGAAGTATTGTAGAATTGGGTGTGGAAATTCGAAATATCGCGATTATTGCTCACGTGGACCACGGCAAAACCAAGTTGACCGACGCCCTTTTGCGTCAAACGGGGATGGTGGCCGAGGGCTTTAGTATGGACAGCAACGCGCTTGAGCAGGAGCGGGGCATTACTATTTATTCGAAAAATGCATCACTTTTTTATCCGGCTCCAAACAAAGCTACGCCAGACAAGCCCACTACTAAAATCAATATTGTCGACACCCCCGGCCACGCCGATTTCGGTTCCGAAGTGGAGCGGGTTTTACGCTCGATTGATGACGTGGTCTTGGTGGTTGACGCGCAAGAAGGACCGATGCCTCAAACTCGTTTCGTGTTAAAGAAATCGTTAGAGTTGGGGTTGAAGCCGATTGTGGTTTTGAATAAAATTGACAAACCGGCGGCCGATCCAGCGCGCGCCGAAGAAGAGGTGTTGGAACTTTTTATGGACTTGGGGGCTCACGACGACCAGCTCGATTTCCAAGTTGTTTACGCGATTGGCCGTGATGGGATTGCCAAATTAAATTTGGCCGATGACAGTCAGGATATTACTCCACTCTTAGAAACTATTTTAAAAAAGATTCCGCCGGCTAAGACCGACACCGAGGCACCCTTTCGGGCCCAGCCTTTCAATTTGGCCTATGACAATTATTTGGGCCGATTGGCGATTTGTCGCGTTTATGAAGGTCGGCTCAAAGTGGGCGAAACCGTTTTTGTTAAAAAAGTGGGCGCGGCCGATTATCAAGGCAAGGTGAGCAAGATTTTTACTTTTCGTGGTTTGGAACGCGAAGAGACGACCGAAGCGACGGCCGGTGATATTGTGATGGTGGCTGGTATCCCGCAAATTTATATCGGCGAAACTCTCTGTGCGAAAGCCGACAGCGAACCTCTGCCGGCGATTCAAATTGACGAGCCAACCATTTCCCTTAATTTTATGGTCAACGATTCACCGTTTGCTGGTCGTGAGGGTAAATATGTCACTAGCCGTCAGATTCGCGAGCGATTGGAGCGCGAGCTCGAAGTTAACGTTGGGCTCAAAGTTGATTTTGGTAATATGGACAAATTCCAAGTTTTTGGCCGAGGCGAACTCCACATTTCCATTCTGTTAGAAAATATGCGTCGCGAAGGTTATGAACTTTGTGTTTCGCAACCGCAGGTAATTGTTAAAGAAATTGATGGCCAACGGGTTGAGCCGTTTGAAGAGGTGACCATCGACACGCCAAGCGAATTTCAGGGTGCGATTATTGATCGGCTCGGTCAACGAGGCGCGGTCATGACCAGTCTCAAACCAACTCATCACGGTTCCTCGACCGTGCGTCTAATTTTTGAAGGGCCAACCCGCGGTCTCTTGGGTTATCGCAATCAATTTATTATTGACACACGAGGTGAGGGGATTATGTCCTCGCGCGTTATCGGCTTTCGTTCTTTCTCGGGCGAAATTCGCAAAACCAATGTCGGCTCGATGATCTCCATGATTTCGGGCAAAGTTTTGGCTTACGCTTTAGATAATCTCCAAACACGAGGCACACTTTATGTTGGACCGGGCACCGAAGTTTACGAAGGTCAAGTGATCGGCAACACTTCGAAAGGCGAAGAAATGCCGGTTAATCCAATCAAGGGCAAACAACTCACCAATATGCGCGCGGCCGGCACTGATGACAAAGTGATGTTGGCCCCACCTTTTATTTTAAGTATCGAACGCGGGCTTGAAGTGATGGCCGATGATGAGTATCTCGAAATTACACCTCAATCGGTTCGCTTACGCAAAGCCATCCTGACTGATATTGAACGCTCCCGCGCCAAACGCACCACTTTCAAACCCGGAGTCTAGTTGACTAAAAAATTAGGTTTGTGATATCATAAAGGTAGATTGTACACCCCCAGAGAGTACTGTGTCTGTCGTGTGCCGTCTGTGATTAGACGTTCCTCTTCGGGGGAACAAATGGAGGGTCCGTTTATGAGTGCGTTATGCACGTTGCCGACCGGTGTGTCGGTGTCCCTGGGCGTTGCCGAGGCCGAGGAGTTGGTCGCCGCGAAGTAGGGCAAAGCTCGCCCTTTAATTGCGACCAACAAACTAGGGCTCCCCATCCAGATCCAATCGGGTCTGTGATGGGGAGCCTTGCTTTTTTTATCCTAAATAATATTTCAGCGTATACAACCAATCCTCATCTTGCTCGCCATCTTCAAGTTTTTGTTTATAGAGCCATTCGAGATAACTGCGATCAGTGCGGGCAATTTCCTCCAATGTTTTATCTTTATGTTTACCAAAAGGCATTTTTTTGAAGAGGGAGGGTGTGGCCGAAATACTAATCATTTTTTCGATCGCTTGCTCTTCATTCAGCCCTTTATCTAAAAATTTTTGGAGTTGCCGATTGAAGATGGCTTCAGTCACGAGCACATCACCAAGTGCATCATGCGCCGTGCCCTCAATTTCCAAATCAAGATAATAGCGGAGGAATTGCAGATTATATTCGGGGATCACGGCACCCTCATCTAAGTAGCGAGCAATCCGCAAAGTGCAAATAAAATTCAGCACTTTCAGCCCCTCGGCCTCAAGCATCGCGATATCAAATTTGGCATTATGAGCGACGAGGGCATGGTTAACGAGGAGGTCTTTGAGATTTTTTTCCATTTCGCTCCCGGCAAAGGCTCTTTTGTCTGCCACCATTTTATTAGTGATGTGTGTAATACTCATTGATTTGATCGAGATGGGAACGGGTGGTTTGAAATACTCGGTGTGGGGTTCGCCTCGAGATGTTTTCCCTTCGACTTCGCTCAGGGCAAGATAACAAACTTGGCAAAGTCGATCTTTGGCTAAGTCGTTGCCGGTCGTTTCGGTGTCGAGGAAAAGAAGTTTCATTAATTAATTACTAATAGTCACTTTTTTAATAATCACCGGAGTTGTTGGGCGATCGTTGTCGTCAGTTTTAACCTCGCCAATTTTATCAACCACTTCTTGGCCCTTAATTACTTTGCCGAAAATGGTGTAGGCATTGGGCAAGGGGTTATCGGCCAACATAATAAAGAATTGCGAACCGTTAGTGTTCGGGCCGGCGTTGGCCATAGCGACTACTCCCTTTTGGTAGCCGGCTTTATAAGAAGCGGTATCAGGATTTAATTCGTCAGCAAATTCATAACCCGGACCGCCGGTGCCACACGGGCCGGTCGCTGGTGTTTTCGATAATTCGGGTGAGCAATTCGGATCGCCACCTTGGATCATGAAGTCTTTAATGACCCGATGAAAATTGAGGCCGTCATAATAACCGGCTTGAGCTAATTTCACAAAATTGGCGACGGTGTTGGGGGCGTCGTTGGTATAAGTTTCAAATTGAATTTCGCCGAGCGAAGTGTCTAAAGTGATGATAGGTGACATAATTTTATTTGCTTGTCCCGAGCTTGTCGCGGGGAGTGAATTAGGTTGAGTAATAGGAGGATTTGAACGACTGGCGCCCCAACCGATAATAATAAGAGCAATAACAATCACGACTAAAATGAGACTAATCAAAGTTTTGTTGGACATGAAAAAATTGATTAATTGATAATTATAAAAAAGTATAGCAGAATAGGTCAATGATTGGCAAAAAACCTCCTAATCAGCTAAAGCAGGAGATTGCTTGGCTAAAACGGGAGAAGTATGGCTTGGGAGAAGTCCAACTTCAAGTGAGCCCGAAGTTGGACTTCGCGCAAGCTAGACAATTTAAAAAAGACCTCGAACGGCTCAACGATGGTGAGCCGTTAGATTATGTCATCGGCTGGCGAGATTTTTTGGGTTGTCGGATTGACCTTTCGGCCAAACCGCTCATCCCGCGCGCCGAAACCGAATTTTGGGTCGAGCAGGCGATTAAAGAGCTCGGCGAAATGGGCGAGGCGGTTAGACGAGATCGTTTTTTGTGTAACGAAATGGGATCTCGCAAAACTAAAACCGGAGTACGAAATCATTTCAACTTCGCGAAACCGAACAAAGCTACTTGCGAAGTCGCATTTAGTTCCACAAAAAACGACTTCTCACGACCGCTTCGAGTCCTTGACCTCTTTGCTGGCTCGGGTTGCATCGGTCTCGCGGTGCTCAAACATTGTCCTAATGCTCACGTGACCTTCGGTGAAAAAGATCCCAAACTTTGCGCGCAAATTAAGAAAAATCTCAAACTGAATCAAATTCCCGCTAGTCGCGCCAAAGTCAGTCAAACCAACCTATTTAAGCCTTATTTATCGAAGTTCGACTTCGATACCTTACAAAAAGGTGGAAAACTTGATCGGTTTGATGTTGTCTTGGCCAATCCGCCTTATGTCCCAACCAGAAAGAGTAAAGTGCAAAAATCAGTTAAAGATTGGGAACCAAAAGAAGCACTTTTTGCTGGCAATGATGGTTTGGTTATCATCAAAAAATTTCTGAAGCAAGCCAGGCTGCATCTTGAGTCAGCCTGCCCTGAGCGTAGTCGAAGGGGTAAAATTTATCTCGAATTTGGCTATGGGCAAAAATTGGCTATCACCAAATTACTTAAGCAATTCGGCTATTCAAACTGGCAATTTCACCAAGATCAATTCGGCAAATGGCGCTGGGTAGTGGTAGAATAAGTAAAACCATGTTTAAAAATAAAAATTGGCAAAATCGTTGGATAAACAAAAATCGCTGGCCCGAGAGCCTGTTTGCTAAACGGGTTTGGCTATTTCTCAAAAATAAGAAGGTCAAAACTCTGCTTGATCTCGGTTGTGGCGGTGGTCGCGATTCGCAGTATTTTTCTCGCCGAGGGCTTAAAGTTGTGGCTCTTGACATCCTTCGGAGTGAGGATCAACAAGAAAAATTAAAACAAAATAATATTCCCTTTGTCAAAAGCGACATTAGGAAGCTTAAACTTAAGGGCAATTCTTTTGATGTCATTTATGCCCATCTTAGCCTCCACTATTTTAATAATAAAACGACCGACAAAGTTTTTAGTAATTTACACAAAATTCTTAAGCCGGGCGGTTATCTTTTTATAAAATGCAAATCGGTTAATGACCCGCTCTATGGCAAAGGCAAGAAAATAGAAGAGAATTTTTACGAAGAAGAACATTTGCGCCACTTCTTTTCTAAAGATTATATGAGAGAAAAATTAAAGAACTTTAAGATTATCAAGATTACTCAAACCAGCACCTTTAAACGTCCCAGCAAAGCTTCATTTATTGAAGCTTTTGCTCAAAAATAAAATGAAAAAAACAGAAAACAATTACGATGTTATCGTTATCGGGGGCGGACCGTCAGGGATGATGGCGGCGGGGGGGGCTGGAGAGCGGGGCAAGAAAGTTTTGTTGTTGGAGAAAAATGAACGGCTTGGCGACAAGCTCAAGGCAACCGGTGGTGGGCGATGCAATATTACCAACGCCGAGGAGGACAAGGAGGCTCTACTTCGTCATTATGGTCAGGCCAAAGATTTTCTCCAATCGCCTTTTTCTCAATTTGGTGTCAAAGATACTTTTGCTTTTTTTGAAAACCAAGGACTGCCCTTGGTGGTTGAGGCACGGAAGCGCGCTTTCCCGGCGACGCAAAAAGCGGGGGATGTTTTTCGAGTTCTTGAGAAATTTATGCGAACTGGCAAAGTTGCCATCAAAACTGGTGCCCAAGTTGTTAAGTTAATTAAAGATAATGATCAAAAAGTCACTGGGGTGATTCTGGCCAATCACGAGAAGTGTTTTGCCTCCAATTTTATCTTCGCCACTGGCGGTCTCTCTCATCCCGAACTGGGCGCAACGGGTGATGGCTTCGCGTGGCTTAAGTCGCTGGGCCACACCGTCAAAGAATCTTCGCCCGATATTGTGCCCCTCGCGGTTAAAGAAAAATGGGTGAAGGATCTCTCGGGCGTGTCGCTTTCGTTTATGAAAATTACTTTTTTTCTGGACGGCGTGAAAAAGTTTTCGAAAAAAGGCAAAATTCTTTTTACGCACTTTGGTTTGTCAGGGCCACTTATCTTAAATTCGGCCCGCGAAGTAAAATATTTGATTCAAACTGGAGGCATAGTCACAGCGCAAATTGACACTTGTCCCGACACCGATATTGGCTCGCTTGAGAAGCAAGTGATTAAAATTTTGGATCAAAACAAAAATAAAAGTTTGAAAAATGTTCTGCCCGAAATTGCCCCTGACGGTCTGGCTCCCGCTCTGATTAATTTACTAACTAAAAAAACCTGGCCGGTCAGGCTAGATTTAGCTAAAAAAGTTCACAGCCTCACCAAAGAAGAGCGTCGTGTGATTGTCGATTTGCTCAAAGCTCTCCCCCTCACTATCACTGGTCTCATGGGCTTCGATCGAGCGGTGGTCTCGGATGGGGGAGTTGATTTGGCTGAAATTGATACCCGCGCCATGCGTTCGCGTCTCCACCCTAATATCTATGTCACGGGCGATCTTCTCAATATCTCTCGCCCCTCCGGTGGCTTCTCCCTCCAACTCTGCTGGACGACGGGATATGTCGCGGGGAAGAGTGTGTGATAAAATATAATTATGAAAATAGAGAATAAATTGCACCTCTGGGGTGAAGTTTTTGATATTTTGTATGAGGATCTCGATGATTTTTCCGTTTTGCCTCGTGAATTATGCACTCAAGTCTATGGAGTTTGTTTTTGCGACGACAAATTAGTAATTGGTTTCGGCGGGAAGAAAAATGGTTGGGGTTTAATCGGGGGAACGATTGAGCCGACTGAAACCTTCGACGAAACGCTTAAACGAGAAATTATCGAAGAGTCAAATATGGAAGTGATAAAGTGGTTGCCGATTGGTTATCAAAAGATTACCGATAAAAATGGACAGGTTAAGTATCAGTTAAGAACAGCTTGTCTCGTCCGTAAACTCGGAGAGTTTTTAAGCGATCCTGCTGGCAGTATTAAGGAGGTAAAATTAATTAATCCGGCTACTTATAAAGAATATTTTGACTGGGGTGAGATTGGTGACAGAATCATAAATCGCGCCTTAGAATTAAAGATTAAATTAGAAGATGGTATTTAAATCATCGTTAGAAAAAAATAAATGCCAGAACATAAATTAAAAATTCATTCTTATCAAAAAAGTTTTCCGGCCCAATTTGCAAAAATTAAAGCGAAGCTGTCAGAGGTTTTGCCCGTGTCGGCCGAGATTGAACATATTGGCAGTACGTCTGTCCCCGGTTTGGGCGGTAAGGGCATTATCGATATCTTGATTGCTTTACCAAATTGGCATCAAGAAAAAGAGATTATTGCGAATTTACAAAAATTGGGTTACGCGCATCTTCACCCGCGTAAGAGGGGTCATATTTTTTTAAGTCCGGTCGCTGAGACAAAAAAAGGGCGATCCCCATCTTCATATAGTTTTGAAAAAGAGTGCTGGCCACAGGGGTCTATTAAAATTTCGTGATCAATTATGTTGTCGGTCGAAACTTTTAAAAGAATATCAAGAATTAAAAAATAGATTAACTAAAGAAAACAAAAATCGTACCGAATACGGCAGGCTTAAAGCTGATTTTATTAAAAAAGTGATTAAAAAATAAAGGCTGGGCGTGCGAGGGAAATTTGTGATAAGATAAAATTATGGAAAATTTATCTCAAAGTCAATTCGAGTCGTTTCTTGGTCAGAAAGTAAAAATCAAAATTGATCGAGCTTTAGGTACCAACCACCCCAAGCACTGACGACGAAATTCGCCAAGCCACCAATTTTCAAGAGCAATTTTTTAAATCGGTTATAATCAGAACCCCTCTTTGATTTTTTGAGTAAATCTGTTATAATTTGATCGGGTGTTGTTTCTTTACAATCAATCACTATCGTCACTGGGATTTGTCATTGAATCTCAAAAAGAAAACTACTTTGGCGACGGCGAGCCAAGAGTTATTATGTCGAAAGTTAGATAAGATGAAATTCTATCGAATTAAAATCTATTGCGCCAATTGTCACACCCATTTGTACGATTATGACAAAGATATGGTGGGGCATTTGATCAAGTGCTACAAGGAACGAATTGTGACTGATTACACCAAGGGCGATTTAACTTGTCCCAATTGTGGCGAAGTTTTTGCGCGTGAGGCAATGTATCACGGGATGCTAGCCAATAAGATTATCCAAGGCAAGGTCTACCACAAGGGGCATTGCTAAAGTTATCCCCTTCAAAGCTAGCTAAAAACGGACAAATCGGTTAAAATATAATTGGTTGTTCTTTTGGTTAGGAATCGAAGCACGTAGGAAGGTGTGGCCTTCAAGTTTTTCAATCGTTTCCCCTGGAAACGATTCCCCACAAACACCACATTCCTCCTACTCATCTTCTATTCCCAACACCCGCTCACCACCGCCCTCCTTCCATTTTCGGAAGTCGAGGGCGGTTTTCTTGACAGGTCTGCCCCGTCGCCCATTGTTGTGGCGGAGGGTAGCGGAGTCCGTTTCCCCGCGCGCCTGGTTTGAGACTAGACGCGCGGGGCTTTTTTTTTGTGCAAAATAAGTGATTTAGTAGTAAAATACGAGTATGAAAAAAATAATTATCGTAATCCTTGCTCTTGTTGTTGTTAGTATTATTGGAATCGGATTTTATTGGTCGCGACAATCAAAGGTAATTCCGGCTGGTGGGGTGATTAATGCGGTCACTTTTAATTGCCAAGACGAAAAAGCGATTGACGCCATCTTTTTCAAGAATCGAGTTGAGCTAACTTTGAATGATGGGCGCCATTGGCTTTTAAATCAGACGATTTCGGCCTCAGGCGCGCGCTATGCGAATGAGGATGAGAGTTTCGTCTTTTGGAACAAGGGTGACACCGCTTTTATTACTGAAAACGGGGTAACGACTTTTGCTAATTGTGTTTTGGCCGAGAACAATCAAACTGGCATCGCCGAACAGTATTTTAGTCAAAATTTTAAAAAGTTTGTTGACAATAAAACTGGTATCACCTTCGAATATCCTGACCAACTTTTGACCAAATATATTTCGGCGGTTAATTGGCCACCGAAGGCTCAAGATCTTAATAAACCTTTTGCTTGTGTCGAAACGGCGAAGCAGATAATTAACGGCCAAGATTATTGTGTGACGAAGACGAGCGAGGGGGCAGTGGGCAGTATTTATACAACTTATACTTATGCTTTCCCTTATAATAATACAACCCTAACTCTCAATTTTACCTTGCGTCTAGTGCAATGTGGCAATTATGATGACCCCAAGAAGAGCGAGTGCGAGCAAGAGCGAACAATTTTCAATCCCGACAACGCTCTCGACCAAATCGCTCAAAGCTTAACTTTTCAAATTCAATAATTAGCCAATTAGACAATTAGAATAAATTTATGATGGGAAAAGAAAAAATAGAAATTAACCCAGGAGAAAAGTACCAGAAGGAGCGACAGATATGGAATCGGCCTTGTTTTGGGCTACCCACATGGATGAACCTTGCGGGGTCGAAGTTGAATCAGGGAAGGTCAATCTCCGGGATTTTTATCTGCGCGAAGCTCAAGAGGCGCTTGGTCAGATTGTTGAGCCCGACGCCCGACGATTTTTAGAATTGGAAATTAAACGACATCAAGAAGCCCATTAACGATTCCAAGGACTACCCTTGGAAAAAATAAAAAATTTGTAAAAGATGGGATTCGTGCTATACTGGGAGTGTGAAGAATAACTACAAGAAAGAACAAGAGGTTAATTTTGTGGGGATGACGCTAGGAGAATTTATTGATTACTATAATGAAAACACGCCCGCGGCCATGCCTCGAGCAACCAAAAACGCGCTTAAAGAATTTCAGACTTCTCACGCCAACATTTTTGACGAAAGTGGCCTCTGGACTATCGACAAACATCGTCGGCGCGTGATGGATTGGCTCTCCTCGTATCACGCCGAAGCTTAATTTATTTAACTATGAAAAATACCGGCAAAGTGGGCAATAAAAAGGGGGCACCGAAATTTCGGACGCCATCAACTTTTATGGCTAATCAGAGTTTAAAAAACAATTTTAAAGTTCAGAATAACTTCAAAAGTCGTCCAACCAAGGTCTTCAATCGCGGGAAATAAGTTAGTTCTAAAACTTTTTAGGCAAAAAGAAAAGCCAAGCTTGTCTTGTCTCATCGAAACCCCGGGGGATAAGGCTCTTTGAGATCGCTTGGCTTTCTGAGAGCCTGTCTTCTGTGAGGCAGAAGGAAAGGCTCTCTTTCGGGGGGAAGAACAAAAAGAAGGAAGCGAGCGGGGCGTGGATTGCCGCGGGCGAAGCGGGTGAGGCTTACTTTTTCTGACACCCTGCCCACTTCCAACTCAAAGAATGTTTAATCTGCTTGGAAGTCTATCAGATTCCCCCAGAATATGCAAGTTTTGTCTATTTTTATTAATCCTGTATAATTAACAGATATGGAAAAATCTAAAGAATTTATTATTTGGTTCAAGGATCTCGCTATCTCGGATATCCCCCTCGTCGGTGGCAAAAACGCGGCGTTGGGTGAGATGTTTAATAATTTAGTGCAAATGGGAGTCAATGTGCCCAACGGTTTTGCCATTACGGCCTACGCCTATTCATATTTTCTTGAGAAAACGGGTTTGAAAAATAAAATTAAAGAAGTTCTCACCGATCTCGATACCCACAATATTCTTGATTTGCAAAAGCGAGGGCACAAGGTGCGTGAGTTGATTATTAACGAAGAATTGCCCGAAGAATTGCGCGTTGAGATTATCTCGGCCTATCAAAAATTGAGTTCGAGTTATCATGCTAAAAATGTGGATGTCGCCGTGCGTTCCTCGGCCACGGCCGAAGATTTGCCGGGGGCCTCGTTTGCCGGTCAACAAGAAACTTTCCTCAATATCAATAGCGAGAAGGAATTAATGCTGGCCGTGCGCAAATGTATGGCCTCACTCTTCACCAATCGCGCCATTTCTTATCGCTTTGATAAAGGCTTCTCGATGTTTGATGTTTTGTTGTCGGTGGGGGTGCAAAAGATGGTGCGGAGTGACTTGGGCTCGTCGGGGGTGATGTTCTCAATTGATACCGAAACCGGTTTTGATAAAGTCGTCATCATCAATGCTTCTTATGGTTTGGGTGAGATGGTGGTCTTGGGTCGGGTAACACCCGACGAATACACGGTTTTCAAACCATCGCTCGAGCGTGGTTATCACTCAATTTTGTCAAAGACGCTTGGTCAGAAGGATGTTAAATTAATTTATGACAAGAAGGGGACAAAGCCGGTTAAAGTGTCGGTGGCCGACTTTAATAAATTTGCGTTAACCGATGACGAAATTACCAAATTGGCGGTTTGGGGAATGACGATCGAGAAATATTTTTCGAACAAACATAATCGCTATCAACCGATGGATATGGAGTGGGCTAAGGATGGCAAAACTGGCGAACTTTATATTGTTCAAGCTCGACCTGAGACGATTCATGCTGGCACCGACAAAAATGTTTACTCCGAATATGTTTTAGGCAAAAAAAGTAAAGAAATTCTTCGGGGCACCGCGATTGGCGCCAAGATTGCGTCAGGCCGAGTGCGAATTATTCGCGATGCCAAACAGATGAGCACTTTCAAGAAGGGTGAAATTTTGGTGACCGAAATTACCGATCCCGACTGGGAACCGATTATGAAGATTGCCTCGGCCATTATTACCGAGAAGGGCGGGCGCACTAGTCACGCGGCGATTGTCTCGCGCGAGTTGGGCGTGCCGTGCATTGTGGGCACCGGTCAGGCCACAAAAAAATTAAAAAATAATCAATTGATTACCGTCGATTGTTCCTCGGGCAAAGATGGTATTGCTTATGAAGGTAAACTTGAATTTGAGGTCAAAGAGCATCATTTGGATCGCTTGCCCAAGACGCGAACGAAGGTGATGGTTAATATTGGTTCACCCGAAGATGCTCGGCGCAATTTTCATTTGCCCACGGCGGGGGTGGGCCTGGGTCGGCTGGAATTTATCATCAGCTCGTATATTAAAGTTCACCCTAATGCCCTTTTGAATTACAAAGAATTGCAAAGGAGTAAGGACCCGCGCGCCAAGAAGGCGGTGGCCTCAATCAACGAATTAGCTAAGGAATACAAAAACAAAACTGATTATTATGTCGGCGAATTAGCCGAGGGCGTGTCGTTAATTGCGGCCGCTTTTTATCCTCACGATGTGATTATCCGTTTTTCGGATTTCAAAACCAACGAGTATCGCACGCTAATTGGCGGTGATTTGTATGAGCCGGAGGAGGAAAACCCGATGATTGGTTGGCGGGGCGCCTCGCGTTATTATGATCCCAAATTCCGCAAAGCGTTTGCGTTGGAGTGCAAGGCGCTCTACAAAGTGCGTCAGGAAATGGGCTTTGCCAATATTATCCCGATGATTCCTTTTTGCCGGACCGTTGAGGAGGCTAAACAAGTGGTGGCGATTATGGAGGAGGCTGGTCTCGATCGCCAAGCGGATTCGTCACTCAAAATTTATGTGATGTGCGAAATTCCGTCGAATGTGACGGAGGCCGAAGAATTTCTCGAAATTTTTGACGGGATGTCGATTGGCTCGAATGATTTAACGCAATTAACGCTTGGCCTCGATCGTGATTCGAATTTAATCAGCCATATTGCCAACGAGAATCATCCGTCGGTGAAAAAATTAATCGAAGTAGCGATTAGCGCTTGTCGACGAAATCACAAATACATCGGCATTTGCGGTCAGGCGCCGTCTGATTATCCCGAATATGCCGAGTTCTTGGTCAAAAATGGCATTGAGAGCATTTCGCTTAATCCTGATACTGTGATTAAAACTCTGCCTATTATCGAAGAAGCGGAGAAAAAATATCCAGCGCCTAATGCTTAAAAGATGAAAACTTTATTTTTTGAATTAGAAAATTGGGAACGAGAGTTTATCGAAGCAAGTTCAAAGTCGGACTTAGTTACACAAAGTACGACTTCTAACTTGCCGACCGAACCAGAAGTCGTATCTCGCGTAGCCAGATCCGACTTCGAGTTCGTTGAAGGAGTTTTGGCTGAGGAGACGATTGCCAAATTAACCGACGAGCAAAAAGAGGCCGAGATTATTTCTATTTTTGTGGATTCGGTGATAAATGCGAAAGTTTTAGAGAGCTTCCCGAATTTAAAAATGATTGCGACGCGGTCAACTGGTTATGACCATATTGAACTTGAAGCTTGTCGAGCCAAGGGAATAATGGTAGCCAATGTGCCAAGCTATGGCGAAGAAACGGTGGCTGAATATGCTTTTGCTTTAATGCTCACCTTGTCGCGCAAAATTTTTGAGAGTTATGACCGGATTAAAGAAACGGGGAGTTTTGACCTTACTGGGATGCGTGGTTTTGATTTGAATGGCAAAACCTTGGGAGTGATTGGCACGGGCAAAATCGGCAAGAATGTCATTGAAATTGCCAATGGCTTCAACATGAAGGTGATTGCCTATGACAAATTCCCCGATGAAGCTTATCGGCAAAAAATGGGTTATGAGTATCTCTCGTTTGATGAAGTGCTGGCCCAGTCTGACATTTTGACGCTTCATGTGCCTTTTTTGCCCGAAAATGAACATTTGATTAATGCCGAAACCATCGCCAAGATGAAAAAAGGCGTTTATTTAATCAACACCGCGCGCGGAGCTTTAGTTGACACGGATGCTTTGCTTAAAGCTCTCCAATCTGGGCAAATTGCTGGTGCTGGTCTAGATGTGCTGGAAGAAGAGGGGGTCATTAAAGATGAATTAAATTTTCTCACTCGTCTCTCGTCAGGGCAAGCCAGTGCTCATCAAAATGGTCATAATTTTAAAACGATTTTAGAGAACCACGTCTTGGTCGATCTGCCGAATGTTGTGATCACGCCCCACAACGCTTTCAATACTTGGGAAGCGCTCAAACGAATTCTTAATACCACGCTTGAAAATATCAAAAGCTTCTCCGCCGGCATCCCCCAAAATTTGGTGAAATAATTTGGGAGCCGAACTCCCAAACTTGCTTGGCAGGCAAGGGTGTTTGGGTGTATAATAATAGGTAGAGTGTTCACTAGCTTGCCCCCTAGGAAGGGCGTAGGAGTTTGTTATGCATGTCCTCGATTTAACACATCTCTTGGTTGCGCGGGCTTTCGGTCTAGAGGAGGCACGGAAGCGTCGCTTAAAAAGACGTCTCGATGGTCTCCAGGACCAGGAGAAGCTCAATGATGCCCTCAACCGTCAACGGGAGTGGCAGTCTTACGCCGAAAAGACTGCTTTTGACGACGATCGCGATTGACGACCCGCCCCGATTTGCGTTGCAGAAGCCACGCCGATCGAGGGCGGGCTTTCTGTTTATGAAAGAAATAAAATTCCGCCCTAAATTTTATAAAAATCAAGAATTTTGCTAGCATTAAGCTCGTGAGCGATTTTAGTTTTAAAATTGAGAAGAAGATGAAGACTGGCCTCGGGCGGGCTGGGGTGATTCACACGGCGCATGGCGATATTGAAACGCCAGCTTTTGTGACGGTGGGTACCAAGGCGACGGTTAAAGCGCTGACGCCAGAAATGGTTAATAGTTTGGGTGCATCCGTAGTTTTGGCTAATACTTATCATCTCTATTTGGAACCCGGCGATGAATTGGTGAAAAAGGCGGGCGGACTTCATCGTTTTATGAATTATGATGGGCCAATGATGACCGACTCGGGCGGGTTTCAAGTTTTTTCGCTTGGGGCAGCGTTCGGCGAAGGGGGAATTAGTAAGCTGATAAATGGCTTAACATCGGAAGTCGAACTTCGGAACATTAGTAAAATGGGGATAAATGGAGAGGGTGTTGCTAAACTAGCTAAGATTGATGAGGATGGCGTCACTTTCAAATCAGTGATTGATGGGTCGGAACATCGCTTCACACCCGAGCGCTCGATGCAAATCCAGCATAATCTGGGCGCTGATATTATTTTTGCGTTTGATGAATGCACTTCGCCCTTGGCCGATTATGATTATCAGAAAGAGGCGATGGCGCGAACGCATCGTTGGGCGGAACGGTCGTTAAAAGAGCATCAAAGACTGATTCGCGAGGCAAATTCGAAGTCGGACTTAGTTACACAAAGTACGACTTCGAATCACCCCTCGCTCGACGAGTCGGGTGAGCCCGAAGTCCAACTTCTGGGCACCTCGAAGTTGGACTTCAAGCCGACTACTCGACGATCCACTCTCCCGGCTTTGTTCGGTATTGTTCAGGGGGGTCGGCATCAGGATTTACGCGAAGAAAGTGCACGAATGATTGGGGCGATGGACTTTGCTGGGTTTGGTATTGGCGGGTCGTTTAATAAAGAAGATATGGGCACGGCCGTTGGTTGGGTCAGTGAAATTTTGCCGGAAGATAAGCCCAGACATTTGCTTGGGATTGGTGAGCCGGCGGATATTATTGAAGGCATCAAGAATGGCGCCGATACTTTTGATTGTGTGACACCGACGCGGATGGCGCGCAATGGGACTTTGATGGTTAAAAATGGCAGGTTAAATATTCTTAACGCTCAATATCGCGAAGATTTGGGTCCAATTGAAAAAGGTTGTGGTTGCTATGTTTGCCAACTTAACTCTGACGGTACCGCCAAATATTCACGCGCTTATCTCGCCCACCTCTTTCGCGCCAAAGAAATCTTGGCTTCGACTCTGGCTTCGATTCATAACCTCTATTTCTTGATTCATTTGACCAAGCAGATTCGCCAAGACATTTTAGCTGAAAAATTTAAATAAAATGAACAAAAAAATATTCAACTTAAAATCAAAATTTGCTCCAGCCGGGGATCAGCCTAAGGCAATTAAGACGTTGGTCGCGGGGTTGAAGAAGGGTCGAGAACATCAGACCTTATTAGGCGTGACTGGTTCAGGCAAGACCTTTGCTATGGCTAATGTAATTGCCGAATACAATAAACCAACTTTAGTCATTGCCCACAATAAAACGTTGGCGGCTCAACTGGCGCAAGAATACCGCGATTTTTTCCCCGATCACGCGGTGCATTATTTTGTCTCTTATTACGATTACTATCAGCCCGAGGCCTATATTGCTCACTCCGATACTTATATTGAGAAGGATGCAAGTATTAATGAGGAGATTGAGCGATTAAGACATGCCTCAACCCAAGCGTTATTGACGAGGTCGGATGTAATTATCGTCGCCTCGGTCTCGTGTATTTATGGCCTCGGTTCACCCGAGGAATATGCCAAGAGTTTTGTCAGATTGTTGGTGGGCGATAAATATACTCGCCAAGAAATAATTGAGAAATTGATTAGTGTTTATTATGAACGCACTAATGCTGATCTTACCCCGGGCACTTTTCGCGCCATCGGTAACTCGGTGGAGATTATGCCACCGGGCGAAAGGGAGATTGTAAACTTAAAAATGGCGGGCGACTCGATTAGCCAGATTCTAATTATTGACGCTATTTCGCGCCAGATAATTAATGAGCCAAACGAGACTTATCTTTACCCCGCCAAACATTTTATTACGACCGATAAGGAACGCGATCGGGCGATTGCTTCGATCCAGGCCGAGCTTGAAGAGAGATTGAAAGAGCTAAATAAAGAGGGCAAATTGCTTGAAGCCGAGAGATTAAAGCGTCGCACTAATTATGATCTCGCGATGATCAAAGAGATTGGTTATTGTAATGGGATTGAGAATTACTCGCGTCATTTGTCGGGCCGAAAAAAGGGGGAAGCGCCCGCGACGCTCTTAGACTATTTTCCTCATCAGGCCAATGGCTCGGCCGACTTTTTGACAATTATTGATGAATCTCATGTGGCCGTGCCTCAAATTCGTGGGATGTTTGCTGGTGACGAGAGTCGCAAAAAGAATTTGGTGGCATACGGTTTTCGGCTTCCCTCCGCGCTTGATAATCGCCCTTTACGCTTCCCGGAATTTGAAGAACGGGTTGGACCGGTAATTTATACGAGCGCGACGCCGGGGGAATATGAATTGGAAAAAAGTGGCAAGAAAGGGGTTGTTGAACAAATTATTCGTCCGACCGGTTTGATTGATCCAGAGATTGAGGTGAGGCCTATTCTTAATAACCAAATAAAAGACTTTATTAAAGAAGCCCAAAAAGAAATTAAAAATGGTCATCGCGTCATCGCGACCACCTTAACCAAGAAGATGGCCGAGGATTTGGCCGAGTTTTTGAAAAAGGAGGGGGTGAAGTCTGAATATCTACATAGTGAAGTGAAGACGATGGAGCGGATCAAAATTTTGACGGATTTTCGTCGCGGGGTTTTTGATTGTCTGGCTGGCGTTAACTTATTGCGCGAAGGTTTGGATTTGCCCGAAGTTTCGTTTATCGGGATTTTGGATGCCGACAAAGAAGGCTTTTTGCGTTCGGAGGTCTCGCTGATTCAAACTATTGGTCGCGCGGCCCGCAATTTGGCCGGCCGAGTGATCCTTTACGCCGATGTCATGACGGGTTCGATGCAGAAGGCGATTGATGAAACTAATCGTCGGCGAGCTATCCAATTGGCTTATAACAAGAAGCACCACATCACGCCGGTTTCGATTACCAAAAAGATTCATGATATCACCGATTCGTTGGCGGGTGAGCGTCATAAAGCAGTGGCCAATTTGTTAGCGATCGAAATGCCCGGTCTCGATCGGAAGGGTTTGAGGAAATTAATCAAAGAAAAAAACAAACAAATGACCGAAGCCGTCAAAAATCTCGACTTCGAAACCGCGGCCATTTTAAGGGATGAGATTCGCGAATTGGAGAAAAATCGATAATAGCTTTATAATCTAAACATGAAATTAATTATTCTAAGAGGCCTGCTCGGTTCGGGGAAAACAGAATTAGCCAATAAATTAGCTGCCGATCTGGGCGCTGAGGTCTTGCATATTGATAATTTTAAAACTCAAATCCGAAAGGATTTCCCTGGCCAATATTCTTGGACAGAGATTAAAGCAAAAGCCTATGACTCAGCCCTTGAATATTTAGCAAAGGCCGAAACTAACGAAGTACCAGTACTTGTTTGTGAGGAGCTACTACAAGACAAGGCTTTTGTCCGTCGACTTATCGACTTTTGTCAGGAAAAGGGGGTTGAGACAAGCTGGTTTAGGGTTGAGAGAAGTTTAGAAAAACTTTTGGAGTTAGAGCAAACGCCAGAGAGGGCCAAGAGGCCCGTTCATAATTCGAAGGAAGATTTTGAGAACTTGGATAGAGAAATTAGGGAAATTGTCATCCCTGACGAAAAAATAATTGATAATAATGGTAGTTTAAGCGAAGCCTTGTTGGAAATAGAAAATTTGTTGGGAGGAGAAAATCTGTCCCGAGAGTTATCGATTGAAACCCAAAAAATTAGGTAATTCTAAATTGACAAATTTGTGAAATAGGCAAAAATTAAACCCTGTGTTATAATCACCCCATCACCCTATGGGCCAACCAGAGGGCCATTAATGGTGCGATGCCAATTTACGAAGGCATGTTAATGATACGAATATATTAAAAAATGGAAGAACATAAAATCAAAATTAAGGGGGCGCGAACGCATAACCTTAAAAATATTAATTTAGAAATACCGCGCAATAAGCTAGTGGTTTTTACGGGTTTGTCGGGGTCGGGGAAATCAAGCCTGGCGTTTGATACGATTTTTGCCGAGGGTCAAAGACGCTATGTCGAATCCTTGTCGGCTTACGCGCGACAATTTTTGAAGCAATTGCCTAAGCCTGACGTGGACGAAATTTCGGGTTTGTCGCCAGCGATTTCGATTGATCAAAAATCTCGTTCGCATAACCCACGCTCAACGGTGGCCACGATTACCGAAATTTATGATTATTTGCGCGTGCTTTATGCCCGCATTGGTCAACCCCATTGTCCGGTTTGTGGCACGCGGATTGAGAAATTGTCGCACGAGGAAATTGTGAATTTTGTGAAAGCTAAGATGGATGAGGCTACCGAAGTTGGACTTCGGGCTCATCGAAGTCCAACTTCTTCCGCCTTAGCCGCCTCTGTTACTTTACTTGCGCCGGTTGTGAGGGGCCGAAAAGGCGAGTATTATCAATTGCTTTATGATTTAATCGAAAAAGGTTACTCCGAAGTTTTGATTGATGGCAAAAAGCACAAATTGCGCGAACGAATCATTCTGACTAAAACCAAAAAGCACGATATCGATGTGGTAATCGATGAGATACCTTTAGCGGACTTTAATCAAAAGGTCACCAAGAACTCCCCTTTAAAAACTTCTCAAGGGAAGTCCTTGGCGACGATTGTGGCTTCAGCTAAATCTGACTCGGCTAATGAAAGATTGACTGAAGGGGTTGAGCGAGCGCTTAAAGAAGCCGATGGTTTGGTTAAAATTGTTATCAATGGCGAGATCTCTTTGTTGTCTTCAAAATTCGCTTGCCCCAACGACGGCTTCTCCTTCCCCGAAATTGAACCACGTCTTTTTTCGTTCAACTCGCCTTATGGCGCTTGCCCAGAGTGTCACGGTTTGGGCACCAAACATATGTGGGGCAATGAGATTTGCGAGGTTTGCCAAGGCGCGCGTTTGCGACCGGAGGCCTTGCAGGTTAAAATCCCTTCGGCCAGCTCAGGGCAAGCTCTTAACATTGTCGAGACAGTTAACCTGTCAATTGGCGAAGCCAAAAAACTTTTCGAGACACTTAAACTTACGCCGAAAGAAAAAGCGATCTCCGAAGTTTTATTAAAAGAAATTGGCGC
The DNA here is from genome assembly GCA_041649495.1 of Minisyncoccota bacterium. GTDB lineage: Bacteria > Patescibacteriota > Minisyncoccia > Phycocordibacterales > XYD1-FULL-46-19 > CAIPHT01. The sequence goes on from JBAZMZ010000003.1 coordinate 22,969, forward strand.
GCGATTAAAATTCTTAAATGATGTTGGCTTAGATTATGTTGAGTTAAGCCGACGAGCCGACACGCTTAGTGGTGGTGAGGCTCAACGAATTCGTCTTGCTTCGCAACTTGGTTCGCGTTTGGTGGGCACGCTCTATGTGCTTGATGAACCAACAATTGGTTTGCACGCGCGTGACAATGATAAATTGATTAAGACCTTACTCGAGTTGCGTGATTTGGGCAACTCTATTGTGGTGGTTGAGCACGACGAGGACACGATTTTCGCTTCGGATTATTTAGTTGATATTGGACCTGGCGCCGGTGTGCATGGTGGGCATATTGTAGTGGCTGACGAGACTGACAAACTTTTAACCTCCAAGAAAAATGATTATCACTCACTAACCGTCGATTATCTGCGGGGTGATCTTGAAATCCCCGTACCGGAAAATCGGCGGATTAAAGATAAGGGGACGATCAAAATTCGCGGTGGCAATATCTTTAATATCAAAAATCTCAATGTTGATATCCCTTTGGGGAGATTGGTGGCAATTACGGGCGTTTCGGGTTCGGGCAAATCGTCATTGATTTATGAAATTTTACACAAAAATTTACAGGGTCGGCTTGAACGACGTTATCGCACTAACGAGCTCTTTAATTGTCACGAGTTTAGCGGGAGCGAATATTTAAGCCGAGTGGTAATGATTGACCAGTCACCAATTGGTCGCACCCCACGTTCGAATCCGGCCACTTATACTGGGGCCTTTACCTTTATTCGCGAATTATTGGCGGAGACGGCGCTGGCCCGAGCTCGGGGTTGGAAGGCGTCCCGCTTCTCCTTCAACGTGGCGGGGGGTCGGTGTGAGGCTTGTCAGGGCAATGGCGAAGTCGCGGTCGAAATGCATTTTTTGCCAACCATCTATGTCCCCTGCGATATTTGTCACGGAACAAGGTATGAAAAAGATACGCTTGAGGTGCAGTACAAGAAAAAAAATATCAGTCAGATTTTGCACCTGACGGTGGAAGAGGCGCTCGAATTTTTTAATGACATTCCCGCCATTCATGATCGATTAAAAACGCTTAATGAAGTGGGGCTTGGCTATTTAGAATTAGGTCAATCGGCTACCGATTTGTCTGGGGGTGAAGCGCAACGGGTTAAGATTTCATCCGAACTTTATCGTCCTCATACTGAACGGACCTTGTATATATTAGATGAGCCGACTATTGGTCTCCATTACGAAGATGTTAAAAAGTTAAATGAGATTTTGCAAAAATTAGTGGAGAAGGGGAATACGGTGGTGGTCATTGAGCATAATATGGAGGTAATTAAATGTGCCGATTATATTATTGATTTGGGGCCCGAAGGTGGGCTCGGTGGTGGAAATTTGGTGGCCAAGGGCACACCCGAAGAAGTGGCTTACGCGCCCGGGTCTCACACCGCCAAATATTTGAAGAGAGCCTTGCGGAAAAAATAAAAAAATGAAGTCTCAAGACTTAAAAAAATACAAATTACCTGATTTGCCAGGGGTCTATTTTTTTCAACGGGATCGAGAAATTCTTTATGTTGGCAAAGCCACTTCACTCAAAGATCGCGTGAAGAGTTATTTTGCGGGTGATTTGGGAGAGACGAGAGGCCCCAAGATTACCCAGATGCTTACTCTCGCCAATAAAATAAAGTGGCAAGAGACCGATTCTGTTCTCGAGGCTTTATTGTTGGAGACTGAATTAATTAAAAAGCATCAACCAGTTTATAATACCCGAGAAAAAGACGACAAGAGTTATTGGTTTGTTATTATCACCGATGAAGATTTTCCTCGGGTTCTCCCGATCCGTGGTCGTGAGCTAGAAGGGCGAGCTTTGGGAAGTCGTACTTCAAGTGAGCCCGAAGTCCGACTTCAAAAAACGAAGCCCGAATTTGTTTTTGGGCCATTTCCTTATGGTGGGGAATTGAAAGAGGCTCTTAAAATAATTAGGAAAATTTTTCCGTATCGAGACAAATGCTTGCCTTGCGTCGCTTCAGCGAAGCAGGGTGTGCCTTGTCGGTTGAGAGGTGAGTCCTCAAGTGAGCCCGAGGTCTCTCCTCGTAACCGATGCCGACCTTGCTTCAACCGGCAAATTGGTCTTTGCCCTGGTGTTTGCACGGGTGAAATTTCAAAAATTAATTATCGAAAAATTGTGCGAAATATTGAGTTGCTTTTTAGGGGTAAGAAAAAAGAGATAGTAAAAAAATTAGAGCAAGAGATGAAGTCGCTGGCGAAAAAACGAGAATTTGAGAAAGCGAGTGAGGTGAGAGATCAAATTTTCGCCCTGAATCATATTCGAGATGTGTCTTTATTAAAAAAGAGAAGTTCGATTGGGCGAGATCGTCCAATAAGCCCTTACTCAATCCGTCTTGAGGCCTATGACATCGCTCATTTGGCGGGGACAAATACGACGGGGGCAATGGTGGTGTGGCAAAATGGCGAATTAGATAAGCATGAATATAAAAAATTTAAATTAAGGGGGGTCAAAGCTGGCTCGCCTGACGATCTGGCTAATCTTCACGAGATTTTGGAACGACGCTTTAATCACCCTGAGTGGCCTCAACCAGATATTATTGTGGTGGATGGCAATCAGGTGCAGGTTGAGGTGGCAAAAAAAGTAATTAAGAGTCAGGTGCGAAAAATGACTTCGGGCTCACCTGAAGTCGCGTTTCGCACCCCACAAGTCATTGCCGTGACTAAAGATGATAAACATCGAGCCTCAAGATTAATTGGCGATCCGGCCATCATCCGCGATTATCGTCAGGCCATTATTGAGGTTAATGCTGAGGCTCATCGTTTTGCACTGGCCTACCATAGAAAATTACGCCGGCGATTGGTATAATAAAGGGGTGTTAATTCTTGATCCGTTTTTGAATTTTTCGTTTATTAATTATCCGAGTTTTTGGGTGATTTTGCTGGTCTTTTTTATCGCCGTGTTTTATCTTGGGCGTTTTTGGCAGAGTCGCGAAAGTCGTTTGCAATTATTGATCGACGAAGCGAATCTTAAGACTCAACAAATTCAAGAATTAGAGAAAGTTAATCGAGAACTCGAAGTTAAAAATCGTGAACTTTATTCGAAAGAGCTTGGTTTAACTTTAGCTAACAAGAAACTGCAAACACTGGAGGAAGCCAAATCCAAGTTTATTTCGGTGACCACTCATCAACTCCGCACCCCTTTGGCCGCGATTAAATGGACACTTGACATGACGGCCAAGGGGCAATTAGGGCCAGTCAATGACGATCAGAAGAAATTTTTGCTTCAAGGGTTAACTAGTACCAATCGGGTGATTTCCATCGTTAACGATTTGCTTAAAGTGGACTCAATTGACGCTGACCAAGCTGATTATAATTTTGCTCCGACTGATTTGGTTAAATTGATTTCTAATTTAATTTTCGAATTTAATAGCCAAGCGGCGCTTAAAAAGATTAACTTTGTTTTTCTTAAGCCGCAAACAGCCGTCCCACTAGTCGAGATTGATGCCGATAAAATTCGAATGGTTGTTGAAAATCTTATTAATAACGCCGTCAAATATACACCCGAAAATGGTCAGGTAACGGTCAAAATTTCGGACGAGCAACTTAACCGGGCTGAAGGATCTCTAGTGGTCAGCGTGACCGACTCGGGGATTGGCATCCCGGCCAGCGAAACTGACAAAATTTTTCATAAATTCTTTCGCGCTTCAAACGCAATCAAGGCCGAGCCAGATGGTTCTGGTTTAGGCTTATTTATTGCTCGAGACATTATTGAGAAGCACGGGGGAGCGATTTGGTTTGAAAATCAGTCAGGGTCGGGTCCACAAGGCACGGTTTTCTCTTTCACTTTACCTTTACATCAAAAAAAAGTATAATCGAGACAGGTAGTAAGTAATAAGTAGTAAGTGAAAAATTAATAGTTTTAATAAAAAATTATGGACAACACAGAACCAAAGAAAATTTTAATTGTCGAGGATGACGAGTTTTTGCGCTCGTTGAATGCCAAACGCTTAGAAACAGAGGGCTTCAAGGTCTCGGTGGCGGTGGACGGCCAGAGTGCGCTCGACCTGATTCCGAAAGAATTACCCGACCTCATTTTTCTCGATTTATTATTGCCGGGCGTTGACGGTTTTGAGGTGTTAAAAAAGATTAAGGCCGATGAAAAAACCAAAGCGATCCCGGTGATTGTTTTCTCCAATTTAGGTCAAAAAGAGGATATTGAGAAGGCCCATAATCTTGGCGCGCAGGATTTTCTCGTTAAAGCCAATTTTACTCTTGATGACGTCGTGCTTAAGATTAAAGAGGTTTTAAAATAAAACATGCGATGCTAATCTGTGAATACATGCGAATCTACGAATAACAAATAGGTATGATTAAGGTGGGAATTTTACGTGGCGGGGTAGGGCACGAATATGAAGTGTCGCTCAAAACGGGCGCCAATGTGCTCAAAAACTTGCCGAGCGACAAATATCAGCCGGTCGACATGCTCTTATCGCGGGATGGCACTTGGCATGTCAACGGTTTGCCAGTCTCACCAGAACGCGCCGTGCGCAGTGTTGATGTCATTTTTAACGCTCTTCATGGCGAATTTGGCGAGGATGGTCAAGTTCAACAGATTTTGGACCTTTTACAGACCCCTTATACTGGTTCAGGCACGGTGGCCTCGGCTTTGGGGATGGATAAACCGCGGGCTAAGGAAATTTTCAAAAAAGCCGGATTAAAAGTGCCAAATGGGGTGGTTTTAAAGCGAGGAGATCAGACCCTTCGACAAGACTCAGGGCAAGCAGAAACCGAAGCAGTGGCGTACGATGCCTTTCAGAAAATTTCACCGCCGTGGATTATCAAGCCAGCCGGCAGTGGCTCCTCGGTTGGTCTTTATTTAGCACGCACTTTTCCTGAATTGGTTCAGGCGATTGAAAGTTGTTTCAAATTTAGCGATGCCGTTTTAGTTGAAGAATATATTCGCGGTAAAGAGGCGACTTGCGGGGTAGTTGATAGCCTGCGCGGACAAGATTATTATTCACTTTTGCCCATCGAAATCGTCACCCCCGATAACAAAAATCTTTTTGATTATGAGGCTAAATATACTGGCATTACGTCCGAAATTTGTCCCGGTCGTTTTACTAAAGACGAAAAAAAGGAACTCGAGAGTCTCTCGGCCCAAATTCACCGAGCTCTTGGCCTGCGTCATTACTCTCGCTCCGACTTTATCTTATCGCCAAGGGGCATTTATGTGCTCGAAGTCAATACTTTGCCCGGTTTGACCGAAGAATCGCTCATCCCTAAATCTCTGCGGGCTAGCGGTATCCCTTACGGCCAATTTTTGGACCATATTGTCACTTTGGCCTTAAATTAAGGTAAAAACGGGTTATCCACTTTTTTGTAGGCTTTGGTGGTTTTTGATAAAAAGGCATTTTTGCTAGTAATTAGAGTAATTACTAGTTTTATTTTTAATTATGAATAAAAAGATTCTTACCTTTTTGTTATTATTAGCCCCCGTTGTAACTCTGGCTTCACCAACGGCCACCTTGGACGTTTATACGATTGATAATTTAATTATTTCTCCCAAAGATACTTCTGGTCTTTTTGCGACGACCTCTAGCATTGACTTGGGTTTTTCGGACCCAGTTTCGGTCAATTTAGATATTCTTGATTCGCTCGGTTCTCAAGTTAAACATATCTATAACAACTCAAGTGTGACGAATCCTGATCCCAAAATTTGGTACGGGAAAGATAATGGCAGTAATTTTGTCGCTGACGGGACCTATACGGTTCAAGTCGTTTATTCTGACGCTGGTGGGGTAGCGACCAATACCTCCGAAACTATTATCGTTGATAATGATGTTCCGATTGTGGGAGCGATAACAATTACTCCGAGCTATGTGTCTGGCCCAACCACTTATATTGCTACCACCTCAAGCTTTAGTGTGCCGGTTGATGACGAAGGAACTGGAGTTCGAGATTGCAATTTTGGCTATGATAATGGCTCGGTTAAATATTGGCTTACGACGATCACTCCGACGGCTGGTTATTGCGTTTTTGACGATGTTGATACTTCTGATCAGACAATGACGAGAATTGTTGCTCAAGCTTACGATAACGCTTTGCACTCTCAAGGCACCGAGTTGGCTGTGGTGGTTGATGTTGAGGCTCCAGTCATTACTCTGGTTGGTGATTCAACCGTTAATCTCGAGGTTGGGACTTCTTATACTGACGCTGGGGCCACGGCCAATGACAGTGTCGAGGGAGATTTAACTTCTCAAATTGTTTCGGCTGGAACAGTTGATACTTCAACCGTTGGCACTTATGCAATAACTTATAACGTCACTGATAGTTTGGGTAATATCGCTACCGAAGTGACTAGAACCGTAAATGTTGTCCTGACTCCAACCTCAACTCCACCCCCAAGTTCTGGTAGTCACAGCTCTGGTTATGTTCTCGGTTGGGGACCAAATGGGCCGATTAATCCGGTTTTGGGGCAAGTGTTGGGCACTTCGACGAGCCGAGCTCTAGGTGCTTCAACGAGCAAAGCACCAGGGGTAACTCGTGAAAGAAAATTGCTCATTATTCAGAAAAGATTGAATTTCTTGCGTCGAGACTTCTTAACTTTGAGGCGCCAACAATTACAAAAACTCTCAAAACAATTACAGACTCTCCAACAGCAACTAGATAATCTTAAAAATCCGAAGGCGGAAGTGAAGGCTAAAGCTAAACCAGTGGCGACTCAAGCCGTTACTATTGAAGGACCAGCCGGAATAGGAGAAGTTATCACTCCGGTTGACGAAACAGAGTCAACGGCGACCACCACGGCTCCAGTGACGCCGACCAAACCTTGGTGGAAATTCTGGTAGAAAATTATTGAGGTAAAATATTAAGAGCGAGAGCCCGCGTTATGTCAAATGTGACACCGCAAGGCCCCCGCTCTTCTTGGAGGGAATACCGTCCTTCCCCGGACATGTTGCTGGTAGCTTGCCGACCACTAGCAGGAAGGAGATGGGGAAGGACAGTTCCGCTTTCTAGTCTAGCAAGCCCCTTTTTATTGTCAAGCTCAGAGAGGGCGAATGGAGATGAGGAACATCTTGCACGTTGATAATCTCCTTGGTACAATTAAACAATGAGATCGAATTTTGCCCTCCTGAAACCCCAAGCCCTTTCTCTTCGGAAACAAGGGAAAAGCTACGGGGAAATTAGACAGATTTTGAAATCCCCAATACCTAAGAGCACCTTGTCATATTGGTGTAAAAATCTTCCTCTATCAAAAACTCAACAGGTTAAGATTGAAATTTTAGCGAAAAAAGGGTCAAAAAAGGGGTTAGCTTTGGCCTGGATTGCTAATGACGTCAAAAAGAAAGAACGGCTAAAAGAAGTAAGGAGTCAAATTTCTCATTTGCCTGATAAACTGAAAGATAAAAATGTCGCCAAAATTGCTCTCGCCATGCTTTATCTTGGCGAGGGATCCAAGAACCAGAGTTCTCTAGTATTTGGAAATTCTAATCCATTTGTGATATCCTTATTTTTGAAACTATTAAGGTTTTGTTATCCCCTAAATGAGCAAAAGTTTCGATGCACGGTTCAGTGTCGTGCTGATCAGAACGTTAAAAATCTAGGAATGTTTTGGTCTAAGGTTACTGGAATATCTAATCAGCTCTTTTATAAACCCCAGATAGACAAAAGAACTATTGGATTAAAAACCAAAAAAGTTGATTATCAAGGTGTTTGCCGAATTGATTATTTTTCAGCAGACATTTTTACAGAGTTAATGCAGATTATAGATTTAATATGTAGAAAATAAGGGCTTGTAGCTCAGCTGGTAGAGCACTGCTATGGCATAGCAGGGGTCAGGGGTTCGAGCCCCCTCAAGTCCACCATTCCGAATTTGTTAAAGAAGTTGCGAACAAAACTTGGTCTTTCTCAAGATGATTTTGCTCGCAAGGCGGATGTTCCCTATACAACGCTTACCAATGTTAATATTGAGGAATTGATAAAATAATTTATGAACACTTATTCCATTACAGTATCAAACCTAACAAAGAAATTTTCTTTCTCCGCAAGAAACGCTTCTTCAGGTTGGTTAAAAAATTTGTTTTCGCCAGAGACTAAAGAAATTGTGGCGGTTAATGATATTTCTTTTTCGGTCAAACACGGCGAACGCATAGCTTTCATCGGTCCAAACGGGGCGGGTAAATCTACTACGATTAAAATGCTTACAGGCATACTTTTTCCAACCTCGGGTAAAGTAAATATTCTTGGTTTTGACCCGACAAAAGACCGAAAGAAACTTGCTTACCAAATCGGTACGGTTTTTGGTCAGCGTTCGCAACTTTTGCCTAATCTACCTCTAACGGATTCACTCGAATTTTTTGGAGTAATGTATGATATGCCCGAAAAAGAAATCAAAAGAAGAATTGCTGAACTTGTAGAACTTTTTGATCTCGGCTCATTTATTACCCAACCAGTCCGTAAGCTTTCGCTCGGTCAGCGTATGCGAGCAGAAGTTGCTGCTTCCTTAATTCATAAACCAAAAATCATACTTCTCGATGAGCCGACAATCGGGCTTGATGTTGTCGCAAAAAAATCTCTTCGCGATTTGTTGCTCAAAATAAACAAGGATAAAAATACTACAATATTTTTGACTTCTCACGATGTCGGAGATATCGAATCTCTATGCGACAGAACAATTGTTATCAATCACGGAACAATTATCAAAGATTTACCTACGCAAGATTTGGCAAAAACTTTTGTTTATGAAAAATATATTGATCTTGTCGCATTAAGCAATTTTAATAATTTTCCTGAACTTCCAGAAGGTATTCGATATTCCTCGAAAGATAAAAATAAAATTACTGTCGTTGTTGATATTAACAAAATCAATGTTCAAGAATCTTTGAAAAAATTGCTTGATTTGTTTGAAGTCGAGGATATTGATGTGTATAACGCTGACCTCGAAACAGTAATCAGGCATATTTATGAAAGAGATTAGACTAACAACTAAAATACTAAAAACGCTCGTCAAAGATCGGATTCAATATCCCGATAGACTATTTGTTGATACTATCGGCGTTATCGCACGATGTGGAATACTTTTGATTTTATATTGGTATGTTTTCAAGTTAAATAATGGAGTTATAAACGGCACAACATTTCTTTTTGCTGCGTGGAGTATTTTTTTCTATTTCTCATTTTCAGTATTGAGATTGCGTGATATTTCTAGAGAAATTATGAAAGATATCCAAACTGGAAATGTTGAAGTGTTATTTAGTAAACCGATTTCTTATCTATCGTATCGAATGTGGTGGCAGGTTGGCTCTGGCATATATTCTTTTGTTGTTATAACACTATTGACGGTAGTCGCTTTGATTTTTATTATTGGTCTTCCGCCAACAATGACAATTGGTATTTTTATTCCGACATTAATTTTAACTTTTCTTTGCGGAGCAATACTTTCACTTTTTTATATACGATCGTTGGTCTTTTGTCTTTTTGGATAGAGGACATAAACCCAGTGTTTTGGATTGTAGATAAAGCAGTTATGATTCTTGGTGGTTCATATCTTCCTGTTGCATTATTTCCAGCGTTCATGTTTAAGATTGCTTTATGGAGTCCCTTTGGAGCTTCACAGTTTGTAACGCATACAGTTTACGAAACTTGGCAGGCAAATTGGTATCAACTTCTTGGTATTCAATTATTTTGGATTGTTTTACTTGGATTGATCGTTTATTTTATGTTTGAAAAAGCAAAGCAAAAAGTCTCTGTAAACGGAGGATAATTTTATGATGAAAGAATTATATTTTGCGTTATACGCAATAAAAAAGAATATCCAAAGCAGTGCGGAACTTCGCACAAGTTTTTTGATGAATATTTTTGGAATGGCTGTAAATAATACTGCTTTTATAATTTTATGGGGATTTTTTGTAAAATCGGTTGGAGTTATTGGGGGTTGGACAGTCGCCGACATAATAGGTTTGCAAGGCTTCGTTGCTCTCTGTTTTGGTATTGTATTTTCTACGGCAGCTGGAATCAGAAAACTTGCCGATTATACAGCTTCTGGATCATTTGATCGATTTATGCTTTCGCCAAAAAATCTGCTTGTCAGAATTGCAACATCATCATTCGGTGTTTCAGCTCTCGGTGATATAGTTTTTGGAATTGTATGTTTGGGTATTTTTGCTTTTCTAATCCATGCAACAATTTACCAAATTCTATTGATAATATTACTTGTTATTATTTCAACGATTGTATTTTTAGCGGCAGCGATAGCGATTTATTCAACAAGTTTTTACTTTACGGACTCAAGTTCCGTAACGGGCAGTCTTTTTGAATTATTTTTAACCCCCTCACTATTTCACGGGGGTGCTTTTCAAGGAGTAATGAGGTTTATTTTTACATTTGCAATTCCGTCACTTTTGATTGGTGCTTTGCCAGTTGAAATAGTGAGGGATATTTCTTTAGGGAAACTTTTATTGGTTGGCGTTCTCGCTATATTTTGGTTTGTCGTTTCAATCAATATATTTAACCGAGCAGTTAAGAAATATGAAAGTTCAAATTTTATGACTTTTGGGAATTAATAGCCACCGAATTTCCGAAAACCCCCAGTCCGAAACCCGTCCGCATTCCTCCCCAGACCCCTCCTCCTCCGCTTGCGAAATCCGAAGAGATTAGTCAGTATCAGGATTTTGTTCGTAAAAAGTTCGGACTTTGTTAATGACACACCACCCGATTGAAGATTTGTTCAAAAAATAATAACGATTGAAAACAACAATCCTGCCCCGCGACGACAACGGAATTGTTGCCTATCGGGGGCGGGGTTCGCCTTAAACAGAGATGAGTTGGTTTTCGCTGTGAGATGCGATTGCTTCAGCTGTCGACCCAGACAACATCCCAAGTTTGAAAGCCGCATTGACGAGGATGGCCTCGTCGGCCTTTTCGGTCAAGCCTGAGAAGCTGATGATGAAATCTTTCGTTCGGATGGCCCCTCCACACAGTTCTCTCTCGACCTCTCGTGTTTGCCAACTGCTCAGATGGTTCTGGTGAGCCATCAAACGTAAGGCTTTCTCCTGACACAAGTTGAAGTACTTGGCCTCTTTGCCAATAGTTGGGCCACCGACCCTAATCACAAGGATCGGTACAAGTTTGTCTTGGTCCGGCGAGTCGCGAAACACACAAAGATACCCGCCAAAGCGCTGATCCCCTTGGGAGAGCCGACGATTGCAATTCGTAATCTCTCTCAGTAACTCGGTGACCAGATCAAACAATAATTTTCTCAATGGTTCATCCTCCTGTCGCGGGAGCTGTATCCAAGTACTTTCTAGCATAAAAGAGAAAATCTGTAAACCTTTTTGTAATGAAATAACGCTAACCCCCTCTTTCCATTATTGAAGATTTGTTCAAAAAATAGTAGTATTGGCTAACCTAAGATGTTTACCGTTTATGTTCTAAAAGATATTTCTGGTAAACTTTATAAAGGGATGACCAATAATCTTGAACGAAGATTAAAAGAACATCGTTCTGGTCATACAATTACCACGAGCAAGATGAAGGAATTTTCAGTTGTATATACTGAAAATTATGATAATTTTGCCGAAGCGAGGGAAAAGGAGGTATATTTAAAAAGCGCCGCGGGTAGGAGATTTTTGAAGGATAAGATTAATTAATAAATGGGCCCTTAGCTTAGTTGGTAGAGCGCCTGCTTTGCAAGCAGGAGGTCAGGAGTTCGAATCTCCTAGGGTCCACTATGTTAAAAGAATTTTTTGTAAAAAAACAATTGAAAGCACTTGGGGTTAATGACTCGCAATTAGAAGCGATGATGAAGGTGGTTAAGGCCAACCCGGGCTTATTCCAAAAACTTGGTCAAGAAATCGAAACTAAAGTTAGTCAAGATAAAATGGGCTACCAAGAAGCGACTCTGGCCGTGACGCAAAAATATCAAAAAGAATTAGCTCAGATTTTCGGGCAGAAATAAACCATTACTTTACACAATTACATTATCCACCGTTAAGTTGTAAACTAGCTGGTGTTATGATATCCTTATATTATGACGACTTGGCTACAAAATAAGCGCAAATTATCAGGCCTTTCCCAGACCGAAGTGGCCAAAAGTTTGGGAATTTCTCGGCCCACTTATAATAAGCTCGAACAAGGGATAGCTAAATCGACTGAGCAACAAAAAGCTATTTTAGCCCAGCTTTTGAGTGTCTCCGGGAACACTTTTGAAAAAAATAGCGAGGAGAAGGAAATTAAAACTGACACGGTTTATATTAGGGAAGTTCCTAAGGAGAATGTCGCTAAATTTAAGCAGGTCTTACTTTATATCGTTGGCAAAGTTGGCAGTCGTCCCAATATCGGCCAGACGGCGCTTTATAAATTACTCTATTTTATTGATTTTGATTATTACGAGAAATACCAAAAGTTTTTAGTTGGAGCCACTTATCTTAGGAACACTCACGGCCCAAGTCCTGTTTCGTTTGCTAAAATTGTTCGAGAATTAGAAAATGAAGGCGAATTGGTTGAGGTGACTAATAAATATTTTGGTTATGATCAGAAGAAATATTTAATAACCTCTGAGCCAGAAGTTACGTCTCTTTCGGCCCGAGAACTTAAACATATTGACGACGAGTTAGAACGCTTAGCTTCAAAAAGTGCCAGGGAGCTTTCTAACCTTTCTCATGTCGACACTCCTTGGCGAGTCGCCAAAGAAAAAGGAGTTTTGAATTATCGGCATGTTTTTTATCGACCGGATGAGACTTCGGTAGCCATCGCTGATGAATAAGTTTTCCTGCTTACCAGAGTTTGAAAAAGAGCTAAAGAAGCTGTCTAAGAAATATTCTAGTCTGGCTCAAGATGTTGAAGATATTAAGCCCATTCTTTTGGCTTCGCCGACCGGGATTGGGAAAAACTTTACCATCATTAACATCACTAAAAGGGTTAAAATTGTAAAAGTGCGAATCCAGTGTGAATCGCTTCGGTCTCGGACAATTAGACTAATCTATGCTTGTCATGAAGATAAAATTGAGTTTATCTTCATCGAACTCTATTTTAAGGGCGATAAGGCAAATGAAGACAAAAATCGAGTTAGTCAATATCTAAAAACGGTGGTATAGTCTGGTAAAATCTGCTATATTTTAGAGCATGAGTTTAAGTATTGGCATTGTGGGGTTACCAAACGTCGGGAAATCGACGTTGTTTAACGCGTTGACGCAAAAAGGGGTGCCGGCGGAGAATTATCCGTTTTGCACGATTGATCCAGCGGTCGGGATTGTGGCCGTGCCGGACGAACGAGTGGATATTTTGGCCGATTTTTCGCAGTCAGCGAAAAAAATTCCGGCGGCGATTGAATTCGTAGATATCGCCGGCTTGGTTAAGGGTGCCTCGGCGGGCGAAGGTTTAGGTAATCAATTTCTCTCGCATATTCGCGAGGTGGACGCGATTGCGGAAGTGGTGCGCGTTTACGAAGATTCTAATATTACTCATGTTTCAAGTAAAATAGACCCGATTGATGATATTGAGACGATTAATCTCGAATTGATTTTGGCGGACGAGCAAACCGTGAGTAAACGCTTGGCGAATTTAGCGCATGATGTTAAGCGGGGAGACAAAATTGCTCTGGCCGAAGAAGCGGTTTTACAAAAAGTTGAAGCCGTTTTGAAACGAGGGCAAATGGCGAATTCTGTTTCTCTAATCAAAGAAGAGGAAGAGATTTTGAAAGGGATGCATCTTTTGTCGGCCAAGCCGATTTTGTATGTTTTAAACGCCAAAAATTCACTGAGAGGCGAGGCCTCTCAGTGGCCAGTCATTGAATATTTGGCGAAACTGGGGGCGAATCATGTGGTGGTTGACGCGAAAATTGAAGGGGAATTGTCCGAATTGGAAAAAGCGGATAAGGAAGTTTTCAAAAAAGAATTAGGGGTTGAGGATGATGGGATTAATGATTTGATTAAAGAGAGTTACCAGATGCTGGGCTTAATGACTTTTCTGACAACCGGCGCCGACGAAACGCGGGCTTGGACGATTAAAAAAGATTCGACCGCGCCGGTAGCGGGCACCGCTATCCATACGGACTTTTTCGATAAATTTATTAAAGCGGAAGTCATAAATTGGCAAGATCTGGTCAAAGCCGGCTCTTATGGTCTCGCCCGCGAAAAAGGTTTGGTGCGGACTGAAGGCAAGGACTACCTCGTCAAAGACGGTGATGTCATTGAATTCAAGATATGATATTATAAAGTAGAAATGGGGATGCCTGCCCGTCCATAGCTTTAGCGAAGGAGGGTGATAGAATTTAAGATATAAGTGAATTCAAAATCTAAAATAATTTTTGGACTAGCGACTCTGACCCTGATTATCTGTTTGGGTCTACGTTTTTCTAGTCAAATTAATCAAGAGTTATTAGCTGTTGAACGGGCCAGCCATCAATTGGCCACGGTAATCTTAACGCATAGTTTCAAATCAGTGGGCGATCTTAAGACTCGCTATGATTTGGCTCTCGCTAATCCCGCCAATAAAAAAGTGCGCGTTTTGATTGTGCCTGGCCATGAACCCAATTATGGGGGCGCCGAATACGGTAATTTGAAAGAGCGAGTCTTGGTCGAGCAATTAGCCCAAGATCTTAAACGGTTTTTACAAAACAACCCGCATTTTGAAGTTTTTGTGACGCGCGATAGCCAAACTTGGAGTCCTGATCTAGCTAATTATTTTCAAAACCATTGGGCCGAGATTGTTGAGTGGCGCCAAGCTTCGCGCAACGAGACGAATCAATTGATTGCCCTGGGCAGCATGCCTCCACTCCAGGCTCAAGTTTCTCATTCTCGAGCCAAAGCTGATGTCGCCACTCGGCTTTGGGGTATTACCAAATGGGCCAATGAAAATAATATTGATGTGACGATTCATCTTCATCTTAACGACTACGCCCGTCCCGCGACAGGTCAACCGGGCCGATACTCTGGTTTGGCAATTTATGTGCCAACCAGCCAATACGGTAATAGTCCAACAACCAAAGCGGTGGCACAAAATATTTTTAATCGATTAGCCAAATATAATTCGGTGAGTGACTTGTCGGGCGAACGAACTGGTTTGGTCGAAGAACCCGACCTGATTGCTATTGGCGCTAAAAATTCTTCGAACGCGGCCAGTTTATTGATTGAATATGGTTACATCTACGAACCACAATTTACTAATCCGCAACTTCGCGAGTTAGCGCTCAAAGATTTGGCCTATCAAACCTATCTTGGTTTGCAAGATTTTTTTGAGCCCAATAGCGCTGTGAGATTAACCAAAACTGATGATACCTTACTCTTACCTCACGACTGGCAACCAACAAAAAGCGGTAATGAGACGCCCACGAAAGATATTTTTGCGCTTCAGACAGCCTTGATGCTTGAGGGCGAATATCCGCCGGCCGGGAAAAATAAAAATGATTGTCCGCGCACTGGCGTTTTGGGCCCTTGTACTAAGTCAGCCTTGCTCGCTTTCCAAACTAAAAAGGGGATTAATGGCGAAAATGGTTTAGTTGGGGAAAAAACCCTGACAGTTTTGAAACAATTATATTAAGTTTACCGAAAAGCTAAAATGTGTTAAGCTAGGACTACTTTTATGTTAAAAAAACTCGTTATTAAAGCGAAGCAATATTGGCTAATTACAATCATCGTGGCGATTGCTTGTTTGGGAGCAATCTATTTTTTCGGTTTTAGGGGTAACAATTATCAGCCAGAAATTTTGACCGTCCAACCAGCTGATTTTACGCAAACCGTTTCCGTCTCGGGCAAAGTCGTGCCAGCGGAAAGCGCTGAGCTTGGCTTCAATCAAAGTGGTAAGGTGACAGCTATTAACGCTACCGTCGGACAAAAGGTTGGAGCTGGCCAAATTATTGCTCAAATCGACTCTCGAAGCGCCGTTTTAGATTTACAGAACGCTGAAGTGGCTCTGGCCAAACTAATTAAGCCGGCCGACAAATTGGAGGTGGTTCAAGCCGAAAATGCTCTGGCCTTGGCCCTTGATACTAAAAACAAAGCTTATAGCGACAGCTTCAATGCGCTGGACGCCACTTTTTTAGATTTACCAGTCGTAATGACGGGCTTAGACACCTTGTTTAATAATTATAATGTTTCTACTTATTTCTCAAACGAATCGTCTCTAAGCAATACGGCCAGGGGTTATCGCCAAACCGCTTCAACCGCTTATTATCGTGCCCTTACCGCTTATGAAAAAAATCGAGCGGATTATCGTGGTCTCGGGCTGGCCTCAGCCAGTTCGACTGTCCAAGCCCTAGTGAGTGAGACTTACCAAACAACTAAATTAATCGCTCAGGCGCTCAAAGAAACGAACACTGCCCTGTCTTTTATTATTGACCAAATTGATATTCAAAATCGAACAGCAATCATGACCACCGATATTGCCAATATCGACACTTGGTCAAATAGTGTTAATTCCCAGGTTGAGAGTCTTAATTTGATCGCTGATACCATCAATAACGCCGATCGCGAAATTGCCGACAAACAAGAAGCGCTAACCAAATTACGAGATGGCGCTGACGCCCTTGATATCAAAACCCAAGAATTAGTGGTGGAGCAAAAACAAACGGCGCTTAACGATTATTATGTGCGGGCCCCTTTTGCTGGACTCGTGACTCGATTGGATATTAAGGTGGGCGAACAAGTTACGGCCGGCCAAGCCGAGATCTCAATGATTAATTCGGGCCTCTTCCAAATTGAGAGCTTCGTCCCCGAAATTAATATTGCCGGCCTCGCCGTCGGCAACCCGGCCGAGGTAACCCTTGACGCTTACGGCGCCGACACCCCCTTCTTGGCCAAAATTATTTCGATTGATCCAGCCGAAACCATCCACGACGGTGTTTCCACTTATAAAGTCAAATTGCAATTTTCGGCGATTGATTCGCGTATTAAGTCAGGGATGACCGCCAATCTCTTGATCACCTCATTTGAAAAGCCTAATGTCTTGGCCGTCCCCGCTGGCGCCATCTTCACTCAAGCGGGACAGAAATTTGTTAAAGTAATGACCCAAAATCAGCCAACAGATCGAGTTGTCACAACCGGCAAAATTGGCATCTTGGGTCAAACCGAGATCTTAAGTGGGCTTAATTCGAGCGATCAAGTGATTCTTAACCCGCAAGTAAATTAACATGTTTTCGATGCTCAATTATCGAATTGGTTTATTTCTGGCCAAGCGGCAAATCCGGCGTTCCAGTCTTTGGACAAACGTGCTGATTATCTCGGTGATGGTGCTTACTTTTCTTAACCTAGTTGTCGTCTCGGGCATTCTGGTGGGGTTAATTCAGGGTGCGGTTGACGCCGTTCGTCTTCATTACACCAGCGACATCATTATTTCGGTGCCCAACAATAAAACTTATATCGAAAATAGCCCGGCCGTAATCGCCGTTTTGAACCAAGAACCGCGGATCCAATCTTTCAGTGCCCGCTACTTAAGTGGGGGAACGATTGAGGCTAATTATAAGGAGCAACGCAAAGACACTGACAAAGCGAACACGGCCTCGGCCGGAGTGGCGGGGATTGATCCCCAAGCCGAAGATCGCGTCACGGGTTTGTCAAAATTTATTGTTGAGGGCGATTATCTAGCGCCAGGCGATTATGATCAAGTGCTCATTGGCGCTTATCTGACAAAAAAATATTTACCTATCGACAGCCCCGGTTTTGCCGCCTTAGATAATATCGCGCCCGGCACCAAGATTCGCCTAACTCTGGGTAATATTCAACGCGAAGTGACGATTAAGGGCATCATCAAGAGTAAGGTGGACGAAATTAATATGCGTGTGTTTATGACTGACGCGCAATTGCGTAGTTTGACGGGTCGGAGCGATTATAACGTCAACGAAATTGCCATTAGATTAAAACCGGGAGTCGATCCAAACACGGTTCGTGACGCATTAATCGGACAAGGGATTAGTCGGGTGGCTAAGGTCCAGACTTATGCCGACGCCGAACCCAAATTTATTAAGGATATGATTGACACTTTCGCTTTGCTCGGCAATTTAATCAGTTCGATTGGTTTGGTCGTGGCCTCGATTACCATTTTCATCGTCATTTTTATCAATGCTATCACCCGGCGAAAATTTATTGGTATCTTGAAGGGGATTGGCATTTCAGGCGAGGCGATTGAGATTTCTTATATCTTCCAATCTTTTTTCTATGCTCTGACTGGTTCAATTATCGGAATAATTACTGTCTATGCAGTGCTCGAGCCTCTGATTACCGCTCACCCAATTAATTTCCCCTTCAGTGATGGCATTTTGGTGGCTCCTCTTCTCTCAACCTTGATGAGAATGAGCCTTTTGATTATTGCCACCATTTTTGCCGGTTATATTCCAGCCCGAATGATTGTTCGCAAGAATACTCTCGATTCAATTTTGGGGCGAAATTAAAATAAAAATATGATTGAAACTAAAAATTTAAAAAGATCCTTCATTGATGGCGAAGTGGAGACGCCCGTGCTTAAAGGTGTTGACCTCAAAATCGAAACTGGCGAGTTTGTCGCGATTATGGGTCGTTCGGGCGCAGGCAAAAGCACCTTAATGTATCAAATGAGCCTCCTCGACGAACCCAGCTCGGGCGAAATAATTATCGACGGTCAAAATACTCACTTAATGTCACCCGTGCAAAAAACTAAATTTCGACTTGAAAAATTAGGTTATGTTTTTCAAGATTACGCTTTAATTCCCGAATTAACGGCAGTCGAAAATGTTGTTTTGCCCTTATTAATGAACGGGGTAAACAAAAAAGAGACTTATAAGATAGCCGGCGAGTCACTGGTCAAAGTGGGATTAGAAAAACATCTCCACCAATTACCCAGCCAACTCTCGGGCGGAGAACAGCAACGCGCCAGTATTGCTCGAGCGATTGCTCATCAACCAAATATTTTATTCGCCGATGAGCCAACGGCCAACTTAGACAACGAATCGTCGCGAACAATTATGAAAATTTTTACCGATTTGCATCGTGATGGCCAAACCATCATCATGGTCACGCACGAAGAAGAATATGGTCGTCTAGCCGAAAAAATCGTTCGGATCGATGATGGCCGAATTATTGGAATTGAAAAAGATTAAAACATTATTAATTAATTATAAAAAATATGAACAATAAACATATCTTGAAGTGGGCGCTAATTATCGGGATAATTATCGTCCTTAATTTATTCTTTCATTTCGCGACCAGCTTAGTTTATAAAGCGCCGAAATTTGAGAATTTTTGTCAAAACAAACAGGTTAATATCCAACCAAGCACCCAAGAAACCTGCCTCAAAATGGGCGGGGCGTGGAACGAGGGACCAATGGGTAAACCCGTCCCGGCCGCCATTGATGTTGAGGGCCGAACCGTGCCCGCGTCAGCCAATTCTTATTGCGACACTCAATTTACTTGTCAAAAAGATTTCGAAACGGCCAATAATCTCTACCGGCGAAATGTTTTTGTGGTGATGGTTGTGCTCGGCCTGCTCTCACTCTTGCTCGGTTTCGCTTTAGCGACCAATGAAGTGATTTCCCTCGGTTTATCTTACGGCGGAATTTTGTCCTTCATTATCGCCTCAATTCAATACTGGTCAGCGATGGATGATTACTTGCGCGTCATCATCCTCGGCCTAGCCCTCGCTGTTCTGATCTATCTCGGTTACAAAAAGTTTAAAGATTAAAAACAAAAGAGTCTCTCCTCCGATTTTGAACCGATAACTTACCAGTCAAAATCAAAAAAGAAACTCGTTTTCGTCATTGGTATTTTCCTCGGCCGAAGGAAGTGACAAGGTCAATTGCAAATTTGCCCTCTTTCGGTCCTCTCTCGCTTTCACCGCCTCCGAAGCCAAAATCTCGACCACCAGATAGCCCTTCTCCGGCCTGGTGTGGTCGACTTTTAGCTGGATCGGACCAAGGCGCTTTCTGGCTCCGAGGTAAGCTTGTTGAGCGAGTGTCTCCTCTGGCGTAGCCGAGAGGTCCCAATCAACCAGTCGGGCAAGGTGGTAAATGTGCGGATTGTTCAAGCCGTGAGGCAAGAACTTAAACGTTTCGACCAAGAGATGATGGGGTAAGGAATTTCTAGCCAAAACCTCAACCAACGGTCGAACTTGGGATAGCTGGCACCAACGGTTAAACGAATAACCGTTATGCCGGTAAGGCGCCAGACACAGGGCGATAAACCGCGCGAGCCCGATCATTTGACGTTGCCGCTGCCGACTCACGTTAATCTCGGCCCAATAAGCATCGGCAATCAACGCCTGATCTTGGAGCGAGAAGCTGAAATGAACTCCTTTCTCCCACCAACGATAAGCACTTGAGCGGTCCAATTGGCCAACCCGACGAACATAATAAGCTCGCGGGCTCAATAACTTTGTCTGTCCGCCCGACTTCCAACCGCTGATTTTCTGGTCAGCCAGTTGCTGAAGTGTTGCGAACAACCTGGGAGCAATCAGCAAGTATTGCTCTTCTGTTAGAGCAAAGTACTTGTGTCTTTGGGCAATCCACCCTCGCTCGGAGCTGTAAGCTGGACGATACGGTCGCGTTCGGCCAATGCCAATCTCGGCGAGCAAAACCTCTGGCTGATGAGTCACTCGGTCCCCAAGCGGTTTCTGCCCTTCGCCAATGATGGCGATGACATTTAACTCGGCCCGAGGATTAACCTTCTCCACGACCACCTCGTTGGGCGTTAGACGCCAGACGAAAGCGGCCTTTTCTCGAACCGCCCTTAAGTTTTCGGCCACAATGGCTGGCGAAAATCTTGGCTTTATCATTGCACTTCACCTCCTCTCCATTCTTCCAGTTAAGGGAAAATATCCCTGACAAGGTTCACCTGTTCAATCTGGCCTCATCTTAGGATTATCTCGGAAGTAAAGCAAGGGAAAAAGAAAAGGACGTCGGGGCTTTGGGCCGAACGACGTCCGTTAGAACAAGCAATCGGTTCTCGGGATTGGACAATCTACCCGTTCGATCCTGGCAAGTTGCCCGTACCCGTAATAAGGGGAAGACGGGGCAATAAAACGACAGAATTTCTCGACCGGACAATGATGGCAAGGGTCGTCATAATTGGCTGGCCAGAGCGACGGATGCTCTTTTAGCGCTTGAGGCAGAGCGATCGGCTCGCCGACTCGTTGCCGAGTTTCTTTTCGGCCCCGAGTCCGATTCTGGAACTGATTAGCGCATCGCTCTCGAGACAAGACCCAAAGAGCCGGGTTAATTTGCCTAGTCTCGAAGCCGTTCAAAACCATGAACCACTGTGACCAACGCGCAATCGCGTCCGTGATATTCGAACCGATGCGGGTCATTTCAATCTCGTGCCAAGCCAGAAATTCAGGCTTAGTGACCTCACACGGGCGCATCTTCTTGAGAGTCACCACTCCCGTTCCTTGAAGCACGCGCAAAGCATGGAAGTCCACCGGGATGGGAGTAGGGAAGTCGGGCAAAATCTGATATTGTTGGAGAAAAATCACGAACAACGAAAAGATCTTCCGCCGAATACCGATTAACCCCTCTCCCTTAGACCCTTGCCGGTTCACTCGAGCAAAAGCTTGCTCAAATTCGAACACCCCATCAAAAACTCGCAGGATATTACCGTCCCAACGATTGACAAGGTAATTCGCATTGGCAATCCAAGCCCGAGCGTGTTCCTCGTCCTGATAGCCCATCACTCCTGTTCCCTTTTGGCCAGTCCCGTTACCGCCCAAAAGTTGTTGAGTTGCTTCACGAAAGGCGCCGAGAATCTTCTCGACCGTCCACCCGCGAGCAACTTGTCGAGGGTCAAACAAGTCGGGATGACGCTCGAACAATGAGTGGAACCAACGAAAAGGATCGTCCGAGTTCACTGGTCCTCGCATCAAAAGTGAGGCAAAGATCAGGTAATTCGCTCTCGCGACCGGCTCGTCGGGCATCGGATAGCGATCTTGAGGATAAACCACTTCGGCGAAAACGCCTTCCTTACCTGCTATCGCTCGAGTCAGGGCCGTAAATACCTCAAACGCACGGCCCTCGTTTAATGTCACTGGGGATTCTTTCATTGAGGGCCACCTTTCTGCCAGAACTGCTTAACGGTTCGATTAAAAATGTTCAGACTCTGTTTCCAATCTTATTACTAACAGAGATTAGGAGCTTTGCCAAATTGAATTATTTAGGTTTCGTGTTAAAGTATTAGCATGGGAAAAAAATCTAAGGGGAGCAAATACGATCATTTAAAAATAGAGTCTAAATGGCAACGTGAGTGGAGTCGTTCCAAAACTTATCAAACTACCGAAACGACCGGTTCGACAAGCTCACGGCAAGAATCTAAACCCAAAGCTTATGTTTTAGATATGTTCCCGTATCCGTCGGGGGAGGGTTTGCATGTCGGCCACCCCAAGGGTTATATCGCCACGGATGTTTATTCGCGCTTTAAACGAATGAGTGGTTTTAATGTCTTGCACCCCATGGGTTGGGATGCTTTTGGTTTACCGGCCGAGAATTATGCGATTAAAAATAAAATTAATCCGGCCGTGGCGGTGAAGAAGAATATCAAACATTTTAAATCACAGATGGAAAAGATTGGGCTCGATTATGATTGGTCTCGCGAAATCAACACCACCGACCCCAAATATTACAAATGGACCCAATGGATTTTCTTACAATTGTTCAAGCGGGGATTGGCTTACCAATCGAATGAGCCGATTAATTGGTGCCCGTCTTGTCAAACTGGTTTAGCCAATGAAGATTTGGAGACCCGTTCGACAAGCTCAGGGCAAGCGGCCGTCTGTGAGCGTTGTGGTTCGCTCGTGATCAAAAAACCGATCCGCCAATGGGTGCTCAAAATTACTAATTACGCTGAACGGTTATTGACTGATTTGGACGGCTTAAATTGGCCCGAATCAATCAAAGAATCACAAAGAAATTGGATTGGCCGAAGCGAAGGGGCTGAAATTGATTTTCCCCTTCAAACTGGACCCCTTAAGTTTGTCATCCTGCACGGATGGAAAAGTAATAGCCGGCGTTGTTTTATTCCCTGGCTCAAGCGCGAGCTCGAAGAACGAGGCCACGAAGTAGTCGCCTTGGATCTTCCTCATCCCGTCGTGCCCAATATTGCAGAGCAAGTTGATTACGTTTTATCTAAAGTGACGTTTGACGCCAACACCATAATTATCGCTCATTCACTGGGCTCAATCGCGGCTTATCGAATTCTCGAAAAATTAAAAACGCCCATCAAGAAATTAGTCATTGTCGCTGGCTTAATTGAGCCAAAATTTCGAGACAAGGCCCGACCCGAAGCCAAATATCTCTTAAGTTGGAAATTTAATTTGGCTAAAATTAAAAAGAATGCTGGCCAAATTGTCATTCTTGAAGATCAAAATGACAATATTATCCCCAAAGGCGAATCACGGGTGATCCAACAAGCCTTAGGGGGCGAGGTTTACCAACTCGAAGCCCAAACGGCTCACTTCTGCGGGTCCGTTGAGCCGTTAGTCCTAGGGCATAGCCTAGACCGAGTCAAGATCTTCACCACCCGCGCCGACACCCTTTTTGGTGCCACTTATTTAGTCCTCGCGCCAGAACATAAATTGATTTCTCAATTAAAAAAAGAAATTAGCAATTGGGTTGAGGTCACAAAATATATTAAACAAGCAGAAAAAAGAACCGAGATCGAGAGATCGACTGAAGGCCGAGAAAAAACAGGGGTCAAACTCGAAGGCGTGAGAGCGATTAATCCGATCAATAATGAAGAAATCCCAATTTTTATTGCCGATTATGTCTTACCTGGTTATGGCACGGGCGCAATTATGGCCGTACCGGCCCACGACGAACGCGACCATCAATTTGCCAAGAAATTTGATTTGCCAATTGTGCCGGTAATTATCAAGGATTTGCCGACCACTCTTGATCATGTCGCCGAGGCTTATACTGGTTCAGGAAAAATGGTTAACTCCGGCCGATGGAATGGCCTTGATAATGAGCAAGTGGTCGATCCAATGATTAAATTTGTCCGCGGGAAAAAAGTGATTCGCTACAAATTACGCGATTGGGTTTTTTCACGCCAACGTTATTGGGGCGAACCGATTCCAATTGTCCACTGTGCTAAGTGTGGTCCAATGCCTGTGCCCGAAAAAGATTTGCCGGTCAAATTGCCGGCAGTTAAAAGTTACGCCCCCACCGGCACCGGCGAATCGCCTCTGGCCAACATTAAAAGCTGGGTCAATACCAAATGTCCGGCTTGTGGCGGGCCAGCCCAACGCGAGACCAATACCATGCCCCAATGGGCGGGTTCGTCTTGGTATTATTTGCGCTATATCGACCCTAAGAACGACAAGGCTCTCGCTGATCCTAAGAAATTAAATTATTGGTCACCAGTCGATATGTATGTGGGAGGCACCGAGCATGCGACTCGTCACTTAATCTACGCGCGATTTTGGCATAAGTTTTTGCAGGATATCGGCATCGTCAAAAATTCCGAGCCATTTGCCCAACTTAAAAATCAAGGTTTAATTTCTGGTTCTGATGGGAGGAAGATGAGCAAGCGTTGGGGTAATGTCATTAACCCCGACGATATTATTAAGAGTCATGGCGCCGATACCTTGCGGGTTTATGAGATGTTTATGGGTCCGTTTGAACAAGGAGTGTCGTGGAGCACCGACAACCTAATGGGCGCGCGCCGTTTTGTGGAGAAAATTTGGCGGTTGAACGGGAAAGTCGTTCCCGAGGCTAAGGTTGTGCGAAGTACGACTTCGGGCTCACTTGAAGTCGGACTTCTCACGACTGAATCAGCTTCCGAGGTGAGTCCTCAAGTGAGCCCGAGGTCTCTCCTCGGAAACAATGACTTCCTTTTGCACAAAACCATCAAACAAGTGACCGACGATATCAATCGCTTCAATTTTAACACCGCGATTTCGGCCTTAATGATTCTCGCCAACGATTGGGACAAACTCAAGCAAATTTCAATCACTGATTTCAAAATCTTGCTTAAATTATTGGCCCCGTTGGCCCCACATTTGAGCGAAGAATTATGGCATAATTTGGGCGAGAAAAAATCAATTCATCTCTCAACCTGGCCCGTGGCCGATCCACAAAAATTGATAACGAAAGAGGTCAAAATCGTGGTCCAAATTAACGGCAAGGTCCGCGCAACCCTCGATTTGCCCGTCGGCCAGATTGAGGAAGAAGTCATTAATCTCGCCTTAGCCAACCCGATGGTACAAAAATGGTTACCCGCTGGTCAATACAAAAAAACTATATTTATCAAGGATAAATTACTCAACTTTGTGTTATAATTGTCCACAGTTGACTTTATGAGCATTTAGTGATAGAAATAAGAGTATATGAATATCAAAGTTAAGGACATCACTAAGCACTTACTCGAGGAGTTACCAAAAAGAAGTCAGGATATTTTGACCAAACGTTATGGTTTGGGCAAGGTCGTTAAGCGTGAGACTTTAGAGGGTATCGGCCAAGAATACAAAATCACGCGCGAACGAGTTCGCCAGATAGAGGCTTTTGCTCTGAACTTGATTAGAAAGTCCAAGGCTTATGCCGACAGCCAATCGGCTTTCGATCAACTCAAAAAAACGGTTGACGATTTTGGCGGGATTGTTCACGAGCAAATTTTTTTGGATACTCAAGCCAAAGATCGAGCCACTCAAAATCAAATTCATTTTTTGCTTGTCGTTTCTGATGCCTTCACTAAATTACGAGAAGATGACGACTTTCATCACCGCTGGACCACGAGCGAAGAACTGGCCACCAAAGTTCATCAATCGCTCAAGAGTCTCTGCACCAATTTTTCTGAAGGTGATTTGGTTTCTGAACCAGAATTAGTTGAGAGATTCTTGAAAGAATTAAAAGGGATTTCGACTGATCCCAAAGTGGCCGAATTTGCCGAAAAATGGTTACTCTTGAGCAAATCTTTGGCCAAGAACCCGCTTGGCGAATGGGGTTTGGCTTCCTCGCCCAATATCCGCATGCGCGGAATTCGTGATTATGCCTATTTAGTTTTGCGTAAGGCTAAGAAACCACTTCATTTTAGCGAAGTAGCTAAAGAAATCCAAAAAACTTTCGGCCGCGAGGCTCATCCCGCCACTTGCCATAACGAATTAATCAAAGACAATCGTTTCGTCCTCGTCGGTCGTGGTCTCTACGCTTTAACCGAATGGGGTTATACCAAGGGCACCGTGATTGAGGTCATTCAAAAATTAATCAAAGAAAAGGGGCCGTTGACTCGCCCCGAAGTTATCGACTTGGTTTCTAAACAACGCCAAGTTAAACTCAACACCATTATCGTCAACCTCCAAAATCCCAAATTCTTTAAACGAATCGGCGACGGACGTTTTGCGATCGCTAAAGTCTAGTTTTTTATTTCGATTAGTTTTATAATGAAAGGGCCATGTCTTGGTTAGGGCCTTTCCAATTTTTTAATAATATTCTCTGGCAAGCTAAACCGGCGCTTTTTCAGGGTTTAACTTATGCTATTTATGTTTCGCCATTTTTGTTGGCGGTTTTGTTGTGGCAAACTTATTTAATTTATATTCGATCTAATTATATTAAAAAAGAAGAACGGATTTTGCTGGAAGTGAAGATCCCGAAAGAAATCACTAAGTCACCCCGCGCGATGGAATTATTGTTAGAAGTCTTTTACCAAACTTATGAGGGAGAATTAATTGATCGTTTTATCAAGGGGAGTATTCGGGGTTGGTTCTCGCTTGAATTGGTTTCGATTGGGGGCAAAATTAATTTTTATCTTAATATCCCCAAATTTTTCAAAAATGTTGTCGAGGCCCGTATCTATTCGCAATATCCCGAAGTCGAGATTTCTGAGGCTGAAGACTACGTCAAGGAAGTGACTTTTGGCCAACCCAATTCGCCCTGGGATATTAAAGGTTGGGAATATAATTTAGACAAAGCCGATGCTTACCCGATCAAGACTTATATCGACTACGAGATGGAAAAAGATCCAAAAGAAGAATTTAAGATTGACCCCATGACCCCCCTCCTCGAATTTTTATCTTCCATCAAACCAACCGAGCGAATTTGGATTCAAATTATGATTATGGCCGGCAAAAAGAGATTTGATGAAGTCAAAAAAGGCAAAAAAACTGGTAAAAAGGTTGACTGGAAGAAGGGGGGCAAAGCCCTCGTCGACGAATTGATGAACCGCAATATTGACGCCAAAGATATGAGTGTTTGGCTCAAGGTTAATCCAACCAGCGTTGAGCGAGATGTAATTACCGCCATTGAACGCAATTTGGGCAAACTTGGTTTTGATGTGGGGATTCGATCACTTTATGCCGCCACCGAGGGAATTAAGCCAGCGGTTGGAGTCGGTCTTAATTCCGCTTTTAAACAATTTGGCTCCGACAAACTCAATTCTTTCAAGCCAGCACACCAGACCGGCTTCAATAACCCTTGGGAAGATCCTTTTGGCTGGCGAACCAGAAGACGCAAAAATGATCATTTTCAATATTATTGTAATCGTTCCTTCTTTTATCCACCCGCCAGCAAAAAACCGATTGGTCTAACCACCGAGGAGTTGGCCACGATTTATCATTTTCCGGGTCAGGTCGCAACGACACCAAGTTTGGATCGCATCCCGTCAAAGCGCGGGGAACCACCAGCCAATTTGCCAATTTAATTAGCGGTTATGTTTTTAAAACACTGGAAAATTATTCTCTTAGTGACAGTTTTTGTTTTGTTTTTTGTCATCACCATCAAAACGGTCTTTCCGCCAGCTAATTTTCCGACCAACCCGTTTTATCATGTCGATCGAGGCAAATCAGTGGCCCAAGTCGCAGGGGAACTCAAGGCAAAAAATTTTATTCAATCACCCCTAGCTTTTAAAATTTTTGTTCGCTTGCTCGGCGGTGAAAAACGGATGCAAGTCGGCACCTATTTCTTCAAACAGCCCATCTCGTCAATTAATATCGCTCTAAAATTAACCCATCATTTCTTGGGCGAAAAGCCAATCACGGTCACTATTTACGAAGGAATGACCAATGCGAAGATTGCTAAATTATTAGCCCAAAAACTACCCCCAATTAAAGCTGATGATTTTATTGCTCAAGCCAAAAATCTTCAGGGTCGGCTTTTCCCCGACACTTATTTCTTTTCACCCTACGATACGGTTGAGGACATTATTTATGAATTAAATCAAAATTTTGACGAGCAAATCGCTAAATTAAAGATTGACGTGGTTTTATCTGGCCAAACTCTTAATCAAATTTTAGTCATGGCTTCCATTATCGAAGGCGAGGCCAATAAAGATGTTGACCGTCATCTCATTTCCGGCATTCTCTGGAAGCGTTTGTCGATTGAAATGCCCTTGCAAGTTGACGTGGCCAAAGAAACTTACAAACAGCAAGGTCTGCCAGATGCGCCGATTAATAACCCGGGGTTAGAGGCGATTGAAGCGGCCATTTATCCCGAGACTTCGGATTATCTTTATTATCTTACTGGTCGCGATGGCCAAATGTATTACGCCGAAGATTTCGCTGGACACAAAAAGAATCGGCGTCTTTACCTAGATTAGAATTTACGATATAACTTGAGAGTGACTAGGAAGAAAAAACGAGTTTTCGTCGGTATGAGTGGGGGAGTTGATAGCTCGGTTTCGGCCGCTTTATTAAAAAGGGCCGGTTTTGAGGTAATCGGGGTATTTATTCGAGTCTGGGAGCCCAGTGGTTTTGTTTGTCGCTGGCGTGAAGAGAGGCGAGAAGCCAGACGAGCCGCCGCTCATTTAGATATTCCACTCTCAACTCTCGATTTAAGTCGTGAATATAAGAAAAGGGTGGTTGATTATTTCATTGCTGAATATAAGTCTGGCCGAACCCCCAACCCCGACGTGATGTGCAATAAACATATTAAGTTTGGCGTATTTTATGATTGGGCCATGAAAAATGGCGCGGACTTTGTCGCCACGGGGCACTACGCACAAATTTGCAACAAATTTGTGCCAAAATTTCAAACCATAAATTCTAAACTCGAAACAAGTATTAAATTCCAAAGTTTAAAATTTAAAAAATTAAATATTGTTTCGGATTTAGAAATTAATATTTCGAATTTGCCAAGTTTTTGCCAGAGTAAAGACTTGGCCAAGGATCAAACTTATTTCTTGTGGAATCTTAAAGCCGAGCAACTTGCCAAAATTCTTTTTCCCGTGGGCCAATACACCAAACCGCAAGTTCGCGCTTTAGCCAAGAAATTTGGCTTGCCCAATGCTGAGAAAAAAGACAGTCAGGGTTTATGCTTTATCGGTAAAATTGATTTTAAAGATTTTCTCAAGCGGGAAATTTATGGAAAAAGGGGGACTTGCCCCGAGCGGAGTCGAGGGGGTGTTTTAAACGAGCAGGGAAAAGTAATCGGCCAACATGACGGCGCGATGTTTTTCACTTTAGGCGAACGCCACGGTTTCGAAATTTTCTCGCAGACATCAGACTCCAAACCCTATTACATCGTCGCTAAAGATATTAAGAAAAACACGCTCACTGTTTCTCCTAATTTTAATCAAGGGCAGGCCTTGACTTCTGAAGTCAAAATTGAAAAAACTAATTGGATCAACCAGTCAAGCGACCTGGAGGTTAAACCTCTGGGCGCCTCGAGGTTTAACCTCCAAGCCAGAGTCCGTTACCGTCAACCGCTTCAAGCTTGCCACTTGACGCAGGTCGACAATAAAAAAAGCACCGCTACCATAAGCTTCTCTAAACCACAACTCGCCGTCTCGGGCCAATCACTGGTCCTCTACGACCAAAATATCTGTCTCGGTGGGGGAATTATTGTTTAAAAACAAGTATTTTTCGATATCCAATCTCGTAAACTGTTTTATTTTTGAAAGTTTTTTGCTAAACTTAATTAGGAGGTGATGTGAAAATGTCAGGCTTAGGTCCAATACCTACCGGGCAACCGGTGGGGGACGAACCAGGTCCAGTGCCCGAGACCGACGACTGGCCAGATACTTTGGAGGTCCTAGGCTGCCACCCAGATGGACCCCTGCCAGAGCCAGGGAGAGAACCTGTCTTCCTGGAACATGATGGGTGTTTCGCCGACCATCAACAACATAAGTGATCCATTGATGGTCGACACCGGGGCTTTCCTGTTGGAAGGCCCCTTAGTGCTTATCGTAAAATATGATAGAATAGTTCTACAATGACTTCTGAAGAAATCCGGCAAAAGTTTTTAAAGTTTTTTGAAGAAAGGGGACATCAGGTGATCCCCTCGGCCTCGCTCGTGCCCAGCGAATATGGCGACAATGGCACCCTCTTCACCACCGCTGGGATGCAACCATTAATTCCCTATTTATTGGGTAAACCACACCCGGCTGGCCAGAGAATTGTTGATATTCAAAAATGTGTGCGTACCGGCGATATTGACGAGGTGGGCGATAATCGGCACCTCACCTTTTTTGAAATGATGGGCAATTGGAGTTTGGGCGATTATTTTAAAAAAGAATCGATCCCGTGGAGCTTCGATTTTTTAACTAATAAAGACTACGGTCTCGGCCTTGATCCGGCTCGTTTTTATGTGACGGTTTTCGCGGGCACCCCTTCGACAAGCTCAGGGCAAGCTAGTATTCCTCGCGACGAAGAATCAATCAAAATCTGGCAAGAAGTTTTTGCTAAATATGGCTTATCTAATGATGTCGCGGATAAAGATGGAGTAATAAAAAAAGACACAAGAATTATCCCACTTGGAGTTGACGACAATTTTTGGATTGCCGGTGCCACTGGGCCGTGTGGCGGTGATACGGAAATTTTTTATGATACCAAACCCAACGATGGCCCCCTTGATGGCAAATTTAGCGAGTTAGTTGATTCTTTTCGTTTGATTGAGGTCTGGAATAATGTCTTTATGGAGTTTAACAAGACTCCAGATGGTAAATACGAACCATTAGCGACAAAAAATGTCGACACCGGGATGGGTTTGGAGCGAATTACCGCGGTAATCAACAAATCAAATATTTTTGAAACCGACTTGTTTACCCCAATTATTAGCGAAATCCGGCAACAATCAATCAAGCTCAGCGAAAAAGGCATACGGATTGTCGCTGACCACGTGCGAACCGCGGTTTTTATGATTGCCGATGACGTCACTCCGTCTAATACCGACCGAGGCTATGTTCTCCGTCGAGTAATTCGTCGCGCCGTGCGTTATGCTGACCAAATGCAAGCCGATACTGATATTATGCGCCAAGTCGCCGAAGTGGTGATCGAAAAATATAAGACAGCTTATCCCGCCCTCGACCAAAATCGCGAAAAAATTTTTGCTGAATTAAGTAAGGAGGAAGAAAAATTTAGAAAAACACTCGCCAACGGTCTCAAAGAATTTGAAAAAGGTCACGACCCATTTGATCTTTATCAAACCTACGGTTTCCCAATTGAATTGACCGAGGAATTAGCTCAAGAAAAAGGAATTAAAATTGATCGCTCTACTTTTGACGAAAAAATGAAGCAACATCAAGAAATTTCCAAAGCTGGTGCGGACCAAAAATTCAAAGGCGGATTAGCAAGCACGGGCGAGATGGAAACAAAATATCACACAGCTACGCACTTACTTTTAGCCT
The DNA here is from genome assembly GCA_041649495.1 of Minisyncoccota bacterium. Lineage (GTDB taxonomy): Bacteria > Patescibacteriota > Minisyncoccia > Phycocordibacterales > XYD1-FULL-46-19 > CAIPHT01. The sequence goes on from JBAZMZ010000003.1 coordinate 54,445, forward strand.
CCTTGCGACAAGTTTTGGGACAAGACATCACGCAAAAAGGGAGTAATATAACAACAGAGCGCTTGCGTTTTGACTTTAATTGGCCCGAAAAACTTTCGCCCGAACAAATTAAAGCGGTTGAAGATTTGGTTAATCAAAAAATTACCGAGAAAATTCCCGTCGAAAGGCTCGAATTACCCAAAGACGAGGCCAAAAAACTGGTCACCGTTCTTTCTTTTGACGAATCAAAATATGGCGACACGGTTAAGGTTTATAAAATTGGTTCTTTCAGCACCGAATTCTGCGGTGGCCCCCATGTCACCAACACTGGCGATCTTGCTTCGACATTTAAAATTTTGAAAGAAGAAGCCATCTCCGCCGGCGTGAGACGAATTAAAGCAGTGTTGGAATAAAAAAATGCCCACTCTTGAAGAATTACAGCTAGAAGTTGAAGAAATAAAGAAGCGCAATGAACGCGTAGCAGGCGATAAGACGTGGGAAACAAGTTGGACCAGGAAATTTATCGTCCTGATTTTAACTTATATTGTTATTGTTATCTTTTTCTTGTTCGCCAATTTGCCCGAACCCTTTCTCAACGCGACTGTCCCAGCTCTCGCCTTTGTCCTCTCCACCCTGACCATCCCACTTTTCAAAAAATGGTGGCTAAAGCGATTTTGTAAAAAATAACCTCCATGGTAACATCCCTGATCGTCAGGGATGTTACCAGTTGAGACTTTTTCATTTTTCCACTTATTACTTAACACTTAATACTTATTACTGTTATAATATCCTCAATGTCCTCTTCTGGTAAAAAAGATGAGAGTAATGAAAGAATTCGTAACCAAGCCATTGAATTTGCTAAGCGTAACAAAAATAAAGTAGCTAAAGATTTTACCGATTTAAACAAATATCAACCAGATGAAGCGCCGATTGCCGTTTTTATGGCCGGGTCTCCGGGCGCAGGAAAAACAGAATTTTCGAAAAACCTAATCAATAACCTGAAGTTGCTTGGAGATTTACCCTTGCCAGAGAAATGGCCGAGGGTCGCAATATACCAAAATCTTCATTTATTGAACAATTTTTAGGATCTCGAGATACGACAGAAAGGATCTCTAGAGAATTTGGCAACAAAGTGACCATTTTTCTAGTAAAAAAAGACTTTGAGAAAAACACAGTAGAAGACATCGTAGAGATAGGCGTTAATAAAGCAAAAATTGACGATCATATTGAAAAAAGATATACTAAAGAAGACTTAGAAAAGTATTTATGAAGCTCCTAAATTTATTTAAAAAACCCGAACAAAATAAAAAAACTGGCAAGTTTGCTGAGTTTTTTCTGTATGCACCAGAAATAGAAAAGAAAAAAGTAATCAGGGCTGCAGCCCAACGAGCTAATGAGGAACAACGAGAACTAATTGCAAAGTCAGCACACTAACCTCGGCCACTTTTTTCACATCACCAAAGAAGAAGCCATCTCCGCCGGCGTGAGACGAATTAAGGCGATTTTGGAATAAATAAGGTCGGATATTATATATAACATCTAAAATAATAGTCTTATCAATCAAACAGAAATTATTATTTAATTCTTATTAAAACAACTATGAAAAAACAATATCCCTTAGTTTTAATTTTATTGACGATTCTTATTTTAGGAAGTGCATTTTATTGGTATGAACTCCGTCCTGCTTCAATAAAAAAGGAATGTTATGGTAAGGCCAATGAAGCTAAAAATAATTTAAATAGCACATACAATGGTCTATTGCAAGACGGTGTGGGCGTGGCGGAACTAGATTTTGATAAATATTTAAAAGATGAATACGAAAAATGCTTAATGGAGAATGGAATTAAATAATAATTTTTGCTCTCGTTCCACTACAGCAAACTCAGTAATTTTTAGGCTAAAAAGAATAAGGGCGAGAAAACTTTATCTAAACCTATTAACTTCTTAACTCACATGTCAAAAAAGGATAAAAATTGGCAAAATAACGTTTTTATATACACTATTGTTGGTGTTATTATCCTATTAATAGGAGGATGTATTTCACATAATTTGTGGGAAAATAAAATTGATAAAAATATAGAGGAACCAAAAATAAATGTCGAGGATGGTAATCTCGTCGTAGATTCTCCTAATTCTGTGAATGTTGCGGGAAATAATAATGTAGTAAATAAATTGAATCTTCCTCCCCCTGAATTTAAGGCGACCATATTATCGCGAACCAAGACATACGAAGAAGGGGCATATCAAACTACTGTACGATTAGACATAATTTCCCGGTTTCCACTTCAAAGAATAGAGGTCGGTATTATTGATGATAATATTTTATCGATAGACGCTAGAAAAGATTCTGTAATTTCATCAATGCCAATAATGCAACAAATGCAAAGTGGGCAAGCACTTGTAAGTTTTGAAAATGCTATGGGTTCATATCTTTTAATTATAAAAACAAAAAACCAAGATACCGACCTATTATCAAAAATCAAAATAAAATATCAATAGTAGTTTTATCGCTTTTTCAAAAGCTTATCCCCAGCTTGTTTCAATAGCGGGTCGGGAGGTTCAACCTCCTCGCGGAAAGTAAATGTGTTGTAATTTAAATGTTAACCAAAATTTGCGATCGTTGGGAATGGTTAACATTTTTGGGAAAGCTTATCGCCAACTTAATTCTCGTTAACCAAAAGCTCCGCCGAGGTGATAAAACCTGGCGGAGCGTGAAGACAAACAATCTTGGAGAGAAGGAAGCTAGACGATGTTCCCATATCAACGGTGGCACAACAAGACCCCTCAGGGATTCCACGGTCCGTGAACCAAACGGGGTAGGCCCTTTTCCCCTCGCGACGATTCCCGTCTTTATCAAAAGTGGGAAAGAGCAATCCCTCGACAAGGTCTTCGTGGCCAGGTACACGGCTAGCACCAAGGGGAAGATCTCCCCCATACAGAGTTTGGTGGCTCAGAAACAATGACTGAGCCGAGATTCTTGAACGGACCAGAATATGGTCCACAAGATAACCCCTCCCCGCTATGGCATCTTCTCTCAAACACCACTGGATAAACCAGCAAATACCAGGATGTCCAGTCGACAATTTCGCTCACCTCCTTCCAGCTGTCAGTTAAGAACCCAAAAACAAAAAGAACACTTTTTGAAAAACTAATCCGAGCTTAGCTTTTTAATTTTAGATTGTCAATAAAATTATTTCTTTGTTATAATATCCTCAATGTCCTCTTCTAGTAAAAAAGACGAGTCTGAGGTTATTGGGATTATTGATTTGGGTAGCGCGCAAGTGAGCGGGGCGATTATTAAGTTGCAGAAAGATCGCGAGATTGAAAGTGTTTTGGCGCAAACTGATGAAAAAATCACTTACCAGGAATTGCCGGATTTCCCTCATTTTTGGGAAAAGACCAAACAGGCGATTCAAACAGTTTTGCGAGAGTTACGAGAGGGAACAAAAAATGTCAACACTGGTCAAAGTGGCAAACCAGAAAATCAGACAATCCGACTCGAGAAAATTTTCATTTTTTTGTCGTCACCTTTTTTCCAATCGCAAACTAAGGTAATTAAAGTCGATAATCCCACTCCGATTAAAATTACTAAGAATTATCTGGCTGACTTAATCAAGCAGGCTGATAGTCAAAACAATTTGGGCGAAAATATCGTTATTCTAGAGGACAAAGTGATGCAGATCAAATTAGACGGCTATCTCACAACCTGGCCAATTGGCCAGAAGGCTAGGGAAGTGGTTTTGAATCGTTTTTTGAGCTGGGCTAACAAAGATTTATTGATTAATTTGCGCGATTTACTAAAAGCCGAATACGCCGAGGCCTCCGTCATTTTTAATTCCTTTTCTTTTGCGACTTACGATATTTTTAAAGATTTTTTGCCAGACAAAGATTTTATCTTGCTCGATACCGGCAACGAGATAACCGATGTTTTAGTTATCAAAGATCATGTTCTGGCGGAGCATTTCTCTTTCCCGAAAGGCAAAAATTATTTGATCCGCGAAGTCACCAAGGCCTTGGGCACGGTTTTGACCGAAGCCGAAACCTCTTTAACCCTTTACGCCACGGGCCAAGCCAATCCCCAGCTTAAGGTACGGCTTGAACCAGTCTTAACTCAAATTGCCCAATTTTGGCAAGCTGATTTCAAAAAAACTCTAACCCAAACCATCGAGACCACTTTTTTACCCGAAACGATTTACTTGATTGGCGACGATCCGACCGATAATATCTTCGCTCAATTTATTGACCAAGCCGATTTGAGCGAAGTGACCTTAAGCAACCACAAATTAACAGCTATTTTCGTTGAAAAACTCTTAGCCGACGGCTTAACCCACTTGACGGGCCAAGCCCAACCACTTACCAACAGCTGGTTATTGGCTGAGGCCCTATTCTGTGCTAAACTAATTTAGCCATTATTAATCTTTTCACCTTATTAATTTAATTTTTTATTATGTCAGAAATTAAACCCAAAAAAAGTTTGCGTGATATTTTTCCCGAGAGTAACCATAGCGACAAACAAGACGAGATTGTGACTAATTATTACACCCCCAACTCTACCGGTGGGGGACGAAGTGGGGCCAAATTCCAAGGCTGGTCTCTTAAAATTGTCGGTTTGATTGTAATTCTTTTGATTATTGCGGGCATTGGCTATGGCATTAGTACTCGATTTGCCCATGTTGTAGTTGAAGTTACCCCCAAACAAGGGCGCTTGCTCATCAGTAACGTTTATGAAGCGACCAGGGGCGGTCAGGCTGGTCTCAAATTTGTTTTGGCTTCCAATCTGCAAGACGAAGCCACGCTTTCCGTTACGACCACCGGCAAGGAGCAGGTTCAAGACAAAGCTCAGGGTCAGATTATCGTTTATAACAATAATAGCACTCAGGCCCAACCCCTCGTCGCCACGACTCGCTTCCAAACCTCGGCCGGGCTCGTTTACCGCACTCCCGTCGCCATTACTGTCCCGGGAATGACTAAGGATAGCTCTGGTCAAATGGTTCCTGGTCAAGTTGAGATTACTGTCGTCGCTGACAAAGCTGGTTCTGAATACAATGTTGGGCCAAGCGATTTCACCATCCCCGGTTTCAAAGGGAGTCCGAAATTTGATAAATTTTACGCCCGATCGAAGACGGCGATGACCGGTGGTTTCATTGGCGAGCGAGGCAAAGTGTCAGAAACAGACAAAGCCAAAGCCGAAGTGGATTTGAAAAAGCTCCTCACAACCAAAATTACTCAAAAGCTCAAGCCCCAGATCCCCGACGATTATGTGCTTTTTGACGATGCCATTATTATGGATTTCACCGAGAGTATTTTGCCTACGACCGACACGCCAGACAAGGCCACTTTCAAAATGACGGTTAACGCCACGGGGATCCTCCTCAACAAAGGGGAATTGAGCCAATACCTGGCCAAGCAACAGGTTCCCGATTATCAAGACGAGCCGGTCAACATTACCAATTGGTCCCAACTCAAATTTACGCTCCAAAATAAGGATGATTTGAACCTCGGCAATCTCGAGAAAATTAGCTTCAAGCTTGAGGGTAATGGCCATTTGGTTTGGTCTTTCGACGAAAATAGCCTGAAAAATAAGCTCCGTTTAGCCACTGACGACAATTATCAAGCCATTTTTGACAAGGATTTTCCCACTATTCAGACCGCCAGCCTCGTCTTCTCGCCACCCTGGATTAGGAGTATCCCCACCGACGAGTCGAAAATCGCAATTAAGGTTGAGGTGACAGAATCTCAATAAAAGTCTTAAGTGGCTTGACTTGTGACCGATTAATTTGCTAGGATAAACAGGTCAGAATTGGCAATGGATAAAGTTGAAAAAAAAGAAACGATCAACGGTGTAGTAACCGAGGCTTTGCCTAATGCCCAATTTCGAGTCAATATCGGCGAAGGAGGAGAAGTGCTGGCTTATTTAGCTGGCCGAATGCGCCTTCATCGCATCCGTGTCCTAGTGGGTGACAAAGTAGAGCTCGTCCTTGACGACTACGGCGGTCGAGGTCGGATCACTCGGCGTTCCTAAGTTAGAAAATTTTTTATGAAAATCAGATCAACCATCAAAAAAAGATGCGCTAAATGCAAAATGGTCAAACGCCGAGGCCATCTTTATATTATTTGCCCCAGTAAACCCCGCCACAAGCAAAAACAAGCTTAAATCGTTATGCGTATTGCCGGTATCAACATCCCCGATAATAAACGTCTCGAATACGCCCTAACGGCGATTTATGGTATTGGTTTGGTGCGTGCTCGCCGAATTTTGGCCGAAGCTAAGGTCGCCGTTGACAAACGCGGACCCGACGTAACCGCCGAAGAAGAAAATCGCATCCGTAAAGTTGTTGACAGCTACAAGATTGAGGGCGACTTAAAACGTGAAATCTCGGGCAATATCAAACGACTTAAAGATATCAAGAGTTATCGTGGCTCCCGCCATGCGCGTGGTTTACCTAGTCGAGGTCAACGAACCAAGACTAATTCGCGAACACGTCGGGGCAACGTCCGCAAGACCATAGGTTCAGGTAAGCGCAAGGTAGATAAAAAATAGTATTTAGTATTTTGTATATAGCATATGGGAAAGAAAAGAATTATCAAAAAATCAGGCCAAACATCAACCGGCAAAACCGCAGGGAGTTCTCGCGTACCCAAGAAAAAGTTGGAACGAGCGATTTTGCATATCGAGGCCACCTACAATAACACCAAATTGAATTTAACTGATCCCGAAGGTGGTTCGCTGGTCTGGTCTTCGAGCGGATCGCTTGGCTATTCCGGCTCCAAGAAGGGGACACCATTTGCCGCCGGCAAGGTGGGCGACTTGATTGCTGACAAAGCCATCAGTATGGGGGTTAAAGATATTGAGGTGATAATTCGAGGGGTTGGTGCTGGTCGTGAGGGCGCGATGCGCGCGGTCGCGGCCAAAGGCCTTAATATTGCCTCGATTAAAGATCGAACCCCGGTTCCGTTTAATGGCCCCAAGGCGCCTAAGCCAAGACGAGTCTAAAAAAATATTATGAAACTAGGACCAAAATTTAAAATTTGTCGACGGGTAGGTGATCGCGTGTTTGGTAAATGCCAAGGCACTAAATTTACCGTCTCTGGGACCGAAGCGGTTCGTCGTGGTGGCAAACATCCCAAGCGTCAACCGTCCGAATACGCGATGCAACTTTTGGAGAAACAAAAAGCTCGTTATACTTATGGTTTAACCGAGCGACAATTCGGCAATTATGCCCGCGCCGTCCGTCTCAAACATGGAGGCGACCACGTCACGTTATTGTTCAAAAAACTTGAGTCTCGTTTAGACAACATTGTTTATCGTCTGGGTTTGACCAATTCCCGCCAAGCTTCCCGTCAAGCCGTCGCCCATGGCCATTTCTTGGTCAATGGTCGCAAAGTTCGAGTCCCTTCGATTTTATTGAAAACCGGCGACAAGATTGCGATTCGACCGGCCAGTCAAAACAAAGGTATTTTTGCCAATCTCGGCGAAAAAATTCAGGGCCATCAAACCCCTGAATGGCTATCGTTTGATGTCGAAACCTTAACCGGCCTCGTCAAGGGCGAACCGGTCAAAGGTCAAAGCGATGCCACCATCGATTTTAGTTCCATTTTGGAATTTTATAGTCGTTAAAAAGTTTATCCATATTACCAATAGGTCATTTAGTTTGAATAAACAATAAATATTATGATAGATTTCAACATCATCTTCCCATCCAAGCCTCGCATTGTTAGCGAATCCGCCGAGGGCGGTATTTACGAGATCGAGGGTCTCTACCCTGGCTATGGTCACACCTTGGGTAATTCTTTGCGCCGAATTATCTTATCGTCTTTGCCGGGTTGGGCGATCACCTCAATCAAAATCGACGGGGTTAATCATGAGTTTTCCTCAATTGCTGGCGTTAAAGAGGACATGATCAATGTTATTTTAAATCTAAAAAAAGTCCGTTTCAACGTCGTCGGTGACGAAAGCCAAGTAATTAAATTCCATTTCAAGGGTGGCAAGGAGGCCACCGCCAAGGATCTCGAGGTCCCCGGCCAAGTTGAAGTTATTAATCCTGAACAATATATTGCTAATGTCTCCGACAAAAGTGCTTCGCTCGACGGAGAACTAACAATTGAAAAAGGGATCGGTTATATTCCCAGCGAAACCCTCAAGAAAGACAAGGTGGAGATTGGTTCAATCGTTTTAGATGCCGCCTTCACCCCAATCAAGAAAGCTAATTACGAGGTTGAAAATATGCGCGTTGGCAATCGAACTGATTTCAACAAATTGATTCTTCATATCGAAACTGATGGCACCATTTCGCCCCACGAAGCGTTAGAAAAGAGTATTTACATTATGATTGAACAACTCAAGGCGATTGTTGGCTTCAAAGAAGAGGCGGTTGAAGAAATCAAAACCAAAGACGATAAAAAAGTGACCGAAACCGACAAAGAAGAGGAGGCCGACATTTTGAAAACCAAGATTGAGGACCTCGGACTCTCGGTTCGCACCCAAAAAGCCCTTACTAATGCCGGCGTTCGAACCGTCGGGGGCCTCGGTCGTAAGAAGGAGGCCGATGTTAAAGAAATTGAAGGTTTGGGCGATAAAGGTTTACAAGAAATCAAAAAAGTGTTAGAAGAGTATGGTCTAACCCTAAAATAAGTTATTATGCGTCACCAAGTTAAAGGCCGAAAATTCAATCGTGTTAAGAAGGTTCGCACCGCTTTAGTGCGTTCTTTGGCGAGTAGCTTAATTTTACGCGAGAAGATCAGGACCACTGAGCCCAAAGCCAAAGAAATTCGACCTTACGTTGAAAAATTGGTGACCAAAGCCAAGAAAGACACCCTGACCAATCGTCGTAATGTGATCGAGAAAATCGGCCAGAACAAAGAAGTTATCACTAAATTGTTCGGCGAATTAGGCCCTCGTTTTGAGAAAAAGGCTGGCGGTTATACCCGAATTACTAAACTTGGTCGACGAATTAGCGATGGGAGCGCCATGGCGGTAATTGAATTTATTTAGCCGATGCGAATTTACGAATAATGCGAATGATACGAATATGAAAAAAGAAGTAGAGAAAAAAGAATACACCATAGATGCCACTGGCAAAGCGCTGGGGAGGGTCGCGACGGAAGCGGCCAATCTTTTGCGGGGCAAAAATACGACCTCGTTTGTTAAAAATCTTGCACCCAAAGTGACAGTCAAGATTACCAACGCGAGCAAATTAGATGTGACCCAAAAGAAAATGCGCGAGAAGATTTATACTCATTATACTGGCCATCCAGGTGGCTTACGAAAGACCTCCTTAACTCGAATGGTTGAAAACAAGGGTTGGGCCGAACCAATCAAAAAAGCCGTTTTTGGCATGTTGCCCGCTAATCGTCTGCGTGCCGTAATTATAAAAAACTTAATCATTACTGATTAGCGCAATCCGAATCCACAAATAAAAAATATGCCAACTAAAGAAAACAAGGAGAAATACTATGAGGGAGTGGGCCGACGCAAAACGGCGACCGCGCGGGTTCGAATTACTCCGGCGAACAAAGACAGTTTTGAAATCAACGACCAAAAGCTCGAGGCCTATTTCCCAACTATCGAAATGCGCGAACGAGTCAAAAAAGCGTTAGCCAAAATTGGTGAACATGGCACTTTTGCCGTTACGGTTAAGTCCAACGGTGGGGGAATTAGTGGCCAAACCGATGCGGTAATTATGGGCCTCGGCCGAGCCATCATCGCTCATAAGCCAGAAACTAAGCCGGAGATGAAGAAGGAGGGGATGACTACCCGCGACGACCGCGCCAAAGAACGTCGCAAATTCGGCCTCAAAAAAGCCCGCAAATCTCCACAGTGGAGCAAACGTTAAACCCGAATTTCCCCAAAAAACTCTTCCGCAAAAATCTCCAAACTCTTGGGGGTTTTTGCTTTTTATCCAATCTATGCAATAATACTGTTAGACAACTCCTGCTTTCTGCCTCAAGTCTTCGGACAGAAACCCACCTTTTTGTGGGTAGGTTGGGCGAGAAAAGGGCCCCTTTGTGGATGCCCCCCTCGCCACAGGCGGATCGTATTCCACGTCCCGTTTCTGCACGATTCGCGCCGGGGATGTAAAAAAGGGAGTTGTTTAGGGGGTGTGCCGTTCGCGGCCCCCCGTTTTTTTATCCCCAGCAAACCACACTTACCCCCACATTACCAATGTATCGAAGTCGAACTTCGGAAGTATGGTAAAAAGTGGATAATTAGAAAAAGTCTTAAGATCTATTATCAAACCCGAGGCTATTCAAACGACAAATGGCCAAGATCCGAAAAGTCTAAATCTTTTAACCACCTTATCAAATCTTCTTCTGAAAAATCAATGTCAAAACTTGGAAGAAATTCTTTGTTGAGAGTCTTAGAATAATAATTTTGGCCACAATAATCAGCCAAGCTGGACCATCGATAACTTAGCAGAAAGTGAGCTGCTCGTTCCCAATCAGAAATCTCCCTTTCCTTCCAATTACTTTCTATCAAATCCAAAGGATTAAAATGGATATAAAAAGGCAAATAAGTTAAATATTCCTCATCTTCGATCAACACCGATTTAAATTTACCCTGAAAAAGCGGGCCCACACGCTCATGTTTGATATTAAAATAATTAGTATAGCCAGTGCCCATTTTTCGCATGAATTCCGTTAAACCATTTTCAACCAAGGGTCGGACAATCAGATGGAAATGGTTAGGCATCATAACAAAAGCCAAAATATCAACCATGCGATCTCGATTGTCTTTATCCTCCAAACGAGTTTGTCCACAAACACGGCTATTCTCAACTGGTCTAGCATCGTTATACAAAAAAAGACTGTCGGCAAAACGAGAGCGATCAACATTATCAACAAAAATATCCCTTTTTTCCACCCCTCGGTTGAAGACATGAAAAATGCCACCAAAATCAGTTTCCTCCATTTTAACCTCCATATGACCTATATAATGTCTTGAAATACTATCGAAGTCGAACTTCGGAAGTATGGTAAAAAGTGGATAAGTCAGCAAAAAGACTAAAAAACCCTTATTTATCGGAAGTCGAACTTCGATATTGCAAGGTAAAATTATGGTGGTATAATAACCACCATGGACAAAAAATCTGACGTTGACATTGAATTTGAGGAGAATACTGAAGATCGAGCGCCAGAAGGGGCAGATTTGGCCGAAAAATTGAAGAGATTAAGAGCTGAGGTCAAAACCTGCCACACTGAACGCGCCGAATATCTAGCTGGCTGGCAGAGAGCCAAGGCGGACTATCTGAACCTTAAAAAAGAGCAGGAGGAGAATCGCCACGAGATTGGCCGTTGGGCTAAGGAAGGGGTACTAACTGACCTTTTCATCATCGCCGACAGTTTCGAAATGGCTTTTGGCAACAAAGAGGCTTGGGAGCAGGCACCAGAGAATTGGCGCAAAGGCATTGAGTACATCTACAATCAACTCCAAACCATTTTCCGCGATCACGGTGTCGAAGAGATCAGTCCGAAGATTGGTGACAAATTTAATCACGCCGAGCAAGAACCAATTGGCACGGTCCCAACCGAAAGCGAAGCTGAAGATGACGAGATTGCCGAGGTAATTAAAAAAGGTTACAAATTGCACGGCAAGATCGTAAGACCAGCTAGTGTTAGGGTAAAACACTTCTCAAAATAAATTCGAAATTACAAACACTAAATCCAAAACAAATATTAAATATGAAATCGCAAATTATAAACGAAAAGTTTCAAATTTGAAAATTTGTTTAGAGTTTAGAAATTATTATTTATAATTTAAATTAATATTATGGCAAAAATTTTAGGCATTGATTTAGGCACAACGAACTCGGCGATGGCCGTGGTTGAGGGCGGTTCACCCCGAATTGTCGAAAATGTGGAGGGGATGCGGACGACGCCCTCAATTGTCGCGGTCTCCAAAGCTGGTGAGCGATTAGTGGGTCAATTGGCCAAGCGCCAAGCGATTACCAACCCGAAAAATACCATCTCGGGCGTGAAGCGCTTGATGGGCCATAAATTTAACGACCCGAATATTCAAAAAGATAAGGGGCTCGTGTCGTTCGCAATGGAGCAATCGGCTGATGGTGGCGTACAAGTGAAGATGGGCGACAAATCATTAAGACCAGAAGAAGTTTCGTCCCAAATTTTACAAAAATTAAAGCATGACGCCGAGGCCAAGTTGGGTGAAAAAATTGACGAAGCGGTCATCACTGTGCCGGCCTACTTCGACGACTCACAACGCAAGGCGACAAAAGACGCGGGCGAAATTGCCGGCTTCAAGGTGCGACGCATCATCAACGAGCCAACGGCCGCCGCTCTCGCCTATGGTCTCGACAAAAAGAAAGATGAGAAAATTGTGGTGTACGACTTTGGTGGCGGAACTTTCGACGTTTCGGTGCTCGAAATTATCGGTGGCGAAGAAGAGCAAAGCATCTCCGTTAAATCCACCGACGGCGACTCGCATATGGGCGGTGAAGATATTGATCAAAAAATCATTAAGTGGATTGGCGACGAATTTAAAAAGCAAACCGGCCTTGATATTACCCACGACGAGCTTGCTCTCCAACGCTTGAAGGAGGCCGCCGAAAAAGCCAAACATGAACTCTCGACGATGAATCAAACCGAGATTAATATTCCGTTTATCAGCTCCGATGCCTCGGGCCCCGTCCATCTCAATATGAGTATGACTCGCGCCACACTCGAAGATTTGGCTCGTGAGTTTATTGACCGTTCAATCGAAATTACCAAACGCGCCATGACCGCTTCTGGTTTCGGCATGAACGAAATTAACGAGATTATTATGGTGGGCGGTCAGACCCGCATGCCCGCTATCCATGACGCCGTGAAAAACCTGTTTGGCAAAGAACCTAATCACACCATTAACCCTGACGAGGTGGTGGCCATCGGGGCCGCGATTCAAGGTGGAATTTTCCAAGGTGATGTGAAGGATGTGCTCTTGCTCGATGTCACTCCGCTCTCGCTCGGCATTGAAACGATGGGTGGCGTCGCGACTAAAATTATTGAGCGCAATACGACTATCCCAACCTCCCGTTCGCAAATCTTCTCGACCGCGGCGGACAATCAAACCTCCGTCGAAATTCATATTGTTCAAGGCGAACGCGAGCTCGTGGCTGATAACAAAACGCTTGGACGCTTTATCCTCGATGGCATCCCGCCCTCACCGCGAGGCTTACCGCAAGTGGAAGTGACTTTTGACCTTGACGCCAACGGCATTCTCTCGGTCAAGGCCAAAGACAAGGCGACCAACAAAGAGCAATCAATTCGCATTGAGGCCAAAACCAGCTTGAGCAAAGAGGACATCGAGAAGATGAAAAAAGATGCCGAACTTCACGCCGAAGAGGATAAAAAGAAACGCGAAGTAATTGACACCCGCAACATGGCCGACCAATTGATTTACACGGCCGAAAAAAGTTTGAAAGACGCCGACGGTGTACCCGAAGGCGAAAAGAAAATTCCTGAAGAGATTAAAAGGGGAGTGGAAGATAAAATTACCGCTTTGAAAGGTGTCAAAGATGGTGAGGATATCGAAGCGATCAAAACTGCCACCTCCGCCCTCTCGACCGAAATGTCAAAAATTGGTGAAGCGATGATGAAAAATGCTAACCCCGCCGATGGCGCTAATCCCAATCCCGCCTCCGCTGACGCTCCGGCGGGCGACAACCCCTCCGACACCTCCACCGGCGAAGGCAACGTCCGCGACGCGGAAACAAAGTAGCTTTTAGGTTTTAGCTGGTAGCTTGTAGGTTTAGAAGTCGTATCTCGCGTAGCCAGATCCGACTTCGAAACCGGCTCATTAAAAAAATTGAATAGGAAAACCCGCCGGCGATGAACGTCAACGGATAATCCGTTTTCGTCTCGCGCGACGGGTTGTTATGAGTCACACGTCCCAAACGTCCGTCTCCTCGCCCAAGTACTTGCCTTCGGCAACACGAGGACGGCCAAGGAAGAGGGTGAGGAAATCGGCCAAGAATTCGCGGTCGCTCGTCCTCATGTCCAACAAGAGCTTGGACTTGGCCGAACCGGCATCAGCGTGGCCACGAGTCAGCCTCCCAAACTCCCGCCCTTCCCAAACACGGAGTTCGAAAAGTGGCAAGTTGTGATCGCGATCAAAGTCGATCGCTTCACGGGGGAGAGTAACGGTTACCTCCCGAGATTCTTTTCGCAAAAGGTCAATGAAACGACCAAGCGAACCACCATTATACTCCCGAATGCGACTATCCATGGAACATCTCCTTTTCAATGACCACCGGCCTAAGACGGGATCGTTACTATCTGCTTCTAGTATAGCATACCCATATTTTTTTGTCAACCCACATCTTGTCCCTCTCTAAAAACGTAGTATAATGGCAAAGAAAGCACGAAATCTTAAATCCGAAATTCTAAACAAATCCCAATACTTAAATTCCAAAAAATAAACGGGTTTGTTTGAGGTTTATGATTTAGATTTTGGAATTTGTTTCGAATTTAGTGCTTATAATTTAGAATTTTAGAAAATTTATGTCCAAAGACTATTACAAAACCCTAGGCGTGGAGAAGAAAGCCTCGAAGGAGGAGGTCAAGAAGGCCTTTCATAAACTTGCTCACAAATATCACCCCGACAAGCAAGGCGGTGATGAGCAAAAGTTTAAGGAAATCAACGAGGCCTATCAAATTCTCTCAGATGATAATAAGCGCGCGCAATATGATCAATTTGGGAGTGGTGCTTTTAATGGTGCAGGTCCGGGACCGGGTGCTGGTGGGTTTGGAGGACAGGGGGGCTGGGGTGGCTTTGATTTTAGTGGCTTTCAAAATGGTGGAGGTTTTTCCGCCCAAGGCGGACCAGCCTCGGGCTGGGAATTCGACTTAGGCGATATTTTCGGCGACTTTTTTGGTGGACAAGGCCGAGGGCAAACACAAGCCAGGCGCGGGCGCGACATCTCCGTTGACATTCAAATCAGTTTTAAAGAAGCCGTTTTTGGCACCGAGCGAAATATTTTGATCACCAAGGTTAGCCAATGCGAGAGTTGTCATGGCAGTGGCGCCGAAGCCGGTTCGCAAATGAAGAAATGCCCTACTTGTGGTGGTAAGGGCAAAGTCAACGAAACTCGTCGTTCAATTTTTGGCGTTTTCCAATCTTCTAGAATTTGCGATACCTGTCTTGGCCGAGGCGAAGTGCCCGAGAAAAAATGCCCAACCTGCAAGGGCGCTGGCGTTTTAAACAAACAAGAAAGTATTAAGGTCACAATCCCATCCGGTCTTGATAATGGCGAGATGATCCGTCTGACTGGTCAAGGTGAAGCCACCCCGGGTGGCCAAAACGGCGATTTGTATGTAAAAATCCATGTTGAGAAAGATATCAATTTCAAACGCGTCGGCAACGACCTCACGACCGAGCTGAAAGTCAAATTGACTGATGCCATTTTAGGAGGCGAAAAACAGCTCGAGACCCTCGATGGCCCCCTGACCCTCAAAATACCGTCTGGCCTCGCCTACGGCGAAATTTTGCGCGTCAAGGGCAAAGGGGTGCCTATCGGTTCGACTTCGCTCACCACAAGCCACCATGGCCGTCGGGGAGACCTTCTCGTTCGCGTCACTTTCCCCACTCCTGCCAAACTCTCCCGTTCCGCCAAAAAGGCGATCGAAGACTTACGCGAAGAGGGGATATAATCGCTAAAAACCCTTATTGTGCGATATCCAATCTCGCACAGTATGGTAAAAAGGGGATAAGTTAAAAATATTATCAAATGGAAACTTGGATTAAAGTGCGGAACAAAATTATCTCGTGGAAATATCGGTGGATTTTGAAACCGATTTTGTTTAAGTTTGATCCGGAAAATGTGCATAATTGGTTTATCGAGATTGGCAAATTTTTGGGGAAATTTAGAGCGACTAATTGGCTAACGAAAATTTGCTTTGACTATGAGAATCCAACTCTTGAGCAAGAAATTTTAGGCATCAAATTTAAAAATCCAATTGGGCTCGCGGCCGGCTTCGACAAAAACGCCGAGATGATTGATATTATGCCAGCGGTCGGGTTTGGGTTTACCGAAGTGGGATCCGTGACTGGGCGAGCGTGTGAGGGGAACGCGCGACCGCGACTTTGGCGTCTGCCAAAGTCGCGGGGTTTAATTGTTTATTATGGGCTGAAGAATAATGGGGCGGAGGAAGTCGTACTTCACGTAGCCAAGTCCGACTTCCGAAGCACAATACCACTTGGCGTTAGTATCGCCAAAACCAACGATAACCAGACCCTCACCACCGAAGCTGGCATCGCCGATTATCTTTCCGCTTATCAAAAATTTGTCGAGGCGGGAGTCGGTGATTATTACACCATCAATATTAGTTGCCCCAATACTTTTGGCGGTGAGCCGTTCGTTGAGCCGTTTAAGCTTGATGGGTTATTATCGGCCCTGAGAGGCGAGGCCTCTCAGTGGATTAAACCGGTTTTTCTCAAATTACCGCCCGATTTGAGCCATGAGCAAATTGATCAGATTATTGAATTGGCCCAAAAATATCAAGTCAGTGGCTTTATCTGCACCAATTTGACCAAGGATCGGAGTTTGCCCAGCTTCCAGACTAAAATCAAGGACCAGATGCCGACCAATGTTGGGGGCCTCTCGGGTAAAATTGTCGAGGAACTTGCCAACGAGCAAATTAAGTATGTCTACCGCAAAATCCATTCCGTCCAAGGACTACCCTTGGACAAAAAAATGATCATCGTTGGTTGTGGGGGAGTTTTCAGCGCCGAAGACGCTTATGCCAAAAACAAAGCCGGCGCGTCCCTCGTTCAACTCATTACCGGCATGATTTTTGAGGGCCCACAATTAATTAGCGAGGTTAACCAAGGCCTCGTCAAACTCCTCCAAGCAGACGGTTACGAAAATATTAGCGAAGCCGTGGGGAAAGGAAGCTAGAGGTCGGATCTGGCTACGCGAGATACGACCTCACAGCTTCTAGCTTCAGAACTTCCCAGTGAAAGAAGTCCAACTTCAAGTGAGCCCGAAGTTGGACTTCGTGAGCAAACCCTATTTAAAAACCACTTTCTTGTAGTTCTTTTTTCCTACGCGCAAAAGAATAAAATCTCGTCCATTTTTTGTTATACGAACAAGATGATTAGAAATTGGAACATCGTCAACATAAACACCCCCACCATTTACTAACCGACTAGCGTTAGTTCTAGACATTGACATCTCGGTCAACATTAACAAATCAACAATACTGTGACCAACTTCTGGAAATTCTATTTCCACACTAGGAATGGCTTCGGAATCAGCCAAGCGACTACCAAACAGGTCCCGCGAAGCTCGTTGCGCCCTCTTGGCTTCGGCCTCGCCATGAACAAATTTAGTCACTTCAAACGCGAGCACCTCTTTCGCTTTTTTAATGTCAGCACCAGTTAATTTTTCCCATTCAGCGATTTCGGCCAGCGACAAAAAAGTAAAAATCTTCAAAAACCGGCCAACATCTTGGTCGTCAACATTAATCCAATATTGATAAAACTCAAACGGTGAAGTTTTGCTGGCATCCAACCAAACAGCGCCAGCTTCAGATTTGCCCATCTTCTTACCATCCGAGCGAGTAATTAAGGGGATAGTAAAAGCATAGGCCTCGACCTGTCGCTCGCGTCGAATCAACTCCACCCCGCCCAAGATATTGCCCCATTGATCACTACCACCAATTTGCAAGCGACAGCCAAACTTATCAAACAGATGAAGATAATCCACCGCCTGCAAAATTAAATAATTAAATTCCAAAAAAGTCAGCCCATGTTCTTGCGCCAATCGCTCGCGATAAGTCTCGTTCTTAATCATTTCGTTGACCTTGAAAAGGGGACCATAACCGCGTAAAAATTCGAGATAATTAAATTTCTTCAGCCAATCAAAATTATTAACAAAACGAATTTTTCGGCCAGCCAGAATTTTTTTAATTTGACGAGTCAACGCTTTAAAATTACGCTGAACATCTTTTTTCGTCAGCATCTGACGCATTTCCGTTTTACCACTCGGGTCGCCAATCAAACCCGTCGCACCCCCCACCAAACAAATAGGGGAATGGCCAGCCTCGACCAAACGAGCCATGGTCATGAGCAAAGCCAAGCTACCAATATGCAAGCTATCCGCCGAGGGGTCAAAACCAGCGTAAAAAGTTAGTTTTTCGTCAGTCAAAACGCTTCCCAGTTTATCCTCGTGAGTTTGTTGAGCAATCAACCCCCGAGCCGTCAATTCTTGAGCGATATTTATCATATATTTCAACTCCGATTATTTTAGCATACTTTTCTTTTTTGTGGTATACTAATCTTACTAGTTACGAAAGAAGGAAGAAAAAACCATGACAGACAAAGATATCGGCCCGTTTGAGTTATTTGGTGTCAAGATTGTAAACCTGACAAGTTATTTTCTTTGTCGCTTAATTTTAAAGGTAAAAAGAGTCAAAGTCTCAGTTGACCAATCTCTTTTCCACTACAACACACCCGGCCAACCACTAATTATGATTTCTAACCACACGTCTATTTTTGACTCGTGGTTTATTTGTGCCTCAATTCCTTTCAAAACTTTTCTGAAAATTATGCCGATCCGAATTATGGGTGCAACTAATTTTCGCGAGCCGACCGCTAGGTTTCTTGATAAACTAGGAATCGTCAAGTTAATTTATCATTTATACGGAGTCGTTCCTTTTCGTCGTGAATGGACTTTCGAAGAAAAACTGGTCCCACTGATCAATTGCCTAAAAAAAGGTTCAACAATTTTAATTTTCCCTGAAGGTCATGTCAAGAAAGACGAGGGGGTAGACCCCTTCAAGCGGGGGGTCGTTTATGTTTATAAAGCGACTTTAGCCAAGATTCTACCAATTGCCATTCGACCAGCCAGACAAAAAGGGGAGAGATTATCCACCAGACTAGGCCCAATTAATTCCATCCCCTCAGAAATTCTCGCCAGTGAAGATCCGATCGACCCTTTCCACACTCAAACCTGCACTTATTTGCGTCAATTAGTTTTAAATCTTTATGCTAAAAACGATTAAAACTTTTTTGTCAGCAATTGTTGACCTTTACCACCAATTTCAACCAGAGAAAAACCGGCCTGATTATGGTTTTGCTTTCATGATTCATCCTCGAAGTTTAATTGACGTTTACCGAATTTTTCCTTTATTTAAATTTATTCCCAATTGGCTATCAAACTTTCTGATCGCTCATTTCTGGCCCGTAACTATTTCTAAAATCACCGGACTTAAAACTGAAAAGGGTGAGGCAATTTCGGGTTGGGTAATCAGCATCCCCTTAACCGCCCAGCAAATGCTAGCTAAAAGAGAATTAGCCCTAAATTATATTATCGAAGCCTGTCACCTTGCCCAAAATAAGGGGGCTAAGATAATCGGCTTAGGAGCACTAACTTCGTCTCTCTGTAAAGGAGGGTTAGACTTAATTGACAAAGTCGATATTGCCGTAACTACCGGCCATTCGTATACGGCATACAATGTGACGCAAACCGTATTAAAAATAATGGCTGATTTAGACAGCTGGGCACAAGATTCAGTGTTAGCAATTGTCGGAGCAAGTGGTTCCATCGGTTCAGCCAGTGCCAAAATTTTAGCTAAACATAATTTTCGAGAAATTATTTTGATCGACGTGGAAAGAAAAAAAGATAAGCTCCAAGAATTAGCTGACCAAATCAAAGAAAAAAATAATGACACAAATCTAAGTCTTAGTCACCAAGTGGGCGATGTTATCCGCGCCGATTTTATTATTACCGCCACCAATACACCCGAAGCTCTCGTCCGAGCCCGCGACCTCAAAACCGGAGCGATTATTATCGACGACGCTCAACCGTCGGACGTGGCGATGGATGTTTACGACCGCAATGATGTCTTGGTTCTCGCGGCGGGAGCAGTTCATACCCCCAAGATTACAACAAATTTTAATCTCGGACTTCAAAATCGTTACGATAATTTTTGCTGTTTAGCCGAAGTTCTTATTTTAGCTAGCGAAAAAAGAGACAAGCATTACACAATTAGCCAAACAAATGATATACTAATCGAAGAATTGGCAACGAAAGGTCAACAGTTAGGTTTTGTTGTGGCCAATTATCAAAATATTAAAGAAATCGTTCCAGAAGAAAAAATACTTCATCTAAAAAAATTAAAAGCTAAAAATACATGGGCTTAACTTTTGATCTGATTAATATCTTCATATCTCTTTCCGCGGTTATTTCTCTTTTATTTGGGATCTTAATTGCGATTCATAAAAAAGACGAGACTGGGTATAGTTTTTTAGCTTTAACCGTCAGTATTTTTTTGTGGAGCTTAATGATGATAATTTATCGAAGTTCCCAATCAGAAGAAATTGTCTATCTTTTTGCCCGTCTATTATATTTCTTTGCTCTATTTGTCCCGGTTAGTTTTTTATCATTAGCAAGTTATTTCCCCGACAAAAAACGATTCTTCTCTAAAAAACTCTTAAGGGGAGTTGGGTTGGCAAACTTTATTTTGGCGATAATTTCACTTTATCCTAACGGTTTAATTCATTCAGTAATTCAGCCGACCAATTCCGAGAAAATTCTGATTTTTAATTTAAATACCAAAATCTTCTACATCATATTTATCGTAGGATGTTTTCTCTTTGGTTATTATGCCATTATAAAAAAATATTGGGCCGCCAAAAACCCTCTCGAAAAAAAACACCTATTCGATATCGCGCTCTGGACCAGCATTTCCTGCACTATCGGCGTAACCTCTAATCTTTTTTTTCCAACCTTCCAGATTGTTTTTCTTAATTGGTTAGCCCAAGTTAGTTCTATTTTAATGATTGGAGGCATTGCTTACGCAATCATCCGCCACCACTTATTTAGTATTAAAGTTATTGCCACAGAGTTCTTCTTTTTTGCTTTATGGATTTTTATCTTGATCCGATCAGTTCTCTCAGAAGATATCCTTAATTTGAGTCTCAATCTTGGGCTTCTCGCCCTCTCAACGATTTTTGGGTTTCTTCTAATACAAAGCGTTCTTAAGGAAGTTCGTCAGCGAGAAAAAATTGAAGACTTAGCGAAGAAACTATCTCTGGCTAATGATGACCTCAAAACGGCCAATGAAAAACTCAAAGAATTAGACCGCCAAAAGACCGAGTTCGTCTCGATTGCTTCACATCAACTCCGCAGTCCATTAACCGCCATTAAGGGTTACGCTTCAATGCTTTTGGAAGGTTCATTTGGGCCAGTGGAAGAAAAAGCGCGCGAAGCGGTTGACCGAATCTTTCTTTCCAGCCAAAAATTGGTCAACGTTATTGAAGATTTTTTGAACATCACGCGCATCGAATTGGGACGAATGAAATATGAATTGTCTGTTTTTGATTTAGGGGGATTGGTCAGGACGGTAATGACCGATCAGAAACCGAACGTTGAACGCAAAGGGTTATCGATCGTGCTGGAAAACGACCCCCAACCCCAACTAATTTCTGCCGATAGTGGCAAGGTAACACAAGTTATTTCCAATCTTATTGATAACGCCATAAAATACACCGAGCAGGGAGAGATTAGAGTTAAGATCGAAGCGAGCGGAAGAAATAAGGTCAGATTAGTTGTCTCGGATACGGGAGTCGGCATCTCGCCAGAAGCTTTGCCTAAATTATTTGAAAAATTTGTGCGCGCCGATGATGCTGGCAAAACGAATATCACGGGCACTGGTTTAGGCCTTTATGTCGCCAAGCAAATTGTCGAAGGTCTCGGTGGCAAAATTTGGGCCGAGTCCGCCGGCAAAGGCAAGGGTTCGACTTTCCTTGTCGAGTTTTCTCGCGTAACAAAAACTTTACAGAAAGACAAAAAATAACTAGGATAGAGTTATGATGATAGAAAATAAACAGAAAAAAATTCTCCTTTCCGGCGTTAAGCCAACCGGGCGACCGCATTTGGGTAATTATTTTGGAGCAATGAAACAATTTGTTGATTTGCAAGACCAGTATCAAAGTTATATTTTTATCGCCGATCTCCACGCCCTGACGACCGCTCGCGACCCCCAGCAACTCAAACAAGACACGCTCGATTTGGCCATGGATTATCTAGCCATTGGTTTAGACCCCGAGAAAGTCACTTTTTTCAAACAATCAGAAGTCGACGAGCATGCCGAATTGGCTTGGATTTTTAATTGCTTAACCACGATGCCTTATCTCGCTCGGGCGCACGCTTTCAAAGATGCCGAGGCCAAGAGCAAAGAAGTGAATGTTGGTTTATTTGATTATCCCATTTTAATGGCCGCGGACATTTTACTTTACGACACGGATGTTGTTCCCGTCGGAGCCGACCAAAAACAACATGTGGAAATCGCGCGCGACACGGCCGAGAAATTTAATTTTAATTACGGCGAAACTTTCAAATTGCCTGAGCCGTTAATTCTAGACAACGTTAAAACGGTGGTGGGTTTGGACGGTCAGAAAATGAGCAAGAGTTATGGCAATACTATTCCGCTTTTTGCCGAAGAAAAAGATTTGAAAAATTTAGTGATGAGCATTAAGACCGATTCGAAGGGCGTTGAAGAACCTAAAAATCCCGAGGAATGCAATGTATTCGCCCTGCATAAATTTTTCGCCTCGGCCGAGGACCTGGCCGAAATTAAAAAGCGTTATGTCGAGGGAGGGATTGGCTACAAGGAGTCAAAGGAGGTTTTGTTCACCAATATGAATAGTTATCTCGCCCCGTTTCGAGCTCGTCGAGAAAAAATTGCTCAAGATCCCGCCCGCGTTATCGCCATTCTCAAATCCGGCGCCGAAGTCGCCCGCGCCACCGCCTCCCGCAAAATGTCCGAGGCCCGCGCTAAGGTAGGGATTGATTTGTAAAAAATAATTGATGATAAGTGTCTTAGCGATCGCGAGGTCACTTATCAATTTTTTGCTGTTAAAATTCCTATTGTACAGACGACCGTCAACATAGTAGGAAACCCGATCGGTAATATCCCTGACGATCGTGGCTTTGTTACCACCCCATAAATAAAACTTGTTAACATTTTTAACAATTGTAAATTTTGTTAACAAGTTCGAGGGAGATTAATTAACCAATGTTGAGGAAGCCCAACAAAGAGAAGTTCGGCAACCAGCCAACATTGTTGGGTTAGTCCGTCAACCTACTTTTTAATCTGGTTGCGCCTAATTTAATTAGTGGTATGATTGAGATAAGCTGATGATCCGACTGACAATCGGGGAAGCGCAATGGTTCGACAAGCTCACCACAAGCAGGCTTGAAAGTTATAAATCAGGGTGGCACCGCGGAGAGAAACCGCCCCTGCGAGCTCGTTATTTTTAACGAACTTGGAGGGGCGATTTTTGGTAAAAGCATACAAAACCCTTTTTATGGGCATAAAGTAGTCAAAATAACCTTATTTTGCGATATCTAATCTTGAAACATTATTAGTTTTATTAAATTAAAAAACATGATCAATCGAATTAAAATCAGTGAGTTGGGGCAACATATTGGTAAGGAGGTGAGTATCGCGGGCTGGGTAGATGTGAGACGCGATCACGGTAAATTGATTTTCATTGATTTGCGTGATGTGAGTGGTAAGGTCCAAATGGTTATTTTACCCAGTCATGAATCGGCCAGTGAAATCGCTCAAAAATTGCGACCGGAGTGGGTGATTAGTGTCAAGGGTTTAGTTAACGCTCGACCCGAAAAAATGATCAATCAGGATCAATTAAATGGCGAACTGGAAGTGGAGGTGACCGAGATTGAGGTTCTTAACCAAGCGGAAACACCGCCATTTTTAATCAATGAAGACACAAGCGGGGTCAACGAAGAAACACGTTTAAAATATCGCTACTTGGATTTACGAAGCGAGCGGATGAAGAATAATTTGATCTTGCGCGACAAAATAATTACCTTCTTTCGTGGTTATATGCACCGCCACGATTTTATTGAAATTGAAACTCCGATTTTGATGAAAGGCACCCCTGAAGGTTCCCGCGAGTATCTTGTGCCCTCACGAATTGAGAAGGGTAAGTCTTATGTTCTCCCGCAATCACCTCAACAATTTAAACAACTCTGTATGGTGGCCGGATTAGAGCGCTATTTCCAAATCGCTCGCTGTTTCCGCGACGAGGACCAACGTGGAGATCGTCAGCCCGAATTTACCCAGCTTGATTACGAAATGTCCTTCACCACCCAAGAAGAGATTCTGCAATATACCGAAAAAATGTTTATCGAGCTAGTCAAGACGATGTTCCCAGCTAAAAAAATCACCAATCTTCCTTTCCCTCGACTAACTTATCAAGAATCCATTGAAAAATACGGCAATGATAAGCCGGACATGCGTCAAAACAAAGAAGATAAAGATGAATTGGCTTTTGCTTGGATTGTCGATTTCCCAATGTTCGAAACCGGTGATGACGGCAAGCTAACTTCGGCCCATCACCCCTTCTGCTCAATCAAGGAAGAAGATCTGACTAAATTTATGGCCGGCGAAGATTTGCTTAAAATCCGTGCCAATTCTTATGACTTAGTCTTGAATGGTTTCGAATTAAGCTCGGGGAGTATTCGCATCCACCAGGCCAAGGTTCAACAGCAGGTTTTCAAATTGCTCGGCATCAGCGAGGAAGACCAGCGAAAGCGCTTCGGCCACATGCTAGAAGCCTTTAGTTTTGGCGCGCCCCCTCACGGTGGTTTTGCGCCGGGCATTGACCGAATCGTGATGCTCCTCGCGGGCGAACCTAATATTCGCGAGGTAATCGCTTTTCCTAAGAATGGTGAGGGTAAAGATTTGATGATGGGGGCACCGAGCGAAACCGAAGACAAACAATTGAAAGAATTGGGACTTAGAAAAAGTTGATTGTTGTTCTCGTTTGCGATATTCTTTAAGAAGCAAGGCTGGTTCTTACGCTCAAGCAATTTGGCTAACGGGGAATGTCGTCACCAATGTTTACTGTAACACGGTGATTTACAAGGTCTCCCGCCTACCCCGTAAACCAAATTGTTGATGGGAACCTCTGGGTGGAACCCGTCAGAGAGAAAAGGATCAGCCTTCCTTTTTTTGCATGACTGAAACTTTTACAATAAAAACAAAAGAGTTTGAAGGGCCTTTAGATTTACTCTTGAATCTGATTGAGAAACGAAAAATGCACATCTCGCAGGTCTCGTTGGCACAGGTCGCGGATGATTATGTTAATTATCTGAAAAATCAGCCTGATAATTCGATGGAAGATATAGCCAATTTTATTATGGTGGCCTCAACGCTCATGCTCATTAAATCGCTCGCCCTTTTGCCTGGTTTACAATTGAGCGAGGAGGAGAAGGAGAGTGTGACCGATCTCGAAGACCGACTCAAAAAACTCCAGCGCGTTCGTGATTTGAGCCAATATCTTAAAGAACGCTTCGGTCAAAATATTATTTTTAGCCGAGAAGAGAGTTCGAGGCCCGTGGCGATTTTTGCACCCACCCAAGAAATTACTCAGCCCAATTTGCTTGAAACGATTAAACGCTTGTTAAATAATTTGCCGGTTAAAGAAATGGTCCCCCAAGCGATCATCAAAAAAGTAATTAGTCTGGAAGAGGTGATTGGCGATTTGGCCGAGCGAGTGAGCCGGGCGCTCAAAATGTCTTTTAGTGATTTCGTGAAGGATAAAAAAGATAAAGTTAACGTGATTGTCAGCTTCCTGGGGATGCTTGAGCTGGTAAAACAAGGGGCCATTAATATTGAGCAACGAGCTCATTTTGCTGATATTGATATGGAAAATACCTCAGTTGGAATACCAAGGTATTAGTGGTAAAATAGAAAAGTCTTTATGAATTTAGAAGCCAAAATTGAGGCTATCCTCTTCTACAAAGCCGAAGCCGTGACGATCAGTCAATTGGTCAAATGGCTAGCTGTTCCTATTCCCGAAATCGAAACTGGACTGGCTAATTTGGCCGAGCAGTTGAACGAAAGGGGAGTAAGATTGATCCAAACCGGAGAAGAAATTATGCTGGGAACAGCCAGTGAGGCTAGCCCCCTCATTGAACAAATTACCAAAGACGAATTAGCCAAAGATCTGGGTAAGGCCGCTCTCGAAACTTTAACCCTGATTATCTATGAAGGGCCATTGTCGCGCGCCGAGATTGATTATGTGCGAGGGGTTAATTCTAGTTTTATTTTGCGCCACCTCCTCGTGCGCGGTTTGGTTGAGCGAGAAATTGATAAAAAAGATGCCCGACGCTTTATTTACCGCCCAACTCTCGACTTACTTCGCCACCTAGGGATTGAAAAGCTTGAAGATTTGCCCGAATATGAAATTGTCAAGAAACAAGTTGACGACTTTCTCGCTAGCGCCGAACCGGCCGAAGAAATTGAAAATCATGACCAAGAAAATTAAAATCAAGGCTGATAATGGGATTGTCGCCGGTTTGGTTGTGGCGCTAGTTTTGATTTGGGCCGGCTTTTATTTGTCTTACCCAAATTTTTTCCAACTCCAACAAAAAGAAGAGGAGGCCACTCGCCAAAAGACGGCCGAACAAAAAGAAATCAGCAAAGTTATCGCCTTCGGCCATTTAGACTTAGAGGCCAAGGCTTATGTCGTTTATAATCTCGAAACGGGTGAGATTTTAGCTGGCCGTAACGAAGAAGCGATTCGGCCTCTGGCTTCAGTTACCAAATTAATGACCGCTCTGGTCGCCAGCGAACAACTTGACCCGCAGGCTGTTGTGACCATTGACCAAACAAATGGGGCCAACGGTTTATGGGCGGGGGAGAAATGGACTCCGGCCAATTTACTCGCCCTCACTTTGGTCGCTTCATCAAACGACGGGGCCACCGCTCTAGCCAAGCGCGCCGGCAATGGCCAAGCTAATTTTGTTGACTTAATGAATGAACAAGCCCTAAGCTTGGGTTTAACTGATTTCCATTTTACTAACCCCACCGGTCTCGATGACGGTCCCGCGCTAGGTGGCCAAGGTTCAGCCTTATCGGTCGCCAAATTGCTAGCTTATTTAGTAAAAAATAAGCCGGAACTTTTGTCGGCCACGCGCGAAACATTGATTGAAGAAACCAGTTTAGACAATCTTAATCATATCGTCTCGAATACTAATGAAGTTATTAATGATTTACCCGGACTCCTCGCTTCAAAAACCGGTTATACCGACCAGGCCGGTGGCAATTTAGCTGTCGTGACCAATATTGGTCTGAATCGACCCGTTGCCATTGTCGTTTTAGGTTCGAGTCAGGCCGGGCGCTTCACCGACACAAAAACTTTGGTTCAAGCCACCATTAATTATTATTCTAATTTCCCCTCGAGTGACCCTCGGGGCAAGTAAATAAAATGGCTTATTTAGATTTGTTAAAAGTTTTTTTACCCGCCACCATCGCCTTCTTTGTCGGCATCGCGCTTACCCCTTTCTTAACCGATTGGCTTTATAAAAATAAAATGTGGAAGAAGAAGGCGGGCAAAATTGCGCCCGACGGTCGCGAAACCCCCATCTTCAATGAGCTTCATAAAGACAAAGAGGTCGGCACCCCTCGACTGGGCGGGATCGTGATTTGGGGGAGCGTGCTCATTACCACTCTACTTTTTTGGCTCATTTCAACTCTTTGGCCGGGCACCGAGAAATTTAATTTCTTGAGTCGTAATCAAACTTGGCTCCCACTCTTCACCCTTTTAGTTGGCGCGTTAGTTGGTTTGGTTGATGACTGGCGCCAAATCAAGGCCGATCAAGATTGTCATAAAGCTGGATTATCTTTCTCGCGCCGATTATTGATTGTTATTCTCTTGGGTTTGATTGGCGGTTGCTGGTTCTACTTCAAACTAGATCTGGCCTCCATCAATCTCCCTTTCATGGAAACTCTTTATCTGGGCTGGCTGATTATCCCGCTCTTTGTTTTGGTGATGATTGCCCTCTTTTCGAGCGGAGTCATCGACGGCTTAGACGGCCTATCGGGGGGCGTAATGGCCATTATTTTTGCCGCCTACATGGTGATCGCTTTCTTTCAAAATCAAATTGACCTCTCCGCTTTTTGTGGAGCGGTCACCGGTGGCCTTTTAGCTTTTCTTTGGTTTAATATCCCACCGGCCCGTTTTTATATGTCGGAGACGGGTATTTTGGGCCTGACCACCGCCCTCACGGTGATCGCCTTCCTGACCGATTCGGTCGCCACCCTCCCGATTATCGCCTTACCCCTCGTCGCCACCGTTTTGTCCGTCGTCATCCAACTTCTTTCCAAAAAATTCCGTAACGGCCAAAAGGTTTTTCAAGTCGCCCCCCTTCATCACCACTTCGAAGCCCTCGGCTGGCCCGCCTCTAAAGTGGTAATGCGTTATTGGGTCATCGGCATCATCTTCGCCATTATCGGGATGATTATTACCCTCATTGGTGGCCCAAAACTTTAATTCATCTTTTTCGCGTCAGCGATTTGATTGAGCACTTTTTTGATGGGTTCGAGCGAGGCGTCATCGATAATGGAGAGAGCCATCACTTCCTTGTTAAGTTTTTTGGCTTTGGTGAGAAGTTTTTTGAGTTCGGCGTCGGTGACGGTGTCAGTTTTGGTGATAATCAGATATTCAGGCTTTTGAGCCAATTCTGGATTATAAGCCTCGAGTTCGGCACGGATCGTTTTGTAGTCGGTGACCAGATCAGCGCTCTCGGCCGAGATCAGGTGAAAAAGGGTTTTAGTTCGTTCCACATGACGCAAAAATTTATGGCCCAAACCCTTACCTTCAGATGCGCCCTCAATCAAGCCGGGGATATCGGCCAAAACTAAATCATAATAAACCCCAAGATTGGGTTCGAGAGTCGTGAAAGGGTAATTGGCCACTTTGCTTTTGGCGTTAGTGAGCAGATTAAGCAAAGTTGATTTACCCACATTCGGCAAACCGACCAAACCAATATCGGCAATCAATTTGAGTTCGAGTTCAAGCTCAAAACTTTCGCCCGGTAAACCTGGCTGAAATTCTTTGGGCGTGGTGTTCGTCGAAGATCGGAATTTAAAATTACCCTTGCCCCCATAACCACCCTTGGCAATAATCAATTGCTCACCGATCGCCGTCATCTCATTATCTTGACCAGTCGTCAAATTATGAACCACGGTGCCGACTGGAATTTTTAATTTCAAGTCGAGACCATCCGGCCCATCAACGAAATTACCATGACCCCGACCACCATCGGGCGCCACCACATCCTTTTGATAACGAAATTGAGCCAACGCGCCCAGATCTGAAACACCCTCAAAAATAACGCTGGCTCCCTTACCACCATTACCCCCCGTTGGGCCTTGGGCCATTTTGAGTTTATTGAAGGTGACCGCCCCTCGGCCGCCATGCCCCGCCGCCACCTTGATTTTGACTTCATCTAATAACATCTAGGGAGTATATCATCTTTTGAAGATTTTTGTTGAAAATATCCAAGAATAGAATAGTGCTAGTAATTAGACAGAATGGGCAAAACACCGAGAGGAGGTGAGGAATAAATGCTCATAGGAAAAAAACAAGTGACCTTTATGGATAAGGTCAAACCGTCCGATTTTGACTTGTCGGGCGGTTTCAGGAACAGCCCGCTAACCAGGGACAAGCAGGAAGCCGTAGCCCGCAACATCGTCAAGTTTTCCGTTCAAAACGGGAATCGATGGTTCAGTTTCTCGGCTTGGACCTACGAACGGCTCTGTGCCGGAATGGTTGGGGGGTTTACCATTGAAACCCAGAGGTCCACTCTCCAACACATGGCGACCAGAGAGAGCGGGATTCTTGACTGGGACGGGGAGTTGTATATGGTAAATGAGAATTTCTTTCGGGTTCTGGCAACCTTTATCAGCTAGAGCCCGAACCCGTCTCGCAACGAAGAAAACCGTTGAGGGACGGTTTTCTTTTATAAAAATGTTGGAAATCCAACTAATTTGCGGTAAAATAAAGAGTAATGAAGGCTAGGCGACCAGACCGAGTTTTGTTGTTGATTGTGCTGACTTTGATTGTGGTTGGCTTTGCCATTTTTTTGTCGGCCTCACTTGGTCAAATGGGTCGCGACAGCGCTAGCTTCAGCACCGTCGTCCTCAAGCAATTAGGCGTTTTGTTGGGCGGGCTAATTTTGACCATTCTTTTCTCCAATTTGCCTTACAAACAACTTAAACCTTATTCGCCTTATTTATTTGCTCTCGCTATCGCCTTAACTGGTTTAGTTTTTGTCCCGGGTTTTGGTTTGACTTATGGTGGCGCCAGACGCTGGCTCGAATTAGGACCCCTAACCTTACAGCCAGCCGAATTTCTAAAATTTATTTTTATTGTTTTTCTGGCCGCTTGGGCTAGCGCGCGAAAGGATCGTCTCAAAGATCTGGCCAGCGGATTTTTACCATTTTTGATTTTTTTAGGGATTGTTAGTGGCTTAATGGTCCTCCAACGAGATACCGGCACTTTAATGGTTATGGTCGCCGGCGCCATTGGTATTTTTATTGTCGCCGGCGGATATTGGCGACATCTTTTTCTCCTCTTTTTAATCGGCATTATCGCGATTGGTTTTTTGGCTTTCACTCGACCCTATGTTCGCGACCGAATCGAAACTTTTTTAAACCCCAAGCACGACCTCACTGGTTCGTCTTATCAAATTAATCAATCACTCATTGCCATTGGTTCGGGCGGAATCTTTGGGCGCGGTTTTGGTCAAAGTGTCCAAAAATTTAATTTCTTACCCCAACCCATCGGCGACTCCATTTTTGCCGTGGCGAGTGAAGAATTCGGTCTTTTGGGTGCCACCATCCTAATCCTCTTGTATCTAGCCTTCGCCGTTTGGGGTCTCAAAATTATGTCTCGGGTCGTGGACCCCTTTGGGCGACTTTTAGGCTCTGGTTTGATTGTCTTGATTACAGGTCAAGCTTTTATCAATATTGGGGCCATGCTAGGCTTATTGCCCTTAACTGGCGTCCCTCTGCCCTTCATCAGCCATGGTGGCACCGCCCTGCTCTTTGCTTTAATCGAGGTCGGTATTATCTTAAATATCTCAAAATTAAAGTCTCAATCCTAGTTTGACTTTCCCTTCTTATTGAGCTATTAATAGACTTAGGCGTGAGGTTTCGATCTCACATTGTTCTCAACAAAGGAAAAAGGAGAACCTGGTTATGGCTTCGGTCAACAACCCAACAGAAATCGCAAGCGGAAAGTCCCAAGCACAGGCAAACCTCGAGTTTGCCCTCGGAAAGAACCGAGTCGACCTAGGGGGCCTGCTGCCGGAAGAGTTCGATCGTCTCTTGGTCGAGACTCTTGACGAAATCGACCTCCGGAAACTGCGCGGGTTCAAACCGCTCAGGGAGCTCTTGGCCTTTCATGACAACTGCCACGGGATCTTCACTGGGGGGCTAGAAAATCTCTCTATGGGTGAAGGGGTCACTTTCGAGGCGGCGGGGTTTGGAGAAGATTCTTCGGTGAATCTCGACACTCACGTAATAATGGCCTGTCGAGGGATGAAGCCCCAGACAAGTGTCTATCGGAGACTAAAGACGGGAGAAAAGACGAGCGACATAGAGATCGCTTCCTCGTGGGGAGAACAAGCCTATCTCTATCATGGAAGCTATTTCTTGTTGCTTCTCCGGAGACCAAGGAATCATTCTTCGGCGAGAGAAAACCTAGTGAAGGCCTTGTTTGGCTACGAGAAGGTCTCCCTCGAACGCCGGCACTTGATCGTGTGGCTCAAAGTTGAATCCCTCCCAGTAAGTGAATTCCGCCGATTCTTTGGCATCAATTACCCTGGTATGGCCAAGGAGTTGATCTGGGAGCTCCAGTCGGCCCAATCACGAACAGCCGACGAACTCAAATTCGAGGCTCAACAGGCCGAAAAAGTAGCGGCTAAGTTGGAGAGACTAGCGGGAGCTATCTCTTCCTACTAGGCCCCTCCGACAGCAACAAGAGGCTCTGTATCAGGCCCCAGGAAAGTATTCTGGGGCCTTTCCTAATTTAGACTTTAACTTTGACCGACCTATTGATATAATACCAGTATGAAAATTTTATTTACTGGCGGGGGGACAGGAGGGCATTTTTATCCCATTATCGCCATTGCTCAAGAAATCAGAAAATTGGCCACGGCCGAGAAATTGGTCGAACCAGAATTGCTGTTTATGTCGAACGGGCCTTACAATCAGCAGGTTCTCTTTGAAAACAATATCAAATTCGTGCCCGTCTCGGCGGGTAAATTGCGTCGAGACAAAGCGCCATTGAGTTTAATTAAAAACTTTCTGGGTTTATTTCAGACCCTGTTCGGTTCAATTAGCGCGCTATTAAAAGTTTTTTCTCTCTATCCTGATATTGTGGTAGGCAAGGGGGGTTATGCTAGTTTCCCGGCGCTTTTGGCGGCCCGGATTTTGCGCATTCCAGTCATTATTCATGAGTCCGATTCGCACCCCGGTCGCGTTAATCTCTGGGCCGGTAAATTCGCTGTGCGCGTCGCCCTGTCCTACCCCGAAGCCGTCAAATATTTCCCGGCCGACAAAACCGCCGTCACCGGCAACCCTTTACGTCAAGAAATTATGACGCCAGTGAAAGTGGGCGCGCATGAATTTTTACATCTAGACAAAACGGTGCCCGTGATTTTTGTCATCGGCGGATCATTGGGCGCCACCAAAATCAATGAGGTGATTCTAGATGTTCTGCCTCAACTCTTAGCCAAATATCAAATCATCCATCAGGTGGGCAAAAATAATTTTGAAGAAACTCGAAAGCGCGCTAATTTCTTGCTCGAAAATAATCCGCACCGCGACCGTTACAAAATTTTTGATTATCTCAACGCTTCGGCGATGCGGATGACCGCCGGTGCTTCGTCACTGGTGATTACGCGCGCTGGTTCGGCCTTGTTTGAGATTGCCAATTGGGGTCTGCCCGCCATTATTATCCCCATCCCCGAGGAAATTAGCCATGACCAACGCCTCAACGCCTTCACCTACGCGCGCAGTGGGGGAGCGGTGGTGATTGAACAAAAGAATTTGGCCCCCTCCATCATCTTGTCTGAAATTGACCGCATTATGTCTAACGATCAGTTGCGCGAAGAAATGATCAAAGGCGCCCAGAGTTTTGCTCGACCCGAAGCCGCCGAATTAATCGCGAAAGAAATTATTAAACTTGCCCTCCGTCATGAAGAATAATATTGTCACCAGATTCGCGCCCAGTCCCACCGGACTCTTGCACGCCGGCAATTATCGAACGGCCGTTTTTAGCTACCTCTTCGCTCGCCAAAATCAGGGCAAATTTATTCTCCGAATTGAAGACACTGACCGTGAGCGCTCAAAAAAAGAATATACCGACAATATCATTGAGAGCTTAAATTGGCTCGGCTTAGATTATGATGAAATTTTTCATCAATCAGAGAGAGTTTCTAGTCATCAAAAATATTTAGAAAAATTAATTGCCGAAGACAAGGCTTATGTTTCGAAAGAGGAACGCCCAAGCAATCTTGACCCGACCAAAGATTGGCGCGAAGAAGTAATTAGATTTCGTAACCCCGACAAACAAGTCAGCTTTCATGACTTGATTCGGGGCCTAATTGTGACAGACACTACTGACCTAGGTGATTTTGTGATTGCCAAAAGTTTGACCGAACCAGTTTTCCATTTAGCGGTCGTGGTAGACGATTTCGAAATGGGCGTCACTCAGGTCGTGCGAGGCGAAGATCATATCTCCAACACCCCAAGACAAATTTTAATCCAAGAAGCGATTGGCGCGCCCACCCCCGAATATGCTCATCTGCCTTTGGTTTTGGCCCCAGACCGTTCGAAATTATCAAAAAGACGGGGAGCTTTAGCTATTAGTGAATATCGCGATCGAGGTTATTTGCCCGAAGCCTTGCTAAATTATATGGCCCTTTTGGGTTGGAACCCGGGCACTGATCAAGAAATTTTTTCTAAAAATGAATTGATAAAAAGCTTTGCTTTGAGTAAAGTCCAAAAAGGCGCGGCTATTTTTGATCAAATTAAACTTGATTGGTTTAATCGCGAATATTTGAAACAGCTCTCTCCTGACCGTTTAAAAAAAGATTTCGCCCAATTTATACCGGAGAAATTTTTGCCCTTGGCCCAGACCATTATTGAGCGCGTCAATAACTTAAGTGAAGCCCAAAAATTAATTGAAAATGGCGAATTTGATTTTTTCTTAGTTCCACCTCAACCCAGTCGCGAATTGTTAAAAGAGGGGAAATTTTTGGAGGAGACCATCGCTCTCTTAGAAAAATTACCAGCTGAAGATTTTGAAGCCACAAAAATAAAAGATCGGCTCTGGGCATTTGCCACCGAGCAGGGGAGAGGTGCCGTTTTGTGGCCGATGCGCGTCGCCTTAACTGGCCAAGAGAAATCGCCCGACCCCTTCACGATCGCCTCCCTTTTGGGTAAAGAGGAAACTCTCAACCGTTTAAAATATGCTCAAGAAATACTTAATTAATTTTTCTCTATTTTTTATTCTAGCAGTCAGCTTCGCCGTTAGTAATGATAAAATAGTTTGGTCTGCCACCGTTGATGAACTCAAGAGCACAATCAGCGAACGTCAAGAATTGATTAAGAAATTAGATGGAGAAATTAAGCAATACGAAGAAAAAATCGACGCCACCCGGCAGGAGGGCAATTCACTTAAAAAAGAGATTCAACAAATCGACTTAACGCGCGAAAAATTACAAACCAGTCTCATTTCAACCAAAAATAAAATTGTCGTCACTGACAGCAATATTAATAATCTGCAAAAAAACATTCAAACCACGGAAGAAAAAATCACCGAGAGCCAAGAGATTATTGCCGAAAGTCTGCGCCAAATGCAAGATGCCGATACCGACAATTTGCCCGAACTGGTGGTAAGTGTTAATCGCCTCACGGATCTCTGGGATAATTTGGCCCAATTTCAATCTTTAAACGAAAAATTGACCGACCATATCACCAGTTTACGCGGAAATAAAAAAGTTCTCGAGGTAAATAAGAGTCAAAAGGAGCAAGAAAAAAATAAATTAGCGAGCTTAAAAGAAGACATCTCCGACCAAAAACAAGCGGTTGATATCACCAAACAAACCAAGGACGAGCTCCTCGCGGCGACGAAGAGCAAAGAATCTAATTATCAAAAAATCCTCGCCGACCGAAAGGCTAAGAAACAAGAGGTCGCTGCCGAGATGGCTCAAGCCGAAGCGCAATTAAAATACGCCCTTGACCCGAGCCAATTACCCGGCACCGGCACCGGCGTTATCGGTTGGCCCTTGCTCAAACATGTCATTACCCAAGGTTTCGGCAATACTGATTTTGCGCAAAGCCATCAGGCTGTTTATAACGGCAAGGGTCATAACGGGATTGATTTGGCTGCCAGTATTGGCACTCAAATCTATTCGGCTGAAGATGGGCAAGTAACGGGTACCGGCGATACTGACCTTACCTGCGCTGGTGCCTCTTATGGTAAATGGATTTTAATCAAACATAATAACGGCCTCTCAACCCTCTACGCCCACCTCTCGCTGGTTAAGGTGAAGGCGGGTCAAGCCGTTAAGCGGGGAGAGGTTATCGCCTTATCGGGCAATACTGGCTATTCGACCGGACCCCATCTCCACTTCTCACTTTACGCTTCGGGCGGAGTCGAGATTAGCTCACTCAAGAGTAAGGTGGCCGGTTGTGGCACCTACACGATGCCAATTGCTTCATATAACGCCTATCTTAATCCTTTAAATTATTTGTAAAATTTATTATAATGATAGAGATGAAAAATAACTCACAAGCCGGTCTCGTCAAATTAATAATTTTAATCGTCGTGGTCGTAATTATTTTGAGCTATTTTGGTATCAATCTCCAAAGGATTGCCGAGTCAGATACTGGCCGAGCCAATTTTGGCTATCTCTGGCAAATTATCCTTAAGGTTTGGGATTGGCTGACCGATTTGTATCAACAATATCTCGCGGGATCATTAGGCTCGCTTTGGGAGACGATTAGAGGCTTTTTGGGCAAAAATTAACTATCTTAAAATACGTTGTAAAATAAAGGTTTTTGGGGCAAAAGGGGAATGAAAAACCCCTTTTTGTCTTGACTTTTTTCCTCTCTTATGCTAGACTACATGTATCCTGCTAGTGTCAAGAGTCAGCAGATTATAATAGTTTAGTTTAGCAGGATCAGTCCGCCTACGGGTGGACATCGTCGAAATTAAGAAAACGTTCGTTTAATTAAAACTATGTTACCGCTCTGGCCGTCGTTGGCCGATAAGCGATAGGTAGTTTTGTATTGACTTATTTTACAAACCCTACAAATAGGCCTCACCAGCCTTCTCATCACCGCCAGTTCCGCTAGTGGGCCGGCGTTAGCGCTTAATCCCTTAGTGGTGGATAAGTTAGATAATCACCAAGCGGTGGTCGAAACTTATTCCGTCGAGCGCCCAACCAGCCAGTCTGGTTCGGCCATCTACGACCAGATCATTGCTCAAAGCAAGAAGTATGATCTCGACACCAATACCGCTCTGCGAATTGCGAAATGCGAAAGCACCTTTCGCCAATACAATGAGAACGGTGAAGTTGTCCGAGGTAAGGTCAATCCGGCCGATGCGGGTGTCTTCCAAATCAACGAGAAATACCATCTTAGCCAAAGTGAAGCCCAAGGCTTCGACATTCATCAAACCGCTGGCAACATTGAGTATGCCATGTGGTTGATGAAAAAAGAGGGCACTCGTCACTGGAATTGGAGTAAACCTTGTTGGGGTCAAGAAAAGGTCTAAGCCTAATTGCGTTCAACAAAAAAACTAAAACCCCGGGAGAGTAATCTCTCGGGGTTTTAGGTGGTTGACAGATGTAACCCGATATGCTATCATAATAGTTAGAGTGTTCTAATTGAAAACGGAAACTAGGAATACCTCTTACGAGAGGTGTGCAACGAGGAGAGGAGTCGGTTATGAATTGGATTATCGCCATGTCGTTGTGCTTCATTCTGTGGAGCACCTACGCAATCCCGGGGAACTTCGCCGAGAAAGTTCATGGGGTGTCGGTAAACATGCTCTTTGAGACAATCGCGTTCGTGGGGATAACCATCCTCTTGAGCGGGAAAATCTATGAAGGGTTGCCGAGAGTCACGGCTGGCTCTGCCACCTTGGGGTTACTCATGGGATTAGGTTCAGCGGTCGGCTTCTACTTCTTCTTGGCCGCACTAAGCCTTGCACCGGGGACAAAGGGAATAGTTCTTGTTGTCTTGGTCGCCGGAATCACCTTTCCCGTGCAAAGTGCCCTGTTCAGCTTCTTTGGTGAGGCGTTAAGCCTTCACCAATGGTTAGCCATTGCTGGGATGGGCGTTTCTTTGATCGTCTACAACTGGAAATGATTGCCGGTGCCCGCCCGCGAGCACAACGTAACGAAGCCCAAATCGTTCGTTGTATGAGCGAGGCGGGTTTTGTTGTTTATAATAGAAAAGACAAGAGATTTAGAAAATGGCCCTTGTTAACAAAATTCCCAATTTGGAATTTTGTTAACAACTTTGATGTGAAGTGAGGCAAGTTGAGAGAAGTGCGGGAGGGATTTTTTAATAAATAAAATAAATAATAACTTTTTTAATTTAATGACGACAGGGGAGGCTGACCGAGGTGAGTCCTCAAGTGAGCCCGAGGTCTCTCCTCGGTCAACCTACGGCTTATGTCGCAAAATCTATGTTGTGCGACATACACTAGAGTTATCCACAAAGGGTTTCTAATTAATCCCCCGTTAGCTAATTTATTAATAATTGACAATCTGTTTTATTCTTGTTAATTTAATTACTGGATATTTTGTTCACCGTGCCAGCTATGCTGACACAAAACCATCAGCCACTAACAGAGGAGAGAACTGATCGTGACAAAGAAGAAGAACCTCCAATCCCCCACTGCCCAATCCCCGACCAAGGAGGAGCGTCCCCTCGCAGAAGTTTTTCGAGAGCTTGACCGACGGCGCGCCAAGAAAAAGAGCCCGGGCGCATGGGCGAGAAAGGGACAATGGGACGAAGCCGTCGCCTAGAAAGGGCGACGCTTCCCATCGTCGAGAAGCCCTATGCGCGACCACTGCGCACAGGGCTTCAACTTTACTTGGAGGAATTAAGCCGGCAAGGCATTCTCAATCTGAACGGGCTCTTGACAGCCAATTATTTTCGACAAACGCCCCAAACCAAAAGCCAGCAGGGCGACCAAGATCACTAGCAGGGCCACAAATAATTCCTTCTCGTGGCCACGCCACCATGTCGGGTAAAGCTTGCCTTTTTCAATAAAATCCTTTATACTCATCGTGTTAATATTATAACAAAATGGCTCATAGAAAAGCAGGGGGTACTGCCAAAAACCTACGTGATTCCCAACCTAAATTTTTAGGAACGAAACTCGCCGACGGCCAAACCGCCAAAGCGGGCAGTATTATTGTGCGCCAGCGCGGCACTAAGATTATGGCTGGCCAAAATACTCGCCTCGGTCGTGACCACACCGTTTTCGCCAGCGTGCCCGGTGTCGTCAAATTTGGCACCAAACGAAAGCTGGGCTTTAACGGCTCCGTCAAGACCCAAGCGATTGTTCAAGTTGAAGCGAGTTAGCTCGCTTTTAGAGCCAGCAGAAGTGGAGCCTGTCGATCGCCCAATTGAAGGGCGATTTTGTGTTCGCCTAATTGTTTAAGCGGTTTCGGTAAATCAATTAACTCTTCAGTCAAAACTACGCCAAATTGTTTTTCGATTTCAGCAATCAAATCTTTTTTATGAAAAGAGGCAAAGAGATGTCCCTCATCGCTCGCTTTGGCTTTAATTTCTAGCGCTTGACCATTAAGCGTTTCGAGTAATTGCTGGGCGGACGAAACGGTTCGTTCTTGCTTTTGGTTTTTAGATTTCTTTAATTCCGTAACTTTCGCCAAATTACCGGGCGTGGCCAAAATCGCTCTCCCCTGCCCTAGCAAAAAATTCCGCGCAAAGCCATCGTTAACCTCTTTAATTTCATTCTTCCGTCCCACTTTGGCCACATCTTGTAATAAGATAATTTTCATACATTTTCCATCATACCTAAATTCTAATTTTTCACAAGAAAGAGGGCTTGCGCCTAAACGCCAGCCCTCTGTAAATAACCCAACGATTCCTTGGCGAAAACAGGTCGTGAACAACCACCGTTTCTTTCTCTTGTCCTTCAGTTATCATTGAACAATCCTTTCTTTCTTGGGTTATGCCCCGCTCTGTGGCGAGACGTTACGATATCCACTTTCTAGCATAGACCTTCTAAAATCACTGTCAAGAAAAAGCTTCAGAGCCATCCCGACCCCTTTATAATATTTAATTTATCTTTTCAATTTGTTTGATAAATTCTTCGAGATCACCTAGACGATTTTGTAAAATATCGTAAACAATATCGTAATTTAATCGCTCGTAATCATGAGCAACCAAATTGCGAAAACCGGTCATTTTGACTAATTTTTCGGTTAGGGTCGCGTCAAGCAAATTATTTTCAGCCAAAATATCAAAGGACTCGCTTAGGGTTGAGGGTTTGCGCAGATTTTTGAAAGAAATTACCGCTTCGGCTAAGTCAATCGTCGCCTGAATAGCCAAATATAAATATCGTTCAATCGCCCCGCGTAAATCAACCGTGGTTTCAATTTCTAGCCGAGTGTATTTTTGATAACCATTTAGAATTGACAGGTATTTTTTGATCGAACTTACTTTGTTTTCAATGATGGCAAAATTTGTCATTGTTTTGTTTTTAGACCTTAGTTAACTGGTAATGGCGTAGAATTTCCCGAAAATCAAAATATTCGTTCAGAATTCGCGGTTCAACAATAAGTCGGGCTGGCTCAATTTCATAAAGCAAGCGACCGTTTTTTATAATTTCATATTTTAATTCCGGAGCAACATCGCGGTCGAGGAAAACCAAATCTACTTGATCAGAGCCAACCATTTGGGCTAATTCTGTCTGAAGTTTGAGTCGTAAATCAGCGCCAGCCAAGCCGTTTAGCCCTTCCAAATAAATGGCAAAGTCATAATCGCTGGTCGGCCCAGCCGTATCGTTGGCCCGTGAACCAAACAAATACGCCAGCTTAATTGCCGGATATTTTTTAAACAGTTCATTAATTTTTAACTCTAACTCTTTATCCATATAGCTATTCTCGCACAAAATAGACTAAAAAGCCACCAGCTACCTCCCATTCAATATTTCAATCGCTTTAGCTAATTGCGGGTCGCGGGTGGCTTTGAAGTCGTCGGCGGTGATGGGCACCAAAACGTCGGGCATTAGGCCGTTGATCGAAATAGAATGGCCTTTGGGTGTGTACCATTTGGCAATCGTTAACTTGAGTGAGCTGTCGCTGGTGACCGGAATTAGTTCTTGCACCGAACCTTTGCCAAAAGTCTTCTCCCCCACCAAAATCGCCTTGCCATATTCGGACAACGCGCCCGCCAAAATTTCCGAAGCTGAAGCGCTTCCTTGATCAACCAAAATTACCATTTTAAGATTATCGGTAAAAATATTATAACCAGCGCTTCGGTAAATTTTGTCATCAACTCCCCCACCGTGCTTCTCGATCACCACTGGTTTGCCCGCCGGCAACCACCAACTAGCCATGCTAACAGCCGCATCTAAAAAACCGCCCGGGTTGCCTCGCAAATCGAGAATCAATTTATCAGAACCAGACTCGATAAATTGACGCAGGGCGTTACGAAAGAGTTCGGGCGACACGGCCGAGAAATTATAAAGTTTGATTTCAAAAATACTATTAGCCAAAATTTCGGTATCGAGAGTGGGGATATTGATAATCCCGCGCGTAATTGGGACTTCAAAAGATTTTTCTTTGGCTCGCGCTAAAGTCAGGCGCACCACCGTGCCCGCATCGCCTCGAATCAGATTAACCGCTTCATCAGCCGAGAGGCCGGCCGTGATGGTCTCATTAATTTTGAGAATTTTGTCACCCGCTTGCACTCCCGCTTTCTTCGCTGGCGAATCAGACAAAGGTGCGATGACTGTAAGAACATCATCTTTGATTCCAATCTCCATCCCCACCCCGCTAAAATTGCCTTGAATATCCTCCTCAAAACGTTTTTTCTTTTCGGGCGGGAGAAAAACCGAGTATGGATCATCGAGCGAATTAGTTAGACCGCTAATCGCTCCCCATACTTTATCTTGGTCGGTCGTAATCTTGGTGGTCGTGCTGTGATTATTGCCGTTATCGGCCACATATTTTTCGTTAATTAAATTCCAGGCGGTCCAAAAAGGC
This sequence comes from Minisyncoccota bacterium, assembly GCA_041649495.1. Classification (GTDB taxonomy): domain Bacteria; phylum Patescibacteriota; class Minisyncoccia; order Phycocordibacterales; family XYD1-FULL-46-19; genus CAIPHT01. The sequence continues at coordinate 95,505 of JBAZMZ010000003.1, forward strand.
GCAAAGTCAACCTTAGCTGTTTCGTTATTGGCCTCTTGGCCAATTAAATTAACGGCCAGCGCCTGACTCAGGGTCTTGGTTCGACCCCAATAATTACCCAGATTAAAAGTAGCAATTAGAGCTACCAAAACTATGAGCCAAATGACAAATTTGGTCGGAGTACGATTTACCATTAAAGATATTATCGCAAATTAGCCACTTGTGGTCAAACCGGAAAAAAGGTATTATTAACCCGACAGAATAATGATTAAAAAATTAAAGTATCAAAATATCGCTTGGATTGATGTCACGGGGACAACCCGAGACGAGGCTTTCGATTTGAGCCAGCAATATAGCTTGCACGCAGTAACGACCGAAGAACTCTGGCACCCGATTGGCCGATCGAAAATCGATTGGTACGAAGGTTATCTTAGCCTCACCCTACGCTTCCCCACCCCAGACCATCAAGATGGCGAGATTAATTTTATTTTAGGTCAAAATTGGTTAATCACGACTCATAGTGAACCAGTCCAAGCCTTAAGCGAATTTTCGCAAATTTTAGAAAACAAAACTGATCACCAAAAAGAAAAAGAGTTCCACGCTGGCCATCTCTTTTATTATATTATCCGTAATCTCTACGCGCCCCTAGAAAATGAGCTCGACAATCTCAATCGTCAATTAAAACGGTCTGAAGAAAAAATCTTTTCCGGTTTTGAGGCCGAGATGGTTCGCGACTTATCCCAAATCAATCGTCGCCTCTTAGATATTAAATGGGATTTGAAATTTCACCGCGAGGTGCTCCGCTCTTTAGCGCTGGTGACCAAAGATTTCTACGGTGAAAAATTTGACCATTACGCTCAAGCCATCAATAACGAGTATGAGCGAATTTCCGAATTAGTTAAAACCAATCGGGAAATTTTTGTCGAATTACAAAGCACCAATGAATCCCTCTTAACAATTAAAAATGGCCAAACGATGAGAACCTTGACCGCCCTCGCCTTCGTCTTTATGCCGGCAACATTAGTCAGTTTCATTTTTGGCATGAGCGGTTCAGAAAAAATCGTTCAATCAGAAACGGGTTGGTATGGTGTCCTAATCTTAATGATTAGCGTCGCCACAGCTATGGCCATTTTCGCCAAATACAAAAAATGGATCTAAAGCTAAATTTATACACCTGCGGTCCGACCGTTTATAATTTGGCCCATATCGGCAATTTGCGGGCTTATATCTTTGCCGATTTAGTTTATCGCGCCAAAAAATTTGCCGGCCAAAATCCCCACTGGGTGATGAACCTCACCGATGTTGATGACAAAACTATTCGCAATACAATTGAGGAATTTGGAAAAGAAGCGGGAATCGAAGATTTAAAAAAATATACTGAAAAATATACTGAGATTTTTTTTGATGATTTAAATAAATTAAATATTCTAATCAAAGAAATAGAATTTATTAAGGTCAGCGAAGTTATCCCACAAATTCAAGATTTTATTGTCCAACTCATCGAGAAGGGTTACGCCTATCAAGCCGAGGATGGGAGCACCTACTTCAATATTGAGAAATATCAACAAGACTTCGGTCATTATGGCGCGCTCGTCGGCGAGAAATTTTTAGAAGGTAAAAAAATTGGGGCGGGTTCGACCGGCTCACCACAAGCTCGCGTCAAAGTCGACGAATATGAAAAAGACAATTTAAGCGATTTTGCTCTATGGAAAACGCGCGACGAGAGTGATGCTAATATTTTTTGGTCCCATCCAGTTTTAGGTGACGGCCGACCCGGTTGGCATATTGAGTGCTCGGTGATTAACGATACCGCTTTCAAGGGCGAGACGACGGATATCCATACGGGCGGTATCGATTTAATTTTCCCTCATCACACCAATGAAATTGCTCAAATCGAAGCCCTGTTTGGGCCAGAAGCGGTGCGGGCAGGTAAAAAATTTGTCAACGAGTGGCTCCACTCCGAACACCTCTTAGTCGACGGTAAAAAAATGGCTAAGTCCGCCAATAATTTTTATACGCTCGCCGATTTAGAAGAAAAAGGTTATAGTCCCCTCGCCTACCGCTATCTTCTCCTCCAAACCAGTTATAAACAAAAAGTTAATTTTACCTGGGCCTCGCTTGAATCAGCCCAAAAAGGTTATGAAAACCTAAAAAAGAAGCTTGAAAAAATAAAGTCCGAAATTTCGAGAGATGAAACCTTAAATGAGCCCAAGGTTTCTCCTCAAGAAATTTCCTCAACTTATCTCGCCGACTTCTCTCAAAAAATCTCCACCCTCAACACCGCTTCCGCCCTCGCCACCCTCCAAACCGTCCTCTCGGCCCAAAATCTCTCCCCCACCCAAAAACTCGAACTCATCACCAAATTTGATGAGATCTTGGGGCTAAAATTAACATAACTTTCAATCGGCTTTTGTTTTAACTCCTTAACCTTCAAATAATTAATTTGTTAACCATTTCCAACGATCGTCAAAATATGTTAACATTTTGGGAATGAACCTGACTGACGAAATTTTATTTTTTCTATCTAACAGCCCCGGCAATTACGGCCGATTAAGATCACGCATGTTGGGAAATCTTTATCTTGAAGAAAATCTTAGTCAAGCTTCAGAGAAGAGAAAACTTGAAGCTCAACGGGAACGCTCGTTGCGGGTGACATTGTCCAAACTCAAGAAAAAAGGGTTGGTCGGAAACGACAATCATCTTTGGAAATTAACTGCGGAAGGTTTACGAAAAATGGCTAGTTATAAAATGACAAAAAAACAAAACCGAAAGCAAACGGAAAATAAAAATATTCGCCAAATGATAATTGCTTTTGACATCCCAGAAGAAAAAAGGAAGAACCGCTATTGGCTAAGAGTGGAATTAGTAAGTCTCGGTTTCAAAATGCTACAAAAGAGTGTCTGGTTAGGGCCAGCCCCACTTCCCAAAGAATTATTAGATCATCTCAAAAATATAGACATTTTACCCTATCTAAAGTTTTTTGAAGTAAAGAAATCCGACATTGTCTAAATAATCTCTGACCAGATTGGGATTTTCTTGTAATTTCAAAAATGTTAAGTGCTTCTGACGACCGTTGTTTTTGGTTAACATTTTGAATTTTCCCCTGTTTTTCCCCTGCTCATCCCCTTTTAGGGATATTTAGGGGTTTGGCTTTTAGTTTGACCGTTGTGGTAGAATGGGAACAAGCAAATAAGAATTATGGCCGTGAACAATAAACCCTTTGTTAATACCAATTTAAGAATCCCCCCCAACGACACCGACGCCGAACAGGCTTTATTGGGCTCGATTATGCTTAGCCCCAAATCGTTGGGCGAAATTGCTGACTTGCTGAAGCCAGAAGATTTTTATTCGACCCGTCATCAAAAAATTTATCGGGCCATGCTTGATTTGTCGGAAGTGGGTCAACCAGTTGATTTGGTCTCGGTCTCATCCAAACTCAAAGATCAGGGTCAAGCCGAGAGCGTGGGCGGTTCGAGTTATGTAGCCGAACTGGCCAACAAAGTCCCCTCCGCTTCAAATATCAAATATTATGCTGAGCTGGTTCACAAAAAAGCGGCGCTAAGGAGTCTTATTAGCTCGGCCGACCAAATCTCTGAATTGGGTTATCGCGAGCACGAGGAGGTGACCGATATTTTAGACCGCGCCCAGAAAATTATTTTTGGGCTCGGGGCTTACGCCAGCAAGAAAGTGACCAATATTAAAGAGGCTTTAGGTGAAGCTTGGGAACGTTTTGATCGCTTAAGCAAAACAGATGGCAGTTTGCGCGGCGTCTCAACTGGCTTCAAAGAACTTGATGCCAAATTGGCCGGTTTGCAAAAATCCGATTTGATTATTTTGGCCGCCCGCCCCTCAATGGGTAAAACCGCGCTAGCCTTAGATATTGCTCGCCATGCCGCTTGTCGCAATAAGGTGCCTACTTGTATTTTTTCACTCGAAATGAGCACCCAACAATTAACTGACCGCTTATTGTCGGCGGAAAGCTTTGTGGATTCGTGGAAATTGCGCACCGGCGCCATCCGCGCCGATGAAGATTTTGCTCGCTTGCGCGATGCCCTTGATTCGTTGGCCCAAGCGCCAATTTTTATTGACGATGAGCCCTCAAATAATATCTTGCGCATGAAGTCCGAAGCCCGCAAATTGAAGGCAGAACATAATTTAGGCTTAATCATTGTTGACTACTTACAATTGATGGTCCCCCGACGCGAAACCGATTCGCAAGTCCAAATGGTCACCGAAATCTCCCGCTCGCTTAAGGCCTTGGCTCGCGAAATTGATGTACCAGTCCTCGCCCTCTCCCAGCTCTCCCGTGCCGTCGAAAGTCGGGGGGGCAAACCCCGCCTCTCCGACTTGCGCGATTCTGGCTCGATTGAACAGGACGCCGACGTCGTAATATTTATTCATCGCGAGAAGGATGAGGAGAGTAACGAGAAAAAAGATATCGCCGAAATCCTCATTGAGAAACACCGCAACGGCCCCACCGGCAAGGTTGAACTCTACTTCGATTCGGCCCGCACCAGTTTCTCAGATATTGAAAAGGGTGATTTTGGCAATTTTTAAAAACAAAAATGAAGCTCGGGAAATTGCTTTTTAAAAATGTCTGGCCGAAAACGTAGTTTGAGGAGAACCTAGGACTTTTTAAAAAGCAATTTCCCGAGCGGAATATAATATGGATACCCAACACATAAATAATCTCACCGAACTCTTCAAAAAATTCCCTGGCATTGGCCCACGCCAAGCTCGGCGTTTTGTTTATTATCTCTTAACAGCCGACCAGACTTACTTGAACCAATTGAGCGACAAAATCAAAAGTTTAAAAAAAGACATCAAACAATGCTCTCGTTGTGGCCGTTTCTTCACCAACGGCTACCAGCCAACCGCCAATCAATGTAAAATTTGCGCTGATCCCGAGAGAGATAGCTCGAGTTTAATGATTGTCGAAAAGGATATTGATCTCGACACCATTGAGCGCACGCGAACTTATCGTGGTTATTATTTTGTGCTCGGCGGAAATGTCCCCATTCTTGATCCCCAACCCGAAAACCATATCCGCTTCTCTCCCCTCTTAATCGAAATTGAAAAGCGATTAAAAGAAGGTTTGTCAGAAATAATAATTGCCTTGTCGGCCACCACCGAGGGCGATCATACCACTGATTGGCTAATCGAAAAATTACGACCATTGACCGGCCCTTCGACTCCGCTCAGGGCAGGCCAAGCTTGCCTGAAAATTTCACTCCTCGGCCGTGGCCTCTCAACCGGAAGTGAACTCGAGTACGCCGATAGTGAAACCATCAAAAATTCGCTAAATCATCGGGAAGCCGTCAGCTAAACAAATAATTGCCAGACAAAAATAATCGCCGCCAACGACATCAAGGCGGTGATAAGAATACCCAATGAATTAGTCAAAAACTTGTTCGTGTACTTACCCATAATTCGCCGATTATTAGCAATGATTAGAATATAAATTAATAAAGGCGGGGCTAATAAACCATTAAGCGCAGCTGAATAAATCAACATTTTGAAGGGCGGGATCGAAGTAAAATTTATCAATAACCCCACCAAAGTCGCGATCGTCATCACACCATAAAAACCTAACGCTTTTTTAAACCGACAATAGAGACCTTCATGCCAACCAAAACTCTCAGACAAAGCGTAAGAAGCCGAGCCTGACAAAACCGGCACCGCCAACAAACCCGAGCCCAAAACACCGACCGCAAAAAGAATCGTGGCAAATCGACCAGCAATCGGTTCAAGCGCTTGGGCCGCTTCAGCCGAAGTGGTAACATTCATAATCCCGTGCCGACCCAGCGTTGAAGCCGCCGTGAGACAAATGAAGAAAACAATAACATTTGAAAAAAACATGCCAATCGCCGTATCCCAATGCAAATCGCGGACATTTCGATTAGAAACTTTGGGCACACCCCGACCCATGGTTCGCAAACGACCAGTCTCAACCTCCTCCTCCACTTCTTCGCTCGCTTGCCAAAAGAAAAGATAGGGCGAGATATTGGTGCCCAGAATGGCAAGCAAATTCAGTAAGAAAACTTCTTTAAAAGAAATATTGGGAATGAGCGTCGCCCAAGCCACTTCAGACCAATTCTGCCCAACTAAAAAAGCGACCGCCACATAAGTCAAAAGGGTCAGCGCCAAATACTTTAAGAACCGCGAATAAACCCGATAAGACAAAAAAACCTCCATTAGCAAAATTAAAAGAGTCAGCGTAATCAGCCAAAAGGCAAACGGCAAATCGTAAAGCAATTGAGCCGAGATTGCCATTGCCCCCAAGTCGGCACCGATATTAATAGTATTGGCAATCAGAAGCAAGAAAACAGCAAATGAGAGGGCACGCCGAGAATAATTTTTGCGGATTACGCCAGCCAAACCCTTACCGGTCACCATCCCAATTCGGCCACACATGTCTTGAATGACGGCCATAAAAGGAAAAGTAAAAAGCGTGGTCCAGAGTTGGCCATAACCAAATTGAGCGCCGGCTTGAGTATAAGTGGCGATGGCAGTTGGGTCATCATCAGATGCACCCGTGATAAAACCGGGGCCAATAAAACGCCAGAGTTTTTTTAGTCGATTTTTTTTCTTCACTTCAACCCTTATTTTAACAAAGGGTTGGCCTGATGAAAAGGGAAAACTTTTATCCGATTTTTTCGATTTTGACTTTGGTAAAGGGTTGGCGGTGGCCATTCTTCACATGGTAACGAGATTTAGCTTTGTATTTGATAACCGTAATTTTCTTGGCTCGGCCCTCCGCTTCAAATTTGGCCGTCACGGTTGCCCCCTCAAGATAAGGGGTGCCAGTTTTAACCTTGTCGCCATCAGCCACTAAAAGGACTTTATCAAAAACTACCTCACCGGCTTTACCAGCCACAAGTTTCTCCACCTGTAAAGAGTCGCCCGCGGCGACTTTGTATTGCTTACCCCCTGTTTCGATAATGGCGAACATAACCCTAGTATTATACACAAAAGCTCTCAATCTGCAAGAGTTTGAGAGTTCGGCTCCCAATTTTTAGTCCTCCAAGCTTGGCTTGTCAATAGTCTGGGGCTCAAAACCAGCGTTGGTGCCGGTCACCCGCAAAACGTCCTTATCCACCTTTTTAAGCTCTTTGTAGGCCAAATTATAATGGCTGACAGTGGTTCCCAGAGCCCCGCCCAGCTTGGCCATATAGCTCTCATAGGCCCCAATATGCTTGCCTAATTCCTCCACCCTCTGTCGGATCTCTTTGGCCGATTCTTCGATTTGGAGGGCTTTTAGGCCCTGCAAGACGGTCTGGAGATAGGCCAAGAAGGAGGTTGGGGAGACAATAATCACATGGTATTTGGAGGCCGCCCGTTGGATCAGATTTTCGGTATTTTCGTCTTTTAGCGCCCCAATTTTGTTGATAATAAGGTCATAATAGATCGCCTCATGAGGAATGAACATAAAGGCAAATTCCATTGTGCCCTGATCGGGTTGAACATATTTAGCCGTCTCGGTAATGCGATTTTTCAAATCGTTCACAAAGATTTTCTCTAATTTTTCTTTCTCAACTTCATTTCGCTCCTCAACAATCCGATTATAATTCTCCAGCGAAAATTTCGAGTCAATCGGGATAATTTTATCTTTCACAAAAACGACCGCGTCCACAATCGTGCCATCGGGAAAGGGGTATTGCATTTGATATGAGCCCGGAGGCATCACATTTTTAAGTAAAGTTTCGAGATAATATTCACCCAAAATCCCCCGCTGTTTCGGATTTTTCAAAATGTCTTGCAATGATTGCAGTTGGTCGGTAAAACTAACAACTTGTTTATTGGTCTCCTCAAGTCGGACCAATTTTTCGGTCACTTCGCGGGTTAAACGATTATATTCAGAAAATTGGGATTGGATATTCTCGGTCGAGGCCTTGCCCATTTCGTGAAGACGATTATCGAGTGATTTCGTCAGATTCTCGATTTGATTTTGCAATAAGACCATCGCCGAATTAGCTTGCCCCTTCCCCTCCCCTTTTGACCCCCAAATTTTAAAGGCCCCAAAAGCCAACCCAAAACCAACCACTAAACCTACCGCCACAAAAATACCAGTATTCATTAACTTTATTTTAGCAAGAAATTCTGAAAAATAGAAATGATCCTAAGGTAAACCCTGAATTGTCTTTCGCGTTATCGGCCCGAAATAACCAACGGCCGGTTTGATATCGTGCGCTTTTTGGAATCGGGCCAAAGCGCCTCGAGTGAGCGCGCCAAACATTAAGGTTTCGTGACCGGGTGAACCCGGGCCGGTTTTAGCCAAAATGAAACCGCTGGCGTTCAGGTATTGTTGTAATAATTTAACAAAAGGACTGGAAACACCGGTTTTAAGGTCGGCTGATTTAAGTAAAACACTTTTCCCGGCAAAAGTTGAGTGACCAGAATCGGAAGTTGGAGCCGTCGGAACAATTGGTTGATTAGTAAAAAGAGTCGGATATTGTGTCATTAATGCTTGCGCGGCTTGAGTATTACCCATGGCTAAGAGATTAGAGACTTGAGACGAGACGGAGCTACCACCACTACTGTGGCTGGAGGGAATCGCTTCAAAGGTAGCGGTAACCGAAACATTAGCAGTGATACTAGTGTCTGTTCTGGGATTAGCAGTAGAGTCATCGCTCCAACTAACAAACTGGTAACCAGTCGCTGGGACAGCCGTAACAGCTGAACCATCCGCGCTTCGTAAAACAGTTTGAGGTGAATCACCAGTGATTGAGCCGTTGTCACCAGCGGTGTAAGTGAGCGTATATGAAGTGAGGGCTTGAAGTTTAGGATAATCATTACCCTCGTCAATCCACCAAATTGGCGTGGTCGCAAAATCCCAACCAGAAAAAGTGGTTTGTTGTTTCATTTGAACGGTAGTTTTACTTGTGCCACCACTTGAGGAAACTTGTCCGGTAGTGTCAGCATCCCAATATGACCCTGTAACGGTATTACTTCCGTCATCATAAGCGATCAGCCCACCGGTACCATTACCAGTAACAGCTCCTGTCGCATAACAATTAGTAACAGTACTACTTTCAGAATTCGATCCAATCAGTCCACCAATAGAGATAGCATCACCAGTGCCAATCACCGCACCCGTAGCGTAACAATTAGTAACCGTACCCGGGTTATCCTCACCACCATTACTACCGACCAATCCTCCAACAACAAGAACTCCAGTCACAGCGCTAGCTGAATAACTCCCCGTTATGGTACCGCCAAGATTAAATCCAACTAATCCGCCCGTCAGACTTCCATTACCAGTAACTGAGCCATCAACATAACTATTAGTTATAGTACCAACACTATTCAGCCCAGTTAATCCTCCAACACTGTCTCCACTAGCAGTAATCGTGGCATCAGAAGAACAATTAGTTATCGAATCACTCCCGCCACCGATACCACCAACAATGCCACCAACATAAGAACCACCGCTGATAGTGCTATCAACTAATTTTAAATTACTAATTGAGCCAGCACTAATACCAAATAAACCCACAAAATTTTCTGATGGTCGGTTAATAACCAGGCCAGTTATAGTATAGCCCTGCCCATCAAAAGTGCCGACAAAGACATTATTAGGAGTACCCCCACCGTCAGTCTCGTTACTAATTGGCTTAAAACCATCGCCACTATTCCAAGTTGCTGTTTCGGATGCATCAATATCGGTAGTCAATATGTAAGAGCCGTCAACAGGATAACCTGCATCAACGCCGATTTTTTGCAAATCAGTGATATTAGAAATTTCGATGTCTGCCGCCAAAACTGGCGAGGCTAAAATAAACGAGCCAGCCAAAACAATAATTACTAATAATAAATTCACCCAAGAGCCCGAGCTAAAAAGTTTTTTAATCATAGATGCTTTTATTATACTATAAAAAACAATTCTCCATCATGGGGATAACTGCTTATGTTCTTGGATCGTTTTTGGCAAATTTTGTGACCCCACCGGGAGTCGAACCCGGATTACCACCGTGAGAGGGTGATGTCCTAACCATTAGACGATAGGGCCAAAAACAGTATATATGGAACAGTATTTAGTATATAGGATAAGGCCCAATAAAAAAACTTGACAGCCAAACCTGCTTATGCTATACTGGAAGATAGAGGGTCTGAAATCGAAGTAAGACCCATTGTCGAACGCTGGCTCGGGGTCACGCCTCGATTGCCCGGTCATGCCGGGGTCAAGTCAGCCATTGCGCCTCATGGGCGCGAGAAAGGAAGCGATGCAAGAAGAGTTGAAAGTTTTCATGTTGTTCTTTGCGGTAGTGGCCGTGGTCTCGGCAGTCGTGGACAGAATCATCCATAACCGGCGAGTGAAAAAGGGCAAGAATTTCCTGGCAAGAGAGAAGATGCTTCTGGCATTTTCTCAATTGTCAGCAAAAGACCTGATCCCAGTCCTTGAGGAGCTTGGGTGGGTGAGGCGGTTGCCTCAAGCAGATTTCCGTCTCCCTTCGGCAGGGTTCGCTTGCCCGGAACTGGTCGGGAAGACCTTCGGGGCGTTGTTTCAATGCCTGACATATCTCGGAACAGAATTTGAGCAAAACCTATCCTGGCTAGCCAGACAGCTAGTGGATGAGTATAAGAAGGAGGAAGTGAACGAGTTTGTCCGCGGAATGGAGCAGAACTATCCCGTCTGGGCAGATTCCGTAAGGAAGGCCGTCGAGTCAGTTAGGGCCGAGCTCGAAAGGGAGCGGGGGGAAACTGAACGGAACGAAGTTATCCTCGCCGGCATGAGGGCCGCTGGGATTAAGAACCCGTTCCTGAGGGAGAGCGATTCGGTGGGATTCTAACCCACCGAGAGAGAATTCACAGACCGTGCGACGCAACGCGTCGCACGGTCTTTTGCAATTCTATTTTTATTTTTTTCTTTCTTTCCGCTTTATTCTCTTACTACTTTATTACTTTACTACTCTACTACTTATTCTTTTTCTGCCCATTCCTTCTCCTGCCTCACCAGCAACTTAGCTTTCAATTCGGGATGAGCCATTATTTCTTCTACCGCTTTTTCCATTCGCATACCCTGCGAGCCTTTAATAAAAATCAAATCTCCAGGTTTAATCGTTTTCTGCAAATACTCCCCCGCCTCAATCGAATTTTCAAAATGTTTCAGTTTGCGTTCACCAAACTTTTTCTCGCGTAAGGCCTCGTCAATAAACTTAGCCCGCAAACCGACCGTGATGACCAAATCGCAAAATTCCGCCAATTGATAGCCAATCGCTTTATGCGCCTCAACGGTATGTTTGCCTAATTGGAGCATATCGCCAATGACGGCAATTTTCCGACTTGCCCCCTTAAAACTCGCCAGAGTTTTAAGCCCCGCCGAAACGGCCGCGGGTGAGGCGTTATAAGTATCGTCCAGAATCATTGTTTCTTTAATGCCCTCAATCAAGTGCAGACGACCCGCCGGCGCTTGGTAACAATCAAGCGCGCCAATCATCTCAATCATTTTGAGTCCCAATTTATCGCCCACCGCTAAGGCGGTCAGGATCGGATAAATTTGGTGTTCGCCCACTACTCCCCCAATCTCTACCGTTAAACTTTTTTCATGATGATTAAGATTAAAACTTAATCCAGTGGGCCGAGTTTGACCAGAAGCTTCATCATAAACAATAGCCGGTTCAAGGGCACGATAATCCGCTGATTCAGCAAAACCAACCGTGTTAATCTCACCTCGCAAATCAGGAATAAATTTAAGGGAATTAGTATCGTCCGCGTTAAGAAAAATTTGGCTTGTGGTTGAAACGGTTTTGGCCAAAAGCATTTTCTCGTCAATCACTTCATCTTTCGACTTAAAGAATTCGACGTGAACGGGAATTTCAGGCAATAAGGTAATGACCGCCACATCAATTTTGACCCATTTGAGAATTTGTTTAATCTCACCCGGATGTTCTAGGCCAATTTCTAAAATTAGCCACTCGGGGTAAGGTTTGCGAAAAATGATTAAAACCAAGCCATACAAAATAATCTCAAACCAACCAAACAAATCATGCCAAGCCGAATGACAACCGAGCACCGTTAAGGCCACGCCGAAATCGCTACTATTATAACTCTTCTCGCTCCCCCGCACCGACAAGTTCTGGCCCAAAACCGAGACAAGGGCATCCTTGGTCGAAGTTTTGCCCACACTGCCGGTGATGCCGATAATTTTCGGGTGATATTTTTTCAAAACCAAGCTGGCTTCGGCTTGGAGAATCTTGGTAATAATGGTTTTAAAAAGTCTTTTGGCCATTTTGAAATTAACGATCTGGTGGGACTTGATAATAGTTTAGCAGAAATCGAGAAATATTGATAAAGGGCTCGGTTAGTGTTTCTGACGAATATTGGACCCCCTTAGGATACACGATATACATAAAAACGAGAAAGCGTGGTTCGTAAGCCGGGAAATAGCCAAAAAAGGAATGGAGGTAACGATCGGGATAATACTTGCCGGTCGACGGATCAGCAATTTGAGCCGTCCCCGTTTTGGCGGCAATCGAATAATGCTCCGTCTTCGCTTTGCCCCCTGCCAATTTTTCGTCAACGACAGTCACCAGCATCCGCGTAATTCGTTCACTCGTTTCTTTTTTAATCACCGAGGGACCAATGACTGGCTCAATCGTTCGCGATAATTTGTTTTGATAATCAATCTTTTTAACCAAATGCGGTTGAATCAAGTAGCCACCGTTGCCCAGGACACAGAGGGCCCGCGTCATTTCGATGGGAGTAACCGCAATCCCCTGACCAAAAGAGATATTGGCCAAGTCAACCGCTTGCGGACTCGTAAGATTCTTAACCAAACCCGAACCCTCGCTCGGCAAATCAATCCCCGTTTTTTCACCCAAGCCAAAAGCTGTGAAATAATTGCGAAAACGGGCGGGCCCTAATTGTTGTTGAACAAAGGTCACGCCGAGATTGAGTGATTGATTAAGAATTTCTTGCATCGGCACCACCCCCCGCGCTTTCCCATCATAATTACAAACCACTTTTTTATTTAAAGTAATACAACCCTCGTCATCATAAGTTGTTTTTTCGGTTATCACGCCCGCGTCTAAACCAGAGGCCATGGTCAAGGCCTTAACAATCGAACCCATTTCGTAAACTTTTTCCACCAAGGGGTTAGCCAAAACATTGAGATCCATCTGTTTTTGGTTGGGATCAAAATTGGGCCAAGCGGTGAGTGCAAAAATCTCGCCCGTCTTAGGATCAATGATTATCCCCCCCGCGCTGTCGGCTTGCCATTTGTCTTTAACCCGAGTCAATTCTTTTTCCAATAATTGTTGGGTGACCGGTTCAAGCGTGGTCATAATATCGCCCTGATTATTATCTTCGCCTTTGGTTAAAGATTTGCCCAAGCCAGAAAAAAGTTCCACGAAAAAATTAGCAAAGGTGGTGTCTTCACTCCGAGACAAAATTTGGTCGTAAGACCGCTCCAAACCATAACGACCAGCCAAATCGTCACCTTGATAGCCCAAGAGACCAACCGTTTGTGAAGCGGCCGAACCGAGTGGGTAAAAGCGTAATTTTTGTTTATATAAATTAAGCCCCTTAATTTCTAATTTTTTTATCTGGTCGGCCAGAGTTTGGTCAACTTTGGTCGCTATCTCCTCATACGGATCACTCGCCTTGGTTGCACTCTTCATAAAAGCGTCTTGGTCTAAAGGCAGAATTTGATTTAATTTTTGATAAATATCATCGAGCCTGGCGCCGGTCGTCGCCAATTGCTTGGGATTAAGCGCGACAATATAAGCCGTCTTCAATCCGGCCAACGAGAAAATGGTGCCGTCCCGTTTCTCGGCTAAGATACTCCCTCGGTCAAAAACGCCGGTGCTGGGTTGGAGATATTGACGGTCGGCCAGGTCAACATAATGATCAGTCTGAACCACTTGAATGAAAAATAATCGAGCGACAAACAAAATTGCCACGAGCAAAATGGCCAAACACAATATCCTGATTCTTGAGACACTAGATTTCATTCTAACTTAATTGTGGGCCAGGCCAACCGGACGATCCTTAATCGCAAAACCAGCCTGACCAGTGGCATCAAGATAGCCCAACGACTTGGCCAGCTCAAGCGTCACCTGACTCGATCGAGCCAGATAGTCGGCCTCCAAAGTCGAGACCTCGGCCTCCAATTGAGAAATTTTTTCTTCGTTATCGCGTCGTTCGGCCACGGCAAAAACCGAGCTCTTAACCAAATAAACATAGGTACCAGTTAAGGCCAAAATGAGGATAATCATTATTAATTTTATTTTTTTGCCAAACAACATATTTTTTTAAATTTTTGCTACTTGTCTCGAGCCTAGTCGAGAGATAACCCGCAATTGAGCGCTTCGCGACCGAGGATTGGTTAATTCTTCTTCTCGACTGGGTTTGATTACTTTTTTATTAATTAATTTACCCTCGCCACTGGCCACTTTCTGCTTAAAAAATTCTTTAACGGCTCGAGCCTCCAAGCTATGGAAGGAGAGGACAGCAACTCTCCCTCCACCGCTTAATTTCTCCCAAGCGCCAGTTAATCCATCCCGCAAGGCGCCAATTTCGTCATTAACCACAATTCGTAAAGCCTGAAATGTTTTAGTCGCAAAATGAATTCGCTTTTTGGTATAAAAAACTGGGACCGCTGACCTAATCACTTCAACTAATTCAAAGGTTGTCTCAATTGGTTTGATTTTTCGCGCTTCGACAATCGCCTTGGCAATCCGGCGTGACAATCGTTCTTCACCATAACCGTAAACAATGTCCGCAATATTCTCTTCGTCCCAAGTGTTCACTACCTCTCTAGCAGTTAACGCCTCTTTTTCTCTTGTCGAAGACAAGGTCATCAAGAGAGGCTCATCTTTTTGAAAAGTGAAGCCCCGACCCGATTCGTCAAATTGTTCTGAATTAAGCCCAAGGTCAAACAAGACTTTATCAACTTGCTCAATCCCCGCTTGATCTAACACCGATTTAATATTTCGAAAGTTCGTGTTGAAAAAAACTGTTCGACATTCGACTCCGGTCAAATTTTCTTTCGCCTTGGCCAGCAAACTCGCATCCGCGTCAAAACCGATTAATGTCCCCTTTCGACCAATCTTCTCGGCCATAACTTTGGCATGGCCGGCCAGACCCAGCGTCGCGTCCACAACCACCTCTCCCGTCTTAAGATCTAATTGCTCAATTGTTGGTTGTAAAAGAACTGGTACGTGCATACTAAAACATCCCCACTTCGCTTAAGCGCTCGGCCAGCACGTCGGCCTGCTTCTCCACTTTGTCAATATTCTCCTTCCATTTCTTCTCATCCCAGATTTCGATTCGTTCATTCAAACCCACAACCACCACCCGACTTTTCAAATCGGCAAAATCTTTGAGATGGTCAGGGATCAGCACTCGGCCCATGGTGTCGAGATCCACCTCAAAAGCGCTCCCCAAGATAAAACGGTTAAAACTGCGGGCCGCACTTTGGGTCATTGGCAATTTTTCTAATTCGCTCGCCACCTTCTTCCAACCCTCAATCGTGTAAGCAAACAAACACGAATCAAGACCTTTCGTGATGACTAATTTCTTACCCACTTCGCGTCGAAAAGAGGCCGGCAAAGAGATGCGTTTTTTGTCATCAA
The DNA here is from genome assembly GCA_041649495.1 of Minisyncoccota bacterium. GTDB lineage: Bacteria > Patescibacteriota > Minisyncoccia > Phycocordibacterales > XYD1-FULL-46-19 > CAIPHT01. Next base: position 111,059 of record JBAZMZ010000003.1, read on the forward strand.
TCGTATGTCTGAATTCGCCAATCAACATTGCTTCCCATTTTACCCCACTTCCCTCCACTTCACAACAACCCCCTCCCACCCCAAACTGTGGATAAAAGGGGGATAACCCTGAGCGAAGCGATGGGGCAATGGTCGTATGACCATAACAAAAACCCCGTCAATGACGGGGGTTTTTGTCTAGTTCGATTATGGTTATTGCTCTAATGGCGCAAATTGTCCGTTTTTGATAGTGAACAGATAGTATTCTTTAACGATTGTTCTTTTTTCATCAAAATTACTATTACTCGCCAGACCGGGGAAATTTTTTGTGGCAGCTAGAGATTCCCTAATTGTTGCCGAATCAGTTTTACCTAAACGGGCCAGAGAATCAAGAAGCTTAGTAATATCATAACTTTCCGCGGTCCAAACGGGCATCGTTTCGTTATATTTCGTTTTGTAATTTTCTAGCGTCGCGAGTCGGGCCCCATCGGTAGGATCGGGCTGAACCGTCGCGGCCGGGTAAGTTATCCCCTCGGCCGACGAACCCAAACCTTTGATAAACCCCGCCGTATCAATCCCTAGGCCCGCAAGAATCGGCTGATTTAAACCCAGCTCTCTGGTTTGTTTGACAAGATTTACGGCATTAGTAACCCGAGACATAAAAACCAACACTTGCGGATTTAAGCTTTTGGCCCTAGTCAGCAAAGTGCGAAAATCGGCATCTTTATCAGTATGCCCCTCGGCTAAAAGAATCTGACCGCCCAACGCCGGGAAGGTTTTGGCAAAAGCTTCATAACTTCCCTTCTGGGTCGCATTGTTTAGATAAAAGACAACGGCCGTTTGATAATGCTTAATGGCAAATTCAGCAATTTTCTTGCCCGCAGCCGGCGACTCGCCGCGAACGCTAAAAATGAAATCTCCTCCTTCTGTAAAACCGGGAGTACTCGTAAAACCAATCAGGACTGTTTTATTCGCTTGGGCAATAGGCGAAATCGCACTACAAGAATCTGAGGTCTCACAAAAAAGAACCTGAACTTTATCAATGCTCACAAATTTGTTGGCGGCCATAACCGCCTTGTCAAGACTATCCCCCATATCCTCGTAGAGAATATTTAAACTACTGGTCCCAACTTCTAATTGAGCCTGATCAATCCCCCTTTTGACCTTCTCGCCCCAATCAGCATTCTTTCCGGTCAACGGCAAAATCGCGCCAATTTTAATTGTCCCCGTTTCGGCCGGAACAGTTGATTTTGAACCATAATACCAAACCCCGAGAATAATTAAGATGACAATGATAACAATCGCGAGCCACTTAGTTAAATTTGACATAGTATTAAAAAGATTACTTTATTGATAAAATGGACACACTCTAATACTACACCCCCGAGATTTTTTTGTTAAGTTTGTGTTCTATCTACCTTAGATCCTCTTTATTTAGACCAGCTTCACGCAAAATCGAAAACAAGGTGCCGATAGCTAGATCGCGGTTATGTTTAGGGACAGTAACCCTTTTACGAGAGCTTGAGCAATAAAAAACTAAGTGACTGCCACTGGTATGGTCTAGTTCAAAACCGTTGGCCTCCAAAATTTTAATCAATTTCTTCGGCTTAACGGCTGGCGTTTTAGGCATAAGTAAAATTGAGAGAAGTCACTAGCACGCCTTTATCTTCTGGTATTGGTTCATGATGTTTCTTTAAGCTAGCAACATAAGCCGAAATAGCATCCTTGGCCATCTCCTTCGCTTCTTCTAAATCTCGGCCATAAGTAACACAGCCGGGCAAAGTAGGAACCGTCACCGTAAAACCACCCCTTAATTCTGGCCGTAAAACAATTTGATAATGGTGAGAATAAAGATTCTTCATCCTGATAATAATAGCATCGTCGGGCCTTGACGTCAATTTTTTATTTCATCACTTTGTAAAATTCTCTAACTATGATAGGCTCAAAGTATTCGCAAGGAAAAGACCGGCCAATTTCCTTACTTCACCTCCGGGTGCGACGCGAATCGGCTACCGCAAGAATCGGGATACTCTAGTCACGACGAGCGAATGAGGATGTACACACCCCGACCACCTTGCGGTTTATTTTTTGTCTTTTTATTATTCTTATTAACCAAGCGGTAACAAACCTGAACGATCGTCAAGGATGTTACCCATTACTGATTACTGGACCTGGGGAAAAATCGGGAATTCTTCGATAATTTCCCCAGGCTAGGACTTTTCTTTTGGGCGCATCAGCGGGAAAATTTGGGCTTCGCGCATTGATTTATTGGCGAGGAAGGCAAAAACGCGTTCGCTCATGCCAAAACCGCAAGTAGGTGGCATCCCATATTCAAGGGCTTCGACAAATTCTTCGTCCTTCATCTGCGCCTCCTCATCTCCCACCTCGCGCAATTTAGCCTGCTCATTAAAGCGAGTTAATTGGTCAAGTGGGTCATTGAGCTCACTGTAACCATTGCCTAATTCGGAACCAGCGATGATGGGTTGGAAGCGTTGGGCTAAGCGCGGATTTTTTTCATCGCGTTTGGCCAAGGGCGAAACTTCGATTGGTGTGCCGACTAAGAAACCCGGCCCAGCAATTTGTCGGCGACAATATTTCCACAAATTATCAATGGCGCGAGTGATATTGAAACCTTTTTTATCATAATCTATTTCTAATTCTTTTAATTTCTTTTCAATTTCGGCCAGATCAGCGGTTAAAACATCCACCCCCGTCACCTTTTTGACTGTCTCACAAAAATCATAACGAACCCATTTTTGATCCAAATCCACCTTAAATTCGCCAATCGTAAACTGAAGTGTGCCAAAAACTTTTTGGGCCACGTGTTTGAAAAGTTCCTCCACCAATTGCATCCCCTTCTCGTAATCAGCGTAGGCTAAATAAAATTCCATTTGTGTATAATCTTGGAGATGCTCGGCGTCCATCCCTTCGTTGCGAAATTGCCGACCAATTTCAAAAGTTTTGGTTAGACCGGCGACCATTAATTTTTTCTGCCATAATTCGCCAGTCGAAATTCTTAAATAAACATCTAAATCAAGGGTGTTATGATGAGTGACAAAGGGTTTGGCATCAGCGCCCCCAGTCGTATTTTCTAAAACTGGCGTCTCCACCTCGACAAAATCTTGGCTCAATAAAAAGTTTCGCACCGCTTGCCAAAATTGCCCCTTTTTGATCACCATTTCTCTCACCTCATCATTCAAAAGAATATCGAGATAGCGCTTACGCAAACGCTCTTCCACATCTTGTAGGCCAGACCAACTATCAGGCAAAGGTCGCAAACTCTTGGTCAGAATCTTCCAACCCAGAGCTTGGATCGTTTTTTCACCCCGTTTCGTCGTCAATAATTTGCCCGTTAACTGAACAAAATCGCCGATATCAATCGTGTCGGCAAACAGGCCAAATTGGGAACCCAATTCATCTTCTTTCAATAAGCCCTGTAAACGATCGGCTCCTTCAACTAAATCAACAAAAATCAAACCGCCCTGACGACGCAAGGCCATAATTCGACCGCCAACGGTAATTTCTTTTCCTTTCTCAATTAGACTATCAAAATTAGCCAGCGCTTTTTCTAAACTCGTATTAATTTCGGTCTGGGCCGGATAAGGGTTATAACCCGCTTGCCGAAGAAGCTCTAATTTTTTTATTCTTTCTTGTTTTAATTCTTCGAGTGAAGCCATGATGGGTAATTTCTAATTATTTTAATTAACCTAATTATTCTAAAAATATACCAAAAAACCAAGCAAAAAGCTAATTCTGGCTTAATGGTCAAATGTGATGCTTTTCATAACTAAAGATTTAACTAATTTTGATTTTCGCGCGTCACTCAATCCGGCATGAATACCGATGGCCATTTTCACTTTTTTAAACGAACCATTA
>JBAZMZ010000004.1:0-60758 GCA_041649495.1 Minisyncoccota bacterium
TCAAGAAGAATTAGATCAAATCCATGCCTTCTTGAACGACCGACCACGAAAGTGTCTTGGTTATTTTAGCGCCAATGAGTTATTATTAATTAACAGGGGGTGTTCGGCTTGAGGGGTTAGGAGAGGGGTGCCTGCCTGTTTTCAGGTGTAGTATATAAACATTCTTTTGTCAAGCATACGTAATGTTTAAATACCTTTGCAACACCCAGAGGTTCCAACTCACCCTCATGTATGTCCATTTATACTCCAAAATAACCTTATATTATAAGGTTATTTTGGATGGTGGAGATGCCGGGAATCGAACCCGGGTGCGGATAGGACTCTTTGATCAATCTATATGTTTAGATTATTTCCACCGCCGAAGCGGAATTTAAGTGGCTTAAGTCAGAAATAATCAAGAGCTTAAGTAACCGAGTCTCTAAGTTTCGCCATTAAGCCGAGACGGTCTTAATGACTAACCCAAATGTATTATGCTCGGTTAGATCGTTTAGGTGACAATCTAGCGAACACCAGCTTAAGCTAAAGCGAAGGCTGGAGAGAAATATGGCGAAGCCACGTTTCCCTTGTTAGATGTGTTGGCATTTAACAGTTTCTAGCCAGTTTAAAGAGGAAGCTAGAACTCTACATACAAACCAAAGGGTAGACTACTCGTCGAAGCCAATCACCCCCATTTTATTTAGTATTTAGGGCGCAGTATTTAGGGATTAGGGTTAGTTTTTACCCCCCCCACATACTACATACTGATCCCGATATACTAGTTTTACAACGAACTCTTCAAATCGCGCGCGATGTCGCGCCCAGATTCCTTCTTCTTGAGCGCCTCGCGTTTGTCGAATTTCTTCTTGCCCCGCGCGACCGCAATTTTGACCTTCAGGAACCTACTCTTATTATACACCGAAAGCGGGATAATTGTCAATCCTCGTTGTTCACCCCGCGTCGCCAATTCAGCCAACTCCTTTTTCTTAAGCAAAAGTCGCCGAGTGCGATAGGGCTCATAATCGCCAATGATATTATTGGGTTGATAGGGCGGAATAAAAGCGCCCACGAGATAGGCCTCACCCCCGCGGATAATCACCCGCGCGCCTTCCAGCGACCCCTGCTTGCCCTTGAGCGATTTGACCTCACCCCCAAGAAGCTCGATCCCCGTCTCGTAGGTCTCCAGCCATTCGTAATTCAACCCCGCTTTTTTGTTTTCGATTAAATTCATTACCACAATCTTAACAAATCCAAGCTCGCCCGTAAAACTCATGGAGGTTAGACGCGTATTTGACTTCAGGGTCTAGTCGTCTATAATGCGATTAGAGAATGGTTGGCTTGTGCCAAGGGGGATAGAATTTCTCCCGTTTCGTCGACAGTATCGGCGAGATTCGTTCGCGCATAGAAATTGCGCACTGTGTACCTTGTGTCGAATGGTTGGGTCAACAACTCATAGGAGAGAAAAACATGTATGACCTGGCACAACTCGAACAAGCGGGGTTTAAATTCACCCCGCTGGAAAGATTGGTCTTTGAGAATCCAAGTTTCCAGTTCCTCTGCATGAGGGGCTGGCCAATCAAGTGGGGCGAAATCACCACGGGATTGGCTACCAAAGCGGGCAGAGATTGCTTTTATCGAAAGGACGTGAGTTTCCAGCCGGCCGAGACAGAAAAGCTTTCGCCCCATGGAGCGGGAATCTGTTTCGACGAGGTCCAGTCTCATCTCAGAAGTATCATCGTTCTGACAGCCAAGGTGGCACGAGACGCTTCAGCGAATGTTTTTGATCGGATGCTGGTAGAGGATCTCAATCTCTGGCTGAGTGGAATGGGCATCGCCCTTTGTGGAGAATTATTCCGTTGGGCGAGGTTTGAACAAGAACACCGGGAGAAACTAGCACGAGAAGCAAGAGTGGCGGAAGTCGCTATTCTTTCTCGAGGCTACGCCAATGTCGTAGTTCTACTTCTTGGCAAGCTCGCTCGGGAAGAGAGACAGGCCGTCCGTGAGACCCTAGAAGCCGACTGCCTAAAACGAGGAGTATTTCGCGAGGGTGACAGGTATGCTCAGTATTACCACTTGCCACGACCAAAATGCATGTGGTGCAACGGAGAGGCAGGAAGATCCGGCGGTCAGCATTGTGGTAGTTTCGGTTCCGTTGTGACGATCGATTGTGGCGACGTGCAAACGATAATCAGGAGCCTTCCCTCTGATGTCCGGCGAATCGTCAAACCTGTTCGTTTCCGGGTGCCCAAGAGCACTTTCTCGGATCGGTTTGTACCGTGTGTCGGCAATGGTTTGCTCCCGCAGTTTGCCGTTTTCTCGCTCGCCAAGCTTTCCAAAGAGGAGCAACAACAGCTCGGAACCGAGCTTGAAGACGGCCTACGAAAGGATCAACGGAGTTTTGGTCCTGGGTATAATGACTGTCGAGTCATTATACCCCAGGGACGACAGAAACTCAACGCCTTGTTACTCGCCGGGACAATTGCCACCTGGAGCACCTGGAATCACCCCATCAAGGACGAAGGGCTCTTGTGCAGATTACTTGGGGAGAGGAAGGTATGGGTTGACCTCGTCGAGTAGTCGACAGTTTTTCATTTACGGGCTCACGGACATTGTTCGTGAGCCCGTCGTTATTTAGAATAAGATATCGATTTTGGCTTTACTCCTTTCCCTAGGCTTGCTATTATACCCTTATCTTGTATCAGCCACCGATTAGAATCAATAATCAAATTCGCGCCCGAGAACTCCGCGTTATCGACGAGGAAGGTCAGATTCTTGGAGTTTTGTCGTTTGCCGAGGCCATCAATAAAGCGCGCGAATTAGACACGGACCTGATTGAAATCTCCCCCAACGCTGTCCCGCCGGTCGCCAAGATTATGGACTTCGGCAAATATCAATATCTAGAACAAAAGAAGCAAAAACAGGCCAAGGGCACGACGGGGAGTGAAACCAAGATTTTGCAGGTCAAGATTGGTACCGGCGGACACGATTTAGAGCTTAAGGCGAAAAAAGCGTCCGAATTCCTCAAGGATGGCCATCGGGTCAAAATCGACCTTTTTCTCCCCGGTCGCGCTAAGTATCTCGACCCCAATTTCTTAAAAGAGCGCTTAGACCGAATTTTGGCCTTAGTCAGTGAAGACTTCCGATTGGCCATCCCAGCCCAAAAGAGCCCCAAGGGCATGACCGTAATTATCGAGCGAGGTGGACAAAAATAGTCTTTTATAGTAAGCTAGCTATTACGGGTATGAATCCCGTTAGAGGTCGCGATCGCCCCGGGTAGAGGGTAAATCGTGGCCTAAAGTATTATTGTTTTAATCGCGATCTACCTCTAACGGGATGAAAACCAACAAATCTTTAGCCAAAAGAATCAGAATTACCAAAACTGGCAAAATGCTGGTGCGCAGTTCTGGTCAAAATCACTTCAACGCCAAAGAGAGCCGTTCAACCCAAATGAAGAATAAGCGGGGGCGTTCGATCACTATGTCCAAGAATGAGGTTGGACGCTATTTTGGTGGGAAATAAAATAATAAAATAATTTATCATGAGCCGAATCAAAAGAGGAACAATTTCAATGAAGCGTCGTCGCAACGTCCTGAAGGACACCAAGGGTTATCGTTTTGGTCGTAGCACCAAAGAGCGTGAGGCCAAAGTGGCCATCACCAAGGCCGGCGTTTACGCCTACACTCACCGACGCGATAAGAAGGCCGTTTTTCGTGGTCTCTGGCAAACTCGCCTCTCGGCCGGTCTCGCTCCTTTCGAAATTTCTTATAGCAAATTCATGGGCGCCCTGAAGAAAAAAGGTGTTCTCCTCAACCGCAAAATGCTCGCCGACCTCGCCGCCACCGAACCTCAAGTTTTCGAAGCGATTGTGAAGTTGGTTAAAGAATAACTTCTAGTTTTTGTAGACATCGTGATCACCAATCGCCAAGAGATTAACTTCTTTCTTTTTGTTGCTGTACGAAAAAACAATTCTGAAATTGTAATTCACTGAAAAACTATATCTGCCTTCAAATGGCCCACTCAATTTATGAACCCGTAATGTTTTATGATTTGAAACATCCCTGAACATTTCAATCTTCTCCCAAACCTCTTCTTTCAGATTCTCGCCTAACTTTTTAAATTGCCGAACAAAAATGGGAGCGTAGACAAATTTTCGCATAATTTACTTAATCTTTTTAGCTAATTCTCTTAAATCTCCCCGAAGACCCTTCCCTTCCTTTATCTCTCTTTCAGCCCGCAAAACAGTCTCAACGGCCTCTTCCTCTGACAAGCGAGCAATGGCTCGGCGAATAACGTCAGCTTTATTAGAGCCATAACCAGATTTAACTAAATTATTGACGGCCAGCTCCAAATGAGCCGGCAAGGGAACAGAGATAGTAGTCATAGTATTTTGCCTAAACTTCTAATACCTACTACAATATCATATGATAATATAATACGCAAGCATTACCCCCCTTCCTACCCCCTAATATCATTCCCCGTGCCGGTGTATTTGACCTTAACGGCTTTGAGTAGGCCGTCTTTTTCGACTTCGGCTTTGTCTTTTTCGACGAGCTCAATAATACGGGCAATGAGATTTTTCGGGTCTTGATCAAAAACAATTTTGGGGTTCGGTCGATGACCGTGTTCGATGATGCCTTTCAAGGTTTCGTCCATTTCCCAATCACCCTCTAAAATACCGATGGGTTTATTATCTTCAAACGCCACGGTAAATTCATGAATCGTACCAATGCGCCCACAACCAAGAACCACCGCGTCCGAAGTGCGGGTCAGCAAAATATCGCGCCCGGGAAAACCCTGACCAGTGTAGATAATAGTATCAAGATAATCGAGCGGAAGGCCCCAATCTTCAACATGCTCTTTCTCGGTCGCCGCCGGTGATAAACCAATCGAAGTGCCACCGGCCTCTTTGGCCCCCATGGCCGACCATAATGGCCAACCGGTCGTGGCGCCCGTCACAATAATCCCCCCTTGTTTGATAATTTGCCGACCCAATTCTTTAGCAATCTCAAGAGCGTTCTCGCCACAATGAGTGGTATCGGCCGCGCCCGAAACGCAAATTTTTACTTTCTGATGCTCGTTGCGCAAAGCGCTTAATTGGTCGTTGTTGTTCATGTTTTTTAATAATTCAAATTTCAAAGCGCAAACTTCAAAATTTCAATTCAAAAATTAAAACTTCTTACTTTTTAATGTCACCACACTTTTTGCTAACATATTTGATAATTCTTCAACCTCTTTTAAAAGATCCTCAACCTCTCTTTCACTAGCTAATTTAGCATCTTTGAGTAAACATAGCCAGTACTTACATTCATTAGCACTTTTTAGGGCAATCTCAAAAAATTTCTTAAATTCTAACCTTGAACTTGACGCTCTGGCCTCAACTTGATTAGCTCCGATTGAAGTGGCAGCTCTTATTAATTGGTTAGCAATAATTTGAGCACTCTTCTTATTGGGCAGACAATCCATTAAGTTTATAACCCGTAAAGACAATTTATAAGATCGGGCAACCAGTGTTTCACCTTTTAACTTTGCGCTGAAATTTTGCATTTTGAAATTTGATCTTTGCACTAGTTACAATTCAATTTCGGCGACTTCACCAACTTCGGGGAATCTAGCGTTAACCCCCAAATAATCTCGCAGGCGTTGAGCCAGAAACATCGCCGACTTCGGCTCGCCCATCGCCACAAATACTTCTTGGACTGTGTCTTTGGTGTCATCAACAAATTGCAAGAGATGGTCAGAATCTTTGTGGGCCGAATAACCGCTAATACTGGCGATCTTCGCCCGAACAGCAATTTCTTCGCCCATGATTTTAACCGTTTTAACACCATCTTGGAGCATCCGACCCAAGCTCCCGGCTTGCTGATAGCCAACCAGAAGCAAAGTGCTCTTGGGATCTGACAAATAATTTTTTTCGTGATGGATAATTCGTCCACCCGTCGACATCCCCGAGCCAGCGATAATAATCTTTTTAGGATTAGACCGCAGAATCGCCTTGGATTCGTCGGTGCTTAAAGTCTCATGTAATTGAGCAAAATGGAAAATTTTGTTATTTGCCTGCTCAATTTCTAATCGCACCGCATCATTAAGATATTTAGCATATTTTTTGTAAACCGCGGTCACGCCAATCCCCATCGGTGAGTCAAGAAAAACCGGAACCAGCGGAATGCGTGACTCTTCCATCATATTTTCAATTTCAAATAAAATTTCTTGAGTCCGCTCAATCGAGAAAGCGGGAATCATTAAGGTTCCGCCTGCCTTAACTGTGTCCTCAATTGCATCCTCAAGCAAATTACGTCGTTGCGAGCGATCTTCATGATTGCGGTCACCATAGACACTCTCCATCACTAAGTAATTGGCATCATTGATTTTCTCGGTATCATGGAGCAAGGGCGAAGGCGAATTACCCAAGTCTCCCGTAAAGACCAACCGACGATCTCCCCGCGCAAATTCATACATCGTCGAACCCAAAATATGGCCCGCATCCTTAAGCGTCACTCTTAAACCTTCCTCCAAATTAACCGTCTCGTGATATTCGGCCGTTTGCCACATCGCCATCGCTTGATTTAAATCATCTCGACTAAAAAATGGTTCGGCGTTATCGCCATTTTCTTTTTTAAATAAATTAAGACTATCGGCCAAAGCGATCTCGGCAATTTCTTTGGTCGGTAGTGTCGAATAAATCACCCCCCGAAAACCGTCTCGAACCAATTTGGGGATCCGGCCAATATGATCAAGGTGGGCATGAGTGACAAATAAATAATCAATCATCTTGGGGTCATAAGCAAAGTTTTCCGTATTTTTTTCGTCAAAGGCTTTATTGCCTTGGAAAAGTCCACAATCAACCAAAATCTTTAAGCCCGAGGGCCCGTCAGTTAATAGAAAATTCGCCCCGGTCACCTCGCCGACGCCTCCGTAGAAACTTATGGTTGTTTTTTGATTCGCCATATAAATGAAGTTATGAATAAAATTGCTGAAGTTAAGGCCCCAATCAGGTCAAATAATAAATCGTGCAATGAGCCTCGCCAACCAGTATACAACATATCCAGCGTTTTTAATTCAACTCGCGCCACATAAATCTTATCGGCCGTAAATTCGAAAAATTCCCAAACTAAACCAATGATTAAAGCTCCCAAAATACTCGTCAAAATAATCTCTTCGCCCCGAACCTCTTTCCAATCCTGATAAAAAAAGAACAGGTAAATTTGGATGGCCACTAAACCAGCCAAAAGTCCACCCGCAAAATGCATGGGTTGATCAAACCAGCGCCAACGCCAATACCAAAAGTTTTTAAAGGCCAAAAAATCCAGTACCGTCACCAAGACCAGCAAAATCAAACTAAAACTGAAAAAACCTTTGAACTTCACAATACTCCCATTTTACCCTATTTCCCCTCCCCCCGCCAGCCAAGCAAAAACCGCCCACGAGGGACGGTTCTGGCTAGGTCATTTAGAGAAGATATCCCTAGAAAATTCTAGGTGGGTGCTCGCAACGATCCACCACGGCGAATCGCAATTAAAGCTCCCTGATATATTTTATTAGACTAAGAATATTTCCTAAACAACCTAATTTTATTATATCCTTCGCTCCCAGCAAGTCCACCCTACTAAAAGGTGGATTAATCCACGCCACTTGAGCTGGGGAGTTGGTAATAAGCAAAAAGAGCTTTGAGGCCGGCCAAATTTTGCTCCCAATCAGTGCTTTCGTGAGTTTTAAGCTCAACGGTGATTGCCGGAATATTGATGGAAGCTAACCAACCTTCAGCATCGCCACTAATCGCGTAGGCCTCAAACGATTTAATCGCTTGATAACCAGACGCTTTGGCGTAAAGATCGGTTAATTTAAGAGTTTCAGGCAAGATGCCGTTTTCGCATTCAGAGGCATAGACTGAACCAGATTGACTATGCCAAAAAATGACACTAGTTGGCTGGTATTTTAGGACAAAATCGCGGAGAGCAATGGCTTCTGGTTCCGAAAAAGCTTTGGTCCCAGCACTAACCACCCGCTCTCGCCAAGTACTCTTGGGTTGCCACTTGCAAGCAAAATTGCGATTGAGGTCAACTTGATGGGCGTTAAAGCGACCAGCCTCAACAATCGCCTGATCGTTAGAAACATCCGCCGAAGTAAAACGCCCCGCCTTACCCGTCACCTTATAAATTCCGCCGGGATTAGCCGAGGGAACAATGGCGACCGTGAGATTTTTAGAAATAAAATCAGGGTTAGCTTCTAAATAATCCATAAACTGATAAGCCAAAAGCACGCTATTCCACTCGTAACCGCCATGAATTCCGCCCACAAAGAGCAGGTGGGTCTCGCCTTGGCCATAAGTATAAGCGGTAATATCCCGACCCTCAACCGATTGGCCAATTATGGACACCCTTGGTTCATGATTGGAAACAACTGGAATCGAAACGGGAAGATTAGAAGATTTTTTGATGACACCAATGACACCCAAAATCACAATTACGAGAACAACAAAGACCAAGACCGCTATGAGTTTGTGCTGAGCAAGAAACTCCCCCATCTATTTAGCATAAGACTTTAAAACCGCTTGAGTCCCCGCGAGATTTTTGCTCCACTCGGTATCATTATGAGTTGAGAGAATCACGCTAATCGCGGGAATATTTTTCTTGGCGAGCCAATTAACCATATCGCCGGTCGTTTCGTAAAAATCGAAACTATCAGAAGCCGTGTAACCTGAAGCGGTGGCAAAAGTATTCATCAACGCGCGGGTGCCCGCCAAGATGCCATTATCACATTGAGAAGCGAAGACCCCGCCCGCTGCGCTGTACCAGACAATTGCGGCCACTGGTTTATTGGCTTCCACATAATTTTTAAAAGCTAGACTCTCTGGTTCAGAAAAGGCTTTGCTCCCACCACTCACTTTCGTTTTTTGCCAAACGGCACTGGCTTGCCAATCACAATCAAAGTTACGATTAAGGTCCACTTGATCAGCGTTAAGACGACCGGCCACCACCGTATTTTGGTTGGTCGAAACATCAGCCACCGTAAAGCGACCCGCCGTGCCAACCACCTTATTAAGACCGTCTGGGTTTAAGACTGGAATAACCGTAACCTTCAAATTTTGCGGGATAGCACTTGGATTAGCGGTGAGATAATCCATCAATTGATAAGCGACCAACGAAGTGTTCCACTCGTAGCCACCGTGAATCCCCCCGATAAACAAAATTTCCGTCGCCCCCGTTCCATAATGATAAGCCGTGATATCGCGTTTCTCCACTGATTGACCAATCACCGTTTTAGTTTTGTCTACCGCTTGATTAACCGACTCATCGGTCACTGGAGTCGTGCTAGCGGTCAAATCATCAACCAATAAATCGGTTGACGTGGTTGGACGAGTAAAAAAATAAGCCCCAATAAGAATAATAATGACGACAATTGCCACGAGCCAAATGATGCTTTTTTTCATAATACCCCCAGTCTAGCACATTATTCGTCTACGCCAAAACGCTTGTAGCCACAAATAGCCGAGAGGTCTTCGCCGAACCAATGCTGAATTTCGTGTTCCGCTTCTTTGGGCGTTTCCGAAGCATGAATCAAGTTCATCACCGCCCGCTTCTCTTTATTAGCCAAAACTGGCGAATCAATCGAAAAATCACCCCGAATCGTGCCCATATCAGCCGTCGCCGGAATGGTCGGCCCAACAATTTTGCGCACAACATCAACCGCATGAATACCCTGAATCACCATTTTTACTAATGGCGCCGAGGTCATATAATCAATTAGCCAACCCCGCACCATTTTCCCAATTTCTAATTCATCGGCTGTCCCTAATTCAACCATTGGATCAAAACCATATTTACTATAAGTATTTAAAGTTTTTGTTCCCAAACGCTTAATCCAAGCCTCATCTTTGGGATAATGATTGTCAATCTGATCAACCGTCGGCTGAAACATTTGCAAGGCCACCACTTTTAAATCTCGTTGCTCAATCCGCTTGATAATCTCGCCAATTAAACCTTTACGGACACCGTCAGGCTTAATCATTAAATAAGTACGTTCTTCTTTAGGTGACATAATTATTTTTAAAAATTAATTAATAATAAATTAAGTGGTGGTTAAAATTTCGTGGCCAGTTTCGGTAATCACAATGGTTTTTTCAGTATGTGACGCTAATTTACCATCTTTAGTTAAGAAAGTAAAACCGTCCGAACCCACCTTAATATCGCCCCGACCCGAGGTGGCCATCGGTTCAATCGCAATCACCAGACCAGGCAAGAGCTCGTCGCCCATGCCCGCCTTGCCAAAATTGGGCACAAACGGATCCTCGTGAGGTTGATAACCGACCCCATGACCAGCTAATTCTTTAACGACTTTGAAACCATTTTCTTTAATCACCAACTCGATGGCGTGACCAATATCGCCCATTCGCCGACCCGGTTGAGCCATGGCTAGCCCCGCTTCAAGCGCCTGCTCGACCGTCGCAAGGAGATTCTCGGCTTCAGGCGAAATCGGCCCAACTGGCACCGTTACCGCCATATCCGTAAACAAACCCTCATGCTTTAAGCCCAAATCCAGACCAACAATATCGCCCACCTCAAGTATTCGCTCGCTCGGCAAACCATGAACAATCTCCTCATTAACCGACACGCACAAAGCCGCCGGATAAGCTCGACGTGAGCCTTGCGGTTTATAGCCCAAGAAAGCCGGTTCGTCGCCGCCCCGTTTAATCAATTCGCGCGCTAGATTTTCTAAGTCAATCGTTTTCACCCCGGGCGCCACTCGAGCTTTAATCGTCGCCAAAATAACCGCCAACCGTTGCCCGCCTTCACGCAAAATTTCAATTTCTGCTTTGGTTTTTAATTTAATCATGATAACACAATGCCAATCTACGAATTCAGGCGAATCTCCTAATCATTCGCATTGAGTAAGGCGATAATATCGCTATGGATTTTTTCGCGCGATTGCTCGCCGTCAACTTCCAAGAAGCGATACTTGGGATTATTACGATAATATTCCACCGCCGGCAAAACGTCACGGTCAAACCAATCAAGGCGTCGGTCAATATCGTCTGAAGCGTCATCGGCCCGACCGCGGGCCAATAATCTCTTTTTGGCTTCTTCACGCGAGACATCCACATAAACGACCGTGAGATTAACCCGATTATAGAATTTCAAAAGTAAATCTAAAGTTTGCGCCTCAATTAACGAGCGCGGACAGCCATCACAAAAAATATGTTCGACACCCGTAAAATTCTCGATTAGCGAAGTGGTCCAAGTCCAAATGGCAAAATTATCTGGTAAACGCTCGCCGTTCTCCATCGAGGTCTTGAGCATTTTCGCCGTATAATTATCTTGTTGCGCAAAATCTCGAAAACGCGCCCCGGTTTCAATCCGAAGCCAATTATGCTCATCATTAATCACCCCCTTCGTCTTGAGATACTCGGCCAAACGCTCAACCTGCGTCCCCTTACCGCACCCCGACCGCCCAATAAAAATATAAGTATGTAAATTTTCCATACCTTAAATTTTCGCACAAAATAAGGGAAAAAGCAAAAATCTACCGAACAAAACTTTTGAACCAACTAGTGACCGCACTGAAAATATTAGCCAGTTGATTTGCTCCTTTTTGCGAGACAGAGGAAACAACCGTGAAAGTTCGGTCACTTTGGGCTTCTATTGATCCATCACCGTAAAGAGTTCCGTTGCCATTAACTAGTTGGATAAGCAGAGTGTAAGGTCCGCCCAGAAACCGAGTACTAGGTTGAAGTCTGGCTGATTTGTAAGGATAACTAGATTCAATCGAGGCAGGGGTAGTAAAACTAACATCAGGACCGCCATTGACTGGGTGAAAACTGACTTTATACTCCAAACCCAAATCAGTTGGGATATTAGCAAAATCCCAATAAACATAATAAGGCTCACCAACCGTCCAAGTATCACCAAGTTTTTTATCAAGACGAACATTAGAAATAACCGGGGTCGCCACGGCTTCGAGATCTGGCGGAGTTTCAGGTGTTGGGGCCGGTAGAGTTTCTGGTGCAAGTATCGAAGGAGCTGGGGGTTCTGGTGCTGGAGCCATCTCGGGTTCTTCCGTCTTCGTGGCTGTAATTGGCGCAAACCCATCACTGGTTGAGCTGTCTACTTTATAACCCCCAGCATTGTAAAGAGTAGTGACTCGACCTAATTCGGTCGCGCTTATTTTGTAGTCTTTATTGGTGTCGGCCGAGTGATAAACCGTGGTTGAAGGATTAGTAACATGACCCGGCGCAAACCCATCACTCGTTAACCCGTCAACATGATAACCGCCCGCATTGTAGAAAGAGACAACCCTGCCCAATTCGGTCGCGCTTATTTTGTAATCTCGGTTAGTATCGGCAGAATGATATAAAACCGGAGCCAAAATTGACGCACAATTCAAGTTATTTTCAGAAATAAATGACCCGAGTTTGTTATCCGCATCATTACAATCCTTAATAAATTTCCCTGCGCTTTTTTTACAAGTCGCCGGACAAACCGTCCCCGCCGGCGGTTGTTCCGATATCCCCCAATTGCAATAACTATCGGCATCTTTATCAACACATTTCACGGTATTATCAAAACCGGCCGGCCAATAGGCGTGATTGGTAGGTGGGGTGAATGGGCCAATAGGTTCAGCCAAACTACTTAAATTTTCATAAGGGGTAAGAAATTTTAAATATCCTTGTTCTTGTTCTCCCCAATTCGAACCCCAACTATTTTTAAAAATCCAATATTTCTGACCAATCATGGGGTCCCCTGCAACTATAGTCACAGGATTATTATAGCTATCAAAATACAAAAAATCTCCTTGTTTTGCTACACCAAAACCACCTAAAACCATTGAGTGACTCCAAGAACCTATTTCTGCATAGGCTGGCCCATTTGTT
The DNA here is from genome assembly GCA_041649495.1 of Minisyncoccota bacterium. GTDB lineage: Bacteria > Patescibacteriota > Minisyncoccia > Phycocordibacterales > XYD1-FULL-46-19 > CAIPHT01. The sequence goes on from JBAZMZ010000004.1 coordinate 12,842, forward strand.
ATCAACATTTTTTTCATACCAATTTCATTAACATTAGTAGGCAACGGGTTATTTTGGTTATCTAAACCTTTATTTACATTAAAATTATTTACTGCCCACAGTCTTCCCTGCCAATCGTTGGCGATATTACTTTCATCACATTTTTTGGTGCCATTGATAGTACCGATATCTGAATAAGTATCTGCTTGCTCATCAACCGCACCAACTTTCATAAAATAACAAAGCCAAGACTTTGGATATCCATAACTGCTACAAGCAGCTTCTTTTATCTCATAAATATACCTTTGAATAGTACTTCCAAGAGGTGCTGGCCAGGAACAATCATTAAACATTTGCTCCGACAGATTTAAATTAATATGTTTATTGTAATAGATATTGATTTTCGATTCTAAAGAACCAATAGCAGCAAATTTTTGGCAAGTTTCTGCACCTCCTTGATTTTTTACTGGTGTCATCCAGTTTTCGCCGTGGACATTCCGCCAATCGAAAGAGTCGGGCACGATAATGTTTGAGTCATCGGTTTTTGTTGATGTTTTTGGCGCGGTGCTATCTTTGATTTCAAAAATTCCGCCTTTGTAATATTCGAAGCCTTGCAAGTTGGGCAAAGAATCGGCAGGCTTACCGTCTTTGGTAGAGAATAATTTTTTCTTTTGAGTATAAGTTAAACCAGAAACCGAAGTAGCGCCGGCGACCCATTTACCACCACCGGCTTTAATTTTTTGATTAAGTTGAGAAATTTTGTAAGCGTCTTGTTGAGATTTGAGACTACTGCTTTTAGTCCCGGCGGAAACAGTTTGCCAAGTCAGACTAGTAAGAGCGACACTAGCCTTGTTGATTGAAATTTTTAAATTAGCTGGGACAACCCCGTCTAAATAACAAGTTTCGTCACAAAAATTTGTTAGAGAAAATTTGCCTTGACCAGTTAAGTTTGGATAACCCTCGTAAAGCAAATATTCTTCATTATTTTTATCAGTCAAAATAACTCGAACTAGACTGTCGGAGCTAGGCAAATTAACTGTCGCCGTAATAGAAACCCCATAAATCGGATCAGTTTGGGTCAATTTATAAGTCGTATCAGTGGTAAAAGTTTTGTTAATTGGCAAAGCGAGCGGAGCAGATTTGACACCAGCCGTCGGTAAAGCAAAAAGATTACTCGGCCACGACAAAACGGTTTGGGCATTAGTGGTTAAAGGCGCTATTCCCAAAAACACCATGAGCGTTAATAACACCGGCAAAAGTTTTTTAATCATAAATAAAAATTAACTGGTAAAACTTTACAAATTTAACGACTTAACGATATTTTTAAGATATTTAGGCACATCGGTAAGACAAGATTCGATTGCGCCAAAAACTTTCTTAGCGTCAATTTCATCATATTCGTGAGCCAGCCGGTTTCTTAATCCCGCCGAATTAGCCATCGTCTCGGCAAATTTGGTTGGCAGATATTTCTTTTTTCCTAATGTGATAAAAGAATTGTAAAAATCGGTCGGAATTTCATTTTCTTTTTCTGACAAAATGTGGTAATTAATATCAATCATTCGACCAATTATTCTTTCCAGATATCTTTCCGCTAACGTTTCATATTCCGCTTTGCTCAAATAAGTTTTAAGCGAAAGTTTGCTTAGCGCTTTTAAACTTTTTAAGTCGCCGTTGATGGAGGTTATTTTCCGACTGATGAGTTCTTTATCAAGAGGCATAGGTGTTGATTATTTTTTTATTCAAATTATTTTCCATCGCAAAATAGGGCGCGTAGTCATTGTAAGCGTTAAAAGCGTAAAGCCGGAATTTCAGAAATTCTTCTCGACTGCCATAGAGTAAAATGGGATTTTTGCTAACCTGAAAAGACAGGAGCGGGTTGGCTCGATTTAAAACCGACAAATCGACATTTTTATTAAAAACCGAAGATAAGTCGTTGGTCAAACTAATTTGCTCGTCAAAAGAGACCCCGCTTGAACCCAAAACAGCGATGTCCAAATCACTATCTTTTCTTTGTCGTCCATTAGCAAAAGAACCAAAAATAATCAGCAGTTTTAATTGGAATTTTTGGGCAATTTGGGCAACTTTCAGTTTGTGATCCTTGGTGATATCCATACTGCCATTATACAAAGAACGGCAAGTTAAAACAATGATACACACTCGAAGTCCGACTTCGGGCTTACTTGAAGTCGGACTTCAAACCGCAAGGTTCAACCTTGCGATAGCAAGGGTTTTTTACGGTCAAAGATGTTAAACACCCGGTGTTTAACATCTTTCTTTACTTATCACTTCTAAAATGCTAAGAATTAATTGAACTAGAACCCCCAGAAAGGAGGGATTTATGGCTGGCGGAACACACGATCCAATATCGATTGGGGACAATACAGTTGATTTCCTGCTCCTCAAAATCCTAGCGAAGGATGGCTGGGCTCCAGAGTACTATGATTGGGCGGAGAAAGTGATTATCCTCAGGGCCACCAATATGACCAAGTGGCAGAAAGATTTACTCTTTTGCGCAATCAAAGGTTGTGTCGACTTCTTTCACAGATGTGATAATGGTCGGTTCACCCAACTATCCTCCCGCCTTACGGCAAACCTGCCATGAGGCGGGTTTGTTTTTTGCAGTCAAGCGAGGCTTAGTAATTTTGAAAAGCCCCCTCCTTCGTCCGCCGTGGCGGACTACGGACGGGCAAGTCGTGGAGCCTAGCAGTTAAGCGAGCCGGACCCGCTTAAAAAGCCTCTCGCAGAACGATTTGGTATGGTCTCCGAGGGTAACGAGGAGCAAATCGTTCGAGAGGAGCAAAAAATTTTTGCTGGAAAATTTTAAGGCAAGGTTTTTAAGCGGGATCGGCGAGCGTCTAATACTCCCGCATTGAGATTTGCGCGTCAATTTGTTTAACGAATTCAATCGCCACCGAGACCACAATCAAGAGACTCGTGCCCCCGATAGCCAGCGAAGCGATGCCAGTCAGATTCTGAACGATGATTGGCAAAATCGCCACAATACCTAAAAACAGCGCTCCGATCAGAGTCAAACGCGTTAAGATATTCGCGATATAAACCGAAGTTGAATTGCCGGGTCGCACACCAGGGATAAAAGCCCCATTTTTTTGTAAATTTTCGGAGATTGCTTGAGGATCGAAAGTAATGGCCGAATAGAAATAGGTAAAGACCACCACCAAGAAGAAATAGAGAAGGCCGTAAACAAATTGATTAGCGAGAAAATCAGACAAACCAGTCACCACCGCTTGCGTTGCCCCCCCAACGTAATTGGCAAGAAAACTTAAAACCATCCGGGGGAAAAGCAGAATTGAAATAGCAAAGATAATAGGCATCACGCCAGCATTATTGACCCGAATCGGCAAATAAGTCGAGGTGCCACCATACATCTTAGAGCCTCTTACTCGTTTAGCGTAAGTGACCGGAATTGGTCGCTCCGCTTCAGTGACGAAGACAATCGCGGCCAAGACCACTAGTCCCACCACGAAAAAGGCTAGGTACATTGGGATTTGCGAGATGTCATAAGTAACAGCCAATTGCGAAAGGGTTGATGGCAAACGTGAGACAATACCAGCAAAGATCAGGAGTGAAACACCGTTACCAATACCAAACTCGGTAATTAATTCCCCAATCCACATTAAGAGAATCGAGCCAGCAGTAATAACCACAATATTCGTCAATTGATCAAAAAAACTCATTGGTAATAACACGCCCTGCTTCTCCAACAGAATCAACAAACTTAGGCCTTGGACAATACAGAGCGGAACCGTTAACAAACGAGAATATTGCGCCACCTTGCGTCGACCCGCTACCCCCTCTTCGTGATAAAGCTGTTTCAGGGCCGGGAAAATGAGAGTGAGAAGTTGAAAAATAATCGAAGAAGTAATAAACGGTCCAACTCCCAACATCATAATCGAAAGATTCGACAAACCACCACCCGAAAAGATATTGAGTAAACCGAAGAATTGATTATTACTTAAAAACTTTTCGAGCTGGAGAATATTGACACCAGGAATCGGGATGGTCGCACCCAGACGAAAAAGCGCCAAGGCTCCCAAAACAAAGAGAATCCGATTGCGTAAGCCGCGATCTTCGAAGACTAATCTTAATTTATTATTGAACGCTTCTAACATAATTTTTAAATTACTCTAATTATTCTAATTTCTAATATTGGGAATTGGGAGTTTATTTAGGTTAATTAAGTTAATTAGAAATTAGGTTAATTTTTTATCATCCCACCGGCTTTTTCGATTTTTACCTTAGCCGAATCAGACACCAAACAATTCTCAAACTTTAATTTCTTAGTAAAATCGCCCGTGGCCAAAATCTTTACCGCCGGGATTTGACCTCGTTCGCGCTTAACCAATTTCTTGGCCAATAAAACAGTTGGCGTAATAAGCTCACCATCTTTAAAGATTTTCTCTAAAGTCGCCAGATTAACGACGGCTGGCTTAACGCTGACCGTACTAAAACGATAACCGCGCAATTTAGGCAATTTCTTAATGATATCCCGCATTTCGGGACGACGTTTATTGCCAGCGCGAGCCTTCTGACCCTTAGTGCCCCGACCAGAAGTGGTTCCGCGTTTACCGCCACGACCAACAATTTTTTTGGCGTGATGGCTAGAATGTTTTTTTAAATTATGTAATTGCATAAATTTAGTAGGTAGGAATTAGTATATAGTATATCGGGTTAGAATTTAATCTTTGATTTCGACTTTAAACTCTTCAAAGCCAAAACCGTGGCGCGAGCAATATTTAATTTATCTTTACTGCGTGACAAAACCTTAGCGTTAACATCATGGGCTCCAACCAAGGTCAAGACGACCCGCAAAGCACTCCCCGCCACTAAGCCGCGTCCTTTGGCGGGACGAAGAGCCACTTGAGCGGCCTTAAATTTGCCGGTGACTTCGTGAGGAATAGATTTCATCTTCGTTAGAGAAATTTTAACCATTGACTGCTTAGCTTTACTGAAGGCCTTGGCAATCGCGAGAGAGGTATCACCCGCTTTACCAATCCCTACTCCAACGCGACCATTCTTATCGCCAGCCACCAAAGCCACCGAAAAACTAAAACGACGACCACCGGCGACCACGCGCGCCACCCGACGGATATTGATGATTTTTTGATCAAACTCTGGCTTTTCCTTTACAGGACGACGGCCAAACGGTCGACGAGGACGATTACCGAAACCACCAGCGGAACGATTACCCCCGGGTCGGACGGGCAGGTTACCGGCTGATTGATTTTTGTTGTTTGTTTTTGTTTCCATCTTATTTATTTTTATTTCTTTATTCGTAGCATTCGTATTATTCGTAGATTCGCATCGATTTAAAATTCTAATCCGCCGGCACGCGCGCCATCAGCCACGGCCTTAACCCGACCGGTGTAACGATAGCCCCCGCGATCAAAAATGACTTTAACAATTTTCTTGGCCTTAGCCTTCTCGGCCAATAATTGACCAACACCTTCGCTTTGTTTAATTTTCACAAAATCGCCCTTCTTGATTTTGACATCCTTCACCTCTTGATCCGCCGCCGCCGCAAGCGTTTGGCCCGCCACATCATCAATCAATTGAGCCACTAAATGCTTATTAGAACGAAAAACTGACAAGCGCGGGCGAAGAGCGGTCCCCGCTAAACTCGCACGAACTCGAGCATGACGTCGTTCTCGTTTTTCTTTTTTGGTTTTAAATCGGATAATTCTCATATTTTTATATTACTGATAGTGAACTTGTTGAATTAAGCGGTCGCGCCAGCCTTCTTACCTTGTTTACGACGAACGACCTCGTCATGATAACGAATCCCTTTACCCTTATAAGGTTCGGCCTTTTTAAGGGCGCGAATTTGGGCGGAGAATCCACCAACCAATTCTTTATCAATACCAGTGATAGTCATTTGGCTTTTTTCCGTCACCACTTTGAGGCCTGTCGGAATCGAAACTTCAACCGGATGAGAAAAGCCAAGATCCAACTTAACTTTATCGCCATTAATCACGTAGCGATAGCCAACTCCTTCGATCAACAATTTCTTTTCATAACCCTTGGTTACTCCAAGAACCATATTGCGAATATGTGAGGCATAAGTGCCAGACAAAGCGTTAGCCAAAATCGAACCATGAGCTGGCGCCACGACCACCCCCTCGGGCGTAATCTCAATCTTAACATCAGACCGAAAATCACGATCAAGTGAACCCAACGGACCAGTCACCGAAAAATTGCCCGCGGTAAAAGTGGCCGTGACCCCGGCCGGTAAAATAATTGGTTGTTTAGCGATTCGTGACATGATAATTTAGTATATAGGGATTAGTATGGAGTATATAGTTAAAAGATCTCAAATAGTGCTTCGCCCCCCAGCTTAGCCTGACGCGCCTCTTCGCCCGTCATAATACCCTTAGAGGTTGAGAGAAAAAGATGGCCGAAACCTTGACGGACAGATTTGACATCACTCGCTTTGAAATAAACTCGGCGGGAGGGATGAGACAAGCGTTTAACCTGACCAATTTTAGGCTGACCATCAACTGAGATTAATTCACAAGTTAAAAATTTCTTAACTTTTTTCCCTTTGCGCACCACCGACTTAAGATAGCCAGCCTTGACCAGGGCCTCGGCGGTCGCCAATTTTAAATTAGAGGCCGGTAAAGTTACGCTCTCGTGCCCGACACGATTACCATTTTTGAGCTGTATTAAAAAATCTGAGATTGAGTCGTTTATCATAGATGGTGAGGTAGTCGAACTACCATGATGATTTACGGATGCCAGGGATTTTGCCCTCATTAGCTAATTCGCGAAAACAAATCCGGCAAAGACCAAAATCACGCATATAGGCTCGTTTGCGACCACAACGGAAGCAACGTCGAACCACCCGAGAGGCAAATTTCGGGGTCTTTAACGATCGCGCGATGACTGATTTCTTGGCCATAAAATAATAACACGGCTCTTACGAGCCACCACCTATCCTAACAAGAAAGGGGGACTGATGTCAAATGAAAAACGCGATGCCAATCTGCGAATACCTGCGAATCTACAAATAAGAATTAATTGAGCTAATACAGTTTTTTGAGCTCCAAGCGACCAGAAGCCGTGTCTAGAACAGCAAAAGTGGGAGCTGTAAAGACCCCGCCCAAAGTCCCCGGATTGGCTATAACAGTGACTCCCAAGGACTCCCCTTGAGGAGTTCCCAAAGGGGGGTCCTTGGGAGCCGTCTTCACCCATGGCTGATGGGTGTGCCCATAAAAGACAAAAGAGAACTTCTTGTGGTGAGCTTGTCGAACCAGTCCGTGAGCAATTTCCTCCACCCGATCCGGTTTATGAACAAAAGCCAAATCAAGGGCGTGCCTTGATTTTTTAGACTCTCTTATTTTCCACTCTCCCCACTTAGCAAAAACTTCAAGTTGTGGAAATCTTTTGGTTAAAGAGAAAAATTCTTCTGACCGAATCTCGGCATTCCCGCAAACCAACTTAATTGGTCCAGAAAAATTTTGAGTGAGATATTCTAAGGTTTCGGGGGTAGTCACGTCCCCACAACAAATAATCCCCTTTGCCTCGCCATAGCCTTCGGCGAAGGCAGGGCCATCAAACACGGCCAAAAACCTCTCCAAATTAGCGAGATTGTCGTGAATATCCGAAATAATCGCGATTTTCATCTGGTTAATCTTACCACACCCGACACCTAAAAAGGAGGCTTGAAGCCTCCTTTTTAGGTTAATTTTGTTCAATTAATTTCTTATATTAACCTCCTACTACCACCGTCCGAGTAGCTTCAACATAACGATTAAAATTATCCGAGACCGTAAATTTAACCGTATAGGTACCAGCTTGAGAATAAGAATGTCGAAAAGTTTGCGACTGGCCAGTCGAACCTTGGGCACCAATTATCGCTGTTTCGCTAGCTTGCGTAGGAGACTCCCCCCAATTGATAGAGTAAGTTAAATAAGTTAAGTTAACTCCGGGCGAGGCTGTCGTGTTTATACCCCAAGAACCCCTTTCGCCCACCTTGAGAGAACCCGGGGCAAAGATGCGCTCAATTATAATACCGGGGGAAGCAACAATATTTATCGTCTTAATACAAATTCCACTTCCCCCCTCACCGCCAACCAAAAGGGTTACTGACGGGTTTCCAACAACATTCGCCGTGACCCGCTGTAATCCATCCGCGCTAAGTTTGTCCCCAGGCAACAACAAAGAATCTCTACCAGATGTATCCTGTTGCCAATATGCGTATGTAGCATTTTTGCTTGACCAGAAAAAATTAATGGGATCGCCTAAAGTGTATGATTCTTTATCAGAAGTAAGAACACAGGATGGTTGACCTAGATTATTTCCAATCGTCATATTAACCACATTGCTTTGCCCAATGGCACTGCTAACAAAAACCGAAAACGAGCCGGTGGGCCAATCTTTAGACTCTTGAATCACAATTTTAGTATTGGTTTTGGTAACCCAAGGCGACATTTGGGGGAGAACGAATTGTAATGGGCCAATTGTCCCAGAATTCACCTGACTTAACCTCTCCCCAGTAATAACAACTGTCCGATTACTGCTGTCAAAGGTGGCACCACTAATCCACGGGCCTTTCTCGAAACCATTATCCACCACGACAGTCAGAGTAGCTTGAGCGGGAGCATAAGCACCAACACATTTATCAATTTCACCACTACATTTTGATCTATCATAGACAGTGAATCTAATTGTATAAGTCCCCGGACGAGAATAAGTATGGGTGAAAGTACTAGTCTGGCTCACTTCGGTTTTTAGTCCGGCCACCACCGGAGTGGCAATGATATCACCCCAATCAACTGAATATGTTAAATCGATACCGCTTGGCGCCGTGGCACTAATACTCCAAGTCCCAGTCTGATTAACAGCAAGCAAAGTCGGACCAGAAACAGAGTTGATGGAAATATTGTTGGTTGACCCACCACAAGGCAGACCTGTCGTTGAACTATAACCAGAAGTTGAAGTGCAACCGGCTGGTAGGATAATTTCTACTGGGGTTATGGCCGGACCCTGTAAAGCCACAATTTGCGCTTGCAAAGCTGCAATTTGGGCCAACAATTGTTGCATTAAACCCGACTGACAAAACGCCGGCTGGATAGGTTCTGAACCAACATTACCGTTCAGTTGCCAAACATGGTGCGACAAATCATAAATCTGACATTGTAATTCTTGAACTGTAGCTCCTTGCCCCACAAACGGCACAACCATTAAAGCGACGAGAAGAAACGAAACAATATATTTTTTCATTAAATTAAATAATTATTAATAAAACTAAGAGGTTAAACCTCGGGCTCACTAGAGGTTTAACCTCCAGAAAAGCTCACAATAAGAATACCACTTAAAGCCCCCCGCAAACAGGTTGAGGGGGATAAATAAAAAGGCCCTAATCCTAATTCACAGCTAATTTATGTGCCAAAGAGATTTGGGTAAACCAGATTGAGCAATAATACTTTTTAGTGTTTTGGGAGCAAAAGATAATTGATTACCGTGACGAGGAACACAAACTTGCCTTAGTTTGCCGGCAATTCGGCCACAATAGTAGTAATGGCTTCCTCGGATATGATTTACTTGAAAATTATGCTCTTTAAGCACCGCTTCGACGTCTCGAAATGTCCAATTGTTCAAACCCTTCGGCATTTTTAAACGGCTATTTTGGTAACGCCGTAATGATAAACCTCATAGGGTGAGCGTACGGGTCTGGCCGAGTGAAGATTTTGCCACATTTTCTCATATTCAGCTTCGGTTTTTTGATTTAATGAAGAAAAGTCATGAAGCCCCTTTATTTTTTTAGCAGATTCAACATAACCCTGGATCGCTTCCTGTAAATTTAACATGGCGATAACTGGGTTATCGGCCGATTCGGTGATATTAAACTCTAGGGCCGTCCCGTACCAAGTTTTACCGTCCCGAAAGACAATACACCGAACTGCACCTTTTTGAGGAGTATTCATAGGTTAATTATTACCTAGATGAGAGAAATTTGCAAACGAGAGAACTTAACGTTTTTTAAACGGAAAACCAATCGCTTTGAAGAAGGCGAGGGCAGATTTTTTGTCTTTGGCAGTGGTAACAATCGTGATCGCTAGACCGAACACATCCCTCAATTCTTCGTCCGCGGTTTGGGGGAAGACAGTGTGCTCTTTAATCGGTAAAGTCAGATTACCCACCTGATCCACAATTTTAGGGTCATAACCCTTGAAGTCGCGAATACGCGGAATCGCCACGTTGAGCAAGAGATCTAAGAAGCTATACATTCGCGGACCGCGTAAAGTAACGGCATAACCCACGACATCCCCCTCACGGACCTTGAAGCTGGCAATCGATTTCTTCGCTCCGCGCGGAGCTGGCTTTTGACCGGTAATTTTGGCTAAACGGCTTTCTACCACCTCATTACGCTTCTTATCTTTGGCCTTACCGGTACCCGAATTAACCACCACCTTAACCAAACGAGGCAAGGCAATCGCATTCTTCACCCCCAGCTCTTTTTTAAGCTCGGGCGCAACTTTTTCAATTTTTTCTTTTAGTTTAATCATGGCGTTAAAAATTATTCTAATTATTTTAATTATTCTAATTTCTAATTGGGAATTTCGAATTTATTTAGGTTAATTAAGTTAATTAGAAATTAGGTTAATTTTCTAGATCTCCTTCCCACATTTTTTACAAACTCGCACTTTCTTTTTCGCCGTAATTTTCGCGCCAATTCTCACCCCCTGTTTACAACTCGGGCAATAAAGCAAAACATTAGAAAGATGAATTGGATGGGGAACTTCAACCATTTGACCCTTCTCACCCTGTTTGCGTGGTCGTTGATGTTTCTTTTTGACATTCACCCCCTCCACCAAGACTTTGTCAGATTCACGATAAAGACGCAAAACTTTGCTTTGTTTCCCTCGGTCCTTCCCGGCAATCACTATTACATTGTCATTCTTTTTGATATTCATATTTCTTAAATTATTCTAATTGCTCTAATTATTCTAATTTCTAACATTGGAAATTTGGGGTTTGTTTAGGTTAATTAAGTTAATTAGAAATTAGGTTAATTTTCTATACTATCTCTGGCGCCAACGACGCAATTTTCTGATAACCCCGCTCGGCAATTTCGCGCGGGATGGGCCCAAAGATCCGACCGCCCCGTGGTTCCAATTTGCCCTTTTCTAAAATCACCACGGCATTCTCGTCAAAACAAAGATACGAGCCGTCAGCCCGACGAAACGGACTTCGTTGACGAACGACAATCGCCCGCAAAACCTCCTTTTTCTTCGTTGCCTTGCGTGGTTCAGCCACCTGAACCGACAAAACCACCAAATCACCGATCCGCGCATAACGCTTCTTCGAACCGCCCAACACCTTAAAGACCCGCCCGATCTTGGCCCCGGTGTTATCTGCGATTTTTACAATGGTTTGTGGTTGAATCATATTTTTAGTATTTAGTATATAGGGATTAGTATCTAGTATTTAGGGTAAATGATATTAAACAACTTCGAAATGCTTATCCTTAGATAATGGTCGACACTCGCGGATCGTCACTTCGTCCCCCAATTTAGCCTTACCCATTTCATCATGAGCCTTATACTTTTTCGACAAATTAAAGTATTTGCCATATTTGGGATGTTTGACAAAACGCTTAACCTCCACCACCACGGTCTTGGCCATTTTGTCGGACACGACCGTCCCCTTCAAAATCTTTCGACTATTATCTTGTTTGTTATTTTCGTTTTTCATATTTTTTTGCCTATTGCTTACTTGCTTACTTGCTTACTTGCTTACCATTATTCAAATTTGTCAAAATCCGAGCAATGTCTCGACGGGTATTCTTACCCTCTTTCACATTCTTGGTTCGACTGCCCGAAATACCGAACTTGAATTTCGACAAAACCTCCCGCTTTTCAATTAGCAATTTCTTCAATTCGGCTTCTGATTTAGTTTTTAAATCTAATTTTTTCATATTGTTGTTTTATTCGTAGATTCGCAGGTATTCGTAGATTAGTATCGCACTACCGACTAACGATCTTCGTCTTAATGGGCAATTTGGCGCCAGCCTTACGCAAGGCCTCGCGCGCAATCTCATTAGTCAAACCGTCAACCTCAAAAATCAATCGGCCGGGCCAAACCTGAACCTGATAACCCTGCGGGTCACCCTTACCTTTACCCATGCCCACTTCAGCCGCTTTGGCCGTATAAGGCATATCAGGAAAAACGCGAATCCACAACTTACCAGTCTTATGCATTTGGCGAGCAATCGTTTTGCGACCAGCTTCTAATTGATTAGAGCGAATCCGGCCAGCCGTCTCCGCCTTCAACCCAAAATTACCAAAAGACAAGGTTGTCCCCCGAGTCGCTAATTTGGCCTTTTTCGGATTACTCCGCAAGGTTTGCCATTTTCTGAATTTTACTTTTTTCGGGATTAACATGGTATTTATTTTATAGTGAGCTGGTTGAATTATTCTTATCAGCCTCGAAAATCTCGCCTCGATAAATCCAGACCTTGATCCCAATCACGCCGTAATACATATAGGCCTTCTCCCGAGCGAAATCAATATCGGCGCGCAAAGTCTGAAGCGGAATTTGCCCTTTCTTGAGCGATTCGGTTCGGCTCATATCGGCGCCCCCCAAACGACCCGAGAGGGTCACCTTGATCCCCTTCACGTTGCGACTAGCCGAGACCTTCTCAATTGTCTGACGCAAAACCCGACGAAAAGCTAAACGCTTTTCCAACCCTTCAGCGATCATGTAAGCCACAATGGCGGCGTGCGATTCGGGATCCTTAACCTCTTCAACGTCAATCGTGATATTTTTGGGCAACGGCAATTTGGTTCGGCGTAATTCGGTCAAAACCTCCGCCTTCAATTTAGTAATCCCATCTCCCCCCCGGCCAATAATCATGCCCGGTCGCGATGTTTTGATAACCAACCGATACAGAGCTGAACCACGTTCAATCTCGATACTATCAACATAATGACCGCGCAATCGTTTGGTCAAAAATTCGCGCAATAAAACATCGGTCTTCAAAAAATCGCGGTAATTTTTACCCAGCCCAAACCAGCGTGATTGCCAATCACGAATAATGGTGAGTCGATGAGCATAAGGATGAACGCGGTGGGTCATGATATTAGTATTTAGGGGTTAGTATTTGGGGATTTCGCCTCTAATTCGACCTCAACATTACTCAACCGGTGACGAATCGGAAAAGCTCGGCCGTGGGAGACTGGCTGGAAACGACGAATCACATTACCTTTATCAACCGTAATATTTTTGATATACAAATCAGCCTCATCTTTTTTGAAATTGGTTTTAGCATTGGCCACCGCTGAGAGCACCAGTTTCTTGATCGGCGCTGACGCTTTCTTAATTACAAAATCAAGATCGGCCAGAGCTTGGGTCACCGGCTTACCCTTAATCGCCTCCGTGACTAAACGAGTGCGACGAGGTGATTGATGAAGATTTTTTAGTGAAGCTTTCATATCTTGAAAATTGTTCTAATTGATCTAATTATTCTAATTTCTAAATAATTTCTAATGACATAATTTCTAAATTTGGGATTTGGGATTTATTTAGGTTAATTAGGTTAATTAAAAATTAGGTTAATTCTACTATTATTTCTTAGCCGTATCCGTCGTTGTCGCTTTCGCCGCTTGCGCCGCCGCAATCTCGGATTCCTTCTTCTTGGCCTCAATTTCCTTCTGCATCTTACCGCCGTGTTTAGTAAACTTACGAGTCGGCGAGAATTCGCCCAAACGATGACCCACCATCTCTTCCATCACCAAAACTTCAACATGACTGCGACCATTATGCACACCAAAAGTGAAGCCCACCATCTCGGGGCTAATTTGACTGCGTCGGGCCCAAGTTTTAACCACGTCAGATTCGCTCGGCTTTTTACCAGCGATTTTCTTGAGCAATTTGGCGTCCACATAGGGACCTTTAGCTAATGACCTTGACATACACTATTTTAACCGCCCATTGAAGCAGACTCCCTGTCCGCCCTGATGAGCTGGAGTTATCATAGCAAAATAAGGGGAGATGTCAAACAAAACTAATAACTAATTTTTGGAGTGTCAAACATCCGATGTTTAACACTCTCGGCGAAGTTTATCGTAATCCTCAACCGTTAGGTCGATCTGATTTAAAATTAGCCGAATTAAAGAGGTGTCGAGCGTTTTTCGAGAATGTTTGGGAACAATCGTATTTTTGCCGGTTTGTCCGCAATGCCAAAAGTAGTGGCTACCTTTGACTCGGATAAGCGAAAAACCCAACCTCTTGAGAATTTTCATCATCTTGGTTGATGAAACTGGAACAAGCTTGGGCATTTTTAACCTTGTTTACCTTATTGGCAGGCTAATTCAAAAGTCTTAACCCGAGCGAGACTTCGAGGCATTACCTTTTGACCAAGAGATTTCTTTGCCTCCAGATACAAGCCAATCGCTTCCTCTAAATTGCGTTCCAAAACATTTAAACTCTTGGCTTGAGTATGACAACCAGGGAGAGCGGGAACGCTACCGATATAATAACCGTCTTCCCCTTTCTCAATAATCGCCATAAGTTTAGGATTCTTTTTCATTATCTTAATGGTAACGCAAACATAATCAAAAATCAAACAGCTAAGCGAGGCCTCGTTCAGTTAAACAACGCAGGCTAAGCGCCTTTAGCGCTTTTTGCCCACTTTGCGACGAGAGGCAATAAGGTGATTGGAATATTTCTTCGGGTGACGAGTTTTGCGACCGCCGGTGACCTTACCCCACTTCGTCTTCGGACGCTTGGTGCCACGACCCTGAACGCCTTCACCACCACCGTAGGGGTGATCCACTGGATTCATCGCGGTACCGCGAACAGTTGGTCGGATACCGAGCCAACGCGAGCGACCCGCTTTGCCCAAATTAACCAATTTGTGTTCGTCATTAGACACTTCACCAATCGAGGCCCAACTCTTGTCGATAATTTTGCGAATTTCACTCGAAGGCATTTTGACCGAGGTGTAACCAGCATCATGCGAAACCACTTCAGCGTAAGAACCGGCCGAACGCACCAATTTGGCCCCACTCCCCGGCTTCACTTCAAGATTAAAAATGAAGGTGCCCACCGGAATTTTGAATAACGGCAAACGATTACCCGGTTTAATGCCGGCGGTTTCGGCCGTCAAAATTATCCCACCCACTTTAATCGCCTTAGGTAAAAGATGGTAACGGCGTTCGCCATCGCGATAGCAAACTAGGGCGATGAAGCCGGAGCGGTTGGGGTCATACTCCACTGTCTCTACCTTAGCGGGAATGTCAATTTTGTTATAAGAAAAATCGATCTCGCGATAAAGTCGCTTGTGGCCACCGCCTTTATGACGAACCGTAATTCGCCCGTCGCTATTACGACCGACATGGCGCTTACCGCCCACCGTTAGAGGTTTATGAGGTTCGCTCGTCGTCAAATGCTTTCGATAATCAATCGAAACTAATTGGCGACGCGATGGGGTTGTTGGTTGGTATTTCTTCATATTTTTATTTTTTTATTCGTAGATTCGCATGTATTCGTAAATTGGCATCGCATTAAACTATTTCTATTTTGTCACCCGCCTTTAAATAAACAACCGCTTTCTTAACCCCCGGCCGGCTCCCACGAATCCCGCGTTTGAAAGTTTTTTTCGAGGGCAAATTAACAATATTGATTTTAACCAGCGTCACTTTGTATTTGGCCACAAAAGACTCCTTAATCGTCCCCTTCGTTGCCCCACCATCGACGACAAAAACATAAGCTCCACGCTCACTAAGGGCCGTCGATTTTTCAGTAATGCGAGGTGAACGCAAGACCAAAGTGTTATTTAATTGTTTACCGATTTTTGACATGATTATTTATGGTGATTTATACTGAGTTTATCGAAGTAGCGAGTCGAACTATTTTTCTTGAGCGCGAGATTTCAAAACCGTTAAGCTCTCGCCTGGTTTAGTAATGACCAGATATTTATAATTCAACAAATCTAAAATATTTAAATTGTGGAGATCCGCGACTTGAGCGCTAGGAATATTACTAAAACTCCGTTTGGCCGACTGATCGTCTTGGGGCCAAGTTACAAGGGCGCGCTTACCCTTCTTGTAATTAATCTTGGCAAAACCAGCCTTGGCCAAATTATTAAGATAAATTTGGGCCTGCTTAGTTTTAGCTTCGGTCAAGGGTAAATCTTGAACAAAAATTATTTCGCCCTCTTTGAGCTTGCGAGACAAAACCGTCAAAAAAGCCTTGGCGCGCATTTTCTTATTAACCTTTTGGCTATAATTTTTCTCGGCTCTCGGGCCATGGGTGACACCACCCCCCACCCAAATCGGGGAACGCGAGGAACCATGACGGGCACGACCGGTCCCCTTCTGACGATAAGGTTTCTTGCCACCACCACTCACTTGGGCTCGATCCTTGGTGTCAGCCGTCACTCGGCGAGCATTCGCTTGGAGCGCTACCGCCACCTGATAGACCAGGTCATCATTCCACTTCACGCCAAAAATCGCTTCTGGCAAATTAGTCTGGCCGGCTTCTTTCCCCTCTGAATTGTAGATTTTGGCTTCAATCATGTTTTTAAACTTACCTGCTTACTTGCTGATTATCTCTACTAGCGTTCCTTTGCGACCAGGCACGGCGCCCCGAATAAATAATTGATTATTTTCTTTATCAACTCGGGCCACAACCACATTCTTAATGGTGATTCGCTCGCCACCCATCCGACCAGCCATTCGCATCCCGGGGAAGACCCGTTGCTTACCACCAGCCCCAATCGAGCCCGGCTCGCGTTCAGAGTGTTTCTGACCGTGACTGCGACGACCACCTTTGAAGCCGTGACGCTTAACCACCCCTTGAAAGCCCTTACCCTTAGAAATGGAGCTAACGATAACTTCATCCCCCTCGGCAAAAGTCGAGACATCAATCATCTCACCCACGCCGGTTTCTGGCAAAGCACTAGTTTTATTATTAAATTCTCGGATGAAAGCGAAGCCCTGCTCGCGCTCAGCCAAAGCCTTTTTAACTAAACCACGCTGAGGTTTATTTAAATTAGAGAGTCGGCGATTATTATAACCAACCACTAGTGAGTCATACTTACCTTCCTTTCCCGTCTTCTTCGCCTCAAGCACATAGATTGGCCCAGCCGAAATAACCGTCCCCGGGACAACCTTGCCCGACTCGTCAAAAAGTTGAGTCATTTTCTCCTTTTGGCCAAGAATAAATTTCATAAAGGTAAAAATAATAGCTCGTTTGAGCTTTGATTTATATTAACAGAATACCGTTTAAAGTCAATTATCTTGGAGTTGAGGACCCAGTTTGAGCCATCGTCGAGGTGCTAGAAAATTCAGAGCTGACGGCCATGTTAACATTCGCCAGATTCGAGTTCGAGCTATTAAGCCGATTGGGTGATAATAAATAAGCCAACCCGCCCACCACGAGAATCAAGACAATCAAGATGGCCGAAGAGAAATCTTTAAACATCCCCCTGATTATACATCTCTAAAGCTCAAACGCAAACTCCCGCCGAGCTTAGCTCGGCGGGAGTTTGCTTCTACTTTTTTGTTGTTTGTTAACTCTAAAGCATTTTTACATCGATATTCACCCCACTTGGCAAATTGATATTCGTGAGGCTCTCAATCAATTTGGGCGAAGGGTTGGAGATATCAATTAGGCGTTTGTGAACACGCATCTCAAATTGCTCTCGCGAATTCTTATCGATAAAAGAACTGCGGTTGACCGTATATTTCTTGATTTCGGTCGGCAACGGAATTGGCCCCTCAATCTGACCATCATAACGAGCCGCGGTATCCACAATCTGCTTAACGCTGGCATCCAAGACCTTGTGCTCGTAGGCTGAAATGCGAATTCGCAACTTAGCGACTTCTTTCGCCTCCTCCTTCTTAGCTCGAGGTTTGGTGGTCTTTTTGGGTTTAGCTTTTGTTTCCGTTTCCATATTTTTTTAATGAGCGAATCTGATTTGATTAGCTGAGACTTAGGCCGTGATCTTAGTGACCACCCCAGCCCCGACGGTCTTGCCACCCTCGCGGATAGCGAAACGATGCTTTTCTTCCAAAGCGACCGGAGCGATTAATTTGACATTAACATTAACAGTATCACCGGGCATCACCATTTTAACATCCTCTGGCAAAATCACCTCACCCGTTACGTCAGTGGTGCGAATATAGAATTGGGGCTTGTAACCAGCAAAGAACGGGGTATGGCGACCGCCTTCCTCCTTGGTCAAAACATAAACTTCGGCGGTAAATTCGGTATGAGGCGTAATCGAACCTGGTTTGGCCAAAACTTGGCCCCGAGTCACATCCTCCTTCTTCAAACCGCGCAAGAGAATACCAGCGTTGTCGCCCGCCATCCCCTCATCAAGCTGTTTGTTGAACATCTCGATACCAGTAATGGTGGTTTTGATCGTCGGTTTAAGGCCAACAATTTCGATTTCTTCACCCACCTTGACTTTACCGCGTTCGATTCGGCCGGTAACGACCGTCCCGCGACCTTCAATTGAGAAGATGTCTTCGATTGGCATCAAGAATGGCTTTTCTACCTCACGAACTGGATCAGGAATATATTCATCCATAGCCGTCACGAGCTCCATAATCTTCTTGGCCCACTCGTCATCAAGCGATTTAGCGTCAAGAGCTTTAAGGGCGGAGCCACGGATAACTGGGGTATTGGCGCCGTCAAAACCTTGTTTGGTCAAAAGTTCGCGCACTTCTTCCTCAACCATATCAATTAATTCTTTGTCGCTATCAGGAATCATGTCTACCTTATTGATGAAGACGATAATTTTCGGCACACCAACTTGGCGAGCCAAAAGAATATGCTCACGCGTTTGAGGCATCAAACCGTCAGTCGCGGCCACCACAATCACGGCCCCGTCCATCTGGGCAGCCCCAGTAATCATATTTTTGATATAGTCGGCGTGACCGGGCGCATCGATGTGCGCGTAGTGACGCTTTGGGGTGCTATACTCGGAGTGATGAAGGGCAATAGTGATCCCTCGCGCCTTTTCTTCGGGCGCGTTATCAATTTTATCAACCGCTTCAACCCGCGCGGTATAGCCCTGATCTTTAGCCATATCAAGGGTGTGAGTAATCGCTGCCGTCAAAGTGGTCTTGCCGTGGTCAACGTGACCAATGGTGCCCACGTTAACGTGTGGCTTGGAACGATCAAATTTATCTGCCATAGTTTACTTAAAAATTAGCTAATTAATAATAATTTAATAACAAAAAGTTTGCGCTAAGACGCAACAATAATCTTACACAAAACCCCGAAATAAGTCAAACCCTTCAGCTTCGTTCAGGGCAAACAACAATCGGCCGGTTTCGCTTTCGCGAAACCGGCCGGTACGAACTTATGACACCCCTCTACTCCCCCACCAAAGCCAACGGCCGGCTCGGCGAGGGTTTGAGCCCTAAACACCGGAGCACCCACCTCAACTTCGTGGGGTTATCGTCCCCCGCGTCACTTAATAGGACAATGATCGCCCCTTCGGCGAGTCGGGAACGCGTCCAGTCACAGACGAGACACTCCTCCTGGTCGACGCTAGCCACCGACCGTGGCTGGACAAACACCAACGCGTCGAAACCCGTCCGGCGACCAAGACAATCTCTCGACCAGCCCGGGTCCCAATCAGCGATCGTCTTCACCGTCGGATTGGATTCCCCTGGCTCCCATTGGCTGACCTCCAGTTGGCCGTCGCAATGAAGCCCGGTCAGCCAGGTGTTAAAAAGATCCTGGACTAACCCTTTATCCCCCCTCACAATCGCCCAGACCGCGCGATGCTGTCCAAGCAATTCCGCCACGATCAACTGCCCCAAGGGCAACTCCGCCCCGAACACAATCAAGGAAACCACGGGGTAATTCATTATCCTTCTCCTTCCTTTCAGACCATCACCCGATGGTCGGCCAAACACCCTCTTTCGACAATTCAAACAACACCTTTTTACTCCTTTTTGGTTATAGTACAGCTTTAATTATTTGTCACTCTCGCCCACAATTCGACGTTATTTCCTTGATTCGATAATCGTCTGGGCCACACTGGTGGGGATGATGGCGTATTCGAGAAATTCCATCGTGAAGTTAGCCCGACCTTCGGTCATCGAGCGGAGGGTGGTCATATAACCAAACATTTCAGAGAGCGGAACTTTGGCGGTAATCACCTTGATTTCATTGCGATCAACCATTGATTCGATTTGGCCACGTTTGGACGACAGGTGGCCGGTGACATCGCCCATAAATTTCTCAGGCGTAGTCACTTCGACTTTCATAATCGGTTCGAGCAAAACAGGCTTGGCGCGTCGAGTCGCATCTTGAATGGCCATCGAGCCAGCCATTTTGAAGGCCATTTCCGACGAGTCCACTTCGTGATAAGAACCATCATAAAGCTCCACCGACACATCCACCATTTCGAAGCCAGCCAAAACACCGCGCGATAAACCTTCGCGCACCCCTTTCTCAATCGCCGGAATATATTCCGCCGGCACAACTCCCCCCTTAATGTTATTGATAAATTCGAAATTCGCTTCGCGTTTGATATTCTTAGCAATTTTTTTATCCGTCTCCACCTCTTTCGGCAAAGGCTTAATGCGCAAACGAACATGGCCATATTGACCACGACCACCGGATTGCTTAATGTATTTGCCCTCCGCTTCCGCTTCGCCCGTAATCGTCTCTTTATAAGCCACTTGCGGTTTGCCAGTATTCGCCTCCACGTTGAATTCGCGCTTCATTCGTTCCACCAACACCTCCAAGTGCAACTCGCCCATGCCCGCAATAATCGTCTCCATGGTTTCGGGATCAGTTTTGATCCGGAAGGTGGGGTCTTCGTCTGACAATTTCTTCATGGCAAGGCCCATCTTCTCTTGGTCGGCTTTGGTCTTAGGTTCAATCCGCATTTCGATAACCGGTTCCGGCGAAATAATCCCTTCCAAAATAATCGGCTTATTCTCATCACACAAGGTATGACCAGTCTTCGTATTTTTCAAACCGACAATCGCGGCAATTTCCCCCGCGTAAACCTCTTCCACCTCTTCGCGATGGTTAGCGTGCAAACGAACAATTCGACCCACGCGTTCCCTTTCTTCATTGATCGGGTTATAAACATAAGAACCAGACTTGAGCATGCCAGAGTAAACTCGGAAGAAGGTTAATTGACCCACAAACGGATCGGCTTGGAGTTTGAAGGCTAGCGCCGAGAAGGCTTCGTCGTCAGACGTCTGGCGAGTCTCCTCATCGCCTGTCGTGGGATTCGTGCCTTTAATCCCCGGCATATCCAAGGGGCTAGGCAAATAATCAACCACGGCATCAAGCATTAATTGCACCCCTTTGTTCTTCAGGGCTGAACCACACAAAACTGGGAAAATTTCATTGGCAATCGTGGCTTTCCTCAAGACCCTCTTCAAATCCTCAATCGAAATTTCTTTGCCCTCTAAGAAATCCGTCGTTAATTGTTCATCGTGCTCAGCAATTCTCTCCACCAATTCAGCGCGAGCACTTTTGGCATCCTCAAGATATTTCTCAGGAATTTCAATTTCTTTAAGATCCTTGCCCTTGTCTCCCTCGAAGAGGTAGCCCTTCATTTTGAGCAAATCAATCACCCCTTCGTGTTCCGAATCAACGCCGATGGGCAATTGAATTCGCACCGCCTTCTTCGACAAACGATCCAAAATAGTTTTAAAAGAATGGTCAAACGAGGCCCCCATCCGGTCAAGTTTATTAACAAAGCAAAGACGGGGCACCTTGGCCTCATCGGCATAACGCCAATTGGTCTCGGATTGCGGTTCTACCCCCGCCACCCCATCAAAAATAACGACCGCACCATCGAGCACGCGCAAAGAACGCTTAACCTCAACGGTAAAGTCGATGTGCCCCGGGGTATCAATAATATTCAAACGATGTTTACGATCGGCCTGGCCAACGTCGCAAGTTGGCGTCCAAAAAGCGGTGGTCGCCGCCGAACAAATCGTAATCCCGCGCTCGCGCTCTTGATCCATCCAGTCCATTGTCGCTTCGCCCTCATGGACCTCCCCGATTTTGTGGGAAATACCGGTATAAAAAAGAACCCGCTCCGAGACCGTCGTTTTGCCGGCATCGATGTGAGCGATAATTCCAATATTACGAACCTTTTCTAATGGATAATCCCGCATAAACTCTTAAATTATTTTTTTCGCTTTAAAGCAAAATGAGCAAAAGCGCGGTTGGCTTCGGCCATTTTGTGAACATTCTCGCGCTTCTTAACAGCCTCGCCCTCGTTCTTAGCCGCCGCCATAATTTCATCGGCCAATTTATCAGCCATCCCCTTACCTTTTTTACTCTTGGCCGCCTCGATAATCCAACGAAAGGTTAAGGCCTGCTTACGTTCCGGTCGGACCTCGTGAGGCACTTGATAATTGGCCCCACCAACGCGACGAGAACGAACTTCGACTTGAGGCGCGACATTACGAATCGCCGTTTCGAAAACTTCTAACGGCTCTTCTTTGGTCTTCTCCTTGATTTTGGCAAACGCACCGTAGACCAAAGCGCGCGCGACATTCTTCTTGCCTCGCTCCATCACATAATTGATCAATTTTTCAACCTTAAGCGACTGATACTCATGATCAGGGCTTAAGCGTTCGGTTTTTTTAGTTGGTCGTCGCATATTTTTGTTTATTCCCTATATACTACATACTAATCCCTAAATACTACTTCTTGGGTTTCTTGTTACCGTAAAGACTGCGACCTTGTCGACGTTTCTCCACTCCGGCCGTATCTAAGACACCGCGGACAATATGGTAACGAACACCCGGCAAGTCCTTAACCCGACCACCCCGAATCACCACCACGCTGTGCTCTTGCAAATTGTGACCCATACCCGGGATATAAGCCGTCACTTCCATCCCATTGGTCAAACGCACCCGGGCAATCTTACGCAAAGCGGAGTTTGGCTTTTTCGGGGTAGTAGTTTTGACCTGCAAACAGACGCCCCGTTTAAAAGGTGAGGGGTAAAAAATCGGTCGATTCTTCAAAGTATTGAAACCGCGCGCCAAAGCCACCGTGGTCGCCTTACGCTTAACACTTTTTCTTGGCTTGCGAATTAATTGATTGATTGTTGGCATAAAATAAACCCAACCCGTAAACAAGCGGGACAAGCACTACTTTAATATAAATGGTTTAAAAAAGCAACCTATTTGGTATAAAAATGCTTATCTAATTCTTCCTCAGGAATATAATTCGAAGCTTGCTCGTAAATTGCCTTGATTGTACCCTTGGTCAATTCTTTATGCGCCGGAACGGTTAAAACTTGATGATGGCCATTTATTGTCCTTCTTAACTTAATATGGCTACCTCTTTGCGAGTAAAAGTTGAAACTAAAAACAGCGAGAATTTTAACAATATCCTTGTTTGATAAAACCCTTAGCTTATTAGGCATGACAAACCGTCGGTAATTCAAAACTCATTAAGAGCGAGGGCTGACGGGCAAAACCAAAATCAGCGAGATCTTCTCCCTCGAGAGTCAGGTCAACCGCCTCCTTAATATTTGTCATCAATTCGTCCCAATTTTTAGCTTGCGTTACAATCGGCAAATCCATACCTTTGGCCGTATAATAACCGTCTTCTTGGATAATTCTAAATTGAGCAATATTTTTCATACTTTTGTATTATACCACTTTCCTATAGATTTTATCAAGAAAAATTTTAGAGCCCGGTCAAAAGGTGAAAAATAACCGTCAGGAGGCCATTAATAATAAAACCGGCGCCGAAGATGATGGCCAGAATAATGACGAATTGATAACGAGCAAAAATCTCAATAAATTTGGAACGAGGCGGGAAAAAGGAAAATAGGATAGTTGAGCCATCAAGGGGCGGGATGGGGATGAGGTTAAACAAGCCCAACATAATGTTGATTAAAACAATGGTCGAAAGAATGGGCAAAGCTGGCGCGCCCAGTAAACTCACGCCCAAGCCTGAACGAATAAGTAGGCTAAAAATAATGGCGATAATGAAGTTGGAGGCCGGCCCGGCCAGCGCCACATAGGCCGGGCCGTTTTTAACCTTCAAATTATAAGGGTTATAAGGTACCGGCTTGGCCCAACCGAAGACAATCCCCCCGGGTAGAAGTGACAAAACCAACGGCACTATAATTGACCCAATTGGATCGATATGGGGAATCGGATTAAGCGTCAGGCGACCGGCTAATTTGGCCGTCGGATCGCCCAAAATATAAGCCAGCCAGCCGTGAGCAAGCTCGTGAACCATGACCGAGACAACCAAAATGGCCAAGGAGAAAATAAAACTAATTGAGGTAATAGTCATAAGAACTATAGTATAGCGTATTTAGCATCTTGGATCTAGGGTAAACCACCGATTAGCTTGCGAAAAAATGAGTTTATGTTAGTATCAAGGGTAATGAAAACTTGCCCAATTTGCAACAAAGGCTCAATCATGGTTGGCGGTTACTCCAATCGGGTTCGCGCCACCAAATATAATCGCATTCCTGTTCAACGCAAACAGCCGAATTTGCAATGGGCCAAAACTGCCGACGGCACCCGGATCAAAATTTGCACTCA
This sequence comes from Minisyncoccota bacterium, assembly GCA_041649495.1. GTDB lineage: Bacteria > Patescibacteriota > Minisyncoccia > Phycocordibacterales > XYD1-FULL-46-19 > CAIPHT01. The sequence goes on from JBAZMZ010000004.1 coordinate 37,351, forward strand.
ATGCCTCAAAGGTGGCAAAAATCTATTAGTTAAAACGAAATAAAACAAATCTAGTCCCGCGAGGCGCACGTGCCTCGCGGGACTTCGGGACTCAAAAAGAGGTGTCGTCCACAACCGGAGCTTGAGCCAGCAAGTCCTCAACTTGCTGGAAAAACCGCTCTTTGGCTCGCACTTTCCACACGGAATCAGTGAGAGCCCCTGTGTCTCCCCGCACCCGGACCCTGCGAGCTTTCCTCCCATCGGGGTCAAAGGCCAACGGGCTAATCTCCTCCGACACCACGGGGTCAGCAGGGTGGCCAGCCATACTCTTGTTGGCCTCCTCCTGAAACCCAAGGATGGCAACCAGAAGGCTCTTAGCCTGAGGCCCTGACAATTCCGTAACATCCGCAATCTTCACGCAAAACACCTCCCTCCCGTTCCATAAGTTGCACTCACCAAGAACTCTATTTTAATTACTAGCACTAAATTTACATAAAAACAATGGCTTGAATAAGTTGTGTCTCCTATTTTTAGATTATCACAAATCTTGAGTGTTTAAAATCCCACCGTTTGCCCGTCGGATTTTAGGGTAATGGTGCCGAGGTCTTTGGTTTGAAGAATTTCGGCACCGACCGTTTCGAGCCAAGCCAAAGTTTCGACGCTGGGGTGACCATAACGATTATCGACGCCAACCGAAATAACGGCGTATTCTGGCTTAACCGTTTTCAAAAACAAAAATGAATTAGAAGATTTAGCGCCATGGTGACTTACTTTTAAAACATCCGCTTTAATTTTGCTCGCTTGAGCCCAAGCGAGCTGATCGCTAGCCTTAGTTGGCAGATCACCTGTGAAAAGAAAGGTGGTTGAAGCATAAGTGAGTCGAGCGACGATGGAACTATTGTTTGTGTCTGGCTGTCCCCCTCGCGGTCCTAATTGCCAGGGTTTAGCCGAGAGAATTTCTAAAGAAACATCACGACCCAAAATTATTTTTGTGCCGACTTGAGCAATTAAGTGGGTCGACTCTTCTTCTTTAATTTTTTCTTGTAAATTTTGGTAAACGCTAGTTTTGGCTGGAAATTTGGGCTCAATGAAACCGGCAACTTGATAACGATTGAAAACTTCGGGCAAACCGCCAATATGGTCTTGGTCGGGGTGCGACGCCATTACCAAATCAATCGAGTGATCAAAAAATGGCATCACCTGACCCAGCTCGCGAACGACCGTTTGGTTCGGCCCACCATCAATCAAAACCTGTTTGCGATTGGGCGCAGTAATTAAAATCGCGTCGCCCTGCCCGACATCAAGAAAATTAACCGTGAGATATTGACTCGGCGTTTCCCACCAAATCGCCAACCACACAGTTGTCGTAAAAATCAAAAGTAAAAAAATAAAAAACCAACGATATTTCATTTCAACGATTATACCAAACCAGCGAACCAATGGGCGATTTGGAGGATATACTCGAGTAAGAAATAAGTGGGATAGCTAACGAGAAGCGAGAGGAAATGAGAGGTGAAACCGGTGATGCCAGTGACAAAACTGGCAAACATCGCGAAGGGCACCGCGGGTAAGGCGAAGATATTAGAAATGAAACCAACCAACGAAGCGTTGCCGGCCCGCCACAAGAGCCATGGGTAGACAGCAATTTGCGCGCCGGTAGTGGTGGCGATGATCTCCTTCAGCCATTTTAATTTTGTATCAAGGGTTCCCCTTGATATTTTATCAATTCCCTTTTCAACAATTGGCGATAAATAAATTAGCCCCAAGGTGGCCAAAAACGAAAGTTGGAAACCGAGATCAAACGCCAGCAAACGCGGGTTCCACAAAACCATTAAGAAACCGGCCAACACCAGCGCCACCCCTGCTTCATAAGTCCGACCGAACCGTCGAGCGATTAGCGCTAAGCCCGCCATCACCGCCGAGCGCACGGCCGCGGCCTCGCCTCCCGTCATCCACACAAACAAAAAAATTGAACCAAGACCAAGCAACCACGACCAAAAGGGTGAAAACCAAGAAAAAAGTTTCAAAACATTTTCGGCCACAATGATAATGTTGTAGCCTGACAAAACAATAATATGCGACATCCCCGCCTGACGAAATTCCTCCTCGGTTTTTGGACCCAAACCGCCCTTGTCGCCCAAAATTAACCCGCCTGCCAGAGTAGAGGCTGGTTCGGGCAAAACTTGGCGAAGATTAGTGAGAAATCTATTTTTCAGTTTAAACAAACCTGCTTTGAGCGCGCTCCCCTCACCACGTGCTAGGATTTTTATTTTAGGATAATAACTGATTTCACCAATGCCTCGAACCAGCAAATAATTTCGATAGTCAAAAACTATTGGTCGGCTTTGCCTCGCTGAAGTCTGGGACGAAGGCTGGGTCAAAAAATTTTCGGGTGGTTGCAATTTGCCCGTTAGTTCGATTTGATCGCCATAATGGTAATCGATAAAGTTGTCAGTCACCACAAGAACCCTTGTGGTGACCCTGAGCGTAGTCGAAGGGTTAAGCTCAACAATAAGTCTGGTGCTTTTGTCTCGTCGATCAGGATCGGCCACAATTAAACCAACCACGGTCTGTTTGGTTGAGCTAAAATTATCAATTCCGCCGACAGAAAAAAGTGAGTATCGAAATAAACCCAAAGTCACCCCGAGAAAAATTAAAACCAGAACGCCAAAAATTCGGCTTCGTTGATAAAGAAAAAACAAAAGGCCAAAAGCTAAAGCTAAAACTAAAAACAAAACCCGAACCGCCCCACCCAAATCATCCAGCCCCGCCAGAAAAATCCCCAACAAAAAACCGACAATTAATAATATTATAATTTTTCTTAATCTTCGCATTGACCAAAAATGTTTTTACGCTATACTAAAAAAAATTCCCGTGGACAAGTCCTGATAAACAGGGGGTGGTGACAAACCGAAAGACCCATGGCTGGTTTAGCCGCAAGGGCAGTCACCCCGAAACGGGAATCTTAGGGCGATGGTATCTCGAACGAGAACTCGCTCCTTTTCTTGTTTTAAAACAACCCTTTCTGCTCGCGCTCGCCTTCGTCCATCGCTTGATTAGCCAATTGATCAGCTTCAGTATTTTTTTCGCGCGGGATAAAGGTGATAGAAATATGGGGAAAATCGGCCACGCGCAAATTGTGGATTTTCATAAATAACGGCACCATTTTCGCCTCTTTAACTTGATACTCATGACGTAATTGTTTACCAACCAATTCACTATCCATTCTTATTTCAACATCCAGATTGCGAGTCTTGTCTTTGCCAAAAACTTTTTTCAAAGTATCCAAACCCAATAACACCGCTTGATACTCAGCCTCATTATTCGTCATCTGACCCAAGAAGAGATGGGCTTTGCGAATAATTTCGCCCTTATCGTTATAAATAAACACCCCCGCCCCCGCCGGCCCGGGATTCCCCCGCGCGCCCCCGTCGGTATACATTATGACTTTTTCCATAGGTTTATTATAACTCGCGTTTTAAATTACGCTAGTCGGTTTTAAATCTACAATCCGCAAGCGGAGTTCGGGGTAATTTTTGAACATTGATTTTTCGAGAGTGGCTAAGAGATCAAGACGCTCCCTTTTCGCTAGTTTGAGATCGCCAAAAATATGGGTAGGGTCATCGGGCACTGGCGAGGCAAAAAAACCGATGGCCGGGATCCGTTTGCCGTCAGGTTTTTTGAAAGTTAATTCTAAATGTAAACCCCCATTGCCAAAATATTTTACTTCGTCAACCTCAAGATCTTTTAACCAAAAAACTGGTTTGGGATTATCCACCCCGAACGGTGCCAGCGGTTCAATCAATTGGTAAGTGTCCCAAGTTAATTGATCAAGAGTTAATTCCTCATCAACCAATAATTCCGTTTCAACCGCTTCTTTCTTGGTTTTTTTGTAAGCCGAGATTAAACGCGGGGCCAATTCTGAAACTTTTTCGGGCGCCAGCGAAAAGCCGGCCGCCATGGCATGACCACCCAAATCTAAAAAGAATTTACTCCCAGGCACGCTATCGTCCGCCCAACGCATTACTTCCACCAAATTTATCGAGCCATCCGAGCGACCCGAGCCCTTAATCACGCTGTTAGCATTCTGACTCCAAAGCCAAACGGGTCGGCCATATTTCTCTACCAAGCGCGAACTAGTAAGACCCAACATCCCCAGACCCCAATCGGGCGAACCAGCCACAACAATTGGAGGTAATTCTTCAATTGGTAAATCACCAATTTGTTCCGCCACCCCCTTAATCACTACCTCCACCGCTTCCCGGCGGGCTTTATTTTTATCTTCTAAATGTTTCGCAATCGTCACCGCTTCCACTTCATCATAAGTGGTGAGTAAATAATAGGCTTGGGACGCGTGCGACATTCGACTGGCCGAGTTAATCCGCGGACCAAGCATAAAACTAATATCGTCTTCGGTGACATTGGCCGGTCTCGTTTTGATAATGTTTAAGAGCGCCAGCAAACCCAAACGCTTGGTTTGGCGCAAAACTTTGAGACCATAATAAGCGAGTAAGCGATTCTCGCCCGTCAGGGGCACCATATCGCTGACCGTAGCAATTACCACTAAATCAAGTAACCACTTCTCCCAACCGGTCGGGATATTAAAACGATTTTTCAATAACAACGCACAGATAAATTTATACATCACCCCCGAACCCGCTAACATTTTTTCAGGATAATGATCGTCAAGCTGTTTGGCATCAACAATCGCGTAAGCCGACGGGAGTTCGGCCGGTGCCAAATGATGATCAGTGATAACAACATCAATCCCCTTTTTGTTGGCTAATTTTACTTCGGTCACATCGGTAATGCCACAATCGATCGTAATAATTAACTTGACCCCTTGCTTGGTAAAATCCTCAATCTTCTCCGGACTCAAACCGTAGGCCTCGTTATTTCGATCAGGAATAAAAACTTCGAAATTATGATAGCCAATTTTATGAAAAAAGAGCGCCAACATCGCCGAACCGGGTACCCCATCAGCGTCATAGTCACCAAAAATAATTATTTTCTCCTTTCGTTCTAGGGCTAAGAACAAACGATCCACCGCCTTGGCCATATCCTTCATTAAAAAGGGATCAAGTAAATCGCGCTCGTAATCAGGCTGAAGATATTTTTCGGCTTCGGCTTTAGTTTTAATCCCACGATAAAAAAGCAATTTCCGAACTAATTCGGGATAATCACTTAATTCAGCTTCGGCTTTTTTACTAATCGCCTTTCGTAATTTCCAGTTTTTCACCATATACGCTATACTATCATACAAACCGATGGACCCAAATTGTTTATTTTGCAAAATTGTCGCTGGCGAGATTCCGGCTTACCAAATTTACGAGGATGACGACTTCCTCGCTTTTCTTGATATCAACCCGATTAATTTGGGTCACACTCTTTTGATTCCCAAAATTCACGCGCACAATCTTTTCGATCTCCCAACGGAGACCTTAACCAAACTTGGCCCCGTCTTGCAAAAAGTCGGCCAAGCGGTCAAGGCTGGCATCAAAGCTGATGGTTTAAATCTGGGGATGAATAACGAGGCCCAAGCTGGTCAACTCATCTTCCACGCCCATTTTCACCTCATTCCCCGCTTCGAAAACGATGGTTTCAAACATTGGCAAGGCCAAGGCAGTGAAACCAAAACGGATTTCGAAAAAACTCAAACTGCAATCAAAAAAGAGCTGGCTAGTTGACAATTTTTCTAAAATAAATTAAGCTTATTATTGGACAAGCTGGTTTTTCTGTCTAACGCCGAGCCGAGTGAGAGACTCGGTCGGCCTCGGAGGTTTAGTCCGTGGAACTTGACGGAGCCCCAGCTTATCGAGGGTAGATCTCAAGAAAACTCCCAACCCGAGAGAAAACCAACCCCGGATTAGGGGGCCCCACGGCGGGGAATGGGAGATCTGCCCAGGCTCAAATGGCCACCAAGCGAGGATAAATTCGCAAGGTGGCCATTATTATTTTTGCTAATCTTATTTCAACGCCTTAATCCCAGGCAAAGTGCCCGTCGCCAAGAAATCAAGCATGGCACCACCAGCCGTCGAGACAAAAGTAAAATTTTTCAGTAATTTTAATTCTTCAATCGCCGAAAGAGTATCGCCACCACCGACAATTGATTTCCCTTTCGCCCGAGCGATAATTCTGGCCGTTTCGAGCGTTCCTTTTTTTGCTCCTGTTTCAAACCAACCCATGGGACCATTCCAAACAATGAGTTTCGCGCCCTTTATCATTTGTTCAATTTGTTTAAGCGCTTCTGGGCCGATGTCGACGATTTGATTTTTTTGGTTTTTGATCACGTCAACTGGTAATAAGATTTTTTTATTTTTCAAAAACGGTTTAATATAATCGACGTCTCCGTCAGCAATTGAAGCGCCGATATCGCAACCCAGTGCCTTCATAAACGAATTGGCCAAAGCCCCGCCGATAAAAATCTGATCCGCCGTTTTTAAGAATTTTTTAATCAAAGGAATTTTGGTTTGGAATTTCAATCCACCCAAAATAACTACCATTTTGCCCTTAGGCTTAAGCGCTAAACTCAAATTTTGAAATTCTTTAGCAAATAACAGGCCGATATAACTAGGCAAGTATTTTGGCACCCCAACCACTGAAGCGTGCGCCCGATGCGAAACCGAGAAGGCGTCATTAACATAGAGGTCGGCGCGACTGGCTAATTGTTTGGCAAATTCCGAATCATTTTCTTGTTCACCAAGATCGCTCCGCAAATTCCCCAGCAACTCAACCGATTGAGCGAGATTTTTTTTAAGATAACGAGCAACCGGCGTTAAACTAGCCGAACCATCGCTCCCCAAATGGCTCATCAAAATCACCTTAGCCCCATTTTTGAGCAGGTATTTAATCGTCGGTAAACTTTGCTGGATCCGAAAATCATCTATAATCCGACCATTTTTAATCGGCACATTAAAATCGACACGCACTAGCACTTTTTTGCCTAATAAATCTTTCTTTTTGAGTTCCGTGATTATTTTCATCGCGATTATTTGGCTTTTTCGGCAATTTTGATAATTTCGGCAAAGTTTTTCGGGTTAAGCGAATCACGACCCACCAACAAGCCGTCGGCTTGACCGGCGACCAGAAAATCGCCAGCGTTGAGTGCGCTCGCCGAACCACCATAAAGCACCGGTAAGGCCAAGGCCTTTTTCTTGCCAATAATTCGACTAGCAATTTTACGGATAAAAATTTTGTTATGCAAAAAGCCTTCGGGCGTTTCCACCCCGGTCGCCTTCTTACCAATCGCCCAAACCGGTTCGTAAGCAATCATCAGTTTGTCGGCTTGACGCGTCGGAAAATCAGCCAAGTCTTTTTCGAGTTGAGTCTGCAAAACAGCCAAATACTCGCCATGATGGTCGCGCACCGCTTCGCCAATACACAAAATCACCCGTAAGCCGGCCGTTAGTGCCGTCTTAATTTTTTGGCTGATAATCTCGTCCGTATCGCCACTTGCCCGCCGTTCCGAATGACCAATAATCGTGGTTTTAATGCCCAAATCACGAATCATATAAGCCGAAGTCCCGCCCGTTTGCGCGCCTTGATCTTGAAAATGACAATCTTGCGCGCCTAATTCGAGCTTATTGCTCCCCAAGGTTAATTTTTTGAGTTCTGATAAATAAATCGCTGGCGCGCAAATTAAGACTTTCGTCCGACGGGCTCGGCCCACAATCTTTTTAATCGCCCCAAAAGTCTGCTTTGTCTCCTTCAGGGTCACTGGGTTCATCTTCCAATTCCCCACAATTATTTTATTAGCCATATTTGGGTATTATAAACCAAAAACAAAAGAAACAGAAAACTTGTTAACATTTCTCCCAATTGGAAATTATGTTAACATGGAGAGGTAAATATAAATATGAGCCTTGGCGACGAAATCATCTTTTTTCTCTCTAACCATCCTGGAAATTATCGAGATCTTAGATCGCGGATGTTGGGGGATCTCTTCCTTGAAGATAAACTCCAGGCCAAGATAGCTGAGAGAAAGAAAATGGCAAACCAAGAAAGAGTCTTGCGCGTCACCTTGTCTAGATTGAAGAAAAACGGCTTAATTATAAATAATGAAGAGAGTTTGTGGAAACTAACAATTGAAGGGGTTAAAAAATTAAGAGATTATCACTGGCGAAAACATAGCCACCCAGCCCAAATTCCCAAGTCTAAAAGAAAAATGATTATCGCCTTTGATATCCCTAAAAACAAGGAAAGGGCTCGACACTGGTTGAGAACAGAGTTAGTTGGTTTAGGTTTTAAATTAATGCAAAAAAGTGTCTGGTTGGGGCCGGCACCGCTACCGAAAGAATTTATTGATCAAACTAAGACCTTGGATATCTTGCCCCACTTAAAATTTTTTGAAGTCAAAGAAACTGACATTATTTAATTGAGCAAACAGAGTAACCTGTTCTTACTTTTTCCCCACCTCATACCTTTTCCCCATCTTTTCTCTCTTACTTTTTCTTAAATCCTAACTCCGGTCGTTAACAAAATTTCCAATTGGAAATTTTGTTAACAACAAGAAAGGAAGAAAAAGGGGGGATAGGTAATGTCAGTTTTAATTAATATTTTTTGAAAATCAAAAGACCGCCCTAACCCGGATAGGTCAGAGCGGTCGGCCATTCTCGTCACGGGGCCAATTGGGGCAGTCTTCCTTCGCGAGAGCGCAATTCAACTTATTGGCGTGTTGCCAGAATGTAGACCAACATAGTGGGCAATTAAGCATCATGATCCCAATAATATCCTTGCGGGTACTTGAGCGGGGAATAACCGAGGAGAACCCGACCAGATAATGACACCAAGAAAGGCCGTCACTTCTGGCCTTCTCCAAAAGGTGACAATCGCATCTGGGGCAAGTTTTGTAACCATTATAAGGAAGTTGAGGATCCCACTTGACCCCCCATTCGGGAGGCATCACAAATTCTTCTTCTGGCTCGAGCATTTCTGCCTCCTTTCGAGGTTAAAGTTAGTGTTCAGTTTCCAAAATTAAGTTAGCAAAAAGGTGAGAAAAAACAAGGAAAACTTCGGCTCGAAGTCCAACTTCGGGCTCACTTGAAGTTGGACTTCAAACCGCAAGGTTCAACCTTGCGGTAGCAACCAAGCGAGACTTGTTTCGTTTAAAAAGCCTCTCGCAGACCGAGTTGGCACGGTCTCCGAGCACAGCGAGGAGCAACTCGGTCGAGAGGAGCAAAAAATTTTCGCTGGAAAATTTTAAGGCGAGGTTTTTAAAACGAAATCAAGTCGAGCGATTATTTTTCCCGCCAAGAGATAATTTGATATTGATCAGAAGTAAGGGGAAAAGATGGAGGCGGGCCGTAAAGTAAGCCACCATCATAGGTCAAATTACGCAATTCATAGCCCGTGTCATCAACATAAGCAAAACCATAACGTTGGTTTGTCGCAATCATGCCGAACAAGGTTAAAGAATGACGTTTATACTCATCGCCACAATCTTTCCCATAGTAAAAACGTCCCACCCGACCATTTTTCGCCACCAAAGCCGCGTCAATTTGTAAATCGTCCTCACTGTCTAACCCAACATTAAAATTATTTTGAGCAATCAAACCAATCACATCCTGACCGTCATAATTGGTATATTTCAAATCATTATTCACCGTAATACTAGTATTGGTATTAGTACTCTCCGGGAAACGGCCTGAAGCAATTGTTAGGCGCGCCGTATTAATTTGCCCCGAAACCCAAACATTGTCCTCGACAAAAATAATACCATTAACGGGGAAAGGATAATTGGCAATAAAAGATTCTTTTTTGATGCTCCAAGTTCCCCAATTAGTTTGACTACTAGAACAACCGCGAGGCGGAGAAGAGACGGAGGTGACTTTATACAAATCGAAAGTATCATTAGTTTTGAGAATCAGATGATAACCTTGATCGCCAGAATTAGAAAGATAGCGACCATCAGCGGTATTGGCCTCGGTCTTGAGATTAGCTAAATCAGCCGTGAGGCCGGTAAAATCAACGGCGGGCACCGGGAATTGTCGCCCAGCCATAAAAACATCCGAGCAACTAGGTGGAGCGATTGGCGGGAACGGATCAGTTGGCGAGTCGTGAGTGTGCACACCATACTCGAGATAATGGTCATCGTAGTCAGGATCATCATAACTGGCCTGCGCGCTCGTGATTAAATTATGGGCCACACCGTCAAACCGAACACCATCGTTGGAGTGAATCGGACCAAAAACTTCGGTTCCTTCACCAAACCGCATCTTAGCATTAGCCCCTACCGCGTATTTAGCCAGCGACGGAATGGCGAGTTTTGATTCCACTATTCGCTTAGCGTTCGAACCATCAAAAACTTCACCGGTCGAAGTGATGGCCACCAGAGTCGAACCAATCAAGGGCTCCGCGATAACCAAAGAATATTGACCAAGAGTATTCCCATCTTTATCTTGATAAGGATGAACATAGGGTCCGGTCGAACTCGAACCTTGGCCATCATGAAAATCCGTTGGCGCATGGGCTAAATGCCAACGATAATACTCCACTCCCGCTTCGGCAATTTGAAAAGCTTGCTCGCGCGAAGCCAAATAACGCGATAATTTTAAACTTGTTCCGGCCCAACCAATCAAACCACCAATAATAATAACACCGGCCGCGCTAAAGACCAAAACTTGAACGAGTAAGTACCCACCATTTTTGTTTTTTTCTGTCATTTTTTACTTATTTGCTTATTTACACCCCCCTCACCCGCCAGACCTTGGGCTCACTTAAGGTCTGGCGGGGACGGGGGTCATAAATTATCTTTTAAATTTCTCATCATCACTTGGCTCGACAAATAAATCGGCACGGGCGCTTGAGCCGAATTGGCATCAATCAAGAATTCAACTTTAACCAAGCGAATATTTTTGATTTCAATCGGCTCAACCAGGGGAGAACTCGACGCCGTCCCATCATAATCACGGTCATAATAACTAAAGATCAGGTTGTTAGGGTTAACCATATCATTAACCAGTGTCGAAACATCTTCCGCATTAAGATCGTAAACATAGGGTTGGCCCGAGGGGGCAATTTCCCCCCGCTTAAAAGTTTGGCCATCGAGGAAATAACGCAAGCGTTCACGTTTGCCATCATTATTAATATCGCTATAAAAAATAAAATTACTTTTATCCGCCAATTCGATCGGGTAAGTGCCAGTATTAGACGGTTCAGCGGTGCGAATTTCCGCCATCAAACGACGCATGGCAATTTTGGCCTCGCTCTCGGCCACCAATTCGCGCGACCAAACTAAATTTTGGTAAAAAATATCCCGACCAAAATTAGCAATCGCCAAGCCAACGAGAACCACCAGGCCGACAACCACCAGCATTTCTACTAGCGTGAAACCCGCCTGATTCGTCAGATTCGCCTGAACTCGTAGATTCGTATCGTGTATTTTCATTGTGGATTTAAAGTAATTTCTAAAATTTGCCAGTCTTGATTAACCGCGACCGGAGCCGATGATTCTTGGTAACCTGTCTTATTCGCGCTCACCAAATAATCACCCGTCGTGAGACCATCAAAATAAATTTGGCCAAAAGGCAAACAGGCCGAACTATAAGTCACCGAAATGTCAGATAGATTGGGCGTCACGAGCGGATCGGCCGTCGATAAGAAAACTCGATAGCGCAAATAACGCGCGGGTGAATTGACCGAGCTAATCGTCGCACCAGAGGTTGAATAATAACTCGCGCTCGTACCATCAGGGCCCAACCACGCCCAAGTCGTGGTCGCCGGATCATTACCGGTCGCTAATTGGAAACGAATACTCGTCTCCCCCGTCGAACTAGCTTGATCAACCGGTCGCCAATTAAGATTATAAAAAGTGGTGGTGGTCGCGCCCGAATCAAAAACGCCGGAGACCAAATAGCCGGCCGGCTGATAATTACCTAAAACCTCAACCAATTTAAGTTCCCCGATCGGCGCATGAGTTTCAATGTTGCCATCAGTTTCTAAACCGCCCGCCGACCAATCCGTTTGGGTAAAATAGCCCCGATTCGTTACTAAGGTTTGGTCAACACCATTGCCCGATAAATTGACTTCAACATTAGACAAAGGCAAACCCGAAGCCCCATCCTTAACCGCCACCAATAAACCCTTACCCGATTTGGGTTTAAGCACCAACTTAACAGTACTGTCGGCCCCGGGTGGCACCAGCACTGATTGAAGAGGAAAAGAGCCAGCGATCGCCCAAACCGAATCGTCAGCGATTAATTGATAAGTGTCCCAATCTAAATTAGGAAGCCATAAATCGCCACTCGCGGAGATAGTCTGGCTTTCGTCATAGCGCAAAATTTCTGGATCCGCACTTAATAATCTTTCGCCTTGGAGTTGGAGAGTAAAAGGTCCAGCCGGTTGGCAATAATTATCAACTGCCTCTAGTGCCAAATTACTCAAACGATCAATGATTAAACTTAGGGAGGTTAATTGACCCGCCAAAACCGTGGCATCGGGGCTAGTGGGGTTGGTGAGACCAGCTTCACCAAGAGCATAAGTGCGAGCCGATGAATAGCCGGCCTTACTAACCTCGACCCGATAAGCAAATTCGCCCGGTGGCGTATCGACCAATTGAAAAATCTCCTCATTATTAGTGGTATCTTGAACCACCATCGTCGTTGTCGCTTTAATATTTGTGACCTTAACATTGGCATCAGGTACCGCTTGGCCATTAGCATCAAAAACTTTGACAAAGAGCGCGCCGTTGCCCGAACTGTTTTCTAAATTTTTCGGACTAATCATGGCGATTAAGGTTAAGGGTTGAAAATAGCGACAAACCCTACTCCCACACGAAACAGTCACTTCAACTAATTTATAATCAGCCGGCGTTAAATCGTTGGGCTCCCCACTGATCGTCCCATCAAACGAATCGTCAAGATTGCGCACTGTCGTCGTAATCTTAAAAACCATCCCCGAAGTAGTGGCCAAGCGTTCATAGGGCAAAGATCCCGCTGGCCAGCCACCCAAAATACCAACGCTCGAATAAGGTAAATTGCGCGCAATCTCGATTTGCTCATTGGCCAAACTAATCGCCCCCGCCTTGGCCTTAGCACTAAGAGTAAGACTGCTCACCCCCAAAAACGCTTGATAAATACCGAGAGCCAAAACGGCAAAAATCGCCGAGGCCACCAAAACCTCAACCAAAGTAAAACCATTAGTCTTAGTCGTTATATTCGTAGGCATTCGTAAATTAGCATGGCATCACTTGATCGCATTAGAGAGCGAATACATTGGACCAATCATCGACACCGCAAATAAGCCGACGGCCAAGCCAATAATAATCATCAAGACGGGTTCAATCACCGTCGACAAATTTTTGGTCACCTGATCAACTTCATCTTCAAAAAAAACTGCGCCTTTGAGCAAGAGTTCCGGCAATTTACCTGTCTCTTCGCCAACTGACGACATCTCACTAGCAAAAATCGGGAAAAGATTTTGATGAGCCGAGAAGATAACTGACAAAGAAATACCTTTTTGGACCTTATCGAGAGCTTCAATCATTACTTGTTGATAATAATAATTTTGCACCACCTTCTTGGTGATGGCCATCGTCTTGGTCAGACTAACGCCCGCCGAGACAGAGAGAAAGTGGTTCGCATAATCACGGCCGAATTGACCTGACGCGTTAATTTATTAACAAAAGGAATATGCAAAAGCAACCAAGGCATCATCTTCTTACCCCGCCCCGTTTTCGGCCACCAAAGCAAAAAGATAATAAGTAAAACAAGGCCAGCCAAAACGACGAAGATATTATTAACTAAGAAATCAGACAAACCAATCACCAAACGCGTCGACAATGGCAAGGGCACATTAAGTTCGCGAAAAGTGGCCGACAAGGTCGAGATCAGAAAAATCATCATCAAAATACCGATCGCGACGATGGCCACGACAATCACCGAGGGATAAATCAGAGCGCCAATAATTTTGCGACGCAAGGCATAACTTTTTTCTAATTGCTCACCGATTAATTTGAGGGCTTCGGGCAATTTACCCGTCTCTTCGGCCGCGGCGACCATCGCCGTAAAAACCTCGGGGAAAATTTTTGGCCACTTAGCCAAAGCGCCACTCAAACTCTCACCCTTGGCAATGAGAGCCTCTACTTCGGTTAAAACTTTTTTGAAATATTTATGGCTCGTTTGCCGCGCCATCACCGACAAGGCTCGCGACAAGGGTAAACCAGCGCTAATCATCGCGCTCAAATTATTAGCAAAAATAATTTTGTCTTTCATCTTTACCCTGTGGAGTATAATTCGCCAAGAGCGAATTACCGCAAAGCGGTACTCCACAGGGTGAACCCTATTATTTTTTACTTCTTCCACTACTAAAGCAATCAAACCTTCGGCACGCAATTCGCGGGCCAAACTAAAACGGTCAACGGATTCTCGAGTCCCCGAAATTTCTTCGCCATTAGCCCTTTTCGCCCTAAAATTGAAAATCATTTTTTAATTTTTATTTTGCCCGCCAGACCTTGGGCTCACTTAAGGTCTGGCGGGAAAGTGAGGGGTCATTCCGTCACCGCTCGAAGCACTTCCTCGATCGTTGTCACGCCTTGAACCGCTTTGAAAATGCCGTCTTCAAGCATCGTTAACATCCCCTCGCTTCGGGCTTGCTCGGCCAAATCTTCGGCCGAGGCCCCCTTAATAATCAAATCGCGCAAGGTCCGGCTCACACCCAAAACTTCGCTAATACTCACTCGGCCGGCATAACCGTCAGAACAAGTTGTCGCTCCACTCGCCACTTTGGGATGATAAAAAGAAATCGTGCTCCAAGTATCAGTGGGTTTGATAATTTTTTCTTTCTTCAAACAATCTAACACGCGCTCAAGATTAGCCTTGGTGGCCAAACTTTTGATTTCAGCCTCGGTAGGATGATAAGCCTCGCGCTCGGGACAAAGTCGGCGAACGAGGCGCTGGGCCACAATCACCTCCAAAGTAGAGACCAAGAGAAAAGGTTCGGCCCCCAAATCAAGCAAACGCGGAATCGTGCCGGCCGCTGAATTAGTGTGGAGCGTCGAGAGAACCAAGTGGCCAGTGAGTGAAGCATTGATCGCCAAACCCGAAGTTTCGCGATCACGAATTTCGCCCACCATAATAATGTCCGGGTCCTGGCGAACGAGCGTTCGCAAACCAGTCGCAAAAGTCAAACCAATATCGGGTCGAACTTGGGTTTGATTAATGCGTGAAATTTGATACTCAATCGGGTCTTCAATCGTCGAGATATTAACATCCGGTGTATTTAAAATATCGAGCAAAGCGTAAAGCGTCGTCGACTTACCCGAGCCGGTTGGGCCGGTCACTAAAACTAAGCCCATAGTTCGCTTCACCGCTTGCTGAATTTTTTCTAAACCTTCGCCGTGAAAACCGACCGACTCAAGCGTGTAACCATGGACCGAATCAGGTAAGAGACGCATCACGACCTTCTCGCCAAATTGCGTCGGTAAAGTCGAAACCCGAAACGAAACATTTTGGCCATGCGTTTCAATCTTGAAGCGACCATCTTGAGGTAAACGCTTTTCGTCTAATCGCAAATTCGACAATACCTTAATGCGGGCCGTAATCCCGGGCGCCGTTTTTTTGGGTAAAATCATCGCGTCATGCAAAATCCCGTCCAAGCGATAGCGAATAACCAACTCATTTTCAAACGGCTCAATATGAATATCCGACGCCTTTTGCAAAATCGCGTGGGCCAAAAGCGAATCCACCATCCGCACGACCGGCAAATCTTCGGCGATTTTCGCCAAATCGTCACTTTTTGACTCACCCCCCAAATCACCCTCGGCCAAATCAGCTAAAGGGTTCGGCAAATTATTTGATTCTTTCTGGATAATATCACCAAAATCAGCTTTGAGACTTTTCTGATATTGCACCAGCGCATTCTTCATCGATTCTGTATCAGTCAAACGCGGTAAAATTTTCAGCGAACTCCCCTTCTTGATAAAATCAATGGCCTCTAAATCAAGCGGATCAAGCATCGCGATCTCCAATGTCTCGCCCGTCTTTTTATAGGCCACCAAATTATGTTTACGCGCCAACGGTTCGGGAATCAAGGCCAAAATATCTTTCGGAATTCGTTCCTTTTTCAAATCCACAAACGGAATCCCCAAAACATACGACTTAGCCCGCCGTAAATCATCCTCGATCAGGAAACCTTTGCCAATCAGCAAATCTTCAATTCGCGCGCCAGAACTTTCTGCCTCCGCCTCAACCACCGCAAAATCTTTCGCTGTCACCAAACGCGAATCAATCAAAAAATTTTTTAATGGTTCAATTTCCATCCCGTTAGAGGCAGATTACGATCGATAAATCGTCATCTAACATTATTTTGTCTTCTAATAATATTTTAAACATATTTTTTAAAAAGCTTAATGGTGATCGTGGCCTCTAACGGGATCCATAAACTAAAATAGAAAGGCTTTGACTCCCTTCTATTTTAGCAAAGAAATTAGAAACAATCTAACTACTTTTTATAACAGGCATAATTCCTGGCAAAAAATTTCAAAGCTTCCATTGGTGAACCAGAAGGAGTGTAGCCAGAAGAATTCAATAATTCTGTCTCTCCGGTGAGAACTAATTCGTAATCGGTTGGACATTTAACTGTCGTTCGCGTCTCTGTCTCGACCGGGGACATCACCACGGCACGTTTATACATATCAACGCGAAACCTTACTTCTCCAGTCGTTGAGTTCCTTTCAGAAATCCAATATTCAGTGCCATAACCATATAGTCCACTAGAGACATAATTACTGGTTCCCCCAATAGAAACATCGCAAACAACCGTTCCATTCTCGTTTATCTTTCGGATTGACGAGCCCACCGCGCAATCGCCAGTAATTCTCTTTTGGACATTGGCAGTGTTTACACTAAAAACATTAGTATTTGAGAGACTAAGGGTGCTATTATCTGCTGTATAAGTATTAGTTGTCCCCCCCGTGCCAGTATTATCCGTCCCGGGTGCCCAGCCCATTGCCGTCCATTTGAGAACTTGGCCAGGGGTTGCCCCCATTTGATTTAATTTGCTGGCCGTAACAGCGCTATTGGCCAATTTGGCTGTCGAAACCCCAAGATCTTTAATTGAGAAAGTGTCTCCGGTCAACAATAAACTACTATTATCCGCCTTATAAATTGTCCCACCACCAATTGTTGTTGGGCTACACGAACCCGAAGCGGTGCAGGTATAGTAATGTTGAGCATACAGATTCGTCGTCGTGGCGTTGGTCGCAACAAGATTCACTGTAGTTAAAGTATCCCCAACCTTCACATCATCCCACAATCGAATTAAGCGATTTTGAGCATTTTTGTCAGCCGTAGTCCCAGCGCCAGTAATATCCAAACCAACCGTGCCATAATTAAACTTACCATAAGCAATTTTGCCAGAATCAAGATCTTTGTTGGGATATTGGTAACCAACTTCCAACCCATTGGTCACATTGGAACCCTGATAGCTGGAATTGATGATCCTCAATCCCGTTCCACCCAAAATTCCTGAGGAACCAATGTCGCCCGTCGCCCGAACATTCCCATTTACCTCAAGTTTGGCCCCTGGGGTCACCGTCCCAATCCCCACATCCCCTGCACCAGTAATAGTCATATCAATTACTGAATCGGCCGCTGAACCTTGGCCATTAGTGATGAAATGAATTGGATTGTTGCCGTTATTATAAATCATTGCTGAACCGGGTTGCCAACTAGCACTAGCACCCCTTTTAACCAAAGAGACATAGCCACCGGCGGAGCTATTTATTGCCGAGAGATTAGACCAGCCAGAAGCATTAGTATTCATCAATTGTAATTTAGCTGGACCGGCCACACTATCAACCACTGTCAATTTCCCACCCGGACTAACTGTCCCAATCCCCACGTTGGTGCCATTGTTATAGATATTAGAATTAGCCGCCCATTTGGTGCCATCATAACGCAAAGTTTGACCAGAAGTTCCAGGATCAATCGTCGCGCCACTACTCCCGCCAACGGTATAACTAGTTGGACCAATTTTCACCGAGGTTAAAGCGGTTGTCCCGTTGCCCGGATTGGCCACTACTGTTGTACCACCGGTCCCTCCACCAGTACTCAAGCACTTTTCACTACCAGTAACCGTGGTACAAATATCGCCTGTGGAGGTAACTTTATCTTGAAAAGCTGTTTTTCCGTTGACACGAAGATCGGTCGCGATTGAAACGAGCGTTCCGGCGTTGAGGATAGAGCTACTTGACATCCAACTTGTGCCATTGTAACGTAGAGTTTGGCTATTTGATCCTGCTGGCAAAGAAGTACCACTTCCTCCGCCAGTACTTAGACAAATCGGATTGGCAATACTTCCTGGAGTCACTGTGGTACAGATATCACCCGAAGCAACAATTTCTCCGCGAACATCTAAGGTTTTTTGTGGCAATCGGCTGGCAGGAGTTCCTCCCGACAGAGGTAAATTGATCCCAACTTTTGCGTCAGATTTATTGTTCCCACTCACCCCAACCAAACTCAAAACAGCATTCCCACCCTTATAAAATCTCATCAATCCATTATAAACATCCTGAACCCACTTTTTTGAGTCAACCCTACTGTCGTCCTCAAAAATGGCTTGCCCACCTTCTCCACCGGTTGCTCCTAAAAACAAATTTCCGAAGACCGCAACACCGCTCGCACCAAAACCGCCACTTTTTATCTGATTAGAATTCCCACTATTTATCGGCGGGTTACAACCTTCTCGACCAGTACAATCCGGAGGAGTTACTCCCTCGGGTGGTCCTTCCCATGCCCAAACAGAACCAGCGGGAACAAGAATGGTCAGAGTTAAAATTATGACAGCTAGTCGACCCAAGAAAAATGAGATTTTGTTAAACATAGAAATTAAAATTATTTAATAAAAATTGATAAAATTAGCTATTTTGTAAAGCTTTCAGAATATCTTGCTTCTCTTGATCGGTCATGGGTGGAGTTTGAGCCACTTCTTGTTGAAGAGCGTTAAGAATATCAGATTTCTCCGTTTCGGTTAGAGCCTCGGTTTGGGTTGATTCTTGTTGCAATGATTCTAAAATTTGGGTCTTCTCTTTTTCCGTCAAAGGGACGGTGGCTGAAGTTGGCTCGCCAGAATTAGAAGCCGTTGAGAGTGAAAGATTTTTAGTTAAAACAATCGCAATGATAATGACCACTAAAATAACGACAATCGCGACTAAAATACTGATTAATTTTTTCTTACCGCCAACGGGGCGATTGACGGGAGCGGGAGTGGGCGAAGGTGCTTGATAAGTTTCCATATTTTATTGATTGATTAAGTTATTAATGGCTAACACTAAACATAGAGTCAGCTTTGAGCTATTGTTTCTATTATAGTAAAAGATGCAATAAGAAACAATACTAATTGGGAAGAAAAAGTTGATAACAGGTTGACACCAATTTTCTATCTGATATTATTAAATTAGTAGTCTGTTGTGTCCCAACGGGCTTTTTTTAAAAGCTAACAAATTAAGCCGATGCGAATTTACGAATAATACGAATGCTACGAATAGGGAAGAAACATTTTTGAACCCATTTGTATCATTCGCATGAAGATTCGTATCATTGGTATCGCACCTAATTATGATTGATTTAAAAGCACTTAAGGCTGGGCTCGAACAAATGGAAGAAGAGCGTCATATTCCTAAAGAAAAGGTCCTGTTAGCGATCGAAGACGCGTTAGTCGCTGCTTACAAGAAGGATTATGGCAAAAAAGGCCAGATTATTCGGGCAAAATTTGATTTGGATTCCGGCAAGATCGACTTTTTTCAGGTTAAAATCGTAGCTGATGAAACAACGACTCGTTTAGAAGACGAAGATGCTTCCCGAGGAGAGACCTCGGGCTCCCCACTACGCCAAGGCTTCGAGGGGCAAGCGCTTGAGGACTCACCTCTGAAAGCTGAAGATGAGCGACCAAAATTTAATCCCGAACATCATATCACGGTCGAAGATGCCCGCCGGATCAAGAAAGATGCCCAGGTTAATGATGAGCTAATTTTCCCACTAGAAACTCAAGATGATTATGGCCGAATTGCCGCCCAAACCGCTAAACAGGTCATTATCCAGCGCCTGCGCGAAGCCGAAAAAGAATCCACTCTAAGCGAATATCAAGAACGCGAAGACCAAGTTTTGAGTGGTGTCGTGCAAAAGGTTGACCGAGGCAATGTCTTTATTGACTTGGGCCGAGCGGTCGGCGTTTTGTTGCGCGACGATCAAATCCCCGGCGAGTTCTATCGCCCGGGTGAACGAATTCGAACCTACCTTTACCAAGTGGAAGAAACACCAAGAGGCATTAATTTGCGCCTATCTCGCTCACACCCAAAATTTGTCGAGAAATTATTTGAAACGGAAGCCCCTGAAATTGGTTCGGGCGTTGTCGAAATCAAAGCCGTCGCTCGCGAAGCCGGTTCGCGTTCAAAAGTAGCGGTCGCCTCCAGTGCCCCCAATATCGATCCGGTTGGTTCTTGTGTTGGTCAAAAAGGTTCTCGCGTCTCGGCCGTCATTAACGAGTTAAGCGGTGAAAAAATTGATATTATCGAATGGTCAGACGACCCAAAGGAATTTATCGCCAATGCGCTATCGCCAGCTAAGGTTAACAGCCTTGAGCTAGATGAGGAGAATAAAGAGGCCCAAATCGAAGTTGACGCCGACCAATTTTCGCTCGCTGTTGGCAAGGGTGGACAAAATGCTCGTCTGGCCGCCAAATTAACCGGCTGGAAAATCGACATCAGCTCCCCTGATAGCGATGGGGAAGTAACGACCCCTTCTCCCGATCAATAAAATTTTTATTAATTATTAATTTAAAATAAATATCAATATGGAACAAGAAAATCAGACCGGGATCGCTATCGCCGTCGCCATTATCGTCATAATTTTATTTTTTGGCGGTTGGTATCTCTTTTTTGGCCAAACTCTCACCCAGCCAGCCAACTTGGAACCCGTTACGGCTCCAGTCGCGATTTAAATTATGGTCAAATTACCCAAAATTGATATCCAGCCGACCGGCGAAGGCGAAATTGAGCTTTCGGCCGAGTTAGAAGTCGAGATTTTTAATGGTTATCGCGACCAAGCTCTCAAGGCGCTCGGCGCTGATGCCAAAATCGATGGCTTTCGTCCTGGCCATATCCCCGAAAAGGTCCTGATTGAACAATTGGGTGAAGAAAAGGTGTTGTGGGAAATGGCGCAACAAGCCATCGCCGATTATTATCCGGCTATTTTACAAGAACATAAGATTCCGGCCATTGGTCAACCGCAAGTGACAATTACCAAAATTGCCAAGGATAATCCGCTCGGTTTCAAAATCAAAACCGCCGTGATGCCCGAGATCAAAATTGGCGATTATAAAAAGATCGCCCAAAAAGCCAATGAACTTGGAGGCGAAACCTCGAAATCCCCAGAGGTTTCACCTCCAAGTCTGACTGCCAGCGACGAGGAAATCAACAAGGTTATTGAAGAATTACGTCGCAGTCGCGCCACGGTTGACCATTCTGAGCACGAACATAAAGAAGATGAGAAGTGCGATCACTCTACACCAGAACTACCAAAAGAAGCTGAATTGCCCGAGCTCACCGACGAATTTGCCCAAAGCTTGGGTCAATTTAAAACTGTTGACGAACTCAAAGCCAAGATCAAAGAAAATCTCGAATTAGAAAAAAAGAATAAAGCCAAAGACAAAAAACGAGTCGAAATTGTTGAAGAAATAATCAAAGCTTCCGAGATAAAAATTGCCAATCTTTTGGTTGACAGCGAAAAAGAAAAAATGCTGGCCGAGATGGAATCACAGATTGGTTATATGGGCCTCAAGTTTGACGATTATCTCGCCCATCTGAAAAAAACTCGCGACGAATTAAAGAGTGGCTGGGACAAAGAGGCTCGCCAACGCGTTGCTTTTGGTCTCGTCCTCGCCGAGATTGCCAAATTAGAAAAGATTGAAGCCCCCGAAGAAGAGCTCAAACGCGAAATTGACTACCTCAAGAACCAGTACAAAGATGTCCCCGAAGATCGCCTCCGCGCCTACGCCTCTAGCCTCCTCATCAACGAAAAAGTGTTCGAGTTTTTGGAAAATCAAAAATAATCAAGGGCAGGCCTTGATTATTGATTATCATAAATGGTAAAGGCCGAGGAGATAATCCTCGGCCTTATGGGTCCGTTTTCTTAGGCGGGCGACTACTCGTCGCCGTTAACGTCGTTGGCGGGGAGGTCCGCTCCGCCGGGTCGCGGGCGCAACCGTTTGGTCCGCTTGCCCGAGTTGACCTGGTCGCGCATCAGCGCATACAGAATCTTGCGCGCCGCGCCACCAGCCGAGGCCAGATTGGCCACCGACGGATCGGTGATCGGGAAAAGGGACAACTTACGGAGCAAGTCCGCGTCCACAAACAACTTCGTGTCGCCCTTTCCGCGCCAAAAATCGTGGTGGCACGAGAAGAGAAGGGCCAGGCAGGACAGGAAGGTTGCCCGCAAATAGGTCGCCCCCTCTTTGAATGTCACCCGCCGGATCCCCCAGGCTTGCTCGACAAAATTCCAAAAACCAACGATGTTGTCGCGCAAGGCGATCGGCCCGATCTTGTCGTGGATCTTTTGGAGGCCCTGAGCCAGTTCGAGGTAATTCGAAGCCCGCCCCGGTCCAAGGTGCGAGTGCAAGGCGCCGGCCGTACGCAGAAAAGTGATTGCCGTGACGAGCTCCTCTCGCTTCATCCGCTGGTTCCAGCTCACCCGACCATTCATCACGAAATCGGGAGAGTTGGCGGTGAGCTCATACAAAAGCTCGACCGCCGGCAATTCCGTCCGCAAATTACGGAGCAGAATGTTCGAGGACAACTTGGTTCGCTCGGCGTTCAGAATGCGGAAGCGATTCCGCTCCCAATTCTCGTCGGTGCCGAAGTGAACCGTCGCCCCCAAATGAGGAGGCTTGTCCCCGCCCTCTTGAAGCAACTGAATCGCTGCCGTCACCCGCTGTTGCCCGTCGACGACGAACACTGGATCCTGCAGGTAAAAACACCCCTGCCGATCCATGAACCGTTCCCCCCTCATCCCAAGGTCGATGTCAGGAACGGCCGACCCCGCCTTAAACGCCCCGACCAATTCCTTGATCTTGGCGAAAGGCAGAACCTCCCGCTGATAGAGACCAACCCGGAGTCGCTTCAGCGACTCGGGATCAATCACTCCTCGCAAGATGATTTCGCCTTCGCGAGTCTCATCCAACGCGCCGCTACAAACCTTAACACTCCCGGCCACAACTTCTTTTCCTAACTGTTGCGCAACCATTGTCAAACCCTTTCTGTTTTGGCTCTAGTTCCCCGCAGGGATAACGAGCCGTCAAACAACAAAGAACCCACTTTAGTTAACCTTTGAAGCCGAACACTTAGTAAAATAGTGTTATGGCAAATCAATATCATCATTTGTCTTTGGCTGAGCGTTACGTCATCGACAAATTGTTTAGTCGGCAAACCTCAATCAGAG
>JBAZMZ010000005.1:0-54801 GCA_041649495.1 Minisyncoccota bacterium
CAAGAAGAATTAGATCAAATCCATGCCTTCTTGAACGACCGACCACGAAAGTGTCTTGGTTATTTTAGCGCCAATGAGTTATTATTAATTAACAGGGGGTGTTCGGCTTGAGGGGTTAGGAGAGGCCACGGTTCCAATTGTATTACTAGAACAACTAGTAAATTTTGTCAAGTCGAGCGGATTGTTTTTATTCAAACAATGTGCTTTAATATCATTATATGTTAATCCCAACCGTTATTGAGAAGTCCCCTTTGGGCGAGCGCGCTTATGACATTTATTCGCGTTTATTGAAAGACCGCATCATTTTTTTGGGCGGGCCGATTGATGACAATGTCGCCAATATTATTATTGCCCAGCTCCTCTTCTTAGCCGCCGAAGATGGCAATAAAGATATTACTCTGTATATTAACTCCCCCGGCGGATCAGTGACCTCAACGCTCGCGATTATCGACACCATGAATTACATCAAGCCAGCCGTCGTGACAGTTTGTGTTGGCATGGCCGCTTCGGGTGGCGCTTGGGTGTTGTCGGCGGGCCAAAAAGGCAAACGCTTTGCTTTGCCTAATGCCGAGATGATGATTCATCAACCTTTGGGTGGAACCGAGGGCCAAGCCTCGGATATTGCGATCACCGCCGAACATATCATCAAAACCAAGAAGAATTTGATTAAAATTATGGCCAAGAACACCAGCCAATCCGAAACCCAGATCGAAAAGGACCTCGACCGCGACTTCTACCTCTCAGCCGACGAAGCCAAAAAATACGGTCTAATCGACGAAATCATCAAAACCAAGGGTGGCAAGTAAACCTCAAAAACCCGCCCACACCTCGGACCCAAGAGGTCTGGGCGGGTTTTCGGCTTCAATTTGACAAGGCTGGCAAGCTTTGGTATCATCTGGTTATTCGCTATTAAAAAATTGGTTGTAATTTATTAGAAAAATTAACTTTAAGTCCGCTTTGTCTTACTTTAAGTCTCAAAATTTGATCACTGGCCAACTCGAACCCAAATTTAGAACCGACTAAAAAACAAGCGGCGTTACGCTTATGAGTTTAAAAATTGCTTTCCTCCTCGTCGGAGCCGCTGGCCTTTTAGGTATTGCCATTGGCTATCTTTTGCGTTATCTCATTACTTCAGCCCAAAAAGGTTCGATGGAATTACAGGTCAAGAAGTCTTTTCTTGAGGCCAAGGATCAAGCTCAAAAAATTATCGCCAGTGCCGAAATGGAGGCCGATAAAACGCTTAACGAGGCCCGAGCTAAAGCCGAGGCCAAAGAAATCGAATTAAAAAAGCGCGAAGATCGCCTCATTAACAAAGACGAAATCCTCGACAAACGGCAAATGGATATCGATAAGGACGCCGACGACCTGAAAAAGAAGGTAGAGGAAGTCAAAGAGATCAAAGAACGAATCAGCCAAGCCGAAGGGGAAAAACGCCTCGAATTAGAGCGGGTTGGCCGACTCTCTACCGATGAAGCCAAACAAGAATTAATGACCGTTGTCGAGAAAAACTATGAGGACGATATCCTTTCGCGGTTAAGAAAACTAGAGGTCGACGGCGCTGATCGCCTCGAACAAAAAGCGAAAGAAGTGATGATGACGATCGTGCAAAGACTCTCGACCTCGACTGTGCCTGAAGTGATGTCGACAATTGTGGACATCCCCTCGGACGACATTAAGGGCAAAATTATCGGCAAAGAAGGTCGCAATATTCGCGCCTTTGAGAAAGCAACCGGTGTTGAAGTCTTAATCGATGACACTCCAGGCTCAATCGTTTTGTCATCCTTTGACCCGGTTCGAAGACAAATTGCCAAATTAGCGCTTGAACACCTGATTACTGATGGACGAATCCAGCCGGCCAAGATCGAGGAATTAACCGAAAAAGCCAAGGAAGAAATTTCTAAAATTATCAAAGATAAGGGCGAGCAAGCCGCTTACGAAGCGGGCGTGCTTAATCTTGACCCGCGCGTTCTGATTATCTTGGGCCGACTCCATTTTCGCACCTCTTACGGCCAAAATGTTCTCCAGCACTCAATTGAGGTCGCTCACTTAGCCGGCATGTTGGCCGAAGAATTGGGGGGTGATCCGCAAGTTGCCCGCGCTGGCGCCCTCTTGCACGATTTGGGGAAAGCGGTTGACCACGAAATCCCCGGCACCCACGTCGAAATTGGCAAACGCATTCTGGAGAAATTCGGCGCGCCCGAAAATATTATCAAGGCAATGCAATCGCACCACGAAGAATATCCTTACGAAACCCTGGAATCGGTCTTGGTTAAAGTGGCCGACGCTATCTCCTCGTCTCGTCCGGGTGCTCGTCGCGACTCACTAGAGAATTACCTGAAGCGTCTCAAAGATCTCGAGGATATCGCCAATTCCTTCCCCGGTATTGAAAAGACTTACGCCATCGCCGCCGGTCGCGAAATCCGCGTCTTCGTCCGCCCCGACGACATTACCGACCTCGAAGCGCGCAAACTCGCCCGCGATATCGCCCTCCGCATTGAGCAAGAACTCAAATACCCTGGCGAAATCAAAATCACTATCATTCGCGAAACAAGAGTGATAGACTACGCGAGATAGAAAGAAGGGGGAAGTTCAACTTCCCTCTTCTTTTTTTACCTCTCGTCGCGAGGCGGGTTTGTTGCTTCTAGCCAATTTGCTCAAATATGCTATGATAGTTTCATTATGAAACACACTTCACTTTTTCATCGGGTGAAACAAGAAAAAGCGCCCGAGACCTTGTCCCTCATCGTCGAGATTAGCGAGGGCGATTATAATAAATATGAGTATAATCACGATCTTGATGTCTTAGAAGTTGATCGCGTGTTGTATGGACCAATGTTCTACCCCATCAATTACTGTGATGTGCCCGGCACCTGGAACGAGCACGACAATGACCCGCTTGACGCCCTACTTTTTAGCAGTCAACCAATTGTCCCCGGTGCCCTAGTCAAGGGCCGAGTAATTGGCTTAATGGAAATGATTGACAATGGCGAAATTGACCACAAAATTGTCTGCGTTAATGCCAAGGACCCCCGCTTCGACCATGTTCAAACGACCGAAGACCTCACTCCCTACCAACGCAAAGACATTGTCACCTTCTTCGAGCTCTACAAAATCCCCCAAACCGGCAAAGATACGACCAAAGTCGGTAAATTTATCAGCCCTCAAGAGGCCGGCAAATTCATTTTGGAGTGTGTTGAAGCTTACCAGAAGAAATTCGGCGACAACCAAGACTAAATATCAGCCTTCTTAGTTTAATTTTTCCCAAATGAAAACCCGCCGGGCGCCAAACGGTGGTTTTTCCGTTTGTGCCCGGCGAGGCTACAGTGCTAATCGCACCCAAAAGCGATGCCATAGCTGATGTTATTCCCACCAGCCTCGAGGAGCCGGTGCACATCTTCGGGAGAAAGCCGATCCAAGGCCAGTAGCTCCTCGACCACCCGATCAACATATTCCGGGGGAACAAAGGAGCATCCTTCGTTGAAATCGTCGGCCGGCACACCGGTCTGGGCCTCGACGACCTTCCCCAGATTTTCGTCCCAGCAACAGACGATCTCAACCACCCCTTCCTTGTCTGTTGTGAAGTTCTCTCTCCTGAGAGTAACTTCCCTACCCTTGGGTCCATTGGCGACCCCTTGAACCTTCCACGTGTGGCTCTGTGGCCAGACCTCCCTCCCCCCCCTCGATCGATGACATGATCAAAGAGTTTGAGGCCCATAAATTGCTCTTTCTCAACCATAATGCGATTCTCCTTCTTCCTCGTTGTTGCTACTGTTGCAATTATTTTTCGGCAATCCAGACAAACCCAAACATATTACTAGTATGAATTACCAGGCATGTAAATAACTTAGTCCTTGTCCAAACTCTTTGTATTATATATAGACAGCCAGACCCCATTGTATTATAATGGTCTCATTATCAGTTTTTAGATAATTCCCGTTAAACGGGACAGCAATATTATGAATAAACAAGCAATTATCGAAGCGGTCGCCGAAGCGATTGGTGTCACCAAGGCCAGCGCCGAGAAAGCCGTTGACGTGATGGTCGACTCGATCATCTCCAGTTTAAAAAATGGCAACGATGTCTCGATTGCCGGTTTGGGCATCTTCGCCGTTAAGGATCGCAAGGCGCGCGAAGCCCGCAACCCTCGCACCGGTGAGGCCGTCCATGTTCCCGCCATGAAAGTGCCCAAATTCAAGCCCGCTAAGGCTTTGAAAGACGCGGTTAAATAGACAAAAGTACCATTAAGGCCAGACCTTGGGCTCGCTAAAGGTCTGGCCTTTTGGCTTCTAGATTTAATAGCTCTTAATATAATCCTCGAACAATTTTATCAATTCCTTAGTGATTGGACCGGGGTGACTGGAGCCGATTTTTTGAGAATCGATTTTTACAATCGGTAAGATTTTTTTGTTCGCCGCCGTGATGAAACACTCGTCGGCTGTTTTTAGCTCGCCCACTTTCACCGGTCGTTCTTCAACTACCAATTTTTTACCCGACCACGAGGCTAAGCCTCGTGGGGATTTAACTAGCTCGATTACCGTCTTGCGCGTAATACCTAATAAAACATTATCCTTGGCCGTAATTAGTTTGTTTCCCTTGATTAAGAAAAAATTACTGGTTGAGCATTCTAATACTTTACCCTGATCAACATAGAGAATTTCGGTGGCCCCCTGTTTCTTTTTTTCTGAAGCCAGTTTAATCGCCCAGAGATAATTGAAGTTTTTGGCCCCTGATAACGGCCGTTGATAATTGAAGGTCATCAATTTGGCCCCGGTTTGATAAAGCTTCGCCGGCAAACCGTGAGTATCTTCAATTAAAATGGCCAGAGTGGGTTTGTTAGGGTCAAATTGAATTAAGCCGCCATCGATCGCTGGACCACCAGACAAAGCCAATCTAATGCCGGCCTCTTTAAGTTTATTTTTATTAATCAGCTGATAAATAATTTTTTCTGCCTCTTGTTGGCTAATTGGTATTTTTAAATTAAGTTGTTTGGCCGAATTGGTAAAACGCGCCCAATTATCAGCAAACCGAAAAATCTTACCATTATAAGTCCGTAAAAAATCAAACACCCCGTAGCCCCGCAACCAACCCACATCATTAACCAAAATCGCCGGCTTATTAGCCAGGACGATTTTGTCATTTACATAAATATATTTTTTAAGCATAGGTGCGGGATGGGAGAGTCGAACTCCCGACCTCAGTTTGGAAAACTGATATTTTACCGCTAAACTAATCCCGCCTGCGCCAAGGCTTCGGCGGGCAAGCCCGCAAAAGCCTCAAGCATACAGATGTTAACAAAAATTTAACCTTGAAGCAAAAAACCGCCTAGTCGAATTGGGCGGTTTTTTGCTAAGAGTTTTTTATTTTCTAATCTTCCAAATTAGGAACAAAATCACGGACATCGTCGCGACATTGGCCCAGGCCAGCCAATTACCCAGACGAAAAGTATCAATCAAAATCACCAACAAGCCCAAAGCGTAGAGACGCAAGAACCACGAGTCTAAACTGCGATGGCCAGAGCGCATTCGCCAATATTGCCAGAGCCAGGCCAGAGTGATAATGAGAAAACCGTAAGACATTGTTTAATTGGCAGGAACGGTCATCCCCGCAGGCAAGTTTTTAAGTTGATCTTGCAAAGTCTTTAAAGTAGCCATCTGCGTTTCTAAGAGTTTTTGTTGATCCTTTGTCAAACCAGCCGGCAAGGTAGTAGGAAAAGTGGACATTCCCCGAGGCATCATGGCCGGCGATTGATTTGCCAGATTACTCAACGCTTGGCCTAAGAATAATCCCCCGAACAAGGCGACAAGGATCGCCGCGAAAAATACCCAGGCAATAATTATCAAGATCCAGCCAACTAAGCCAATCACCAAATACCAAATCCCCTGTTTTTTGGCCGAATTGACCACCACCGAACCGCCTTTAATTTGTTTCAGATTCTCGTAAACCAGATAGAGATAAATAACGGCCCAAGGAGTAACGAGGACGCTCACGATGACCCCCAAGAGGCTATTCAAAATAGCAAAACTTAACCCGCCAAGTTGGCGAGTCACTAGCCCAACCAAAAACATTAGGATGGCATAGACAAGAGTAACGGCGATGGCCATCAACACATAACGACCAAGGATTGGCCAGAAATAGCCTCGAGTGTATTCGCGACTTTTAACAATTGCTTTCATCCCCTTCTCGTTCTCGACTAACACTAAAACCTGCGCAAACATTAACCAGACAGTCAAAATGATTCCCGGGATAAGAAAGAGCCAGTAGCCACCACCGACAATGAAAGTAGCCAAAATCGCGACCCAGATCAACGACCATAATTTTTTCGTCCAACCCAAACGATAGGCCTCTTTGATTGTTAACTTCTGAGTACGGTCACGCAAGGCCAAAATCAAGCTCGCACTACCCCACAAAATTCCCACGCCAGACGCCAAACCGATGAGGACGGCTAAGGCCGACGCAAGACCATTTTGGGTTAGCATTAAGAGCTGACTCACGACCAAAAGCAAAAAAGGTAAAACCAATAAACCAACGACAAGAGCGAACTTCTCGCGATAGATCGCCCAAGCATTTTTAAAGAGATCACTAACACTAATTAACTTCGTCATAATATTTTTACCACTATCTTAAGTGGCCAAATTAAATTAATAATAATTATTAATACTAATCCACAGGTTTAAGTATAGCATAAATAAAAAGAGTGATATAATAATTGGCATATGGCAAACATTATCAGTGGCACTCACGGTCTTAGCACTTTGCCCGCTGAGGCTTGGGGTACGGTCATCGCCAGCATTGCTGGGATGACTACGTTATTAATCATCGTCATCACGTGGACCCTGGCCTGGAAAGGTCTCGCACTATGGCGCGCCGCGAAGAGTGGCGCTAAGATCTGGTTCATCGTTTTGCTTTTGGTGAACACGGTAGGAATTTTAGATATCCTCTATTATTTCTACATTCACAAAAAGCGCTGGGGCAAAAAATAAATTATTAATTCTTAATTCAACAAAAAATGCCTTTCGATAAACTCAAGGCATTTTTTGTTTTTTACCCCAAACCAAATATTTTTGGCGTTTGGGTTCAGGGAATTTTTCAATCGCGTAACGCAAAGTGGTTCGAGGCAGACGCGAAGCAAATTTATTTAAGAAATTTTCCAGAACTCTGACTTCCCTCTTCCCCACTTCGCGCAACATCCAACCAATCGCTTTATGCATTAAGTCGTGCGTTTCTTTTTGTTCACCTTGAGCAGGGTTGAAGGGTTTGATTAATAAAAATTCGGCTAATTTTAAAATCTCCACAAATTGCTGGTTTTTGATAAAAGGATGGGTCGCCAACACCGCTACTCGTCGCGACCAAAGATTTTTCGACCGAACTAATTTTAATAAAATTGTTTCAACCTCTTTTGAGCCCTTCGACAAACTCAGGGTAAACAAATAATCCCCCACAATATTCGGCGCGCTCAAATCAACCAAGTCCCAATTATTGATATGTTTAATATTTTTTAAATAAAAATCAAAAATTTGCTTTTTGATTTTGCCATCTCCCTTTTTATATAACTCCACCAAGATCAACAACGCCGTTAATCTTTCTTCGTGCCAAGGGCTTAGTAAAAGTTTTTGGACACCAGCCAGAACGGCGCGAAGTCGAGTCGCGAGAAGTCGGACTTCAAGTGAGCCCGAAGTCCGACTTCGCGTGACGAGACTTCCCATGAATTCCTTCGCCAATCTTCTTTGCTCCGGCACCACTATGCCTAAAAATTTATCGCCCTCGCCATACTCCCCTTTCCCCGTTTTAAAAAATCGCGCCAAAATCTTGACCTTGTCTTTGTCGGCCACTTTTCTTAAATCTTTTTTTATTTTTGTGACTAAATCTTGTTTCACAATCCTAACTTTACGAGATTAACAACAAACAAGCAACCCAAAACTATTTCAAATTTTCGACAAACAACAATGAAACATAAATCACCTTCATAACGCCGAAATATTTTGCCCCCTTGCGCCCTTGGCAAAAAAGATTAGACTATAAATCAGGATTAACCATGGTCTTTTTTTAACCAAGAGTAGGGAGGTAAGAAGTATGAGTACCTGTAAAACTCGCGCCCGTTCACCAGAAGAAATTCGGGAAAGAAACCGTCTCCAGATCGAGGACTGCCAACAATATTACAATTTTGCCTGTCTGGTCGAGGGAAGAGATCTAACCCAAACGGAACTTGTGCTCTGGTATGTCAGAATGGGATTCGCCAAGATGTTCGAGGTCGAGTGGCACGAAGGACAAAACCCAGAGACAATGTCTGGTACACTGGAGAACGGGTCCAGCATCCCCCAACCCCCGTAGAATGTCTGGTCTATTTCCGAATCTTTCTCGCCAACATTAAGATCAGGGTAACAACCTGACTCCAAACTCACTCCGCCCAATCGAGACCGCTTCGTCTGAAGTTGGCCCCGATTCTCTATCTACTAAAAACGATTTTTTGTCGGGGTGCCGAGATTCGAACTCGGATTAAATCCTCCCAAAGGACTCGTGCTAGCCGTTGCACTACACCCCGATTAATTTCGGACTTCCTCTATACTAGAACAAAAACGATTATTTTTCCAGTTTAATTCGCCTCGATGAAAGTTAAGGCAAAACCTTTTTGGTCGCCCCGACCGGTTCGACCGATACGATGAATATAGTCGGTATAGGTTTGCGGAATCGTATAATTAATGACATGAGTCACATTATTAATATCTAAACCGCGCGCAGCCACATCGGTCGCGACTAAAATTTGCACCTGATTTTCTTTAAATCGAGAGAGGGCGCGTTGGCGTTGCACTTGTCGTTTATCACCATGAATCGAGTCCGCTTTGAAACCGTCGCGGGTTAAGTTTTCGGTCAAACGATCAACGCCATGTTTCGTGTCAGAAAAAATCAAAACTTTTTTCAATTCTTGCGTCACCAGCAAACCTTTTAATTGATCAAATTTATTTAACTTGTTAACCCTCACGATATCTTGGTCAACATTCTGCGCGGTCTCGCCGGTCGAAACTTTGACCATCACCGGATCAATTAAAAACTGTTGGGTGAGGTCTCTAATCTTCGGCGGTAAGGTCGCCGAGAAAAATAATGACTGTCGCAGTTTAGGCATCTCGGCCAAAATTCTTTTGATCTCATCAACAAAACCCATATCCAACATGCGGTCGATTTCATCCAAAACAATATTTTGAAAATTAGCAAAATTGATCACTCCCCTCTCCTTCAAATCTTTTAGTCGGCCCGGCGTGCCAATCACAAAATTAGGCTGGCGACGTAAGTCGTTAATTTGACGAAAGATCGGCGCCCCGCCAACACAAACCGCGGACCAAAGATTGAGTCTCCCGCTAAATTTTTTGAATTCGTCGTCAATTTGGATTGCCAATTCGCGCGTTGGTGCCACAATCAAAACGCGTTGAGTTCGAGTCGTAAAACATTTATGAATCATTGGTAACAAAAAGGCTGCCGTTTTGCCCGTGCCGGTATTGGCGAGACCAATCAAATCACAGCCAGCTAAAGCCGGGGCAATGGTTTGATCTTGAATCGGGGTGGGTTGCAAATAATTTCGAGTTTCCAAATTTTTTTGCAAGATTGGGCACAAATTAAAATCGGCAAATTGATGTTCTGTCACCACCACTTCTACGGGCTGACTAAGATCAGATTTTTTAACAAAACGAGACACATCAATAAACTCCCCGCGCCGTTTTTTGTTAACCGGTCGACGAAAAGTATTTGGTTTCTTAAATTTATTAAATCGAGACATCGGATTAACTCACCCTAATGGGCAGTTCGATATGGCTCTGCGGGAGATCGAGTTAGTAACTAGACGTCGAGAGAACGATTTTCGATAATTTAACTATAACAAATCGTGGTTAAAAGGTCAAGTTCGACGATTTTTCTTAATCAAATAGATAACCAACGCCATCAAAATAATCGCTACCGCAAACAGGCCATAATTTTCGAAATAAAGAAGATAATTTAAGAGTGCCCCCGCCTTAAGCACCCCATAATAAATCGGCAAAACAATCACTAAGCTTCGCAACCAAAAACCGACGAGCGAATAGCTAAAATATTTTTTCAGATCATACTTAATTAACCCGCACAGCAAAGTCACGGGCAAAGATGGGAAGGCGGGGATAATCCGGCTAACGATTAACGCCCAATCATCAAAAGATTTTTTTTCTAAATCTTGACCCACTTTTTCAATCTCCTGATGAGACAAACCGAGAATTCGCCCAAAACGGCCGGTCGCCAGAGCCTCAGCCTTGTCGGCAAAATAATAAAAGAAGAAAGAACCAAAAGTTTTGCCTAAGGCCTCTAAGAAACAATAAACGATTACCAAGAAAAGTCCCTTACCTTGCGCCACCGACGCCACCCCAATCGCCAAGGCCACCAAGAGCGAGGGAATGGGCGACAAAATTTCTTCCACAATTGAACCTAAAAAACTAAAGCTGGCAATCGGCAAAACCGTGGCAAAACTCATCACCTTGTCAAAACCCTGACTAAATAATAATTCCCACATGGTCGGGCTGCCGAGAATCGAACTCGGGTCACACGCACCCCATGCGTGCATACTACCGCTGTACTACAGCCCGTCGATCTTTATCCTACCATATTTTAAAAAGCTCGCTAATTAAAAACCTGGGCGTGACTGCCAATTTCAACCAAAATTAAGAGGCTTTCCTCTTCTTCAATTTTATAAATAAGCAAAAGGTCGCTGGCAAGATGATATTCGCGATAGCCCTTAAGCTCCCCTCTCAATTGGTGATCTTTATATTTAGGAGCTAATTTTTTACCCAAGGCCAACGTCTCGATTACAAATTCTACTCTTACCCCCTTCTTAACCAAAAGACCAGCTAATTTAATCTTCTTAAACGATTTTTCAAAATCCCGAGTGCGTTTAATCGTATACATGGTTGCCAAAACCTACAAACCCCTTAACGCTTCGCGGGCAGTTTTAAATCCGCGACTTTTTTTGGCTTCAGCTACCTGCCTATCAAAACGCGCTTTGATCACTGCCAAATTGTTAGTTGGGATAAAAGGCAAACCGTCCTCTCTTACCACCTGTGAGAGAAAAAGTTTGACCGCACTCGACATATCCAACCCAAGCCTAGAGAGCGTTTTGTTCGCCTCCGTCTTGGCTCGATTTTCAATTCTAATACTTAAAGTTGCCATAATCTTATTATAGACTTTGTAATGACGTTGTCAATACACACAAGGCAGTAAATCTCACGCTTCGCGTGTCGGAGTGCAGGGATTCGAACCCTGAGTTCCACGCTTGCCCGCCTTTGGCGGGAACCTTCACCCACTCACCTTTTTTCGATTTTCCGGTCGGGGCACTGGGATTCGAACCCAGAGTCTTACGAACCCGAATCGTAAATGTTACCGTTACACTATGCCCCGATAAAAAGGTGTCTGAGCGCGTCGTGGATGTTACCATTACATTTACCCCTTAGCTTAGCTTTGGGGCGACACTCCGAAATTATCGTTAATTTCTAGCTGATATTAGCACAGTTCCCCTACTTCGCCAAGATTAAAAAATATCCTCCAAATAGTCGATTTTAAGAACTTGGCCACTCCCCTCTTCTAAATAAACCGAAATCGCGTCAACTTGCCATTCGGCTTCGTCGTTAATTTTCTTTTCGAGGAGATAAGTTTGAATCGCGCGTGAGAGACGCTTAATTTTCCACGGGTGAATATTGTCTTCGGGCTCATAAAAGTCGAGTTTGGGAGCCGAACTCCCAAACTTTGGGAGTTCGGCTCCCAAACCCGGCCTCGTCACCGTTTTGACTTCCACAAAATACAGGGCACTCCCCTTTTGGGCTACGATGTCCAATTCGCCCCAGGGTTTGCGATAATTGCGATCCAAAATTCGAAAGCCTTTGGCCTTTAGATATTTCACGGCTTCATCTTCCCCCTTTTGGCCAATTATTTGCTTCTGGGTTTTGTTGGAAGCTTGTTTTTTATCGTTATTTTGCCTCATTTTTAATTAAGAGTGTTTCACGTGAAACACTATGGGTCAAGGCCACCAAATAGGTATTTTTAAAGACTGTTTTATAGATAATAACCTTATTTTGAGCCATTTTATCCTATTTTCTAAAAGAAATTCTTTAGAACTAAAAGGCGTCTTTTATCCCCATTGACCACAGGTTTATCCACAGATTAAGTTAATATCCAAAATCATTGAAAAAATATTTGATCTCATTTATAATGTGGGGCAAGCGGGTATGGTTTAGTGGTAGAACACGTCCTTGCCAAGGATGAGACGGGGTTTCGATTACCCCTACCCGCACCAATTTATTAAAATCTTGCTTATTTAGCAGTGGGCACGGGGAGACTCGAACTCCCAAGGATTGCTCCATACGCTTCTGAAGCGTACGCGTCTACCAATTTCGCCACGCGCCCATTTCTATTTTCAAAGTGCCCTCGGCAGGAATCGAACCCACATCAACAGTTCCGAAGACTGTTGTTCTATCCGTTGAACTACGAGGGCTGACAAAGAGAACCCTTTAATTCTAGCGACTTTTTGAGTATTTAGCAAAAATTGGTTCGACAAGTTTACCATAAAAAGCTAAAATGACACTATGATTAATTCCGTCAAGCTAAAATTGAATGTTCCACGTGAAATCCTAGATATTGTCGAAACCTTGCAAAAAGAGGGGTTTTTAGCCTATTTAGTCGGAGGTTGCGTGCGTGATAGCCTAATAGGAAGGAAACCCAAAGATTGGGATATCACGACCAATGCTAGCCCAGAGCAAATCCAACCACTTTTTCCCAAAACTGTTTACGAAAACTCATTTGGAACAGTCACGATTGTCAACGAGAGCGTGCCCCGCGAAGCTTTAGCAAAGTGGGGAGAGACTTTAAAAAATGTGGAGATCACACCCTTTCGCACTGAGGCCAATTATTCGGACCGTCGCCATCCAGACCAAATTAAATTTAGTGACAAACTATCGGACGATCTCTCGCGTCGCGATTTTACCATCAACGCTTTGGCCTATAACCCGTCTGATAGCGAATTAATTGACCTATACGGTGGGGTTAAGGACATAAAGGACAAGCTGGTC
The DNA here is from genome assembly GCA_041649495.1 of Minisyncoccota bacterium. Taxonomy (GTDB): domain Bacteria; phylum Patescibacteriota; class Minisyncoccia; order Phycocordibacterales; family XYD1-FULL-46-19; genus CAIPHT01. The sequence continues at coordinate 13,071 of JBAZMZ010000005.1, forward strand.
AAAACGGTTGGGGAGGCCGACCGACGCTTCTCTGAAGACGCTTTGCGCCTGCTTAGGGCTGTTAGATTAGCTTGTGAGCTCGGTTTCACGTGCAACCAAGAGGTTCTGGCCAGTATTTCTCGCAATTCTGGCTTGATAAAAGAGATTGCTGTGGAGCGAATTAAAGATGAGTTTGTAAAGATAATAGATTCGCCAGCTCCGATGAATGGCCTTATTTTAAGCCACCAAACTGGGCTTCTTCAATATATTATCCCCGAACTAGAAGCCGGCATAGGCTTAGAGCAAAAAGGGGAGCATATTTATGATGTTTGGGAGCACACCCTGCGGGCCGTCCAACATGCTAGCGACAAAAATTACCCGTTACATGTGAAACTGGCCGCCCTATTTCATGATATAGGTAAACCCAAAACCCGCCGTCCCGGGTTAAAAGGTAAAGAATTCACCTTCTATGGCCATGAGGTAGCGGGGGAAAGAATAACGGTTAAAGTCATGTCTCGGCTCAAGTTTTCGAATAAAGAAATCGAATTAGTCCAAAAAATGGTGAGAAATCATATGTTTTTTGCCGATCCCGAGAAAATCACCCTCTCGGCCGTGCGCCGAGTCATTGTTAATGTTGGCCCAGAATACATCTGGGACCTCATGAATTTGCGCATTTGTGACCGAATCGGGATGGGTCGACCCAAAGAAGAACCTTATCGTCTGCGAAAATACGAATCCATGATTGAGGAGGCCCTGCGCGCGCCCACTTCGGTCGGGATGTTAAAAATCGACGGGAAACGGGTGATGGAGGTTACACGGGAAACACCCGGACCCAAAATTGGCTATATTTTAAACGCTTTATTGGAAGAAGCCCTCGAAAACCCTGATATAAATAATGAGGTGTTTCTCGTGAAACGGGTAGAGGAATTGGCTAAATTGTCTGAAAAAGAGTTGATTGCCTTAGCCGAGAAAGGGAAAGATAAAAAAGAAGAGGTAGAACAAGAAGAGCTTAAAAAAATTCGAGACAAGTATCGCGTCAAATAATAAACTGAACCACCCAGCGCGAAGCATAAGTGGCTCTATGAGAGTAGGCGGTTGACTTGCGCCAGACCGTAATTGTTTCCAGATTAAGGCTCTGGCCGGCCTTTCGAGCATGGAATTCATCCATAATTCTTCTGAATTCCGAAGCTCGACACTCGGGGCAATAGCACCACAGGAGGGTGAAGATTTCACTTCTCGAGACATCCACCTCTCCCCATGGGGCATTCCCCATTCTTGCCCGATGACACTTCTGGCAAACCAGAATGCTCGGCTTCATATTGTGTCCTCCTTCCACATTTTTATTAGCTGAATCCTCAAAAGGACAGCTGGTTGGAATTAATGAAGGACATTTTGAGAGAACAAATCAATGTCTGATAGAATTATATCCCTAACAAAAAGATTGTCCAATAGTCTGTCCTTGATAAAAAGTGGATAACTCGTGCCCCGCGTAGCTTTAGCGAAGTGGGGTGAGTTATCCACAGGGCTATTTTTCGTAAAATTATTTTTGATTTTATTTTTGACTATGAAATTTCTGGTGCACTTCGCGTAATTGTTTGTCAGTCACATGCGTATAAATTTGCGTCGTTGACACACTTGAGTGACCCAACATCATTTGGACCGAGCGAATATCAGCGCCATTTTGCAAGAGATCGGTCGCGAAAGAGTGGCGCAAAGTATGAGGCGTCACCTTCTTCGTAATACCCGCTTTGATCGCGTATTTTTTAATAATTCGCTCGATCGAACGGGGAGTGAGACGCCCCTCATGGTTAACTTTGCCTGTCCTAAGGGAAGTCGAAGGATTGATCTCCGACAAACTAGAGAAGAGCGCCTCGTTCAGTTCTCCTCTTTTAGCCAGATAAGTTTTGATCGCTTGACGAGCCGAATCAGAGAGAAAAACCAAGCGCACCTTTTCGCCTTTGCCTCGGATCGAAAACTCGTCTCGGTCTAGATTGATGGTGTCCCGATCAAGTGAGCATAATTCTGAAACCCGCAAACCGGTCGAGAAAAATAATTCCAACATTGCCCGATCACGCAAGTTTTTGAGCTCGCGCGTCTTTCTTTCTTTGTCGCTTAGACCTGGCTCAATCTTGTCTTGGCTAGGCATCTCAATCAAACGCCGAAGCTCTTGATCCGAAATCAAATCCAAATCCCGCCCGGCCGTCTTGGCTAATTCGATTTTCTCGGGCGCCAAAGAGGGGATCGAGCGTTTGGCCAAATATTTCAAAAACACCCTCAACGCAATCAAATGATAATTCTGCGTATTTTTCTTGAGAGTATTAGGGCCAGAAGTCGAACCGGCTCGAGAAGTCGTATCTCGCGTAGCCAGATCCGACTTCGCCGAGCCGACCATAGCTAAATGCGCCTTCGCGGCTTTGGTGCTCTGCCGATTCAACCACAACCGATACTGCCTCACCGCCTCATCCGTAATATCCCCCGGCGATTTAACCCCCGCCTGCTTAAAAAACCGCGTCAAATAACGATCATAATTCTCCACCGTCTTCAACGACCGCCCCTTCTCAATCTCAAGATACTCCAAAAACTCTTGTTTTAGTTTATTGATATCAGCCACAACTCCATTATACCATCCCTTCACGAAAAATTGTGCGACATTGGCCCCTCTTTAAAAAGATTGTTCGAAACCCGACAAGAGGGTATAATTTAGGGGATGGAAGACCCGTTTTTAAATGACTTATGGCAAGACTTGGGCAATTATGACAAGGGTGAAACTTTCGAGGAAGCTGAAAATCACCAGAAAGAAACCCCTTCGTTGGCCTATTTGAGGTTAAAAAATATCGGTGAACACAGCCCGCTAGCTGATAGCTTAGTTAAAGATATTCAAAATTCAATTATTCGATATATCGAAACCATCGACGCCCTAACCGTGGCGAAAATTAAAAAAGACGAGCCCAAAGAAAGAGAGCGATCCGATTTAGCCAGACGCCTAGCTCATAATGCCCTAATCAGTAATCTTAATATCCTGAACCGTTATTGTTTGAAAAATGGCCTTGACACCGGGTGGAGAATCATGATAGGGTCAGATCGGGATCAGGTCAAAACTTGGGCTCTTGGAGTGGCCAAAGAGGTCATCCAAGAAAGACTGCGGTAGATTAAGAGGTGTGCGTCATGGAGTTGCGAGAATTCAAAGAGGCCTGCGAGCAGGCCGGGTTGGGCGAACTCTGGGCCGAGTTGACCCTGTTCGCGGTCAAACAACGACAGATCGCCATCGAGCTTGGGGACGCCATTCAGACGTTCCGAGCGAAAAGGACCGAGCTCTTGGCCCTGGCGAGAGCGAAGGGTCTCGTCGTCCCCGACAAGTTGGCTAACGACGAGGTCGCCAACTTGTCGGCTTGACACGAAGTTGCCTCGTCACCAAAGACCGGAGAATCGCCCTAGGCGGTTCTCCGGTTATATTTTTGTTAACACGGGTTATTTTTAATGATAAAATCAGCCTTTATTAGCCCCTTATTCAACCCCTTGACATCGGGGATAGATTTATGCTAAGATAAAAGAGTATCGATAAGAGGATGGAAATTGGTCTTTGTAAGTAGTTAAGGTTACGGTTCGCGCAACTGACACCAGCCTTGTGGCTGGAGTTGGGGAAAACCGCGTGGATCGTTGGCGTTGTTGGGGGCAATGCCACCAACAGAATGGAAGGAGAGTACCTATGAAGCAGATGATAACGGCCGGACTTGTTGTGTTGTTGGCGTTGTTCGCCTGGGGCGATGAGGTCGCCGTTCAGGAGGACCAGGAGTTGGCCGTGGCGGAAGCCAACAGTGGCCGGCTTATTCCCGACATCGAGGTGATGGGTGGGAAACTGTCCATCCATGGCTTTGTGAACGTTGAAGCCACCTCGAGCGAGGGCGTCGGGTCGGAAGCAACGTGGGGTAATTTCCGGGTTAACTCCAATTGGGCCAAAGGCAAGCTCTTGCTGCATACGCAGATAAACTTCGCCGACATGCAGGGTCCGGACGATGAGGGGAATTGGCTCCGAGAAGCGACCGTCGGTTGGAAAATTGACGACAAGTTTACCCTTAGTGGAGGACGACTGTTCGTTGCTGGAGGAATGTCAACTCCGGGCCAGTATGACTTGGAAACAATCCGCTACCCGAACAGCCTCCCATTCAACTGCTACGCCTATGGCGTACAGGGAACATGGGACAGTGAACACTGGTTCATCATGGGAGACGTTACTGGGAAGTCGGGTCTCTCGTTTCTGGATGAAGAGAATTTCGAAGCCTTCGAGGTTTCGGCGTTCATCCAACGGAAGTTTGAGTCAGGTTCGGCCCTGAACTTCACGACCCAAATTTCCCGGGACTTCCAACGCTATGGCCTGGGAGGGGGAGTTGCCCTCTCGACCGAGAAAACGATCAGGCTGCGGGGTGAAGGTTACTACGTGGCAAACCGCGACGAAGAGACCAGCGACATGATCGGTGGCTATGTCCTTGTCACTTGGCAAGCTACTAAGTGGCTCGAGTTGTTCGGGCAGGCCGACCACCGCCAGTGGTTAGCCAAGGAGTGGACGGAGACATCGGTCTCCGTTGACCCCGAAACGCTCAATATCTCCTGCGAGACCGAGGCATTCAAGAGCTCGGGGGAGGGTCTGACCACCCTGTCTCTCGGGGGGTCAATCAAGGCTGGAGAAAACGTGACCTTTCGAGGCAACGTCGAGCTCCCGTTCGACGGAAGCACCTCGAGTCCCGACCCGATGATCAACGGGCTGGTCCAGGTTGAATTCTAACCTGACAAGCCCATCTATTCGTTTCCCCTTTCGTTCACGGGAACCGTGCTGACCAGCCGGTGCCCTTTTACTTTAAAATATCAATCTAAAACTGGCCTATTGCATTATTTTTTGAGCTGTGCTAGAATTCACCCTGTTGAGTAATAATGCTTCAGCATCATAAAATTATTAATAATTTTTACTCAATAGGGTAAACCCATGATTTCGACAAAAAAGAAAGAGTCAATTATTAAGAAAACGGCCAAGCACGAGAAGGATACCGGTTCGTCCGCGGTCCAGATCGCGCTCATTACCGAGCGGATTGAGGAGTTGGCCAGTCATTTGAAAAAGAATCCTAAAGACTATCATTCGCGTCGCGGATTGCTTAAACTCGTGGCCGATCGTCGCAAACATCAACGTTATTTAGATACCAAAAACAAAGTGGCGGAAATTACCGTCGCGCTCTAAATTTGTTTTTTAATTCTTTTCTCTTTATTTTGTCCCCATGGTATGATTAACCCTGTGGAATATAGCGAAAATTCCACGGGGTAAACCCAGGTCGTTTTTTATAAGCTTTAGTTTTTTACAATTTTTGAATTTTAAACTGCGATTTTGCATTTTGATTTTTGAATTTTGAGTTATTATCATGAGTATCAAACATAAGAATCAGCGCGTGGGAGTTTTTATCGACACGCAGAACCTTTATCATAGCGCCAAAAATCTTTATAACGGGGCTCGCGTCAATTTCGGTCAAGTGCTGAAAGACGCGTTAGCCGGTCGCGAGTTAATCCGCGCCATCGCCTATATGGTGACGACCGAGGCGGGGGATGAAAAGAATTTCATCGAAGCCCTCGGCAAAATTGGCATTGAAGTTAAGACCAAAGATTTACAGATTTTCGTTGACGGTTCGAAAAAGGCTGACTGGGATGTTGGCTTAGCCGTGGACGCTATTAAAACAGCCCCCAAACTCGACACCGTCATTATTGGTTCGGGCGACGGTGACTTCGTTCCGCTCGTCGAGTATCTCAAAGAGAATATGGGCGCTCAAGTCGAAGTGGTCGCTTTTGGCAAGAGCTCTTCGGCCAAACTCAAAGAGACCACCGACGACTTTTTGGACCTTTGTTACAACCCGCGCAAGTATTTGATTACTGGCGCCAATGGTCACAACAACAAACGCCCGACTACCACTCCTAAAGTAACTATTTGACAAGATAACTAGAAACTGTTAGAATTTAATCGGGTTCGAAATAAAGAAAGGAGGAGTCCGATGATGAGAAAGAAAGATCTCACCACTTTGGCCATCTGGGTAGCGGGTCTGGTCGCCGAAAGCCGAGATCGGGGCCATTGGCGCCCCGTTCCGACCAAAGAGATTGACCAGGCCTGGGAAGCCATGGCCACAGAGGTCTTGGCTCATCGATCCGCCAAAGTGGCCGAGATCTTCCAGCATTTAAACTGGAAGGTCAAGGTCGAATACTTTGGTGGGATGTTGAGCCGACAGGCCTTTGAGGAATTATACCTTGAAGCCCTCCGACGACACCGAGAGCGGCAGCGAGCCGACTAAATCGGCTTGAGCTCGTTTTTCGCGCGACGTTGGCTAATTTATAGCCAACGTCGCCTTTGTTTTGACTCGGCAAATCTGCTTGACAAAGGTATCAGGTTTGATATAATAAGAAGTAAGGTTGAACAAAGGAGACAGTCATGTTGAAACTTTTGGGAATTTGTTTGTTTTGCGCCTTTTTCTTCTGGCTCGAATGCCGAAGGTATTGGCGCGAGATGAAACGCCGGCAAGATTTTCGCCGGCGAGTGATGAAGATGAGCCAGACCCAGTAGTTGAGGGTCTAGCGTTCCAGCCCCCGCTCGTCCGCCTTTGGCGGACGAGCGGGGGATTCGTTTTTCACTTTGAGTTCTCGCCAAAATTCAAACTTTATGTTATGTTTTAGATATTAACAATTTAATCAGAGTGGTGGTTAGATAAGTAGGTTTGGCGGGCAAATTATCCCCAGATCTAAAATCTACTCATCACTCCCAAGTGATTATGACTAAAAAAGAATACTCGCTCGAGGTAGGGGGCCGGACTTTAACGGCCATGTTTACGGATTTAGCCGATCAAGCCACCGGCTCGGTCATTATTAAGTATGGCGAAACGGTCGTGCTAGCCACCGCCGTCCTCTCGCCCAAAACGAAAGAGGACAGCGACTATTTCCCTCTCACCGTGGAATATGAGGAACGCTATTATGCCGCCGGCAAAATTGGCGGGGGCCGTTTTCAAAAACGCGAAGGCCGACCGTCGGAAGAAGCCGTGCTCTCTGGCCGGATTGTTGATCGCACGATTCGACCGCTTTTTGACAGTGCAATTCGTAACGAAATTCAAGTGATTATTACTGTGCTCTCACTGGACGAAGCGAACGACCCCGATGTCTTAGCGATTATGGGCGCGTCATTGGCGCTCGCCACTTCGCCCATCCCGTGGGGCGGACCAGTCTCCGCTGTCCGACTCGGTCAACTTTCGACCGACCAAAATTTAATTATCAATCCCACTTATGACGAACGAGTCAAAGGAATTTTTGACCTCTTAGTTTGCGGGGATGAAGGAAAAATCAATATGCTCGAGGCTGAAGGCCAAGAAATTGTCGAGGTCAAAGTTAAAGAGGCCTTTAAAGTGGCCTTAGGTGAAATCGAAAAAATTCAAGCTTGGCAAAAGCAAATCATTGCTGATATTAAACCAATTAAAATTGATTTAAATTTACCAACCGTCCCTGTTGAAACAGAACAAATTTTTGCCGAAAATATTGCGCCCCAAATTGAAGAGGTGATGTTCGCGGGAGTAGGGAAGAAGTCCGCCGACAGCTTGAAAGAAGCCTGGCTCAAATTGCGCGACGAAAAAATGCCCGAAGCTAATCTCGGCGCGTGGCTTGGTTTCTTCGAAAATAAAATTGACAAAATTGTTCATCAAGAAGCAATCAAAAACAAACGCCGAACTGATGGGCGAAAACTCGATGAGGTTCGCTCGCTCTTCGCTCAAGCCGGTGGTTTTTCTAAAGTCATCCACGGCGCCGGTCTATTTTATCGAGGCACCACTCACGTCTTAACCACCCTAACTTTAAGCGGACCCAAAAATGCCCAATTGGTTGAGGGGATGGAAGGGGAGCGCACGCAATACTTCATGCATCATTATAATTTCCCACCTTTCTCGGTCGGCGAAACCGGTCGCGTTGGCAATCCGTCCCGTCGCTCGATTGGTCACGGCGCGTTGGCCGAAAAATCTTTGCGCGGGGTCATCCCCAATCGCGAAACTTTTCCTTACACAATTCGGTTAGTCTCGGAAGTTTTTGCTTCTAATGGCTCAAGCTCTCAAGCTTCGATTTGCGCCAGCACCTTGGCCTTAATGGATGGAGGCGTGCCGATTAAAAATCCGGTCGCCGGCATCTCGATTGGTTTGATGTATCAAGACGATCAAAATTACGAATTACTCACCGATATTCAAGGCGTTGAAGATCATTATGGTGATATGGATTTCAAGGTAGCTGGCACCAAAGACGGCATTACGGGCATTCAGCTCGATATTAAAATGGGCGGGATTCCCGTCGTAATTCTTGATCAAGCCGTTGACCAAGCCCGAGTAGCCCGCGAACAAATTCTGGCCAAAATGGCTGAGGCCTTGCCCACCCCTCGAGCCGAGATTAACCCTTCGGCTCCCAAAATTATTAAGATTACGATTCCGGTTGAAAAAATCGGCTCAGTCATTGGCCCGGGCGGAAAGATGATCCAAAAGATTTCGGCTGAAACTGGTTCAGAAATTGAAATTGAAGATGATGGTTCAGTTTATATCACCGGTCAAATTGAGGGCGCTAACCAAGCGAAGCAAATAATTGAGACCCTGTGCCACGAATACAAAGCGGGTGAGAAATTTGAGGGTGAGGTGGTTCGCTTGATGGACTTCGGTGCTTTTATCCAAATTGCCCCCGACACTGACGGCTTGGTTCATGTGTCAGAAATTGCGCCGTTTCGCATTGAGAAAATTAGCGACGCCGTCAAAATCGGCGAACGCGTGCCCGTCGTGATTAAAGAAATTGATGAAAAAAATCGGATTAACCTCTCGATTAAACAAGCTGACCCCGACTGGGCCAAGAAAAAAGGTTTGACCCCTTCGACTAATCCACCAAGAACCGGTTTCACCCCTAGAAACTAAAATGTTAATCGGTTATAATGTTAGTCAATGGCTGATGACTTAACAAAAACCCCAACCCCGACTCCAGCAATTTCGACTCCCGTGGCAACGACTGATGATCAGCAAAAACAAACCGTGACCACCGAAGAAAGTCGTGAGGAAAAATTGCGTCGCGCTAAAATTGCGATGGAAGGTTTGGATCGCACGATTCGACGCGAAGCGAACGAAAAAGAGGAAGAGGCGAGTGAAGAAAAACAGCAATTAAATAAATTGTTGTTGTTGTTGGATCATGAAAAAGAACTTCAGGAATTAACTTGGGTTAATCTTGATGATAAACGCGCCAGCCTCAAGAAAATTCTCGAGCCAATTTTAGCCGAAGAAGACAAAATCGAGAGCGAAGAAACTAGCATTGAAAGCCAAGAAGAAGTGACGGTCGCGCCCGAGGCGAAACGAGCAATCGAACAAAAACGCTGGCAAACCCAAGAGGCCCGCAAAAAAGTTGAGGAGGAGAAATGGCTCGTTGAAGAGAAAATTGAGAAAATCGATAAGCAAATCGACGAGATTAAACAAAAATACCAAAAACTCTTGGCCCAAGAAGAGGAGCTACGTCAAAAAATTCAATCAATTGACGAGCAAATGCTTCTCCAGCAAGAAGTCTTACGCCAACAACATGATCTTGAGGAGCAAAAGCGTCGGCAAGAAACCCTCAAACAAATTGACGAGCAAAAACGAGACGAGGAGACCAGTAAGCGACACTTAGTGGAAACTGAACAAGCAGAAAAATCTAAACACGAAGCGGAAGAGGCAAAAAAGCAGGCCGAAATTCAAAAACAAGATCTCGAGCAAGCCGAGACAAAAGAAAAAGAGCGTCTAGAAAAATTACGTCAAGCCGAAGAAGAACGCCAAAAACAAGAATCCGCTCGGCGACTCCAAGCCCAACAAGAACGCGAGCAAGAATTAAAGAAAAAAATTACTGACGCGATTGACCAAAATAAAGCGTCTACCCCACCACCAACTGCCCCCGTTGAGCCTCCTCCTCCAACCCCAACCTCCGAACCGGCCCCCAGCAAACAAGAAGAGAAAAACGCTGAATTGTGTCGAGCGCTAGAACTAGAAAGAATTAAGCGCGAGAACGAAGAGGCGGAAATCGAAAGAAAAAAAAGACTAGCTGAAAAGAATCGCTCAACCATTAACGAAATCAAGGAGTCCGAAGGCTCGCTTGAACCACTCCGCACTCTAAAAGGGGATTTAGTTGAAGCGCTTAAAAAGCAAAAAGTTTCATCTGACGATCTCGCCCACGTCAACAAAAAAATCTTCCCTTGGGCCAAGTAACAATTATGGATACGCCGTTAAACAACGATAGCGACCCCAGACTCCGCGCTCGGTTGGCCTTAACGGGTGAGCGCGAAATTGAAGACTGGCAAAAAGAAAAAGAGTATCTTGAGAAACGAAAACTGGAGGCCGCTAAAGCCTTAGCCTCAGACGAACAGAAAAAAATTCAAGCGGAAAAGGATCAGGCCGAGCAACGCAAAATTGAGGCTCAGAAAAAATTAGCCGAACTCGAAACCGTTCGTCGAGCCGAAGAGGAACTCAAGAAAAAAGACATTTCCGCTCAACAACGAGACAAAGACCTTGCGCAAGAAAAATTACGCCAAGCCAAAATCAAACAAATTCTTGATTCTCGAAAAACAATTGAGGGGATTAGACGGACGCCCCAAAATCAGCTTTCTTCCATCCACACTCTGACCGACGACCTAAGTAGTGCCATCAAAGACAAGGGTTTTACGGCCACTCGCTTAGCCCAAGCCAATCGATCAGAAAAAAAAGAAATCGAAAAAACCGTTTCTTGGCGAAAAATTATTATTTTGACGCTGAGTTTTGTTCTCGTCTTCGGCGGTTTAACCGCGGTCAGTTGGTCGCTCTGGCAAAGAACCATCCAGAGTCAGGTCCCAGCCATTTTGACCCACGATTCAATTGTCTTTGCCGATGAGCATATCGCCCTCGATTTAAAAAATAAATCGCCCGAGCAAATTCAGTCAGAATTAAAAACTCTTAGCCTTGAAAGTGCCTCTACCGTTTCGGCGCGAGAACAAATCAAAGATATTTATTTTGTTTATGAAATAACCCAAACGACCAACGAAGGGGTAGTGACCGAGAAAAAAATCGCCGGTCCGACCCTCTTCGCCACTAGCACCGGCCTAATTATCACCGACGACCTACTTCGCTTCTTAGAACCCGACTTTATGTTGGGCCTATATATCGGAGCGCAAGCCGAACCATTTTATATTTTTAAAACTAATTCTTACAAAAACTCGGCTGACGCCTTGCTCCACAACGAAAATGGAATTGTTAGCCAACTTTTATCACCCTTTCTCGATTTAGAAACAACCATCAAAATTCAATTGACCCCCTTCCAAGATAAGACGATTGCCAATCGCGGTTTGCGTTTAATTATTGATCAAGACAACCAAACCCTCGCTCTTTACACTTGGCTTGACCAAAATACCATCGCCGTCACCACCAACGAATACGCGTTAGAAAAAGTTTTGAACTCCTTTCTCACTCCTAAACCAATTGTTAAATAAGGCGATTTTTGTAATTGACCCCGTGGAGTATAGCGAAAACTCCACCGGGTTGACAAAACAGTCAAATCTGCTAAACTAGTTGTGTTATGGTATTAGAATTTCCACAAGAAAAGAAGCGAACTCCCGCTGAAGAGCAGGTCTATTTTGATCGCCTAGAAAAAGAAAAGGTCTCTCTTTTAGACAAACTGGGCACATTAAAAAACGAAGAAATTGGCAAAATAGATTCGGCTGATGATTTAGCCGGCACCCAACAAGACCGCGTCAGAAAAGAGGAGACAGCCAATAACCTCAACGAACGGCTAGAGGAAATAAAAAAGACCATTACCTGGGCGAGAGAAAACGGTTTCATTTGTTCGGTCTGCCACAAAAAAATTGAAACTGGTCGTCTTGACGCAGACCCCGCCTCTATTACCTGTAAGGAACACCTCGCAAATGAAGACGATAAACTTGGGCTCGCCGCCTAGTTTGCGTTATAATTAGTTCACCCTGTTTAGTATAAACAGGTTTTTGTTGTTTAGCATGCTATACTTGTAGCAATGGGTCGAATTATTATAAGTGGAATTATGTTTTACTTAACAGGGTAAATGGTCGCCAAAATAAACTCGGCCCAAATCGTCGGCCTCAAGACCGATATTATTGAGGTTGAGGTTGATATCAATCGGGGCTTGCAAGCTTTCAATATTGTTGGCTTGCCTGATAAAGCGGTGGCCGAAGCTAAGGACCGGATTAATTCGGCCATTAAAAATTCTGGTTTCAAAGCGCCCCAAAAGGGCAACAAGAAGGTTATCGTTTCACTCGCGCCCGCTAATTTGCGCAAAGAAGGGTCAACCTTTGATTTGGCCATTGCTTTGGGTTATCTTTTGTCGGTCGGCGAAATCAGATTTGACCCCAAACAAAAATTATTTGTCGGCGAATTAGCCCTTGATGGCAGTTTGCGTCCCGTCGCCGGCGCGCTCTTAATCGCCCAAAAGGCCAAAATCACGGCTTCACCGAAATTTATTTACCCGCCGAGAACGCCAGGGAAGCAGCCCTCATCCGCGGACTCACTATCTACCCTTGTCAAACTCTCAAAGAAATAACTAATCACTTATTGGCGCAAAGACCCAATAGCCGAAGTGTTGGACCCGACGGCGAAGTTTATGAATTAAAAAAAATTACGCCCGTGGAAGAAACCCAAATTACCATCACCGACCACGATGGCACTTTCGACTTTGCCGAAATTCGAGGACAACAAACTGCTAAGCGGGGCTTAGAGATTGCGGCCGCCGGTGGCCATAACGTAGCCATGTATGGTCCACCCGGCACGGGTAAAACCATGCTCGCTCGTGCCTTCACCGCCATTATGCCTCCGCTCGGGATTGACGAGGTGATTGAGGTTACCGGTATTCATTCGGCCGCCAACGCCTTGGCCGGCGAATTGATTACCCATCCACCCTTTCGTTCGCCCCACCACACTTCCTCTTATGTCTCGCTTGTCGGCGGAGGGGCTTGGCCCAAGCCGGGCGAAATTACCATGGCCCATCGGGGCGTTTTGTTTCTCGACGAATTTCCCGAATTTGATAAAAAAGTAATTGAGGCCCTGCGTCAACCGCTAGAAGATCGGGTCATTAGTGTCGCTCGCGCCCGCGGGTCGATGGTCTTTCCTGCTAGTTTCATCTTGGTTGCCGCCCTTAACCCTTGCCCGTGCGGTTTCAAAGGTTCGCGCGTCAAGGAATGCACTTGCACCCAATCGCAAATTCAAAAATACAGTCGCAAAGTTTCGGGCCCGATTATCGATCGCATCGATATTTGGCTGGATGTACCCCAAATTAATCATGACGAGCTCTCAAGTAATAAGCCGAGCGGTGAGCCGTCGCAAAAAATCAGAGAACGAGTTTTAGTCGCGCGCGAGCACCAAGCTAAACGCTTTTATGATATTAAAAATATCAATAATAATGGTGAGATGGGCGTCAAAGAACTAAAAAAATACGCCCCGCTTTCCGATTCCTCATTCAAACTCCTTAACGATTCGGCCAAAAGATTAAATTTATCCGCCCGTGCTTATCATCGCGTCATTAAACTGGCTCGCACCATCGCCGACCTCGCCGGCGCGCCCGATATCCAAGACCAACACCTCCTCGAAGCCCTCCAATACCGCCCAAAGAATATTTTTGAATAATCTAAAACGGATTACTCGCCCCGCGAACTTCGAAGTGGAGATGGGAGCCAGTTGATTTACCAGTGCTACCCATTTTGCCAACCATTTCGCCTTGACTAACCTTATCACCGGCCGAGACCAATAGCTGACTCAAGTGAGCATAAAGCGTCTGGGTACCATTGGGGTGGGAAACAACAAGATAATTACCGTAACCGCCGTTCCAACCACTCGATTTGGCAATAATTACTTTGCCACTAGCCGAAGCATAGATTGGCGTGCCAAGCGGAGCGGCCATGTCGATCGCGTTATGACCATGGAGACCTTGGGTTCGACGATAATTAGCCACTGGTTTAGCATAATAGCCGGAATAACTCGGACCGATATATTTGGCCGGCAAAGTTGAGCCCGGCTTGGCCGAAGACACGATTGTCCCATCTTGACCGTCTGGAATAATGATCGAATCACCGACCTTCAACCCCTTAGTTAGATCAAGGTTGTTATAAGCAATAATTTCTTCAACATTACCGTTATATTTTTTTGCCAGAGATTTCAGTGTATCACCATTTTTCACGGTAATTTTAAGACCGGTAATCGGCAAAATAGTTAGAGTCTCGCCCGGCCGGATAATATCGCCCCTTTTGATGTCGTTAGACCAACGAAGAGTATTAACCGAAACATTATACATTTGCGCGATTTCGTCGAGTGTATCTCCCGGGCGAACAGTATAGACACTAATCAAATCCGACGGAGCTTGATTCTCTTTAATGTCAACCACTGTCCCCATTGGCCCCGCTTCAGAAAAAACGGCACTCCCGCCAGTGATTTCAGTCTCGACCTCTGCCTGGGGCGAGCTCGTGGCTAAATTGTCGGAGGCCGGTTCCAATAGGCCCATATTTTGAGAATTGGTCTCGGTTTGCTGATCTTCTGCCAGTTTAACGCCCCCCATTGCTTGCCCAACCGAAGCCGTTAAAAAACCAGCCAAAGAGGACAAAATACCCCCCTCGGCCGTTTGCGCCACCGAGAAGGAAAGAACCGCCACCAAGACGGCAAAAACGATGAATTTATATTGTTTGGATTTAAAAATAAGCCTAAATTTAGAAAAAACGGCTAAAATCAATCTTTCATTCGGCCCCTTAATGCTAGCCTAAGTGGTCCAAACTGGCAACCGAGTTATGCACCCTTCGCCCTTCGTTAATTTCTCAACCGTTTATTGATATCCGCCTCGATATCATTAAGATCTTGACCGAAGCGGAGACGCGAGAGCTCTTTGAGGCCATCGCGAACGACGGCCGAGCCACCGGTCGGCCAAGTGATTTTCATGTTAAATGGTTTGGACGGTTCGCCATTGACCAGAATCTTGGCAAAAGCGTTCAGGTTTTCGATACTAATTAAATCTTTCTCGTTGAAGGTCGGGCCCAAATGCTTAACTAGGGTCTCGGCATCCGGCGGACCAACGCGAAAGGAAACCATATTCCCCACGTTGCCAAAGACCGCTTCGCGGATATTATCTTTGAGTTGGGCAATAAATTGGTGGGCAACAATGAGATTGAGTCGATACTTGCGCGCTTCCGAAAGAATGACAGCAATCGAATCGGTCGTGTAATTTTGGAACTCATCAATATAGAGATAAAAATCGCGTCGAGCTTTCTCATCAGCAATATCCACCCGCGACAAGGCCGCCTTCAAAATTTTGCCGACCACCACCATCCCGAGGAGAGAGGAGGAGAGGTCGCCCACCTTACCCTTCGAGAGATTAACCAACAAAATTTTCCCCTCATCCATCGCCTGACGAAAATCAAAAGAGGATTTGGGTTGGCCAATAATTGGCCGCAAATAGGAATTAGAAATAAAATTATCAAATTTGGATGAGATATAAGGCGCAAAATTACCCAAACTTTGATCACCCGTCGTTTTTGTCACCTCCTTAGTCCAAAAATCAATAATTTGGGGATTGGTTGAGCGCGCCAATTTGCGCTTCCGAAATTCTTCGTCAGTGAAAACGCGCGGAATCTCCATCAAGGTCGCCGGCTCATTAACCATATCGTCCATCAACAAGTAGAGGGCACTTCGCATATAGCGCTCAAACATTGGACCCATTGATTGCTTATCGAAAAGTTGATTGAAAATGGAAAGGAGTTCATTAACGATAAAAGTTTTTTCTTCTGGCTTGTTAAAATCGTATTCAAGAATATTAAGCCCCAGTGGTCGTTCGCGATCGCCCGGATCAAAAACGATGATGTCGTCAATGCGTTCCTTCGGCACGAAGGCTAAAATTTTCTCGATGGTATCGCCGTGCGGGTCAATCACACAGAGGCCCTTGTCATTAGCAATATCTTGCAAGGCCAGATTCTGGATCAAAACCGATTTACCGGTACCGGTCTGGCCAATAATATAGAGATGACGGCGACGATCTTCGTCGGTCAGGCGAACCTCCTTGGTCGCGCCCCGAAAAACGCTATCGCCCAATTTGAGACCCTCTTTGGGAATAATTTCTGGCGGAGGCGCCTCTTTCGAACGAAGCCAAGAAACATTCGGGACATCGGAGGTATGAGTCGGTAAATGAAAGATGCTGGCCAATTCTTCAGTATTCAAAACCATTTTTTGCACTTTATTAAAATCGCGGAAAACATAATTGAAAATGAGCGGGCGTTGTTTTTTGGGTTTGATAATTTTGAAACCATTGCGAATCGGCGAGGCCAATTTAGCAAAGGCACTCGACAAGGCGACAAAGAGATCCTCGGCTCGATTAGGGTCGATCGATGAAGTGACGAGGCGAACATTGACTTCAAAGAGGGGTTTAGTTAACTTCAAACCCACCGCTTTGACCATTTCTTCATCAATTTTGGGCGGAAGATTGGCCTCGGATTCTTTGGGTTTCGGCTTACCATTCCATTCCTGCTCAATATCCTTCAAGCTTAGATGATCCACGCGCGACACTTCAGAAAATTTTACCCCCCGTTTGAGTTTCTCAACCGCCCAGACCAAAGTTTTTTTTGTTTTCTCGGGCGCCGGCTGAAAAACCAATTGGATTGAAGCCCCTTCATCTTTTTCGCTAACTCGAGACAAAGTGCTCAAAATCGGCGCAAAAATATCGGCTTGGGCCTCTTGATAGGTGCCAATCGGCAAAAAATATTCTTTATTTAAAGCCAAGTAACCGGCCACGGCCGTGCCTTGAGGTTGGAAAATCGTATAATCAGGCACTTCTTCGACCTTAGCATCAAGAAATAATCCCTGAATCTCACGTTTAGCAAAATCGGTCATCCCTCGCGGAACCGACAAAAAGAAACCAATTTCCTCACCAACATTCTTCACTGACAACTCAAAAACAAAAGGTTGCTTAATCGAAGAAAGCGAATTAAAAAGTTGCTCGGTCAAATTAATTTCTTTCAAAAAATCCAATTTCTCATCTCCGGTCGCACGCGGAATTTTGATCGAGAGAATTTTGAGATTCAAGCTGGCCCACTCTCGACGCCGACGAACATACCAAAACGCGAGGCCGATGGCCACCGCCATTCCGCCAAGGACAATCAGGATTAAGTTAAAACTCGAAATCATTATTAAATTACTTTACTAACCCACGTTCTTTAAGCTCATCATAGAGCTTATCAACTAACGCATCGTGAAAAGCGTCAACGACAAATGGCTCTCGCCCAACCACTTCGTTAATCACTGACGTTATGCCCTTAGTTCCAATTTGAGCGACCAAGCCGTTAATCACCTCGGTCGTTTGGTCATCGAGGTGATCCAGATAACTATCACTCGCAAGCACGGCTTGAGCCGCCGTCGAAGCCGAAGAGGAATAAAGAGGAGTAGGTGTTGGGGTTTGCCCCGCTTTGGGCTCGGTCGAATCAAGAAACATCTCGCGCACCGACTGGCGAACCAAATCTTTTTCCTCAACAATCCCACCCGACTTTTCCAGCTCGTCACGCTTGGCCTCGATCATTTTTTGCAAATCCGCGATCTCTTGTTCTAAATTATTCATATGCTCTTAACCCTATTAAGTAAAAATTATCTGATAATTTTTATAATGCTTAAGCATTATTACTTTATAGGGTTAATTATATTATGATATAGTCTGTTAGTCTATTATTTTGGAAACTGATGTCTTACCTCGATCAATTAAATCCACCGCAAAAGGAGGCCGTTTTGCATCAAACGGGGCCATTATTGGTAATTGCGGGGGCGGGGGCGGGCAAAACACGAACCATTGCTTATCGCATTTTGCATTTGATTGAGTCAGGGATTAAGCCAGAAAATATTTTAGCCATTACTTTTACCAACAAGGCGGCGCGCGAGATGAGAGAGAGAGTAGAAAAATTGCTTCTTCGGCACGACGAAGCCTCTGGCGAAGTCGGCGGGGGAAAAAAGTTTGGAGGCGAAAACTCTGGACGCTTCGAGGTTTCGTCTCCGAACCCGATGATGACCACTTTTCATTCCTTTGGGGTTTTTGTTTTAAGGCACCGAGGCGAGCGAATTGGGTTAGCGAGACATTTCTCAATTCTCGATCGTGATGATTCGATCGCCAAAATTAAAGAAGCAATGCGCGCGCTGGCGATTGATGAAAAAAGATTTGAACCACGAAAAATTCTCAACGCGATTTCGCACCAAAAAGGGGACAATATTAATCTGGTGGAATTTAAAGAAAAAAATGATAAAGATTTCTTGGGCAAAATTATTAGTCAGATTTGGGCGAAATATGAAGATCTACTAAAAACGACGAAATCGCTCGATTTTGACGATCTTTTGCTCAAAACGGTTGAACTTTTTAAGAAAAACCCCGATATTTTGGCTGATTTTCAAGAACGGTTTAAATACCTTCATGTTGATGAATATCAGGATACCAATGTCGTGCAATACGAATTAACCAACTTGCTGGCGAAAAAATATCAGAATATTTGTGTTGTCGGGGATATGGATCAATCGATTTATGGTTGGCGGGGCGCCGATTTTACTAATTTGCTTCATTTCGAAAAAGATTATCCGAGCGCCAAAATTGTGTTGCTCGAAGAAAATTATCGCTCGACTCAAACCATTCTCACGGCGGCCAATCAGGTAATTAAGAAAAACAAAAATCGCCACGACAAAAAATTATTTACCCAAAATCAAATCGGGGCCAAAATTGGTTTGTATTCAGGGATGGGGGAAGGCGATGAGGCCAGCTTCGTCGCCCAAAAAGCTCAAGAGCTGATTGGCACTGGTGTTAATCCAAACGAAATCGCGGTTTTATATCGTGCCAATTTTCAGTCCCGCATCCTTGAAGAAGCTTGCCTGCAAAACAATGTGCCCTATCAAGTTCTCGGCACTCGCTTCTTTGAACGCAAAGAAATTAAAGACATTGTCGCCTTTATTCGGGCCGGACTTAATCCCGAAGATTGGGAAAGCATCAAACGAATTATCAATATCCCACCACGTGGTATCGGCAAAACCACCCTAATGAAGCTCGCTGCCGGCCAATTCGAAGATTTGCCCGCCAAGATGAAGCAGAAAATTTCGCAATTTAAGAAAATTCTAGCTGATATTGGCGAAATGGCAATTCAAAATAAGCCCTCAGAGCTAATCAAATTTATTATCGAAAAAACTGGTTTAGAAGATAACCTGAAAAAAGATGGCGAAGATGGCCAAGAGCGCTTAGAAAATATCAAAGAATTGGTTAATGTGGCAACCAAATATGACCAACTCCCGCCCGAAGAGGCGATTGAAGCGATAATGTCTGAAATTGCCTTAGCCTCCGACCAAGATGAGCTCGATCAGCCCAAAATCGGTATCAAATTGATGACCGTCCACGCCGCCAAAGGGCTAGAATTTGATAATGTTTTTATCACTGGCCTCGAACAAGACCTATTTCCTCACGCGGGTCTATCTGACCCTTCGACTCCCCTCGACGGAGCTCGGGGTAAATCGCTCAGGGCAAGTGATAAAAATGAGGAAGAAAGGCGCCTTTTTTACGTCGCGGTCACCCGCGCTCGACACAAGCTCTACCTGTCTTACGCCCAAACTCGCCAAGTTTTCGGCCAACGCCGAATCAATATGCCTTCCGAATTCATCTTCGACATCGACGAAGACCTAATCGAAACCGAGTCCGGCCTGTGGACGATTGTTTAAAACCAGGCATAATGAGGAAATGGTAAAAGCGAAAAAATCATTGGGACAGAATTGGTTGAAGTCGGAAAGTGCGATTAAGGAGATAGTAAAAACGGCCGAGTTGGCTTACCACGAGGCTAAGCCTCGTGGTGATGAGTTAGTATTAGAGATTGGCCCGGGAAGAGGAGTTTTGGCTAAGGCCTTATTAGAAACTGGCGCCAAAGTTTTGGCCGTGGAAAAAGATGATCGCTTGATCGAAGAATTGCAAGAAAAATTCGCAACGGAAATTGCTGACAGAAAATTGATTTTAATTCATGATGATATTTTAAATCTCGATTTTTCTAATCTTCTCTCTTCTCTTTTCCCTCCTACCCCCCATCTACTAATCCCTAAATACAAGCTGGTTGCTAACATCCCGTATTATATTACCGGCCAGGTGATTCGGAAATTTTTGAGCGAAGAAAAAATTCAGCCCAGCCGGATAGTTTTGATGATGCAAAAAGAAGTGGCGAAAAGAATTACGGTAACTGACAAAGAAAGCCTTCTTTCTTTGTCAGTTAAGATTTACGGCACCCCCAAATATATTAAAACCGTGCCGGCGGGCGCGTTCGAACCCCAGCCCAAGGTTGATTCAGCTATTTTGTTGATTGAAAATATTTCGCGAAACTTTTTTTCTGATCTCGACGAAACAAAATTTTTCACCATCCTAAAAAAAGGTTTCGCCCAAAAACGTAAGCTCTTAAAGGGAAACCTGGGGATAGGGGAAGAAGTTTTGGTCACCTGCAACATCCCAACCAAAGCTCGGGCCGAAAATTTAACGATTGAAAATTGGAAATGCTTAGCGGTCACCCTTGGAGGTTCAACCTCCAAGTCTCAAAAAAAATGACAATTTTATTAAGATAATTAATTAAAGTGGCGATCCACTTCCAGCTGTCATCCCGACACCCGAAGTTCCAACAATACTAATCACCGAGGCTAAAGCACAACCATCAACTGGGACACAAAACGGTATCAGCCCAACCCAACAAGAACTGACCATTGGATAAGTATTACCTAAAATCCACGAGCCAGGCAAAAGCTGAAAATAACTATACAAACGACTAACCCCCGTTGTAAAAATCAAAAAAGGTGGGCCGGCCACTGGCAATTGTTCAACACAGAAACTAAAATCACCAAGTTCCCAATTACAAGTACAGGGAATAACGCTAGTAACTCGACCACCAAACGGAATCGCCGCCCAACTAGCGATTGGCCAAATTAGTCCCCAAACGATTATGAGTAAGACAAAAATAACGGGTAAATTTTTTCTCATGGTTTAAATTTAAGATAAAAAGTAATCTGATTGCTTCGGCCCTGACTATTTTCAACCCAAAGACTAACCGGTAAATTAACGCTTTTCCCCCAAACCGACGAATTAGAACGAACCAGATCAAAAACATCACTAAACAGACCAGTAGGAAAAACAAGGGTTTGACCGTCAGACGAAGAAATATTATTAATGGTGTTGTAAGTAGTTTTGACTTGATTACCTGAAAAATCAAAATTAGCCCCGGTAATCGTAAAAACCGTTCGATCATCACCCGAGAGAGGAGAAATTGTCTTGATTATCGGGAAAAGAGGTGCTGGCTTCGTCGAGGTAACCTCAAACTTTAACATTTTGGACCAAAGTTCCTTTTTTGTAACTGGTTCGGCCAACAAAAAAGTGGCCGGCAAAACACCAACTAACAAAAGCAAAGCGATAAAAAAAGCTTTTCTTTTCATTAAGTTTGATTATAAACAAAGACTCATTAATTATCCACCTTTTCGGGTGCACAACCAGTGATTAAATGTAGTATAATTACAGAACAGTTGGCCCATTTACCCAGCAAAAAAGTAATATGGCTCGTGTTTATTTTGGTATTAATCACCATTGGCGTTTTGTGGTGGGCGGGAGCCAAAACTAAAGAAAAAAGAAGCGAACAACTTGATCGTTATTACCAAGAGTTACTTACCAAAGAAGAAAACTTAGAAACAGCTGTTACCAATGCGACGAGTATTACGGGAGAACAAGAAGGAGAGTTACCAATCAGTAATAATTGGCAAACAATTGAGATTAAGACTAGTTCCACTACCAGCACCACCACCCTCAAACAATACGGCTTAGCTCTCGGAGAAGCACTGGGCACTTTTGGGCAAAAACGCGAGAGCGAGGTTAAAGCCACCTACCAAGCACTTGACCAAAAATCGCCCGTTGAGCTTAAAAAAGTTGTCGGTTCAAGATTAATCCACGAAGAAACTATAAATAAATTGCGGTTAGTGGTTGTTCCTCAAGGACTCGCTGATTACCACCGTCAACTGATTAATAGCTTGCAAAACAGTGTCCAATTCCTATCACAAATGGAACAAGTCTTAGATAATCCCGAAACCGCTCTTGAAGCTAGCAAATTATTTGTTCAGGAGTCAATTTTATTTCACCAAATTATGAGCAAAATCAACAATTATCTGATTTCACGCCAAGTCCAATTTCCCGACAATGAAAAAATCAAAGCGTTGTTTCAATTTTAAATAAAAATGATTAACCCCAAATTAAAAGTTTTATTTGCCCTTGGTCTACTCATCAGCTTAAGCTTGAGTCTTCCGACTTTGGTTACCGCCCAATCAAATGACCCCCTTCAAGAAAGAATCAGCAAAGACGATAGTCAAACCCAAGCCGAAGCAGACAAGCTCGACGAACTCCAAAGGGCCGACTATGACGAATGCACCGCCGAAGCTAACGGCAATAGTCAAACTCCCGGTTCTTCTGGGGACGGCCCCAGCCAAAGCAACCCTAATGACCCTCAAGCCCAGCAAACGGCCGACGAACAAGCAACCCGCGACAAACTCAAAGAAGCCGGTTTTGATGTTAATAACCCTAATGGTTGCGACGGAATGACTTACCAACAATATCAAGCTGCTAATGGTAAAAGTTGCACCGATGTCGCCGGTTTACCCCAACATTCTATTGACCGTTTGGGTGAAATCTATGACGAGGCTGGTTGCACCCAACCAGTGACTATCACTGGTGGAACCGAAGGGGGACACAGTACCCACGGTGTCGGAAAAAACATCGTCGACCTTGAAAGAGGTAACGCCCAAATTAATACCTATATTAATAATCACACGGTAAATACTTGGAGCTCCTCCCATGGCACTTATCATCAGCTCGACAATGGTGATCTCTTTCTTGACGAAGGAAATCATTGGCACGCTGACTTGCGGGGAAAAACTGGGAGCGGGGGAACGATGGTTAATAATTGGCTCGGTCATAGCTTGGCCAAGTTAAA
This sequence comes from Minisyncoccota bacterium, assembly GCA_041649495.1. Lineage (GTDB taxonomy): Bacteria > Patescibacteriota > Minisyncoccia > Phycocordibacterales > XYD1-FULL-46-19 > CAIPHT01. The sequence goes on from JBAZMZ010000005.1 coordinate 36,082, forward strand.
AAGTGTTTTTGCCCCCATTGTCGAAGCTGTCTCGGCCAGTGGACAAATTGAAATCGGCGGAACATTAATTAATTTAAACACCGTCTCCAATAATGATCTTGGCGACCTAATTAATGGCCTGGGGAAAACCGATGTCAACAATTTATTCCGTTTAATGTCTCAAGGAAATCTTGAAACAATGCTGAACAAATTACCGTTCGACGCCCTCAACGGATCTCTTGGCCTCCTAAGTAAAAGTACCGTAAACAAAATCTCTGGTGTCTTCAGTGGAGGTGGACTTGATGATTTCGCAATGAGTTTAGCCGACGAAACAATGGACGGACTCTTGGGCAATCTCTCTAGTAGTAATTTGAATAGTCTCATTCTCAACACAGGCGGAGAGGCTCTAGATCTCGTAATGGGTCATTTGGGCGCTGATACTCTCGACAAAGTCTTCGGCCAACTTAGCAGTGGTTTAATCAATGATGTTATGGGTGAGTTAGGGGTCGGGGCCATCAATAATGTCTTAGGAAACTTGGGTGGCGACATGGTCAACCAAGTCGTCAATGGCCTAGGCTTAACCTCGCTGAACACCACCCTAAGCAATCTGGGGTTAACTAATATGAATACTCTGGTCTCCAACTTAACCAGTGGGACACTAGAATCGATTCTCCCCAATCTAGGCACCGCCGCGGCGACTCAACTTTTGGGCGGGACAATGCCTGATATTTTAAACAAAGCCCTTAGTGGAGTAAGTGAGACGGCGATCGCCGCTGTGGCCGAAGCTGTGCCGGCTGATTTAGTCACCTCAATTTCATCAGAAGTGCCCATTGTTGGGACAGTCTTAGATTCAGCTGGTTTGTCCGATCTTGGTGGTCTAGCCGGAGCAGGTTTGTATGTTCCGGTTGTCGAGCAAAATGGCCAATTAATGACCCATACCGGTAATATCGACGATACCACCAAAGAAATTAAAGACCTTTCTGTCCAAATTTGTACTCATCTCAAAGCCATCCACCGAATTCAGGCAAGATTTGAGTTAGAAATGGTTCAAAAAGCGGTCATCGACCGGATGAGTTCTTCAGAAATCGAAAAATATCGAGGGGCCTTAGATGATGCTCTTAAAAAAGGCTATGTCGTCCTTGACGAAAATGGTGAGGAGAAAAAAGAAAACGGCCTCCCTCTCTATGTGACGGATAACCAATCTTATCTCGAAAACGCCGCTTACGAGGCTGGTAAAATCGCACTGGATAATATCGCCCAAAATAATAACAGCAATAACCCGGCCATTTTTGCCGCCCTTCAGTCTGAAGATAGTTTTAGTATCACGGCCGGTCCTAGTGTTGAGGATGTTCGAAATGTCCTCGGGATAAAGAGTGCCGAGGAAGAGACGGCGGTCGCCAACAGAAATCCGCTTGATAATATCCCCATTGTTTCAACTCTATTAAGACCATTCAGTAAAGTCTTGGCCAAGTTAACCGGCAATACCGCCTGGGCCCAAGCCGAGCCAACTGAAACTGATCAGACCATTGACCCAGACCAATTTTGGAATAGTTTTATTCGAGTCGTTGAAACAAACCCTGGTGTTCAATATTTGCGCGCGCGAGGCGAAATCGAACAAGCGCAAAACGCTGCGGTTTTGGCCGCTCGTGACACCGCCGCTCAAGGTCAAGGCTTCTTGCCAGTCCGAACCTGTTTGGCCAAAACCTCCGACGGCAAAACTTGCACCGTTTGGGGGATTATCCAACCTGGCAGTATTGTTAAGGAAACAGCCGCCGCCAGTTTCAATTCGCGCCTAACTCAATATGAAAATGCCGATAGTATGGGCGACATCGCCCAAGGTAATGAGCCCAATGTGAAAGAACTCTTAACTATGACCCCGACCATTGAAGGTGGGGGAGCGCCTGGACCGGGGATGGTTGAAGCCTCTCAAATCCCACAACAAGCCCAAGAAGAATTGGGGAGTAACCCCGACACCAATAATCCAGAGGACGAAGGCGATAACCCCGGCAATGAGGGCGAGGAACCAGGAGACGGAGGGGAAGACCCTGGGGATGAGGGAGAGGAACCAGGTGGCTTCGATTGGACAAATTTCATGGATTTGTTTGATGGAATTATTAATAATGGTGGCTCATCAAGCGACTTCAATCTTCTTCAATTATTAATTCAACTTTTAAGCGATACTTATAAAAACCAAAAGCCCCTCGTCCAATTCAAAGCCAAAGATCTTGGTAATGACAAATCACTCCTATATTGGGTCTCGCCCAACGCCACCGATTGCAAAGCCGGCAATGATTGGTTAAGCCAGACCGAGACCGCCAGCACCACCCCGAAGGCGTCAGGGGACAGTGTCGGGAAATATGACAACTTAACCATCACTTATCCAAGTCTGGCTACAACCAGCCCAACTGTCACCTATAAAATAAATTGCCAAAATGCCAAAGGAACGACAGCCAAAAGTGTGACAATAGAAAAACAACAACAATGAGGAATAATCCCTTTAAAATTTTAAAGACAAAAAAACTATTGGTTATTAGTTCTTTCGCCTATTTTTTTGTATTGTTTTCCCCTCTTGTTGTGGGAGCGATACCAGAAGACCATTATAGCCAGCCTGGTCTCTTTGGTGGAAAAAAATCTGTTATCAGTGAAAGCCTCTCTGACCCCACAATGACTTCCAATGGCTCTCCTTACAGCGACGGTCTACCTGAAGTTGACGGAATCCCGTGGTATAAGGAATCAAAAATATTAACTATCCCCGAATTAAGCCAAAGGGCATCGAAGGATGAAACGATGTTAAATAGATTAGTTGATACCCAGGGGAAACTACAACAAGCAAGGGAAGAAGCTTTTCAAAAATCATCAAGGTGGAAGGTTAAGGTCTGGGCAAGTGCGGTTGCAAATGTCTTAAATGAAGATGACCCAGAATCTGTTTTTTATAACACAAAACGATTAAATATTATCGATGCGATGCTGACAAATGTTGACTTAAAATTGACATTTCTTCTAAACGATATAGCTAATTGTAATTATCGCATTAGCGAAATAAGACTAGAAGAAGCCAAGAAGACAAATAATGAGGAGTTAATAGAAAATGCCCAAAAGGAAAACCAAGCTTCCTTAGCCGAAATGAGAGACACGAGAATAAATATTCAGCAAAAACTGGCGGAAATTAAGGCCAACCATGATGCCTCAACCTGTTGGTCTTTCACGGGAGGTTTAAATATCGGAGTCTGTATCCTGCAAGCAACAGGTTGGATTGGCAATATGATTACTTCGGTTTTTTCTTTACTATTATGGGTAGCGAGTGGAATATTCGACTTGTCGATTCGGATGTCTATTATCGATATCCGCGAATGGTTTGGTAAAGACGCCGTCTCCACCGTCTGGAGACTTTTGCGAGACATGGCTAACCTTTGTTTCATTTTTATCTTGCTCTATATCGCCCTTGGCACGGTTTTTGAGATACCCGGGATGGGAGACGTTAAAAAAATGATTGTCGGAGTCGTGACTGCGGCTCTCTTGGTCAATTTTAGTGGTTTCTTTACTCGGGTCGTAATTGATGCTTCAAATATTATTGCCTACGAATTTTACACACAAATAAAGGGTGATTCTGGGTCAATCAGTACCGAGCTGGCTAAAAAGATGAGGTTGGGAGATTATTTCATTTCTGCTTCAACACAAGCCGAAGCAGAAGATAGCGCCCAGAGAAAATTCATCCCGCCCCAAGTTAATCGTCTAAATTTTACTAGCATCATCGCCGGGACCTTCGGCAATATCATCATCATCTTAGTAACCTCATTTATTTTATTGACCGCAGCCATCTTGTTTGTAATTCGAACCATCCACCTTCTCTTTCTTTATGTTTCAGCACCGATTATCTTTGCCTCAATGGCTATTCCTAAATTCAACTATTTTACTAAATGGAAAGATACTTTAATCAAACAGGCCTTTTTTGCTCCAGCCTTCCTTATTCCGTTATACCTCGTCTTAATACTCCTTGGTCCTAAAGGTATTACCGATATCGCGGGGGGAGTAGGGGGCGGACCACTGACGGTGGTAATGCTTGACGCGGTGATCATCGGTCTTCTGCTTGGCTGTATTACCATTGCCAACAAATTTGGGGCCACTGGCGCCAAGTGGGCAACCGGAGTAGCTGGAGCCAGCACTCTAATCGGTGCCCGGGCTATTACTAAGTATGGCGGAGGAGTGGCAAAATACACGGGAAGCAAATTGGGGAGGGGAGCGTGGAATGTTACCGGGGGGACAGCTGGAAGATGGGCCCAAAGAATTTCTAACGAAACCAACGCCGCTAATCAAGCGGGTGAAGCATCAGGTTTCGGTCCCGAGTATGGGAATAAACCAAACTTTCTCCGTCGAGTTGGCTCAAGAGCAATATTAGAAACAAAAGCAACAGGAGAAACTGTGGCGGGCGCATCTAAATGGGCGTGGAACACCAAACCAGTAAAAGAGGTTCGCGGGTCAGACTTTGGCAAAAAAATTAAATCAGCCGTTAAAAATCCGCTCCTTACCGCCAACGATTGGATTGTTAATGCTCAAAGTATGAGTGGGGGAGGTGGTTCCTATTCATTCCTTGGCAAAACCAGCAAAGAACGAAAGGACGCCGAAAAAGATAAGAATGATGCCAAGGAAAAAGAGGACCGGGAAAAGATAGAAAAAACGGGAAACGACCTTAAGAATGCCAATGTCAATCAAGCGAGGGAAATCTTGGGGGGGCTAACACCAAGTCAGGTTGAACAATTACCGCCAGACGTTTTAACAAGAGACGATGTCGCCCAAAATTTGAGCTGGGACGACCTAGACGCTCTGGCCAAGAAGAAGAAACTTACAAGGGATCAAAAGATTGCCATAAAAAAATCGATCTTTGATCGAGCCCCAAGAGAAGGTGAAAATGCCAGTGGTTATGAGTATATGACGAGTGGCCCAGGTAAAACTGCCTGGGAAGGAGGAAGGCCACCAGAAACAAATAACCCCTAGAATCAAAACCCTCCAACCTAAGAACAGCAGGCAGCCGTTGAAAGATTTAGAAATCTTTAATTAAAAAATAAAATGAAAATAAATACCGACGAAGTAAATAAGGCCTACGAGCGTCTTCCTGACAATCTAAAACAAATTTTTGATTCTAAAGAAACCTCGACAACCTTAATCAATATTGGTAAGAAATACAACCTCCACGTTGATCAACTTGGACAATTAACAAGTCTTGTTCATTATGTCTTGCTTGGCTTTCTTGCTCCGCAAAATTTTGTGCAAGAACTTAAAAATAGCGTCGGGGTGTCCGAGGATATCGCCAACTTAATTACCTATGACCTAAACCAAAAGATTCTGATTCAAATCCGGCAAGAATTGGAAGAATTGTCTGTCCAAGGACTACCCTTGGAAACTTTGGCGGCGGCGGTTTTTAACGAGAAGATGCAGGGCGTGGCCAATGTCCCCAAACAAGAAGTTGCTGTTACACCCCAAACAGGGGATAATAAGGTAAGAGATCCATACAGGGAAAGTATTTAGGGATTAGTATTTAGTATATGGGGTAGTATGTAGGGGGAAAGGGAAAGTGAGCACAGAAAAACAAAAAATGGCAGAGATAAAGAGTTTTAGAGATTTGAAGGCTTGGCAAGAATCGCACAATTTTGTTTTGTTGGTTTATCGGCTAACAAAACAATTCCCGGCTGATGAAAAATTTGGTTTAGTGCCACAGATAAGACGAGCTGTGGTCTCAGTTTCATCAAATATCGCTGAAGGATTTGGGAGGTATTCAAGTAAAGATAAGGTTCATTTTTACAATATGGTTCAAACTTCCAAAATTGAAGTGGAAAATCAACTATTGATTGCGCGCGATTTGAAATATATTGACCAAGCTGATTACCTAAACGCTAATCAACAGGCCGATTTAGTAGGAAAGCTCTTAACTGGTATAATGAAGTCGGTCCGACCCTAACCCCTACATACTAATCCCTATATACTAACCCACATGCAATTCCAAGTCCCACAATTTATTGAAGTTGAAGATAAGATTTTTGGGCCATTGACCTTTCGGCAATTTTTGTATTTGGCCGGCGGAGTCGGTTTGAGTTTTATTTTATACGTCTATTTGCCGATCTATATTTCTATCTTACTTATTTTACCAATTATGGGTTTTGCGCTCGCTCTTACCTTCTATAAATATAATGGGCGAAACTTCATTTTTTTAGCCGAATCGATGTTTAAGTATGGCATCTCAAAAAGATTATATCTCTGGAAGAAAGAAGAGCGGTTAACCAATATTCAAAAAGCGCCAGTGGCCAGCCCCGAAGCCAATGCCAACCTAAACATCCCCCGACTGTCTGAAAGCAAATTAAAAGATCTGGCCTGGAGTTTGGATGTCAAAGACAATACTAAACATGGATCCCGTTAGAAACCGCGATCGCTTAAAAACTTTTAAATTAAATATGAAATTATTAAAAAAGACAATTAACAAAGAACGCGGTTTATTGATCGCGATCTGTTTCTAATGGAATGGACTTTAAAGATATTATAAAAATTTCTAATACGACCCAAGATTTCGTCCCGTTGAAAGAAATTCGGAACGGGGTCGCCGTGTTGAAGGATGGCTCACTCCGCTCAATCCTAATGGTCTCTTCGGTCAATTTTGGCCTCAAATCAAACGATGAACGGGCCGCGATTATTTCGGAATTTCAAAATTTTCTTAATTCGCTCGACTTCTCGCTCCAAATTTTCATCCAATCGCGCCGACTAGATATCCGACCCTATCTCGCGATGCTCGAACAACGAAAACTTGATCAGACAAACGAATTGCTGAAGGTGCAAATTAAAGAATATATTGAATTTATTCGTTTTTTCACTGACCAGAACAATGTGATGACCAAAAACTTTTTTGCGGTTGTCCCTTATACCCCGGCCATTGTTAATTTAAAACAAGGCGGATTATTGTCTAAAGTTTTAGGCAAAAAAACGACGGCCTCGGCCCGCGACCAAGCCAACAGTAATTTTGAAGAAAATGTCGCCCAATTAAACCAACGCCAAAATGTGGTCAAAAATGGCCTGATGCGGATCGGTCTCCAAGCCGAACCGCTCGGCACCGAGGAATTAATCGAAATTTATTTCAAGATTTTTAACCCCGGCGAGACTGGCACCCCAACCATCGAAGGAGCCCCGGAAAAAAAGTAACCAAAATATATTTATGTCATTTTTTAACAAAAAGAAAAAACAAGAAAATCTGGTGCCGATTTTTCCTCAAGATATTTACCAAATGGGGGAGTTAGAATTGCGCGATATTATCGCCCCCTCGGCTCTGCGTATCACCCCCAAGAGTTTGAATTTAGGCGAAAAGGTGGCCCGCACCCTATTTGTCATTTCTTATCCGCGCTTTTTGCCTGAAGAATGGTTCTCACCCATCATCAATTTGGACAAGATTTTTGATATTTCTATTTTTATCCACCCGCTCGACACAACGACCACTTTGCGCGCCCTGCAAAAAAAGATCGCTGAAGTAGAAAGCCAGATTATGGTCCGTGAAGGGAAGGGGATGGTGCGCGACCCCCAACTCGACACCGCTCAAGCCGACATTGAGAATTTACGCGACCAACTCCAACAAGCGACTGAAAAGATTTTTGATGTGGGACTCTACTTGACAATTTATGCCGACAACGACGACGAGCTCGAACGAGTGGAAAATGAGGTTAAGTCTATTCTTGATTCGCGCTTAATTTATCTCAAAACCGCCCTTTTTCAACAAGAAGACGGCTTCAAAAGTGTGGTGCCTTTTGCCACTGACTATTTAGGAGTTAATTCTAAATTAAATTCCTCGCCCTTATCGAGCATTTTCCCTTTCGTCTCGTTTGACCTGACCTCTAATCGAGGGATTTTGTATGGTCAAAATCTCCATAACTCCTCGCTGGTCATCTTCGACCGCTTTTCACTCGAAAACTATAATTCCGTCATCTTCGCCAAATCTGGTTCAGGCAAATCTTTTACCACCAAATTAGAAATTTTGCGCAGTTTAATGTTTGATACCGATGTCATTGTTATTGACCCTGAGCGCGAATACGAATTTTTGGCCGAAGCCGTCGGAGGTCGCTACTTTAATATCTCCATCACTTCCGAGCACCATATTAACCCCTTCGACCTACCCTTCCCGCGCGAAGATGAGTCACCTAACGATGTTTTGCGCTCTAATATCATCAATCTGGTGGGTCTCTTTCGGATTATGTTGGGTGGTCTAACCCCCGAAGAAGATTCGATTCTCGACAACGCGATCACCGAAACTTATGCTCTCAAAGATATTACGCCCGAAGCGGATTTCTCCAATAAACCAGCTCCCTTATTGTCCGACTTAGAATTAGTCTTGGCGGGCATGGAAGGCGGGGAGTCGTTGGCACAACGCTTGCTTAAGTACACCCAAGGCACCTGGGCTGGTTTTCTTAACCGACCAAGTAATGTCGATATCAACAAAAAATTTGTCGTCTTTTCGATTCGTGATATGGAAGACGACTTGAAGCCAGTCGCGATGTATATCATCACTCACCACATTTGGAACGCTATTCGACGCAATCTTAAAAAGCGTTTGCTCGTGGTAGACGAAGCCTGGGTAATGATGAAGTCGAAGGACGCCGCCTCCTTTCTCTACTCGATGGTCAAACGCGGACGAAAATATTTCCTGGGCGTGGCCACCATTACGCAGGATGTTGACGACTTTTTGAAATCCGAATACGGTGGGCCAATTATCACCAACGGTTCCATCCAAATTCTCCTCAAACAATCACCAGCCTCAATTGATTTGGTCCAAAAAACTTTCAACTTAACCGAAGAAGAAAAATATTTCTTGCTCGAAGCGCCAATTGGTCAGGGCATTTTCATCGCTGGCTTGAAACGAGTGGAAATTAAAATTATTGCCTCTTATACCGAAGAACAAATCATTACCTCCGACCCGTCACAAATTTTAGCCATTAAGAAAGCGAGGGCTGAATTTGAAGAGGCCCGCCAAGCCGACCAAATTCCGGCCCTCGCCACCAATAATCAATAATGGACGAGCAAGGAGAGAAAAGAAAACGCCCCAAATTGCGAATCGGTGTTTTAACTTCCGGCCTGATGGTTGGCCTCGCCTTAATTTATGACGGGGCCCAAGCTCTAATCGAATTGATTACTTTCGGTCTTGGGGGTTGGATTATTAATCCGATAATTAATATCTGGTCATTAATGACTTTTTATACTTGGTTTAAATTAAACGGGATCAGTTATAATAAGCTAAGCAAAATTTCAACTTTGGGAGTGCCAGCCTTCCTGGAAATGCTTCCACTTGTTGGTAGCTTACCAACTTGGACCGCAAGTGTTATAATTTCATTATCTATGACTTATGCCGAAGACGTTGTGGCCAAGGTGTCACCAACAGGAGCCAAAGCTTTGGGTTCAGTTTTGGCGAAGAAACCAAGATTGAGTCCAGCCCCGGCTGTTTAAAATTAAAATGTTAAAAAAATTTTTATTAATCACTAGTCTTATCCTCCTCGTTTTACCGCTGGGCTTAAGAGCCTTTGAAGAAACGAGTATCAGCAATAATTTATTGGCCGAGGTTAAACCCTCGAGCCCGGGCCCGGGGGAGTTGGTGACTATTACTTTAACTGGCTACGGCTTCGAGCTCGACACCAGCACAATTAGTTGGTATGTCGACGACAAATTGGTCCTGCGCGATTTTGGCCGAAAAACCTTCTCTTTCAATTTGGGCCCAGTTGGCGAGCAAACCAAAATCACGGTTTTTGTCGCCTCGCGAAGTGGCCAAAAAGCCACCAAAACTTTCATCTTCGACCCAGCCGAAATCGAGCTTTTTTGGGACACCCAAACTTCTCACCCCGCCTTCTACCAAGGCAAAGCCCGACCGTCAGCGGGTGCTACCATCCACTTAGTCGCTTGGCCTTATCTTGTTAATCGCGCCGGTCAGAAAATTGCCCCGACCAACTTGACCTATCGCTGGCAAAAAAACGATACGGCTCTAGATACCCTGTCAGGCCTAGGCCGAAACTCTATCTCGATTAAAACAGGCCCCACCGACAGCCAACTCAAAATTAGCGTCACAGCCTTAAGCTTGGCCGACAATATCAGCGCCACGAAAAATTTAGTCATTAATTTGGTTCGTCCTGAAATTCTTTTCTATGAGAAGAAGCCCCTAGTTGGCATCAATTATGGTCAAGTTTTGCCCAACGAGTATTCTTTATTCGACACTGAAGTGACGGTGCGGGCCGAACCCTATTTTCTCCCCCTCGACAATAATTTGTTTTTCAAATATCTTTGGACGATAGATCAATCACCCGCCGAGAGCCGACCAGATGATCCCTTGGCCATCACCCTTCGCCCTAGCCAAAATGTCTCCGGCTCTAATCGCATTAGTTTTTCGGCCCAAAGCGCCAACTCAAACTTCAGGAATTCATTTATTATTAAATATGGTTCTGGCCTACTAAAACCGCAGATTTAAATGATAAATTAAAATGAAATTAAAAAATAAAAAAATCTTTTCTGTTTGCCTCGTTATCTTGGGTCTTTTGATTTTCAATTTGCCAACGGTTTTGGTTTTAGGTGCCAGCACTGGTTACACATTGCTTGAACCGAGCGTTATTATCGACAGAAATAACACTCAACCGGAAGGCTATGGTTTACAAGAATACCTCACCACCGCTTATTTAATGCTCTTTGTGTTGGTTGTCGCCGCCTCGATTTTCTATTTAATTCTCGGGGGTTTAGAATATATTTTATCAGATATCCCCAACATGAAACTTGATGGAATGAGGAAACTAAAAAATGCCTTGCTGGGCCTAGGTATTGCCCTAGTTTCAGTTCTTCTTCTTAAATTAATTAATCCTAAATTGCTTGATTTTAGTTTAGCGGGAATTACTTAAAAAATATGGCCAAAAAAATCATTATCATTATTTTAATTTTCCTCATCCTGATTTCTTTGGGCGTCATTGGTTATTTGATGTTGTCGTCTAATAATAATATTGACTTAAGCAAATTTTGGCCCTTTGGTTCAAAAACGGCTGAAACAGTACCCCTCGTGCCCATTAATTTCTTCCCAACCGCTTCAAGCACTCAAGATTCTAGCTTCATTACTGCCAACCCAGCCAGCAACCCTCCGCCAGCCAGCGAAACAGAGACGAACCCTCAAGCCGCCGAGGATCAAATCCTTTCGGGGACTAGTGCCTTAGGCTTAATAGTTACCACTAATAGCCAAACCAAAACGGAACAGGTTTTCTTCGTCGACCGAAAAAGTGGCAATCTTTATGAGATAACCGCCAACAACGATCTTCTATGCTTAACTGGCGAAACTCTTAGTGATCTCCAAGAAGTTTATTGGGGGCAAGACAAAGCCGGCCAGCACCTAATCACGCGCTTGGCTAAATTTAATCAATTGATTACCGTTAGTGGTTTAATTAAAAAATCCGACAGCGCCGACAATTTGGGAACAATTAATAATCAAATCTTAGGCACCAATATCTCCGCTCTTGCCGTCTCGCCCAATGGAAGCCAATTCTTTACCCTCGAAACCACCACTGGCGGGGGAGTGACTGGCTATCTCAATGATTGGACCGGTAAAAATAAAAAGAAAGTTTGGTCCTTCCAATTTGGTGATTGGCAAATTAATTGGCCAAAGGATAATCTTATCAGTCTCACCACCACTCCGAGCGGGAGTGAGGAGGGTTATCTCTATTTCTTAAATCCTACGACTGGTGCCTTAACTAAGATTCTTAAGGGAGTGAAGGGGCTGACGGCCAATGTCGCCCCCGATGGTCAAAAATTAATTTACACCAGCCATAGTTTAAGCGGTTTGGCTACTTATCTCTACAATGTTGCGACGCAAAAAACCGTGGCTCTTGGTTTAAACACTTTACCCGAAAAATGTCTTTGGGCCGACAAAAATACTCTTTATTGTGCCGTTCCCAGAAATATCCCTAATGGCCTTTATCCAGACAATTGGTATCAGGGCAAAATCACCTTTGTTGATGATATTTGGAAAATTGACCTTAGCCAAACCCAACCATTGACCACCCTCGCGATTCAATTAAAAAGCTCCTATGATTTGGTTAACTTAACCCTTGCGCCGAAACGCGGTTGGCTCTACGCGATTAATAAAACTGATAGCTCGATTCAGGCTTTTGCGCTTGGCGATTAAACTTGGAGGTTAAACCTCTGGGCGATTCGAGGTTTAACCTCCAAGTTTTTCCGACTCTTGTTTGATTTTCTTGATAACTAACGACTCGTAAATTACCGAGAAGCCGTTACTCGTCACCCAATAAAGAGCAATGGCTGAGGGGAGAGTAAAAGCGATAAACATCGTTAAGAGGGGCATAAAATAACGCATCTGGAGATCAAGACTACGCGCCATATCAGTTTTAAACGATTGCCCCAACTTAACATCAGCTTTAGGCTTGGCTGGCATCGAAATTCTAACCTGAAGAAATTGGGTAATCCCCGTTAAAACCGAAAAAAGAATATTTTTGTTTGCTGTTAGGTCAAATAAGCCTAAGAAATTAGTATTGATTTTAGTTGGCGCCGTCACAAACGAGTAGAGCAGGTCAGTGTGAAGAGTAAAACTACTCCGAAAAACATAAAAAAGTGACAAAATAATCGGAATTTGGATTAAGAGAACAAAAAAGGTTGAAAAAGGATTGATTTTTTCTTGTTTGTAAATTTCCATCGTCCAGCGCGATTGCTCTTGAACATTGTCTTTGTATTTTTCTTTAATTTCCTTAAGTTTAGGCTCAATCGCCTTCATTTTAATTTGGGTTCGCACCGATTTAGTATAAAGCGGGAAAATTACCAGCTTAACTAACAATGTTAAGATAATTATCGCCAAACCCAAATCCGCCCCCGGGATAGTGGCCGTCAAAAAAATGAGGAGGTTATAGAGGGGGATAAAGAGAATAACTTTAAAAAAGGCAATCATTTTAATTTAAACAAGAAGTTAGGAGACTTTTAATTTCTTGACTCAAACTCGCCGAGTCAAGCTTGGTAATATCTTTTTTTATTTGCCAGATCAAATATTGACCAGACTTAATTAAGTTTAAATCTTTTTCTAAATAAGCACTAATTTTTCGTTTACTTAAATGACGATCAACCGCGAGTTTATTAATTTTGGCTGGCGTGATAATCGCGATTCGAGCTGGTTTTTCCTGCTCCTCTTTGACCAGCCGATGGACCCGCAAAATTAAGTGTTCAGAAGAAAAAACAGTGCTCTTTTTTAGCGCTGGCAACAAAAGGGGAGCGGGCAATCGCCGATTTTGAGGCAACATTTACTTAGAGACAGTTAAACGCCGACGGCCTTTAACTCGACGCCGAGCTAAAACCTTCTTACCAGTCGCTGTCTTGGTTCGCGCCAAAAAACCATGGGTCGTGGCTCGCTTTTTCTTAGAGGGCTTATAGGTAAATGACATACTTCGCTAGTATAACAAAAATTTAGCTTTTGGCAAATTAAGAAAAGGAAAACCGCCATGCTTCGTCCGGAAGACGTTGAACACAGCGGTGAAAATCCGACTGGAAAGTATTACCCCTCCAGTGGGGTTCACGTCGCCGGCGAACCTTCGGGGATAAACTCTTCCGTGGTATTTCAGCCAGAGACATTGTCAACTGGCTCATATACCATGTCGCACATCTGGGGATCGAGCCCTATCCTTGGTAGAGACCCTCATGGCATCTCCTACCGGGAACCCCCTCGTGCCTAGCTCAACCACCAACGATGATCAGTCGTTGGGCCACCTCCTATCTGGAGGCAAAAAACAACGGCTGTTTCCTCGACTTTGGTCGAGCGTTCGGTCCCGTGGCCACGGAACCTGGTATCAAGGAACAGTGATCTCCGTTGCCTCATCCTCTTTTAGTATAGCAGATATAAAATATTTGTCAAGTGTTTTGGACTAAAATAACCCTAATTTGTCAAAAAATGGCTTAAAATAAGGGGATTTTGTTAGTCCCAAAAAATCAAAGTGAGAGAAATAATACCAATAAACACCCCGACAAGCTGAATTGTTGTCATTTTTTCTTGATACCAAACCAAACCAAACAAAACAGCCAAAATTGCCGAAGAAACCGAAAAAATGACGGCCCCGCGCGCCAAACCAGAGCCATTTTTAAGTGACCAAAACCAAAAACTATTCGCCACAAGGTAAGAAATCAAAGCCCCGACTGCCAAATACCAAAGATTAATCTTCAAAGACCATTCTTTGGTTAAGATATCAACCACGATTTCAAAAATGACCAAAAAAAAATAAGGGGAAAGACCCAAAACATAACCATAGTATTATACGTTACGGCCTTAAACTGGGCCACAAAAGTTATCCCCAGGTAATCCACCATATATAAACGGATTAGGGAAGTTTGCTTGTTTATCCACAATTACTATAATAGGGTCATCTTATGGAGAAAGTTTTAGATAATAAGAAGCTCTGGGATAGCGCCCTCAACGAGATTGAGTTATCCCTCTCCAAAGCTAATTTTGGCACCTGGTTCAAGAATACCCATATCATTAAAGATGAGGAGGGGGTGATTTATATCGGTGTTCCTAACGCTTTTGTCCGCGACTGGCTAATGACCAAATACCATAAGTTCATCCTAAAAGCGCTTCGCGAAATTGAAGAGGGTGTTCGCTCGATCGAATATGTGATTAGCCGAAGTGAGGATAAAGAGGGGATAAATAAGGGCCAAGACCAACCGGGCAATAAAGGAAATCTCTTGATTAATGATTTAGGCCTAAAAGATCTTTATACCAACAAAGAGAGCAACCTTAACCCAAAATACACCTTTGAGACCTTCACGGTGGGTTCCTTTAATGATGTCGCCTACGCGGCGAGTCAAGCGATAGTTAAGAGCCCGGGCACTGTTCATAATCCACTCTTTATTTATGGTGGCACCGGGCTAGGTAAAACCCACCTCCTCCAAGCCGTCGGCAACCAACTGAAAAAGAATTACCCAGATAAGACGGTTTACTATATCACTTCAGAAAATTTTATTGTGGAGTTGATAAATAATATCCAAAATAATAAAGGTAACGCTTTTAAAGAGCGGTATCGCAAATATGACCTCTTAATTATCGATGACGTTCAGTTTTTCTCTAACAAAGAACACTCTCAAGAAGAGCTCTTTCACCTTTTTAATCATTATTACGACAATAATAAGCAAATTATCTTCTCCTCCGATAAACCACCCAAATTTATCCCCAACCTCGAGGAACGTTTACGCTCCCGCTTTGAAGGTGGCACGATTATTGATATCGCTAAGCCAGACTATGAGTCACGTTTAGCGATCTTGAATAATAAACTAAAAGTTAATGGTTTGTTTTTGGCTCTCGAAATTGTCGAGTATGTCGCTTCGGTCGTTCAAGACAGTATTAGGGAGTTAGAAGGAGCCCTAAACTCAATTTTTTGTCAAAACCAAGCCAAAAAACGCGAAATTACCCTCCAAGAAGTTAAGACGGTGATCAAAAACAATATTAAACCCCAAAAAACTCTTTCAATTAAAGATGTTTTAAGTGTTGTCGCGACTTATTATAATATTGAGGAGAAAATTCTTTATGAAAAAACTCGCCGAAAGGAGGTGGTTAAACCGCGCCAAGTAATTATGTATCTCTTACGCGAAGACTTTAATACTTCTTACCCTTATATTGGGCAAAAATTGGGCGGGAAGGATCACACTACAGTTATCCATGCCTATGAGAAAATAAAAAGGGATATCAAAACTGATTCTTTACTTAATCAAGAAGTTGAGCAAATTCGCGCCCTACTTTATGTTAATAATTAGGGGAAAAACTTTGGATAAACTTGGGGAAGAATAGTGAATAAAAAGATAAGATAATAATTAATAAAAAATATCGATTTATAAACAAAATAATTAACAGTTTAAAGAGAAATTAAATATTAAAAGAGCTTTATTTATCAACCTAATTTAGACTTACCCACTTATCCCCAAGTTTAATAATAATAAGTTTCTGATTTAAATAAAAAATATTAATAATATAAGTAGGACTTAAAAAATAAAGCTATGAAAATAGAATGTGTCAAAGATAAATTAAAAGAGGGAGTAATGATGGCTGAGCGAATTGCTGGGCGGAACCTGACCCTACCAATTTTAAGCGCGATTTTATTAGAGACGGGTAATAAGGTTTTGATTATTAAATCGACTAATCTTGAAGCGGGGGTAGAGATTGAAATTCCGGCGAAAATTGACGAAGTTGGCTCAGTGACGGTTAGCGCCATTATTCTTAATAATTTTTTAGCCAACCTAAATAAAGAAATAAAAGTGCAAATTGAGACAATTAACGATAATTTGCAAATTATTACTGAAAATACTAAAACCTTAATTAAAAGTCTAAACACTGAAGACTTCCCAATTATCCCTAAAATCAGTCAAGAAAACGGTTTCTCAATCAATTCTACAGTTTTAGCTGAAGGTTTAAAAACGGTAATGTTTGGGGCGGCCTTGTCGGATATTAAACCAGAAATTTCTAGTGTTTATATTTACAATAAAGAAAACGAGTTGTTTTTTGTGGCCACTGATTCTTTTCGTCTAGTTGAAAAAAGGATTAATTTAGAACAAAAAATTAAAGATCCTATTGTTTTAATTATCCCCCTTAAGAGTGTGACGGAAATCATTCGGACAATTGACGGTTTACAAACCAATCTTTTAGTGAGCTTTAATAAAAATCAATTAGCGATCCAGACTGATAACCTTTATTTAACTCTCCGGATTATTGACGGCGCTTATCCGGATTATAAACAAATTATCCCGACCGAATTCAAAACAGAAGTTAATCTTAAAAAAGAAGAATTTCTCAATGTGCTTAAATTAGCCAATGTTTTTACTGATAAATTTAATCAAATTGATTTAGAAGTAAACGCGAAGACGAACACCTTGGAAATTAATTCTCATAATCAAGAAGTGGGGGAGAATAAGTTTTCTTTGATTACTAAAATCACCGGTGAACCCCTCCAAATCAGCTTTAATGCTAAATATCTTCTAGACTGCTTACCTTCAATCAACTCAAATGAGATTAAATTGCGCTTTACCGATAAAAATCACCCCTTACTAGTTTCTGGTTTAGGTGATGAATCTTTTTGTTATCTCGTGATGCCAATTAATAAGTAAAGATGGAACTTTTAAATGGCTTATTAGCTCACTATCGTCAACTCTTTAAAGATAAACAACAAGAGATTGATTTAATTTTGGTGATAATTAAAAAGCAAACGAACTTAACCTTAACCAGCGACGAAATAAAATTAAAAGAGGGGGTTCTCTTTATTAAGACCAAACCTAAATCCAAACTTGAGCTCATCCTCCAAAAACCCGCATTGTTAGAGCAGTTAAATAATCAAGGGATTAAAGTGGTTGATTTTAAATAATAAATTAATTTTTTCTAGGCGTTTTTCAAAGTATCCCCGCCTCTTCCAAGTAGAAATAGACACGATTGGGAATTTTTGGTATGCTTAAACGAATTATCAAGTCACTAAATTTATTAAAATTATATGAGTAAAACAATAAAAATAATTATCGGAATTGTTATTATTGTTTTGCTTGGAGGGGTATGTCATTTATCAACTAAAGGTCATCAAAAGGAAGAAGTAATAAAGATAGGGTTTATTGGGCCTCTTTCGGGGAATAGTGCGGTTTATGGAGAATTAATGCAAAATGTTGTTGAAATTACTATTAAAGAAATAAATTCTATCGGAGGTGTTAATGGAAAAAAACTTAAAGTTGTTTATGAAGATGGAAAATGTAATGAAAAAGACGCGATTACTGCGGTGCAAAAATTATTAATGGATCCTGACATTAAAATAGTTTTACCAGTATGTGCCACCGAAGTTTTAGGGATAGCACCAACCACACAAAAAAATAAAATTTTAACTTATGTTGCTTGGTCTTATCATCCTGACATAACAAATGCCGGTAGTTATATTTTTAGAAATACTATATCTGATAGAACAATTGGGGAACTTTTGGCTACTGACATCTATAAAAAAGAGGCTCATGTTGGACTTATTTCTGAACAAACAGATTATCCAATTGGAATAAAAAATGTTTTTACAAAAAAGTTTAAAGAATTAGGAGGAACGGTATACAAAGAGAACTTTTTACCAGATGCGAAAGATATGCGCGTTCAGATTATAAAAATTCTTTCAAAAAATATTAATGTTGTTTTTCTAAATCCAAATACCCCCATAGCAGGAACAATTTTATTAAAACAACTTAAAGAGCTCGGGTATAAAGGAACAATTTATTTCAATGCGGTTGGAAGCAGTCCCCAAATTCGAGAAATGATCGAAGCCCAAAATATTTTGTTTTATAGTGACCCGTATTTTTCAGATAATCAACTCAAAAAACATATTTTAGACAAGTATTTTGAAGAAAATAAAAGTGAACCTGCTTTTGAATACCCTGTTTTGTCAATGTATGATGTTCTTTATACTTTAAGTGGGGCGATTAAAAATGTTGGTGAAGATCCTACTAAAATTAAAGAATATTTACTTTCCCATAATTTTACTGGTGCAGTCGGAGATTTTCATTATGATGAAAATGGAGATCTTGTTGGCGCAAAACCTTCTTTATATCAAATAAAAAACGGGAAACAAGTTTGGCTTAATGGTCAAATGTGATGCTCAATTTGCTAATATGTATTGATATTAAAAGCTAAATTAGCAAATTTATGATAAATTTAAAAAAAATGCTCAAATTGCCACAGCCAACATACCAAAAAGAACA
>JBAZMZ010000006.1:0-48582 GCA_041649495.1 Minisyncoccota bacterium
CTTAATGGTTCGTTTAAAAAAGTGAAAATGGCCATCGGTATTCATGCCGGATTGAGTGACGCGCGAAAATCAAAATTAGTTAAATCTTTAGTTATGAAAAGCATCACATTTGACCATTAAGCCAAAAAATTTAATCCAAATGAGTTTAAATCTGGTGAAGGATTACTAGGAGATGAAAAAGCTGATTTTCAACCCAAGGCTGAAGAACCTAATAAACTTCCCAGATCATTTTTTCAAAAATTACGAGGTCGAGATAAAAAATCAGCAATAGGTGTAGCACACGAAGAAGCAACAAAAAGAGATCCCATAGAAACAGCGAGGATTGAAATTCGCAAGATAAGAGAGATAAGAGAAAGTATGCCAGAAGAATTAAAACAGGAACTTCAAGAAGCCCTTTTCGAAGGAAGAGAAACTGTCAATTACAGAACTTCTGATGAGGGTGATCCTATCTCGGCAAAAGGACTTGACGAAGCCATAAATTGTGCAGTTATGGCAGGGGCAAGTTATGATTGGAACACAGACTGGGCAGTTGTAGAATTACATTACAAAGGCCAAGATACAAACGCTGAAGTTTCTGGAGTTAGTAATGGTTGGGGGTATGCAAGACCAAAGGTGAAGATTGATCATAAAGGGAAAGAATACTCATGGGTTGAAGTATTCTAACATTAAGCAATATGGAAACCTCGGAATCATTCCGTTCTTCTCGCGAAGCGGCAAAAATAACTTCTGACAAAGTTTCGTCATGGGAAAAATTAAATGCCGCTACCCTTGAAGAAGCGGATAAAAAATTCGGTGAAAAAACCAAAGCAACTTGGAAAGATTTTGCTGTTTCTGGAGTTTTGCAATTTGATAAAAAAGAAGGCAAACAAGTTCTGAAGCCATTTACCGATTTAGACGGCAGAAATGCGCTAGGAATTTTGCAAGAAGCTGGAATTGATACAAATAATTTAACCTATGTTCGTCCAGGAGAATATTTGGAAGGTGCTATAAATTTGGACACTGGCGACAAATTCGGCGTTGTCTATGAGGAGCCGAACTATACTGCTTTTTTTGATTATCATGCCAAAGGAACAAAAGAAGTAACCTCTACCGCTGAAATTGTCTATAAAACTATGGTTGATTTGGGAATGGTAGAAAAATCTGAAGCCATGGATAGATTGGTTGATTTTGTGACTAAAATTGACAATCGCCAATTTCCGCCTGAATAATTTTTGAAAAGCGCTAAAACAATTTTAGGACTTCAAAGAGATTTGGATTTTGATAAATTGTTGGCATATTTTAAAGATCATAGAAGCCCAACCGAAGAATTAACGCCTGATGAATTTGAAAAATATGGTCTTAGAGATTCGGCGGGAAAGCAACAGTAAGTTGTGGACGAAGCCATGGAAACTTTGGAAAGAATGAAAAAAGAAGGAAAAGTTATTGATACGAAATATGGACAAATTGTCATGAATGAAAAATAATGAATTAAGAGTTGGTGCTTCCGCGGCTTACGTAAAATTTGATGGAATTATTAATTTTACTCCAGGAAAAAGTTTTGCCGTGACGCTCAAAGAAAAAGATTTTAACGAAAAAGAATTGAAAAATAGACTTGGCGATAGATTCCAAGGCAAAATAATTCGCGGCAAGATGTGGTTATATAATGAAACGAACTCATTAGAATTAAGTTTGGAAGAAGGTCATTGATAGTTTGAAATAAGCGGCGCGCCAACTTCGTTGGTACGAAATTCGGTGGCGGTGGAAAGCGGGGGCGGGCAAAAATTCCTTCCCCCCATCCCCTTCCTTTTTGCCCGCCCGAGCGTTCTGGTTTTGCGCGCGAAGCGCACAATCATTCTGGGTTTTACTCAAAAAATGTTCGAACATCGTCCAAAAAACACCGCCTTCGTTTACTTGAACGGCTCAACGGCTCCGCCCGTTGAGCCGTTCATTTTATCCCCAACTTTTCAGTTGTTATTGAATAATTAACTTGGTTTTTCTGCTATAATTAACCCTGTGGAGTAATAATGCTAGGCGTTATAAAATCTTGACAAAGATTTTTACTCCATAGGGTAAATCTCATGCTAATTTTATCAACCAACAAACTGGTCAAGTCTTTGACGCTATTTTGGGTTAGCGGGCTTTTGCTGTTATTTGTTTTTTACCCCTTAATTTCTCATGCCGCTTTTACCAAACAAATTAATTATCAAGGCAAATTAACGGATGCCACCGGCACGGCTGTCGCTGATGGTTCTTATGATATTCAATTCAAACTTTACACGGTTCTCACTGGCGGTTCCGCTATCTGGACCGAAGATCAAACTGTCACGGTTACCAACGGTCTCTTCTCGGTCATGCTGGGCTCGGTCACTTCGCTCGCTGACACTAATTTCAATCAAGCTCTTTACTTAGGTATTAATGTCGAAGCTGATGGCGAAATGTTCCCTCGTAAAATTCTCGGTTCGGTCCCCTCATCTTTCACCTCTCTCCGTCTTGACGGCGCCGCTTCGTCCACGGCAATGGATATTTCTGAATACCTGATTGTTAATGGCAATTCAACCACGACTGGCTATTCTTCGTTAGCCACAACCTCAATGTTCTTTGGTTCTAAAATTGGCGATACTGCTGGAAATTACCTTACTGTTGAAGATTATGCTCCTCTTAGTGGAACTTATGTCCCCAGTGCTGGGACATTCCCACTTATTAGTTTTTCTAGCCCTAACTTTTTAATAGACCCAACCGCTAGTGCTGGAGGGTTTAAAGATAATTTTCTTGTTTTTCAAGATTCAGTTTCTGTTAATCCCTATATCAAATTCGTTAGTAAAGATTTTTCTGACACCATCAATATTGCTAATTTGAGCTATGCTACTACTACTCACACGTTCAGTTTTGCTCGGGCGACGGATGCTTCTTTTGTCGCCCCTGTCAATTTAAGTGTAGAGAATGATTTGGCAGTGGGGGGTTGGTTGACAGTCAGCCGTGTTACTAATTCCTTATTATCCTCTGATAGTTCCGGTTTAATCATGGCGACTACCACGATTAATCTTAACTCCTTGACAGTGGGAGGTGACACCCCTATTGTCGTCGGAGGGACAGAGTTGGAATTGCCAGAAGTTGGGGCGTCACTTTCTATCGATGAGAAGATTGTCGGTAATTATTTATATATGGTTTTTCAATCTCCCACATCAACTGATCAGTTTAGAATCATTGATATCTCTAATGCTTATCACCCTAAAGTAATTGGGGGGGGGTCGTTAGATTTTGGTTCTGGTGGTGGTGTTAGTTATGGAGCTAGGGCGATTGATGTTGTCGGAAAATATGCTTATATAACTTTTGAAAATGGAACCTTTCCAGACAATAAAAATTTTCGGATAGTGGACATTTCTGATCCAACACATCCAGCAATTGTTGGCGGTTCAGATTTAGCCGTTGGATCCTTCTCTACTCGAGCGGTTAAGGTTGTTGGTAAGTATGCTTATCTGGGCGATTATGCCACTGGTTCTGATTTTGGGTTGGTAATCGTTGATATCTCTAATCCCTATAATCCAAAGCTTACCAGCCCAACCACTATTGCTGGTTTGACTGGTGAAACTAGGTCATTGGATGTTGCTGGCAAGTATGCTTATCTAGTTTCTTATCGGCAATTCGCTGATGCCACAACTAATGTCTTGCGGATTGTTGACGTTTCGGATCCGACTAACCCTGTTGTGGTTGGAGGAGCAGGCATCTCCTTGCCCCTTTATGCCAGGAAAATTCAGGTAGTCGGTCGTTATGCCTATATTACCTTTGATTCTTTTGGTTCGACTTATGGGATTGATAACGGTTTGTTGCCGACCGAAGCATTTAGAATTGTCGATATCTCTGACCCGACTAATCCCGTGGTTGTCGGAGGTGACAATTTAAGTTTTAGTTGTAGTTTGGCGGGGGGAGGGGGAATTCATGATATTTATATTGTTAATAGCTTAGCTTACATAACTGAAGGGTCAAGCCTTCGTGTTCTTGATGTTGCCAGTTCCACTAATCCGACCATTTTGAGAACATTTATCTTGCCAGCGGCTGGCGGTTGGCCAATAGTTGTGTCTGGTAATTATGCTTATATTGGTGTTCCATCAGAAGAAGGTACCGATATTTTACGGATTCTCGATCTTAGAGGTCTAAAAACTGGCACGGCGAATATCGGTTCGCTTAAGATTGGTTCACTGAATGCTGAATATGATTTAGTTACAGCTGGAAATCTCTTTGCTAATGGCCTTAATATTGGTGTTGGTGGAATGATTACTGATGGCAATCTGTCGGTTAATTCTACTACAACGCCGTCATATTTTGGTGGTCAAGTGGGAATAGGGACAACAACTCCGATGTCGGGCTATTCATTAGCGGTGAGTGGCGATATGATTGTGACTGGGACCTCCACCCTGGCTTCAACCACAATGAGTGGAGATTTTATTGTTAGCAGTGTCGGCACTTCAACCATGGCGGGGAATTTGGATGTGGCAGGTAATATTAAGGGGGGCAATGTTTACACCGGGGATTTATACTTTGCTAATGGCTGGATTATTACTGAGGCTGAGAAACTTGGTCGAGATTATAGTGGCTTAGTTTTCTTTGATAGCGCCGGCAATGAAGTGATTGCGCTTAATGCTGACGGGCAATTTATTGGCGCTTCTATCCCAACCCAACAAAATACTCAAATTATTACCAGTGTGGCGAGTGGTTGGAGTATCGGCGAGGATGGTTTGCTTCGAGTTTCATCGCTCGAAATTACCGATAGCTTGAAAATTGGTTCGCCCGAAAAACGGATTGGCTTTACCCTTTATGACGAGGTGACCGGTGAACCATATTGTATCTCGCTGTCTAATGGTCTGATTAAAAACACAAAAGGCGAATGTGGTTTAGCTGCTACTGCCACGACTACTACTCCGTCCGGCTCACCATCTGATCCCTCGTCCACTCCACTACCAGCCGAAACGGCCACGTCGACACCATCCGAATCACCAACTCCAACCTCAACTGATCCAGTTATTCCTCCACCTGAACCCGAGGAGCCGATTGCTCCAACTCCAGTTGAACCAACCATTGAACCAGAACCAATTGCCCCGCCGATCGAAGAACCAGCCCCAACACCAGAACCAACTCCATCGCCAGAAGGAAACTAAAAACTTAAAAAAATAATATTTAGGCAGTGTTATAATTTAGACAGTGGATAAAAGTGAAAAATTAATTTATCCGGAATTGTCATATAAAATTTCTGGGATATGTTTTGCTGTCCACAATGAATTGGGGCGATTTAGTCGAGAGAAACAATATGGCGATTTATTAGAAAATAGTTTTAGAGAAGGGAAGATTAAATACCAGAGAGAATTTAGGGTTGGTGAGAGTGGGAATATTACGGATTTTATAATTGACGACAAGATTGTTTTAGAAATTAAGGCCCAAAAGTTCGTGTTTAAAGAAGACCATTATCAAGTTCAAAGATATCTCAAATCGTTAGGTTTGAAATTGGGTTTAATTGTGAATTTTCGGCAATCATACCTTAAGCCACAGAGGATAATAAATAGTCAGGGAGAGATACCCCGATGCTAATCCGCTAATGTAATGCGAATCTACCAATAGGCTCCATTTGCTATTCGTAGATTAGCATGTCATTTGTAGATTGGCATTGCCTCTGACTTATCAACATCTTATCAAGGTTTTAGTAAGGAACCTTTTAGTTTAGAATAAGGGGGCATTTTAGCAGTTTTTATTAGAAATTATTAATTATTTTAGAAAAAAATGGCAAAAAAACAGAAAATCGCGCGAAAAGTGAGCAAAAAGGTCAAAAATGAGAAGAAGGTTTCTCTAACGGTAAAGCAAATCAAGAAGCGAGATGGGACCTTGGTCTCTTATGACGAACAAAAGATCGTGAACGCGATTTTCAAGGCCATGAAGGCCTCTGGCGAGGGGAGCCTCGAGCTGGCCCAGAAGGTGGCTTTGTCGGTTCAGGCGGAATTGATCAAGGTTTGCCTGGCCAGGGGTGCTAAAACGAGTAAGGACTGTATTCCAGTGGTCGAGGATATTCAGGACGTGGTTGAAAAGCAATTGATTTTTCATCATTTGGCCGCGGTCGCTAAGGATTATATTCTTTATCGTGAAAAGCGAACCGAATTGCGTCGCGAACGGGGCGAAGTCCCGGCTAAGGTGCGGGAGTTGGCGACTAAAAGTAAAAAATATTTTCAAAATGATCTCTCAGAATTTATTTATTATCGATCTTATTCGCGTTGGATTGAGGAGGAGAATCGACGCGAAACTTGGATGGAGTCGGTTGATCGTTATTTAAATTTTATGAAGGAGAAACTGGGCGCCAAACTGAAAGATTCCGAATATGAGGAATTGCGAGAGGCAATCTTGGCCCAAAAGGTGATGCCCTCAATGCGCTTGATGTGGAGTGCTGGTTCAGCTGCGCGTCGAAGCAATGTGACTGCTTATAATTGTACTTATTTGGCCCCAACCTCTTTTCAAGATTTAGCTGAAATAATGTATTTGTCGATGTCGGGTTGTGGCGTGGGCTTCTCGGTCGAGAGTCAAACGGCTCAACAATTTCCGATTATCAAACGTCAGTCCGGCAAAATTCGCAAAACTCACGTGGTGGAGGATAGTCGCGAAGGTTGGTGTGATGCTTTGGTGCTGGGTCTTAAAACTTGGTTTGAGGGCGAAGATCTCACTTTTGATTATTCACAATTACGACCAGCCGGCGCGCGCCTCAAAACAATGGGTGGTCGCTCGTCGGGTCCGGAGCCACTAGTGTCCCTGATGACTTTTACTCGGAGCAAAGTTTTGACTCGTCAAGGCAAACGTCTGCGCAATCTTGATCTCCACGATATCATTTGCAAAATCGGTGAGGTAGTGGTGTCGGGTGGGGTGCGTCGAACGGCGATGATCTCGCTGTCTGATTTGGACGACGAGCTAATTCAGCACTCCAAGGACGGTCAATTCTATATGACCGAACCGCAACGCAGTTTGGCCAATAACTCGGCGGTTTATATCGAAAAACCAACCAGCGCTGAATTTTTGTCCGAATGGATATCGCTCATGAGAAGCGGTTCGGGCGAGCGAGGCATCTTCAATCGGGGTTCGTTGCAAAAACAAGTGCCGAAACGACGTTGGGAAAAATTTGAGAAAGATTCGGCGACCTGTGGGATGAACCCTTGTGGCGAGATTGTTCTCAAATCTCATCAATTTTGTAATCTCACCGAGGTGGTGGCGCGAGCGGGCGATACTGAACAGGATTTGCTCGACAAGGCTCGTTTAGCCACGATTTTAGGCACTTATCAGGCGAGCCTCACCCATTTTACTTATCTGTCTGAAGAATGTAAGGAGAATTGCGAGGAGGAGGCCTTGCTTGGGGTCTCTATTACTGGTCAATGGGATTGTCAGACGGTTCGTTACCCCGAAATGATGCAGAAGATGAAGGACGAAGCGGTGCGGGTTAACAAAGAATATGCCCGACGCTTCGGGATCAATCGAGCAACCGCCGTGACTTGTGTTAAGCCATCGGGCACCGTGTCACAATTGGTTGACTCGTCGTCGGGGATGCATCCGCGTCATGCTCAATATTATATTCGGCGGATTCGAATTTCGGCGACTGATGCGCTTTTCAAAATGATGAAGGATCAGGGTTGCACTTATTATCCCGAAGTGGGGCAAAATATGGATAGCGCCAATACTTATGTTTTGGAATTTCCCGTTAAGGCGCCCGAGCATTCGATTTATAAAGATGATCAAAGCGCGCTTGAACAATTAGAATATTGGAAAATGGTAAAAGAAAATTATACCGAACATAATCCCTCGGTAACCATCTCAATTGGCGAGGACGAATGGGTGGAGACGGCCAATTGGATTTATAAAAATTGGGACTTAATCGGTGGCCTATCCTTCTTGCCTCGTTCGGACCATGTTTATAAATTGGCGCCGTATGAAGAAATTACCAAAGAGCGCTACGAAGAATTGGTTAAGAATTTTCCCGAACTCGATTTCTCCAAAATTGTGCTTTACGAACAAGAAGATCAGACTCAAGGCGCCAAAGAATTGGCCTGTTCCGCCGGTGTATGTTCAATCGATGACGTGGCAACCACTAGTGAGACAAAAAAGAAATAATATGTTATAATCACTAGAGTTGGCCAGTAGGCAATTGCTCTGTGTCGCAAGATGCGGAGAGGAAAGTCCGAACACAGGCTCGTTTAAATACGAGGAGGGTAGCGGGTAACGCCCGTCAAGCGCAAGTTTCGAGGTGCGAACAGAAACGACCCGGTTAAGTCCGGCTGAAACGTGCTAAATCCTTACCTCTGTGCAAGGCCGTGCCCTTTGAGCAATCAAGGGGAGTGCCGCTTGAGCTTAACAGTAATGTTGGGCCTAGATAAATAATTGTCCCAGACAGAATTCGGCTTATCGCTGGCCAACTAACAAAAAATCCAAGGGGAGTCCTTGGATTTTTTGTTAATCTGCCAATTTGGCTCGGTTAGTTTTGGGGATTTTGGCGCGGGCGGTTTTGAGATAGGCCTGAATTTGAGAGATATTATAAAGGCGATACCCGTTTTTGGGGTCACGTTTGGAGCGAAGTCGGCCTTGTTTGTCCCAATTACGGAGGGTCTCAATTGACACCCCGACAATCTCAGCCGCTGATTTGATGGTGATAAAGCCTTTGGGCATATTCAAAATCTTGCTATAATCATATAATACTAGGATTAATTATAAAAACAAATACTTCAAACTTATGAAAGAAGAAAATCACTCGCCATCGCTCTGGTCCTTCGATAATTTGGCTTTAATGGTGTTGACCGCCGGCTTTCTGCTCTTGCCCGTTTTTACCCTTCCTCTCTGGGGCGCTTCACTTGAAATTAGCAAACATCTTCTCTTGGTGGTGACCGTTTTTCTTTCCTTCATCTTCTGGCTCTTAGGGCGATTGCAAGAAGGTAAATTAGTTTTGCCTAAAAACTTGATTGTCGCTGGTGCTTTTCTAGTTTCGCTGGTCGCGCTCTTGTCGGCCGCTTTATCGGGAGTTTTTTGGACCTCTTTTTCAGGTTTGGGTTATGAGCTTGATACTTTCCTCACCCTTTTTAGCTTAACGATACTTCTTTTCTTGTTCGGTATTTATTTTCAATCGCGCCGACGCTTCCTCACTGCCTATGTCGGTGTGTTTATCGTCGCGATCATTTTTTTCTTATTAGAATTTTTGGCGATTATCGTTTTGCGCACCGATTGGCTTAATTTTCTTCAGCCGTTTTTTGTTTTGCCTTTCAATAATTTGGCGACCAGTCTCATTGGCCAGTGGTATGATTTTAGCGTTTACGCTGGTTTTATTTTGTTGTCTTCTTTGGTGATGCTAGAGCTTTTCTCGCTGAAGGGGATGCCAGTTTTTAAATCTTTTATTACTATTTGCTTTATTTTATCGCTGATTTGTCTCGTTTTTATCAATTATTTACCCGTCTGGATTGTTTTGGGCCTTATCTCGCTTGTTCTTTTTGTCTACAAAATTTCTTTTAGTGAAACTAGTTTGGATAAAAAAGTTTTTCACCCGTCCTTTGTGGTGATCCTGATTGCTTTGCTTTTTGTGGTTTTGGGTAGCTCTGACAAATTGGGTCAAAATATTAGCCAATGGCGAAACGATTTGGGCATCTCGGTTTTTGAGGTTCGGCCGTCATGGTCGGGGACTTGGAATATTGCCAAGTCGACTTTAACCCAAGACCCCCTTTTGGGTGTTGGTCCTAATCGTTTTGGTGGAGAATGGGCTAAGTCCAAACCGGTCGCCATCAACCAGACCACCTTCTGGAATGCGGATTTTCGTTATGGCATTGGCCTTATCCCGACACTCTTGGTTAATACTGGGCTCTTGGGGTTGCTGGCTTGGCTCGCTTTCTTCGGGGCGATTCTTTGGTATGGTTTGCGTTTTATTTTTACCACTAAACAAGACAAAAGCACTCGTGCCTTATTACTCCTCTCTTTTTTGGGCTCGGTTTATCTTTGGTTGTTTACGATTATTTATGTGCCCGATACGGCCCTCTTGGCCCTGGCTTTTTTGGTGACCGGTTTATTTGTCGCTATTTTAACTGATACCAAGATTATCAAATATGGCGAAATTTCATTGATCAGCAATCCCCGTCACTCTTTTTTCTCCACCTTGGTTTTTGTGGTTTTGATTGTGGGGACAATTACGGTGGGTTATCTTTCGATTCAGAAATATGTTTCGGTCTACCTCTTCCAACGGGGATTAGTGGCGCTCAATCAGCGGGGTGATTTCGACGCTGGTCGTCGGCTAGCCAATCAAGCTTCAAGTTTGAGTCATCAGGATCTCTATGCCCGAACCTTAGCCGAAATTGATTTGAGTCAAATTAACCAATTATTAACGAACACCGGTTTAACAAAAGAGGAATTGCGAGCGCGTTTTCTTGCTCTGACTGATTCGGCGATCAAAAATGCTCTTCGCTCGACCACTCTTGATCCGCAAAATTATCTCAATTGGTTAGCGCTCGGACGGGTTTATGATGCCTTGGTGCCCTTGGGCGTCGACCAAGCTTATGACCAAGGTCAGGCGGCTTTTGCTCGGGCTAAGGCGCTCAAGCCAAACGATCCCTCTATTTTGCTAAATTATCTGGCGCGCTTAGAAATTAGTGATAAAAATTTGGCCAAAGCGCGTGATTATGCTCGCGAAGCACTAACCCTGAAGAATGATTATGCGCCAGCGGTTTTACTCTTAGCTCAATTGGACGCGCAAGATGGTAACCCGACGGTGGCGATTCGGCGGCTTGAAGAATTTGCGGCGGCTTATCCGTCGGCCACTGATGCCAGTTTTTATTTCCAATTGGGTTGGCTCAAGTATCAGCGTGCCAATTATCAAGAAGCAATCCCCGTGCTTGAGCGAGCCGTAGCGCTTTCCCCAAATTTCTCTAACGCCAAGTATTTCTTGGGTTTGAGCTATGACCAAGTTGGTTCTCAGACCAAGGCGTTAAACACTTTTCGCGAGATTGCTCAACTTAATCCAGATAACCAAGAAATTTCGCAAATTATCGCCAACTTATCAGCAGGTCGAGGTGCACTCAATAACCAAGCGGTGCCGACTGAATTAACTCCGGTCAAAAAGAAATAATCTCCAACCGGCATGGTTAAGCGTTTTTTAAAAATATTTAACAAAGAGTTTGGCGGTCTTCATGAGGCCGCCTTACTTTTGGCCTTATCGATGTTTTTGGCCCAATTATTGGCTTTGGCGCGTGACCGTTTGTTGGCGGGAACCTTTGGCGCGGGGACAACACTTGATATTTATTATAGTGCCTTTCGTTTACCGGATCTGCTTTACGCGACCATTGCTTCATTTGTTTCTGTCGCGGTCCTGATCCCTTTCTTGGTTGAGCGATTAGAGAAAGGGGAAGAGGGGCCAGCGCGCGATTTTCTCTCGGCTGTTTTTACCCTTTTTATGTTAGTGATGGTGGGGGTGGGAGCGGTGGCTTGGGTGCTAATGCCTCACTTGGCACCTTGGCTGGCGCCCGGTTTCGATTTGGGGGCTCAAGCCCAAATGATTGCGATGGCGCGCATCCTTTTGCTCTCACCTATCTTATTGGGCCTGTCGAATTTGCTCGGCAGTGTGACTCAAGTTTATCGCCGATTTTTCGTTTATTCGCTTAGTCCAATTTTTTATAATCTAGGGATTATCATCGGGATCCTTGTTTTGGTGCCAATTTTGGGTCCAATTGGTCTAGTTTTGGGCGTGATTTTAGGGGCTGGCCTTCATCTGGCTATCCAGTTACCGGCCTTAATTGATATTGGCTTTTGGCCCCATTGGTCACCCAAGCAATTATTGGCCAATCTGCGCTTGATTGGTAAAATGGTGGTGACATCTTGGCCGCGAACGCTGACGCTCTCAACCAGTCAGCTGGTTATTTTGATTTTTGTCGCCCTGGCCTCTTATTTGAGCAAGGGTTCGATTGCTATTTTTAATTTTGCTTACAATTTGCAATCGGTCCCGCTCTCGATTGTGGGTATTAGTTATTCGGTGGCCGCTTTCCCTACGCTATCCAAATATTTTGCTCGTGGCCATCTCGACAAATTTATTGAGCAAATTACTTCGGCCACTCGGCATATCATTTTTTGGTCAATGCCCGCGACAATCATGTTCATTGTTTTGCGCGCGCAAATTATTCGAGTGATTTTGGGCACGGGGCGCTTTGATTGGCCCGCCACTCGGCTCACCGCTGCTTGCTTGGCTTTGTTTGCCGTTTCGGTTTTGGCCCAAAGTTTAATTTTATTATTTATTCGGGGTTATTATGCGAGCGGTCAAACGGCTAAACCATTGCTGACTAATCTATTTTCTTCCCTCTTGATGATTGTCAGTGTTTTTGTTTTTAATACTTGGTGGCAAACCGGTTCGGCTTTTCGCCTTTTTTGGGAAAGTATTTTACGCGTTCAAGATTTACCCAACACGGCGGTTTTAGTCTTACCTTTGGCCTATTCGTTGGGAACAATTGTTAATTGTCTATTGTTAGGCTTTTTCTTTGTTGGCGAGCATCGTTTCTCCGTCAAACCAATTCTTCGAACTTTCAATCAAACTTTTTGGTCAGCCTTGGCTGGTGGGGTCGTGGCTTATTTATTACTTAATATCTTGAGTTCTTTCTTGTCGCTTCGAACTCTGACGGGTATTTTTACTCAAGGACTTTTGGCCGGGCTCGGCGGCCTCGCGGTTAATTTGCTCTTGCTCTGGTTCCTTGGGAGTCAAGAATTGAAAGATTTGGCGCGCGCAATACGACACAAATTCTGGCAAGGCGAAACTTTGATTCCTGAGCAGTCGGAGCTATAATGGTCATAACATTACTAATTTAAATTTTAAATAATATGACTAACCAAGAAGCAATTACTCCCAATGCTCATTTTGTTAAAGACCAAGAACGTAGTCAACAAATTGCCGATTTTTTAAGAAGGACCGAAAAAGGAACAGAGAACTTTTTAGATTTAATAAAAAAATCTTTCCACCCAGAAGCAATTTTGCCTAACCCTGACGATACTGGCGCTCAAACTTCTTAATTCATTATCATGGACAAAACGCTTGACGACAATTTAAAAGAGGAAATTATTAATGATCTGGGCATTGCCGAGCTGACTTCGTTTGAGCAAGAGGCGATTATCAGTGATTTAGAAGATAAAATCATTGAGCAGGTCAATTCGATTATCCTCGACCGTTTGAGTCCGGACGAAAAAGAGGAGTTGGAGATCCTAAGTGATGATGAAGAAATCGCTAGTTTTCTCGCTCGCACCATTCCTGATCTCGACCAAGTCAAACAAGAGGCTGCCCGCTGGGTGGTCAACACCTGGCGCACTGATTTTAAAAAAGATTCTCAAAATACGGCTTAAGATAAGGGGAAATGGAGGTCTCGCCTCCATAATCGGGAATTATCACCAAAAGACAATGATAAGTCTCATAACGATCGCGAGGAAACTTATCATCTTTCCTTCAAAAAATTACCTAACTAGATTTGTTAACAAAATTTACATTTGTTAAAAATGTTAACAAATTTGAACGATAGTCAAAAAGTCTATTTTACGGTAGGATGGGGGGACTTAGGGGATTAAAAAGGTAAAAAATGGACTTAAAACATATTAGAAATTTTAGTATTATTGCTCACATTGACCACGGCAAATCGACCTTAGCCGATCGGCTTTTGGAGGTAACAGGCACGGTGGCCAAGCGCCAAATGAAGGAACAGTATCTGGATATGATGGAATTGGAGCGCGAGCGGGGCATTACAATTAAGATGCAACCAGTGAGAATGATTTGGTCACCAAATCATTCTCAAGTACAAAATAGTAAATTTGAAATTCTAAACAAATCTCAAATCTCAAATTCTAATTCGAATAAGGGTTTAGAATTTAGTGCTTCGGATTTAGAGTTTGCAAATTCAACTTTTGAGTTGAATTTGATTGACACGCCGGGCCATATTGATTTTTCTTACGAGGTTTCGCGGGCGCTGAAGGCCGTGGAGGGCGTGGTACTATTGGTGGATGCGACGCAGGGGGTGCAGGCTCAAACTTTTACCGTGCTGGCGATGGCGCGCGAATTAGGTCTAACGATTATTCCCGTTTTAAATAAAATTGATTTGCCCATCGCGCGAGTGGAGGAAACGCGAACCGAATTGGTCAAACTTTTGGGTTGTCAGCCCGACGAAATTTTGACTGTGTCGGGCAAGATGGGCGCGGGCGCCGAAGCTCTCTTGACCGAAATAATTAAAAAAGTTCCTCCGCCCCAATCCAGCTACTCGGGAGTCAACGATTTGCGGGCGCTGGTCTTCGATTTCGAATACTCCACCCATAAGGGGATCATTGTCTATGTGCGGATTTTGGACGGAACGATTAAAAAGGGTGACCAATTGATTTTTGGCGTGGCACGCGAGAAATTTATTGTGCAAGAAGTTGGGACTTTTTGTCCTATTAAGGAAGCAAAAAATCAATTATCGGCTGGCGAGATTGGCTACTTAATCACTGGCATTAAAGAGCGGGGCCAAGCGCGCGTGGGTGAGACCATCACCCGACCACTCCAACCCTTACCGGCCATTGCCGGCTATATGTTGCCTCGGCCCGTAGTTTGGGCTTCAGTTTATCCCGAGAGCCAAGACGATTTTGCCTTATTGAAACAATCGCTTGAACGTTTGAATTTACAAGACGCCGCTCTCTCGTTCGACGAAGAATATTCGGGCGCGCTTGGTCGTGGTTTTCGTTGTGGTTTTTTGGGGATGCTCCATTTGGAGATTATCACCGAGCGTTTGCGTCGCGAATTCAACTTAGATCTTATTGTGACCACGCCCACGATTAGCTACGAAGTGATTGATAAAAAAACGGGAAAATCTGAAATCGCTTATTCGCCCCACCTTTTTCCCAAAGAGACGAAAGACAAGATTATTAAAGAACCGTGGGTTAAGGTCAAAATTATGACCCCGCAAATTTATCTCGGCTCGATTATGACCCTGCTTTATGATCATGAAGCCGTGATTTTGGCGACGCAAAATTTTGGCGATGATCGCACCGCTTTTGACTTGGCGATGCCTTTGCGCGAATTGATGCGAAATTTTTTTGATGAGGTCAAAAGTATCTCGTCAGGCTTTGCCTCGCTGTCTTATGAAATCGATGACCAAAAAGAAGCCGATGTGGTTCGGCTCGATGTGTTATTAAATGAGGAGCTGACGCCCGCTTTCTCGCGGATTGTGCCTCGTCGGCGATCCGATAAAGAGGCCGAGGAGATGGCTGACAAATTAAAGGAATTTTTACCGCGCCAAATGATTAATATCAAAATCCAGGTGGAGGGGATGGGGCGAATTATCGCTTCTCGTTCACTGTCGGCGTTGAAAAAAGATGTGACGGGTTATTTATATGGTGGCGATATTACGCGCAAAATGAAATTGCGGGAAAAGCAGAAAAAAGGCAAGAAGAAGATGCAGGCCCATGGCATCGTTAACGTCCCCCACGAAGTTTTTCTCAAAATGATGAAATCCGGTTAGCGCCAGAAGGCGGGGAGGTAGAGCAAAATCATGCTCGCAATCACCAAGACGCCGACGACCATCGAGAACCACCTTAAATATTTTCTTTGTTTCTTACCGTAAAACATAATATAATCTATATGAGTATTATATTATTTTTGAGCTGATGGCACAAGGGAAAAAACAACAACAAAAAAACTGGTCCCAACTCTTAATTTTATTGGGCTTAGTCTTAGTTTTGGGGCTTATTTCGCGCGCAACTTGGAATTTGTATCGAAAAAATCAAACGGCGCAAAATAATCTTCGTTCTTCGGCCGAGCGAGCCGAGAGTTTGAAAGAGCGTCAAGTGATATTACAAGATAAAATTACTAAATTAAAGACGGCGCGGGGGATCGAAGAAGAAATTCGCAATAATTTTTCGGTAGCGAAAGAAGGGGAGCAAGTAATCAATATTGTTGAAAAAAAGCCCGAGGCGACCGCCACCGTCACCCCTGTGACAAAACCTTGGTGGCAAATCTGGTAAAAATCTGATTTTTGGGTAGAATGTAGTGGTTGGCGGGCTTGCCCGCCGAAGCTTTAGCGAAGGCCAGCCTTCACCGGAGGTTATGGCCTGGCACGCGGGTATGGTTTAGTGGTAGAACATGTGCTTCCCAAGCATAGGACGGGAGTTCGATTCTCCCTACCCGCACCACTTTGTTAAAATTACTAGAGAATACAAATGACCCAAAATTTTAAACGGAAAATTGAAGATTTTGTTTGCGAGAATTGCGGGGCGAGGGTGCCAGGCAACGGCTTTACTAATCATTGCCCTAAATGTCTCTGGAGCAAACATGTGGATATTAATCCGGGTGATCGGGCGGAGAGTTGCGGTGGATTAATGGAACCAATTGGGATGGCGCTCGAAAAGGGTAAATATGTGATTACTCAAAAATGCTTGGCCTGCGGGCGAATTTGGCGCAATGAGGCCTCGGCCAATGATGAAATTGGCCAATTCTTGACGGATTTGCTATAATTAAAGTCTATGAAAAAGATACAAATTTATACGTCGCCCACTTGTCATTATTGCCACATGGCTAAGGACTTTTTTAACCGTAATAGTATCGAATTCGAGGAGTTTGACGTGATGATGGATGTCAACAAACGTCAGGAAATGATTGAGAAAAGCGGTCAAATGGGGGTGCCCGTGATTGTCATCGACGATCAACCCATGGTCGGTTTCGACGAAGGTCATCTCAAGTCGGTGTTGGGGCTTTAAAAATCCTCCAATTACCCGATTGACCAAACCGGTAACACTCCTGACGATCGCCAGGAGTGTTACCGGTTTGGCAGTTTCCAGATTTTTGTTATGATTTACTCATCTTGCCCCTGTAGTTCAATGGATAGAACGGCTCACTCCTAACGAGCTGATGCAGGTCCGATTCCTGCTGGGGGCACATGGAGAAAGACTTATTCGACCCTATGGAGTATGGAGAAAAACTCCACAGGGTAAACCAAAATAATTATAGCCCGTTGGCCGATCGGCTAAGACCCGAGCAATTGGCGGATTTTGTCGGTCAAGAGGAAGTGATTAGCGAGGGGAAATTATTGCGCCAATTGATTGAGCGGGACGAGGTGCCCTCTCTTATCCTCTGGGGGCCACCAGGATCGGGTAAGACGACTTTGGCGCGGATTATTGCTAAAATCACTGGGGCCAAGTTTATCGCTTTACCAGCGGTCACTTCGGGGGTGGTCGAATTACGGACAGTTATCAAGGAGGCCCAAGATCGACGAAAATACCCGCCGATTGGTCGGGCCGGTCAGCCTCAAAAAACTATCCTTTTCATTGATGAAGTTCATCGTTGGAACAAGGCCCAACAAGACGCGCTCTTGCCTCATGTTGAAAATGGGACCGTGATTTTGATTGGCGCGACGACTGAAAATCCAAGCTTCGAGGTTAATTCAGCGCTTTTGTCGCGCTGTCGAGTTTTCGTTTTCAACCAACTTGATGATCTGGCGATTTTGAAAATTTTGCAACGCGCTTTGAAGGATAGAGAGCGAGGATTAGGGAGTTTAAAAATAAAAATAGATAAAAAAACTTTAGATTTTCTGGCGAAAGCGTCGGACGGTGATGCGCGCAATGCGCTTAATGCTTTGGAGCTGGCCTCGAAGACGGCTAAACCTAATCAAGCCGGTCAATTAGAAATTGATAAAAATTTGGTCAAAGAATCGTTGCAGAAATCGTATTTGCTTTATGATAAAAAGGGGGATGAACACTATAACATTATCTCGGCTCTGCATAAATCGTTAAGGGGTAGTGATGTCGATGCCTCGTTATACTGGCTGGCGCGAATGCTGGAGGGTGGCGAAGATCCGCTCTATGTAGCGCGTCGCTTGGTTCGTTTTGCCAGCGAAGACGTGGGTTTGGCTAATTCGCAAGCGCTCACTCAAGCGGTCGCTGGTTATCAAGCTTGTCATTTTATGGGGATGCCGGAATGCAATGTGATTTTGGCGCAGGTGGTGGTTTATCTCGCTAAGTGCAAAAAAAGTAATGAACTTTATGAAGCCTATCTAAAAGTGCAAAAAGATGTGCGCGAAACGCTGGACGAGCCGGTGCCCATCCACTTGCGTAACGCGCCGACTAAATTAATGAAAAATCTCGGTTTTGGCCATGATTATAAATATAGCCCCGACTTTAATTATCAAGAAAAACAAGAATATTTGCCGGCTAAATTGAAAGGGAAGAAATATTTGAAATAAGCCCCCTCTTTTGCTAGAATAAAAGGCGTAAACCTGCCCAGGTAGCTCAGTTGGTAGAGCATTTCCCTGAAGAGGAAGGGGTCGCCAGTTCGAGCCTGGCCCTGGGCACCAGTTCAGAAATTAGTCTAAGATCTTTTATTATTGCCCGGGGAGGATTTGGACACTGGTGTTGCTGATGGCGTCAAGAGCTTCGGTGTAATAGCTTGTCAAACCAGTAAGCATTAGCGGGAGATAGTAGAGCGCGCCGAGAGTGGTAGCAATCACAATGACCCATTTGGTAACATTGAGCCAACGTGCCCAACGTTGATAACTAACAAGCTTGTTCAAAAGCTGATTGTTTTCTTTATTTAATTCAAACTCTTCTTTTAAAAGTTTTTTCGTTTCCTCGTCCATGATTAGTTTAGTATTTAGGGACTAGTATTTAGTATGTAGGGATAAGCTACAACGAGCGAACTTTAACTTTCTGGGTTCGTTCTTTGTCAATTTTGGGCATGCGCAAGGTGAGCAAGCCATTTTTTTCGTAGGCCTCGGCTTCGCTGGGCTCAACTTCGCACGGTAATAAAATCTTGCGGGCAAAGGAGCCCCAATACAATTCTTTCATAAAATAGCCGTCACCCTCTATCTCGCTGGTTTTTTGGCGCCGGCCCTCGATGGTCACCATTTCGCGAGTGATCGAAACATTGAGATCCTCGGAACGAACGCCGGCAATCATCGCTTGAACGACGATATCGTTGTCGGTTTGGTAAACGTCCACGGAGAGCTCGCCCACTTCTTCAACGAGGGGTTCGGCCTCGGCTAACCATTGGTCCGTATTGCCGGTGGTTTTGATTTTTGGTGAAAAAGCTTTTTCTAACGGCTTCGCCGACGAGACCTCGTCTTCGTCACTGACCGAAATACTGCCGGTAATTCTCTCAAAAAATGAACGCTTATCTTTAGTTGACATAAATGATTAAGTAATTGGTTTGATAATAGTTCTGGTATAAGCCAGACGTTTAACAATTTCAAAAAGGAAAATGACGAGCATCGCCGACAACCAGAGTCCAATCAAAACTGCCAAAACCCCACTCCCTTCTTTAACTAGTATAAAGAAGTTGAAGAGGGTGTGCAAGGCGGTGGCGGTTAATAACCCAATGAGAACACTTAAAAATTTAAAGCGACGCGAACAATAGAAGCTGAAACTCAAACAAGCGCCCAAAATAGCCGAGGTCACGGTGTGGAGCAGGGTGGCACCAAGGAAGCGTAGATTGCCAGTTAACAAAAATGAGCCCAGAGCGAAATTATCGGTCGTTAAGACATTGAGTAAAAATAAAAAGTTTTCGACCGCCGCAAAACCGAGGGCCGCGGTGATCAGATAAATCATGGCGTCAATCGGCTCGTCAAAATTTTTGTTTTTGAGGGCGGCAACATAGGCGGCCGCGTATTTAACAAATTCTTCAATCAAAGCCCAGGCCAAGAGGGGCCAGCCGACGGCGAAAATTAATGACCAAGAAAAATTATTTTGGTAAACATCGAGAATTTGGCTGGTTAGGTTGCTGTCGGGCGTGACCAATTTTTCCAACAAAAAAGCGGCAATGATAAAAAATCCGCCAACAATAAAAGTTTTCATAATCAAGCGGGTCGGTTCGGGTTTTTTCTTGTCCTCGTGCAACCAAAACCAGAGCCAAAAAATCGTCGGCAAAAAACCGCCCAAAACAGCGAGAAATAAAAATAAACTAATTTGCCCCGCGCCAGCAGTCATCCGTTAAATTATAACATAGGCAAGACTTTTGTGGTAAAAAAATTCTATTTAATCAAGCGAAAACCCCCTTGCGGGGGTTTTCTCGGAGGCCGAAGCCCTAATAACTCAAGTATAGAGTATCGTAAAAAAAGTCAAATTTCTGTGGATAACTAAAATGCTTAAAACCGTCTAGCAAAGTTGTTTTTTTTGTTAAATTTGCTATGGTTTAAGTATTATAAATCAGCTCTTATTTTCATAAATTTATGTCAAAAATCATCAAATGGGTCATCGCGATTGTCGTTATTATCCTCGTCATTATCGGCTTATGGTATTACAGCTCAAAACCAACTATTCCCACCGAAACTGGCCCGATTAAGATTGGGGTGATTATCCCAATGACGGGAATTGCTGCTGAATATGGGGCCAATGTATACAAATCAATTAATCTTGCCGTAGAAGATATTAATAAAGCAGGAGGTATCCTCGGTCGGAGCCTTGAAGTTATTTATGAAGATACTAAATGTGATCCCAAAGAGGGGGCAACGGCGGTTCAAAAACTAATTAACGTTGATAAAATTGATTTACTGATGGCCTCCGAGTGTAGCGGACCAACTGCCGCCGCGGCTCCCATTGTCCAGCAAAATAAGAAAGTTTTTCTGGTTGCCTTGGCCAGTGTTCCTGGGCTAACCCAAGTTGGTGACTATATCTATCGGATTATGCCCTCAGATAGTTCTCAGGGTAAAGATTTGGCGAATGCCGTGCTGGGTTATAATAATAAAGAAATAGCGGTTCTCTACGTGAATAATGCTTATGGTGTGGGCATCGAAAAAGTTTTTGAGAAGAACATTGTTTTGGGTGGAGCCCAAGTTGTTAGTAGGGAGTCTTTCGATGAGAATGGCGCTGACTTTAAAACTCAGTTATCTAAAATTAAATTAGCTAAACCAGACGCTGTCCTTTTTGTTGCCTACAATAATCTTTATTCCTTAATCTTTAAGCAGGCTGAGGAATTGGGCTTAAAGGCCAACCTCTTTGGCTCGGAGTCACTTAAGGACGATAAAATTGTTAAAGAACTGGGTAAGTTTGCCAATGGGACGATTGTAACCTACTTTGTCCCTGCTGACACCCCGGAAAGAGAGTCTTTTATTCAAAAAATGAAAAACAAATACGGTGAAGATCCTGGAATTTATGTCGATTTTGCTTACGATGGGGTTTATGTTATCAAGCAAGCAATTGAAAAAGCGGGGAGCGCTAATCCGGATGCCGTCAAGAAAGCCCTAAAGTCAGTAAGTTATTTAGGGGCAACAGGCTTGAATGAATTTGATGCTAACAGGGAAGTGGAGAATAAACCTTATTCTTTGTATGTTATTCAAAACAATCAATTCGTGCCGTTGGACTAAAACTCTTTAACAACCGGCCACGGTTCGATCATTAACAAAGAGGGGGAGCCAAGTTCCTGCCAAATTTCTTCAGTGATGAAGGGCATGAAGGGGTGCAGGGCGATGAGGATTTTTTTGAGGGTGGTGAGGAGGAATTGTTGACGGGAGGCTTTCTTGGCCTCCGAAGCCTCGGCGAAGGGGGCGGCTTCGCCCGCCGGAGCGTTAGCGGAGGCGGGGCTTTCGCCAGCAAAAATTGTTTTGCTTTCTTCTAAAATATTAGACGCTAATTCATCCCAAACATAATGATAAAGTTTGTCGGAGGCGAGGTGGAAGCGGTAATTGTCTAAGTCGGCGGTGATGTCTTGAAGTAAAGCGTTAACGCGAGCGGAAAGTTTTTGATCGACTTCGGTTAAGGTCACCGAGGAGAGACCTCGGGCTCCTTGAGGACTCACCTCGGTGTCAACCAAGTCGACATTAGACAAAATAAATCTGGCCACATTCCACAATTTATTCGCAAAAAGTTTATAGGCTTTAATTTTATCCTCCGACAGGGCCATATCGGTGCCGGGGGTATTGCCGACGACGAGGGCCATGCGCAGGGCATCAGTGCCAAAGCGTTCAGCGACTTCAACGGGGCTAATTACGTTACCTTTACTCTTGGACATTTTTTGGTGCTTATCATCGCGCACCATGCCGTGGAGATAAACAGTGTGGAAGGGGACTTGGCCCGTGCGATAGAGGCCCAGCATAATCATTTTGGCCACCCAGAAGAAGATGATGTCCGCGCCCGTCTCCATAACATCGGTTGGGTAAAAAGTTTTGAAATCAGAACCATCAGGGTAACCCAAAGTGGCAAAGGGCCATTGGCCGGATGAGAACCAAGTGTCGAAGGTGTCCGGATCTTTAATTAATTGGGCGCCACATTTTTTACATTTGTTTTCTTTATCTTCTAAATCAACAACGCCGTAGTCACATTCAGCATTTGGGCAAATCTTAGCCGGGATGGGGATGCCCCAAGCCACTTGACGCGAAATATTCCAATCGCGGATATTTTCGAGCCAATTAAAATAAATTTTTTCTTGGAAATTAGGAATGATTTTAATTTCTCCAGATTTTACCGCTTCAATCGCCTTTTTAGCTAAGGGTTCCATTTTGACGAACCATTGGGGCATAATTCGGGGTTCAAGAATTCGGCCACATTTATAGCAAACATTAACATTATGGT
This sequence comes from Minisyncoccota bacterium, assembly GCA_041649495.1. Classification (GTDB taxonomy): domain Bacteria; phylum Patescibacteriota; class Minisyncoccia; order Phycocordibacterales; family XYD1-FULL-46-19; genus CAIPHT01. The sequence continues at coordinate 22,519 of JBAZMZ010000006.1, forward strand.
CGTAAGCTTCCTCTTTTACCAAGAGCCCAAAGGTTTTTAATTTTTCGACAATTTTTTCGCGCGCCTCATCGATCTTCAGGCCCTTAAACTCACCTGCCACTTCGGTGAGTCGGCCGTATTGGTCAATGACCTCAACGCCGGGCAAATTATGTCGCTCGGCAATTTCGAAGTCGGCTTGATCATGGTAGGGGGTAATGGTCATTACGCCAGTGCCAAAAGTCATATCAATCGCCTCATCTTTAACCACCGTGGCGGTAATTTTGCCCTCCAGCCAATCAAGTTCAATTTTTTGCCCGTCATGATATTCAGCATAGCGCGGGTCAGCTGGATGCATCACGACATATTTATCACCAAATTTCGTCTCGGGTCGAGCGGTGGCAATAACAAACGGACCATATTGCAGATAGTAGAGCTTGTCGGTTCGCGTTTCAGACGAGGCCTCGAGATCAGAGAGTGAGGTTTGATGTTTGGTGCACCAATTAACCAATCTCTGGCCTCGGTAAATCAAACCATCTTCGGTCATTTGTTTGAATGTCGCGTAGACAACCTTAATAATTTCGGGATCGAGCGTGAATTTTTCGCGTGACCAATCACACGATGCGCCTAAACTGCGCAAGCCATCCTCGGTCGCTTTTTTACTGTCTTGAACGAAGGCCATGATCTCATTATAAAGTTGTTGACGATCCATCCCGAGGCGCGACCGGCCCTCTTTTTCTAATTTTTTCTCGTAAACGATTTGGGTTTCGAAGCCGGCGTGATCGGTCCCCGGGAGCCACAAAGTACGGCAACCGCGCAGACGTTTGTAGCGGATCATGATGTCCTCTAGTGTCACGAAAAGCGCGTGGCCGGCGTGCAAGTGGCCGTTGGCGTTGGGTGGGGGCATAATGATCGTAAAAGGAGTCTCCGAGGTCGTACCTCTAGTGAGCCCGAGGTCCGACCTCGGAGGCAATTTGTCTGGGTTGAAATACCCGCTTTTTTCCCACATTTCATAGATCCGCTTCTCGGTTTCAACGGGATTATAATGTTTCAAAAACTTTGAGTTTTCGTCTAACATTTTTTAATCATACCAAAAACCGCTTAATTGGCAAAGGCAAACGAAAAGGGTTATTTTTACCGCTAAGTAAAACCTGACGATCGTCGGGAAATAGTTAGTGAGTTATTTTAAGTTTAGGTTGCCGTCGGCTTTGAAGGTATGGGAGGTTTTTTGTTGACCGGCGAGGAGGCGGAGACCGGCGGCGAGGGCGATCATCGTGGCATTGTCAGTGGAATAGGCGAGTTCGGGGATTAATAATTTTAAATTATTTTTGCTCGCCATTTGGGCTAGAGCTTCGCGCAGAGCGGTGTTGGCAATCACCCCTCCGCCGGCGATAATGGTTTGGGCCTTAAATTTTTGGCTGGCGGACAAAGTTTTTGCCACCAGCACCTCGATGGTGGCCTGTTGAAAGTCGTAGGCGATTTCGGCCTTGATTTTTTCATCAAATTTATTTTCTTGTTTTAATTTTTGTACCAGATATAGCACGGCCGTTTTTAAACCCGAAAAAGAAAAATCAAAATCACCAGAGTGGAGCATTGGGCGCGGTAACTTGGTGAACTGAGAGGCCTCGCCTCTCAGTGGGGAATGAGGGCTAACTGAGAGGCGAGGCCTCTCAGTGCTAAATTTTTCTGCTAATTTTGAAATTTCTGGTCCGCCTGGGTAGTGCAAGCCGAGAATCCGCGCGACTTTATCAAACGCTTCGCCCACCGCATCATCGCGCGTGCGACCAATGATTTTATATTTCAGCCAATCTTTCGATAACACCAATTCCGTGTGCCCACCACTCACAATTAGCGAAATGACGGGGAACAGGGAGTTTTTAGTCTTGCTTGACGAAGGGGTGTTTTTTTTGTTTTTGCCTTTAAGTTTAGGATTTCGGATTTCGGATTTCGGATTGGCGAGCACCGCGAGCACGTGCCCCTCTAAATGGTTCACTGGATAAAGTGGTAAATCCCAAATCAGAGCCAGCGCTTTGGCAAAATTAATTCCGACCCAGAGCGCTGGTTCTAACCCGGGCCCCTTGGTGACGGCGACGGCGTCGATTTTAGGAATTTTTAAAGTCGGGATAATTGCTAAAAATTGCTTTTTTAACTCCGGCTCTCTTTCTAAGATTTTTTCTAGTTTCTTTTCTAAATTTTGACTTCTGTGGTCTGAAGTTGTATTTCGCGTACTTGCCCCTCGAAGCCTTGGCGAAGCGGGGGCTAAGTCCGACTTCGAAGAAGCTAAAATTTTGGATTTTGAAGCGGTCGAAAATCCAGCTTCTTCAAGTGATTTAATCAAAATCGGCACCAGATTCTTACCATGTTCCCTTTTGGCTAAGTTCGGTACCACTCCGCCCCATTTTTGATGAATCTTGATTTGGGATGAGATATTGTGCGCTAACACCTTCCCGCTCAAGGTGGGTCGGCCTTGGGCCGAAAAAATCAACCCCTTATCGGAGTCTTTGACTTCGACAATACTAATTGCCGTATCGTCGCAACTCGTTTCAATGGCAAGTATTTTCATAATCTAGCCAAGATAATATAAAACAAATTGGGTCAAATTACAAATGAAATTTTTAAACAAAAAAAGAAGGGGCCACCCCATGTGAGGTGACCCTTGATCTGATGGGGGAAATCTTTTCCCGCTTACTTGAAGCGGTAGTGTGAGTTCGGCCGAACTCACACAGGATACCCCTGATGTCTTGGGCTACTGCAAGCGCCCCAAGAGCGTCGGACTTGCTAGTGATTCAAGAGTCACTAGCTTCCAGGAAGATGCCGACCGTCGATAAATCACCGACGACTTATAACTATCCCCATTTTTCGTTCCCGCCTCAACAGGAACTATCTCCTAACTTCCCATTGGAGAAGATGGGTTGCTTGCTCTCAACCTCGGGCGATGCCCGATGGAAGCAAGCCTGGTGAAAAGAACTGTCGCTGTCCCGTCGGGTCCTAGAGGGGCCCGATTTCATGGGTGGCCGGCCTCAAGGCAACGACACGCGGATACTCTATTATCTTAGCATACCAATAAAATTTGTCAAGTATTTTTCGTTGAAATCGCCCCTGCTATCAAAATATGGCTTAAAATAAGGGGAAAATAGGGTTCAAAAACAAGGTCAATGTTTTTGGTGGGCGATACAGGAGTCGAACCTGTGACATCCACAACGTCAATGTGGCGCTCTACCAACTGAGCTAACCGCCCGTAATTTTGAAAACTAACTCTTAGAATTTACCAGATTTTAAGGCTTTTCGCAAATAAATAAATTACCCCAAAGCAATCGCGTTGTTGAGATAGACGGCGAAACTGACCCAAAGGAGATATGGCCACAAGAGCCAGCCGGCGCGACGGTCGATTTTTTCGAAGACAAAGATGGTTGCCAAAATCGCTAACCACAGTGGGACAATTTCCAGCAAAGCCCAAGAGGGGCGTTGGACATAGAAGAAGAGGATTGACCACCAAATGTTTAAGAGTAATTGGCCGGCGAACAAAAGAAAAGCTAAATGTTTATCTTGTGCCCTAATTTTTTTGCCGGATTTTTGCCAGACGAGATAGAGCGCCAGACCCATCAGGATAAAGAGAATCGTCCAGACGACGGGGAAGACCCAACTGGGCGGGACTAAGGCTGGCTTTTTTAAGGTCTCATACCAACCATCCTTAATCGCCGGATTGGTAAAAAGTGAACCAATAAAACCTACCGATAAAGGTATGGCGAGCGAGATAATTAATTTCAATTTCCTCATGCTCTTATTATAAACTAAAACGACGAAAAATTCCTAGCGGTCACGATAACCAAAGTCGATTAAAGGTAAAAATGAGGTAGATTACTTCGATTTATTAATCAAAACTAATTTTTACTTCTGATAATATTTGCATTTCCTCTTTTAATTTAGTTTTAATATCCTCTAATTTCTTGTATTTCTCCGCTATCTCAATTTGTTTATTAATATCAAAACTCCCGTCTTTTTTAATTGGAATAGGCACGCTTACGTCTTGAATTATATTAACAGTTATTCTTCTATTACTTCCCTCGCCAGCATAATATTTGCTTAAATCACGATTCAAAATATAGAGAAAATATGGTAAATGAATATTGTCTACTTTAGGTATTAAAGCCCCACAGTGGGTTGTCATACTAAATTTTCCATTACGATAATAAACGGTGCCGACATAAGTACCATCTGTTGTCCATGTTAAACACTCCGTTTCATAATCATAATGATCAATATTTCCAATAATTCCGTCCTCTGTAGTTTTTGAGGAATAAACTGGATATTCTCCCTTATTGTTATTTATGTATGATTTTGTATATTCTGACTTGCCTTTTTCAATTTTAAATAAACCGTCATTGCCGCCAATATTTCTTTGTATCGTTTGTTCATCTTTATTACTTTTTTCAAGTTCATAACTCAAATCTAATAAATCATTTTTTAATTTTCCAATAGATATTTCCGTTTGTTGAATAAGACTTACATAATCATCAACGGAAAAATTTTTAATCTCTTCTTTTACTCCCAAAGCTATTAACTCCTCATTGCTCCAGAACCTGTCTATTACCCAATGTTCTGCGTTATTAAATTTTTCAAAAGGTAATGTTTTGCATCTCTTATTTTGCGGAACAAAAGAATTTTTTGACCCCTTAAACTGATTAAATTGGTTTACCATATCTGGCAAATCATTGTTTTCAGGCGTAGAGAATCTATTTATATCTAATGTTTCGCCTATACTACTCACTATATAAGCAAGGATTGGATTTTTTTGTATATCTGTTTTAAAATTTTTCCTTGTTAGTGCTAAAATGTAGGTTTTTTTCGATGTAGTATAAAAAGCGTCTTGTGGTAAAGATATTATTCCATCAATAAAGCATTCCTCCTGAATAAAATTCCTTAATTTTGCATCGCTCAATCTATTTAAAATTCCATCCGGAATGATTATAAAAGCTTTCGCATTTGGTTTTATGCTTCGCACTATCCATTCGATAAATAGGCCCTCTAATCCTGTTGCGTTTATTTTATAAAATTCACTAAGTTCAGGATTATTTTTTATAGCTTCCTTGTAGTTACTACTGCCCGGGATAACATATGGCGGATTAGTAAGAATAAGATCGTAATAATTTTTGTTTATTTTGGATAATGACCCTAATATTGATTTATGAAAAAGCTTGAAGGTGCTGTTAAATAAGGTAGAAAATTCTTTTGATAAACTTGGATTTTGTTTCAAAAGGTCAGAAACAAAAATCAACATATTAGCCTTGGCAAGTATAATAGTTAATTGCTCCTCTCGTTCAAACCCTTTATCAAATCCAAAAAACTCATACCTCGGTTTGATTTCCTTACCTTCAATTTTATAATAAAAATTTAACCCATCTTCTCGTTCCTCTTTTACTTTTATTGGTTCTAAAATAAACCCACCAACGCCACAAGCGGGATCGCAAATTTTTGATCCGACGGGTAATTTATCAATATCAGAAATACTTATTATTGCGTCAACTATATTACGAGGAGTAAAAAATTGTCCCCATTTTTTTTGACTAATACTTCGCTTCATAAAAGCTTCAAAAACTTGCGATTTGAAACCTGGATCTATATTTTTTAAAGGTCCGAACTTTTTAAATTTGCTTAAAATTTTATAAAAAACAAGCCTATGTTCATCAACATTTGGATTTAGAACAGTTCCGTTTATGATTGTCGTTTGGTCATCTTCACTTGCTGGAAACATAACCTTTAAATAAGGTCTAACATTGTCAGTATAATTGCGAAATGCTTTGTCGGGATCAAGGCTAAAGATATAATCAAAATTTACTTTATTACCCTTATCATCCTCCTGTAAAATACCTAAATCGCTTAGATATTTAAAAATGAATAATTCGACAAATGTATATAAACATTTTTCTGGTGTTGCGCCAGCTACAGACCAAACATCTTGCCAAATTTGACCAGCAAGTGTAGTCGGATTTATTGCTTGCCCCTTTTCCATTTTTGAATGCTGGCTATCAATAAAAGTTAGAATTTTTTGAATTAACTTTATCGTTTCTTGAGTTTTTACTTTTAAATTATCAAAATTTTCCTCGTCATTTTTTTGATCCACAATAAAATCATTTTTTAATAGCGTATTATTTTCATTAACTATTAAATTATAACTTCTGATCTTTCCAGTTGTGCGATCTTTATATTCATTATCTTTATTTTTATTGTTCGGATTAAACCAAATAAAATCTTGCCCATCAGTTGCCAAACCAATTTTTGCTCCTATTTCTTGCGCAATATCATTACATTGTTCAACGGCATCGATTTTGTCTTTTTCATTTATAAATTTTTCGCCCCTTTTCCACTCTATTGCCAAGATGACACTTAGTTTCTTTTTATTTCTTCTGTCTACCAAAAGTCCGTCAGGTTTTCTTAAACCATAAGAATCATAATTTTTGGCCGGTATAATTTTATATTTTTTAAGATCATTAAGAGTAGTACTACCTAAATTATAATACTCAAATGGACCCAAAACCAAACCACCATTATTTAAAGATTTTTGCAATAATTCTTCACTCATATTTTTAAATTATAATTACCTATAGTTTATCATTTTTAAGAAATCGGCACAAGGGGATGTAAAAACCCTCGTAAATACGAGGGTTCAAACTTGGCGGAGGCGGGAGGATTCGAACCCCCGATGCCCTTACAGGCATACATGTTTTCGAAACATGCGCGTTCAACCACTCTGCCACGCCTCCAAAATGACTATATTTAGCCAGATCAAATCTTAACATTTTCTTGGCAATTTTTCAAAAAAATGATATATTTTGCGGGTTAGGCCCCATCGTCTAATGGTTAGGACATCACCCTTTCACGGTGGTAATCCGGGTTCGACTCCCGGTGGGGTCACATGTTAATTTTAATTGCCATCGCCACTTTTTTCTCAACTTTGTTGGGCGGGTTATTTGCTTTACGATTTCGCGACAAATTGCATTTGATTCTTGGCTTTTCGGCTGGGGCGGTGATTGGCGTCGCCTTTTTTGATTTGTTGCCGGAGGCGATCGAACTGGGCCAAGGGCGTTATGATGTGCCCGTCGTCACGGCGGTGGTGGCGTTGGGCTTTATTATCTATTTGATTTTGGATCGCTTAATTCTTTTTCATCCTCATGTCGATAGTGAGGATTGCCAGAACGAGCATCACCATCGAAAAGGCTGGCTCGGGGCCGGCACCTTGGCGGTGCACAGTTTTCTTGATGGGGTGGCGATTGGCCTCGCCTTTCAAGTTTCTTCAGCGATTGGGGCGATTGTGGCGGTGGCGGTGTTGACTCACGATTTTTCAGACGGCATTAATACGGTTGGTTTAATTTTAAAAAGTGGCCACGGCCAAACTGGCTTAATTGATAAAAAAAGAGAAGCGTTCAAATGGCTTTTGGTTGACGCGGTGGCCCCAGTCTTGGGTGTTTTAGTGACTCTCTTTTTCACGCTCTCCGAAACTTCGCTCGGCTTAATTTTAGCTATCTTTTGCGGGTTCTTTCTTTACATCGGCGCCTCCGAACTCTTACCCGAGAGTCATCATGGTCACCCAACCCGTCTAACCACTGGCATGACGGTTTTGGGCGTGGCGGTGCTCTACTTCGCGATCAAATTAGCGGGCGTGTAAGGATTGATAGATATCCTCGACCGCTTCGACGGCGTCGCCGACAGCGATATTGTTTTGATGATAAATATTGTCGGTGCAATCGCCGGCGGCCCAGATACCTCGCACGGAGCTTTGCTGGGTCAGATGGTTAACGACAATCGCCCCTCGATTGTCCAGCTTGACCAAATCTTTGACCATCTCCGTGTTGGGGACGAAACCAATTTCGACAAAAATGCCGGTGACGGGTAATTCGATTTGCTCACCGGTATTTTTATCTTTATAAATTAGACCGCTGACAAATTTATCACCCTTGATCTCGAGTAGCTCCACATTTTTAATGGCTTGGAATTTGGGATTTTGTAAAAGTTTATCGATCGTAATTTGCTCGGCGCGGAAGGTGGGGGCTGTTTCGAGCAAGGTGACACTTTGACAATAGGCGAGGAGTTGGCCAGCGGTGCCAAAACCGGCATTACCGCCACCAATCACGACGACGGCTTGGTTACAAAAAAGGGGGCCATCGCAAGACGCGCAATAGGTCAGACCTTTGTGTTCGAAAACATCAGCGCCTTTGACTTCTAATTTGCGTCGTCTCCCGCCGGCGGCGATGATGACCGTTTTTGCCTCATAATTTTCGCCAGCTTGAGTTCGAACACTAAAGCCATTGGTGGTTTGGGTTACCACTTCCACTGGGGTTCGATCTTTGATTACCAGATTTTCGCCCTCGTAAGTTCGCAAATGAGCCTCAATTTTCTTCGCTAGGTCGGCGCCACTAATGGAGGGTTCGCCAATCCAATTTTGGATTTCAGGTGAGACGGCCGATTGCCCCCCGAGCTCTTCGGCGAGCAATAGACTTTTCAATTTTTTGCGAGTGGCGTAGATGCCGGCGGTCGCGCCAGCCGGTCCACCACCAATGATCACCAAATCATAAAACATAAATCTGAAATTCTAAACAAATAATAAGCATTAAATCACAAATCTCAAACAATTTAAAGGATTGGAATTTAAAATTTGGGATTTGTTTCGGATTTCGTGCTTAGAACTTAGAATTTTACTTGGTCTTACTGCGGCGCAAGAAAGCGGGGATTGACGACCAATCATCGTCTTCGTAATTATCATCTTTTTTGTCTTTGGTCAGATTGCTGAGATTATTGGCGGGAGTTTTGATATCGGGCTCGGTGGGAGTCGATTTCTTGTCGTCAGACTCGGGCTTGATTTTGCTGGGCTCTTCTTTAACGACCGGCGTTTCTTTTTTGGGTTCGCTGGCCTCGATAATCTTGAAATCATCGCGTGATCTTTTGCCGTCACTGGAGAAACCGCAAGCGATAACGGTAATTTTGACCTCGTTCTTCTTCATCTTATCGTCTCTAATGGTGCCGAAGATTACCTTAGCTTCTGGATCAATTGTTTCGGTAATAATCTTGGCGGCCTCTTGCAATTCGAAGAGGGTGACATCATCACCACCGGCGACGGTGAAGAGGATGCCCTTAGCACCGTTAATGGAGACATCGAGGAGGGGAGAACTAATCGCCATTTTGGCAGCTTCAACCGCGCGATTCTCGCCCGAGGCCACACCCACGCCCATCAGAGCCGAACCAGAATTTTGCATAATCGTGCGAATGTCGGCGAAGTCGGCATTAATCTTACCTGGCATCGTAATGGTATTAGAGATACCTTCGACGGCCTGCTTCAAAACTTCGTCACACATGGCGAAGGCGGAGGTGCAAGTGGTGTCGTGGCTGATCAGGGTGAGGAGGCGATCGTTGGGAATCGAGATAATCGCATCCACTTCTTTACGCACTTCTTCGATACCCTTATCGGCAATCGCCTGGCGTTGTTTGCCTTCGAAATAAAAGGGACGAGTAACGACGCCAATCGTTAAGGCGCCCAATTCTTTGGCAATTTTGGCGACGACGGGGGCGGCGCCCGTGCCGGTGCCGCCACCCAAACCGCAAGAAATGAAAACCATGTCGGCGCCCTTCAAAACATTTTGGATATCCTCCAAACTTTCTTCGGCGGCGTGTCGGCCCAATTCGGGATCCATCCCGGTGCCTAAACCGCGCGTCAGATTTTTGCCAATATGAATTTTCTTACTCGCGCGTGAGTTTTGAAGATGTTGAGCATCGGTATTAAGGGCGATAAATTCGACGCCTTGTACCTTTTGCTCCACCATGTGAGTGACCGCATTGGTGCCTGAACCGCCAACACCAACAACCTTAATGCGAGCAAATGATTCGATTTCGGGGTTTATTTTTGGCATGGTTAGTTTGTTTCTTCTATCTTAACAAACCATCCAAAAAGGGCAAGTCATCGGAAACTAAGGCATTAATTCCTTAATCCAGCCCCAGATTTTGCCCCGAGTGTTATGCATTAGCCTTAAACCGAAGAACTCTTCATGACTATCTTCAAGACTATAAACATCGAGTCCGTACGAAACCGACCAAGCGGCGTCGCGAATCTGACTACGAGAATTGGAGGCAATGGCCGAGGTGGCGAGGTGGGCGGGTAAGCGGAAATAATCTTTGGCCAAATCTTCGATATTGGGGATACTGGAACCGCCACCCGTAATCACTAAACCGGCTGGTAATAAACCGTTGCGACCGAGTTTTTTCAAATGCGTTTCGATAAATTCAAAAATGTCTGACAAGCGCGCTTCGATAATTTCATCTAATTTCTTTTTGGTGCCGACCGGTTCGCCTTCGCCTCGTTTTATTTTCTCGGCTTCTTCGATCGAAATGCGAAAGCCGAGCGCGATGTCGTTAGTGATATCGGTTGAGCCAATTGGGAAGACTTGAATTGAGACAGGCACCCCTTCTTCGAACACGGCGATCGAGGTGGTCTGCGAACCAATATTAACCAAGACACTGCCGGCCATCTTTTGGAGTTTGGACATCACGACCAGACTGGCGGCGAGGGGTGAGGCGATAACATCGTCAACAATTAGTCCGGCTTCCTCAATCACCTTAACGAGGTCTTTGAGGTGTTGGCTTAAACAGGTGACAAAAAGGGTTCGGGCTTCGAGTTTATTGCCCTGCATTCCCTCGGGGTGACCGAGCACTTTCTCGCCGTCAATTTTGAAGGAAATAGGAATGCGGTGGAGGATGTGGCGATTAACCATATCGGGGAGATTTTGTTCACTGGCCTCGATGACTCGCGTGACATCTGAGCTCGAAATCTCGGCGTCAGGTCTGGCTGCGACAATTCCGCCTTCGGTGATTCGCGAATCCAATGAGACACCTCCGAAGCCTAAAATAACTTTGCGAATGCGAGTTTTCAAACTGCGTTCAGCCTCGTTAACAACTTCGCGAATTGAGTCAGTCGCTTCTTCTTGGTTAATAACATAACCACGACGCAAACCGCGGGTTGGCTTTTTAACCAAAGCCAAAATTTGCGGCGCGTTGTCGCCCGTTTTAAACTCGCAAACGACTAGGCGTACCCAGGCGGTGCCCACATCTAGTCCAGCAATGATTTGTCGATTGGCCATTTTTTAACGAAGACAAAAACTTTTTCTCTTCTGCCTCCATTTTACTACCATGAGCGAAACCTTTCAAATGCAAGAGACCGTGGATAAACAAATAATCAACCGAAAAGTCGTTGGCGGGCAATTTAATAAAAATTTCGCCAGAATCTTTAGTGAGCGGAAAAGACAAGATATTAGCGATTTTGTCTTTGTTTCGTCGCTCCTGATTTAATTTGCGGGTTAAAGCTGGTCCGCAAAAAACCAGACTCAAATCGTACTTGACGCCGAGGATTTTATTTTTGAGTTTGTCAAAAGGCCCGCTCGGGGCTGGCCTTTTGGTGAGATTAGCGATAGCGAGGGGCATCTTTGATTTTGCCGAGCTTCTTTAGTCGTTCGTAGACGGCTCGTTTTTCTAAGCGTTTGAGGGCTTCGTTTTTGCGTTTGAGAGCTGATTTGGGTCGCTCGTTGTAGCGGGTACTGCGAGTCTTTTTTATTAGACCAGCACCCGAAACACGCTTCGAAAAACGACGCATCACGCTCATATTGGTTTCGGTTGCCCCCTTAACCACTTCAATAGTATTACTTTTGATCATGTGCCTAGGATAACATTTTTGTTTTAATTTGGCAAACCCCTTTTTCCCACCAGACCTCTTGGTGCCCGAGGCCTGGCGGGTTACTGATTTTTGTGCTAGTAATTAATCAGGCCTGAACACTAAACGAAGGGAGGTGAAAAAGTATGGCCAAGATAATGACAAGGATCGGGAATCTTCTCCCGCGGGAACAAGGTTTACCCTTGCCGATGGGAGGTCTTTTCGGAAACTGGCGGATTTCATTCCGAATGTTGTTTCCGACACGACCTGGCGGGTTGAGTTTTTCAATGTCGACGAGGTGGTCGAGGTTCTTTCGGAAGACTTGGTTGAACCGATCAAAAACGCCGAGGAGGTTCTCGCCGCCCTCGAAGGTATTCCTTGGGTTGCCCCGGAGAATCTATCTCCTGGGGAAATGGCCGAGATCGCAAAACTTGGTAACCCCTGGGATATCTGAAAACCCGCCCGCACAACAGACCCTAACCTCGGTCAGTTGCGAGGCGGGTTCTGTTGTTTTTTTGCGATATCCAATCTCGTAAAACCCTATAAAATAGTGGATTAAGTAGCTAAAATAACCTTATTTATCGATATCCAATCTCGTATTCGGGGTAGTTATTTTATTTTTTTCAAGTACTCGGCCAGTTTGGCGATTTTGATGGTGTCTTGGGAGCGAGTGTCCATATTGCGGACGATGACGGTGCCGTCGAGAGCTTCTTTTTGACCCAGGATAATGGTAAACGGCACGCCCAATTTTTCGGCTAGACCAAGTTGGGCGGAAAGGGAGTCTTTTGATAAGGAATGTTGAACCGGAATTTTGGCCGAGCGCAAAGCCTCGATAATTTCAAAACTCCGAAGTTTGGCATCAAAAGAAAGTTGGATGAAAAAGACTTTGGGTTTTTTGAGTAACCGAGGCGCTAATTTGGCATAGGAGGCCAATTCGGTAATGCGATCAACGCCCAGCGATACGCCCACGGCGGGAATTTCTTTTTTAACATTAAGACTTTTGGCCAGATTATCATAACGACCACCACCACCAAGGGCGAGAGAATTGACGGTGCCAGCCTCGTCTTTTTGCTCAACGAAGACTTCGAAAACGGTGCGAGTGTAATAATCCAAACCGCGAACAAGCGTATTGTCGATCTCGTAATTGATGCCCAAGGCGTCTAAATACTCCAGCACCTCCTTAAAATGAGCTTTGCACGGCGCGCAAAGATAAGAAATGGCTTCGGGCGCGCCCAGCTTAATTTCTTGGCAATTGGGATTTTTGCAATCGAGCAAGCGAATGGGGTTAGTTTTGAGACGTTCGCGACAATCGGCGCAAATATTTTTGATATTTTTTTTGTAATAACTAACTAATTCGCGACGAAAAGCGCCTCGGCAATCACTGTCGCCTAAACTATTAATTTTGAATTTGAGATTGGTGATACCCGCTTCTTCTAAAATCAGTCGAGTCAAATTGATAATGGTCGCGTCGGCAATACTTTTTTTGGTGCCCAAAATTTCTAGGCCGAATTGGTAGAATTGGCGATAACGACCCTTTTGCGGATTTTCGTGACGAAAGAAGGGGCCATGGTAGTAGAACATTAAGGGCTGGGGGAGTGAGAACATACCGTGTTCGACATAGGCGCGCATCACACTGGCGGTGCCTTCGGGTCGCAAAACGAGTCGGTCGCCCCCCTTAGTTTTGAGGCTAAACATTTCTTTGTTGACAATATCGGTGCCATCGCCCACGCCCCGCTCGAATAATTCTTCTTTTTCCATGATCGGCGTTTCGATGGGTTTGAAGCCATAATAAAGGGCGACCTCGGCCGCTTTTTCAAAGAAGCCTTGGAAAGAATAAAAATCACTATCAATCAAATCGCGCATCCCCTTGGGCGATTGTAAGTCCTCACTTCTGTTAGTTTTGGCCATAATTTACTGTTTTATCACCCCAAATTAGAAATTTAATAACTTTTGAATCGTTAAATTAACTTTATATTTTATAAACATTTCCAAATTAACACAGTTTTTTGGATTAATCAAATTTCTAACGGGGCAAGTATTCAGCGACGCCGGGCAAATAACCAATTTCTTTCGGTGGGAAGAGGCGCAAAAGTGCTCGGCCCTTAATCAAGTCTCGGGGGAGGGCACCCCAAAAGCGCGAATCCCAACTGACCGCGCGATTGTCACCCATCGCAAAATATTCGCCCTCGCCCAACTTTCGATAAGCGTTAATATTATTGTCGCTTCCCAAATAATTCTCAGTCAATTTAAGATTTTTCCCGTCGGCCGTGATGATGGTGGTCTGACCGTTATTAACACTCACGGTTTCGCCCGGCAAACCGATGACGCGCTTAATAAAATATTGCGATTGATTGACTGGATTTTTGAAAACGATAACCTCACCTCGTTCGGGATTACGAAAATGATAAGATAATTCATCAATAATTAAATAATTATTTTCTTGAAAGGTGTTATCCATTGATTGGCCATGGACGATGAAAGGTTGAGCCACATAAAGACGAAAAGGGATAATAATAACCACTAAAATTAGGGCGAATTTAATCGCCTCCCACCAACTCTCGGGCTTTTTTGTCTTTTCCACGCGTTAATATTAGTATATAATAGCCAAATGAGCAAGAAAACCAATTATCTTTTTGTGGGTTTGGGGAATCCGGGGCCTGATTATGAAAAAAGCCGGCACTCTTTGGGGCGGATGGTTTTATTGTCACTCGCCAATAAACCGTTGGGTGAAATGGAAATTAAAGATTGGCAATTTGATAAAAAATTAAAAGCGCAAATAACAAGGGGGACTTTAAAGAAAAATAAATTTCGTTTTTTGTTGCCCGAAAATATGATGAATAATTCGGGTGGTTGTGTGAAGCCCCTTATTAAAAGCCAAAAAGAAGCCAACGAAGTCGTGGTGATTCACGATGATGTTGACTTGCCATTGGGCACACTCAAAATTTCTTATAATCGTGGTTCTGGTGGCCATCGCGGGGTTGAGTCTATTGTTAAGGCACTCAAGACGACCAAATTTGTTCGGCTTCGTCTGGGGGTGGCCCCAACCACGCCGTCAGGTAAAATCAAAAAGCCGACGGGCGACAAAGTTATTGACTTTATCATTGGTAATTTCAAGCCGGCCGAAAGCGAGACAGTCAAAAAAACGATCAAACAAGCTAAAACCGTCATTCAATCGTTGATCGAAGACGGTTTAGTCAAGACGATGAATCTCTATAATTAGGATTTAGGCGCCTCTTTTTTGTTTTTAGTTTCAGCTTTAACGCGTTCTGGCACTGAGCCCAAGAACAAAGTCATGCGTTGATCTTTGGGTTCAAAAATATTGATGGTGAAGGTATAAGTTTTGCCTAATTCTAAGGTCTGGCGCAAATCCTCATCACTCTTAAATTCGGAAATATGAACTAAACCAGCTACACCCTCTTCAAGTGAGACAAGGGCGCCGTGCTTATTGTGCTTGATGACCGCGCCCTCAACCACTTGACCACGCTGGTATTTTTTCTCGGCGTCTTTCCATGGGTTATCTTTGAGTGCTTTAATGGAGAGCGAAATTTTGTCATCCTTCACCTCGATAATTTTAGCCTTAACCTTATCGCCGACATGATAGAGGTCACGGGGATTCTCCACGAGTGACCAATTGATTTCCGAAATATGAACCAAGCCTTCAAGATTTTCTTCGATTTTCACGAAGATACCGAAGTCCACGGCGCCGGTTACTTCACCCTCAACGACATCGCCTAGGGCGTATTTGCTGACAATTTCTTTTTTAACTTTATTATCTTGAGTTTTTTCCGAGAAAATCAGTTTACCTTCCTTTGGATCGGTGCCGATAATCGAGACCGAGAGAGTGGTCCCGACTAATTTTTTCAATTCTTCAATAATCGCGTCCTTGTCACCACCTTCAACGCGGGGGTAATGCTCGGCTTTGAGTTGGGAGGCGGGGAGGAAGCCGTCCATGCCGTTCCAATCCAAAATTAGACCACCCTTATTGGCCTCTTTAACTAAGAGCTCAAATTGTGACTTGTTTCTTGAGGCTTGTTCGGCGTCGCTCCAAATGAGGGCTTGCTTGGCCTCTTTTAATGATAATTCGATATAACCTTCTTCGCCTTCAGTTTCGATGACCTTGGCGGTGACCATGTCACCAACCGAGACCTTTTTGATAATATCTTTGGCGTTCAAATATTCTCGACCGAAGATGATGCCGGTGCCAAATGGCGGGACATCAATATAAAGGGTCTTGCCACCTTTGCCAATCACCATGCCTTCAACAATGGCGCCAGCTTCGGGCTTCTGCGCGGACTGCTTGATATAATCGTCCATCAAGCGCTTGGGGCCTTCAGACTCAACACGCTCTTCGTCTCCCTCGGGGGATAAGTCCTGATCGGACGGACGCTCGTCACCTTCGACGATCTCGGTCTCGGCCACTAAATTAGGGTCACTAATAATGTTATTCATATGCGTCCTACTATACAAAATAAAGCCCTCTTTGGCAAATTTAGAGAGTCTTTTTGTTTTTCTTCTCAATTTATGCTACAATAGAACTACAATTCTATGATTATTACTTATCATCGGGAAGGGTTTGTGAAGGTTCAGCAAGGGGATTTGACGGTGGCGTTTAATCCAGTTAGTCGAGAAATTGACGCTAAGGCCACGCGTTTTGGCGCCGATTTATGTCTAGTGTCGCTCAATAGCCCGTCTTTCAATGGTTGCGAGACCGTCACTTTTGGTAATAAAGAGCCGTTTATTATTGATGGTCCGGGCGAGTATGAAATCGACGGTATTTTTGTTTACGGTTGGCCCAGTGAGGGGGCGGATGGTCAAGTCAATACCGTTTTTACGACCGAAATTGAGGGTATTCGACTTTGTCATTTGGGTGCTCTAGCCAACCCCACGCTTGACCCGCAAACGATTGAGGATATCGGTGGTGTGGATATCTTGTTCGTGCCGATTGCGGGTGGGCCGGTTTTGCCCCCCAAAGAGGCAGCCAAATTGGCGGCGTCGCTGGAGGCCAAAATAATTATTCCGGTCATGTTTGAAAATGGTGCTGGCGAAGAAGCGCTCAAAACTTTTGCCAAAGAAATTGGCGGTAATACTGATAATCGAGTAGATAAATTAACCATCAAAAAGAAAGAAGTGGAAAGTCAGGAGGGTGAAGTAATTATTATTCAAGCTAGTTAGTAATTATGTCGGTTAGCAGTTATATTGAAAAAGTTAGAGTCAAATCCGAGGC
This sequence comes from Minisyncoccota bacterium, assembly GCA_041649495.1. GTDB lineage: Bacteria > Patescibacteriota > Minisyncoccia > Phycocordibacterales > XYD1-FULL-46-19 > CAIPHT01. The sequence goes on from JBAZMZ010000006.1 coordinate 39,408, forward strand.
CGAGAAAAAACGGGTCGCGATTTCGTGGACGATTGGGTTAACGATTTTGATTTTTATCGTTTGGGCGGTATCATTTGGTGTCTCGGTCGCCAATCGTCAAGCGGATGAGGCACGTCTGCAAGCTGAAGCTAACGCTCTGGCCAAGGCCCAAGCTCTCGCGGATTCGGCCAGCTCAACTATGGTTGTGGCGTCTGAAAGTGATTCTTGGCTTGACCAACTTGGTCAGATTGTCACCGAGGGCGCCGATTCGGTCAGCGAAGGTTTCTGGGCCGTTGGTCGTTGGTTACACCCCACAAATTAAAATGGCAAATAAAAAAGGTAGAGCGAAAGAGGATAATAACTTGCCGGTGCCGGCGGAGAAGATTTTGCCGATCGACATTGTGAAGGAGATGCGCGATTCGTATCTCGATTATTCGATGTCGGTGATTATCGGTCGAGCCCTGCCCGATGTTCGCGATGGTCTTAAACCGGTTCAACGACGCATTCTTTATTCCATGTCTGAACTGGGTTTAACGAATTCGGCCAAATTCCGCAAATCAGCGTTGGTGGTGGGCGATGTGTTAGGAAAATATCATCCGCATGGTGATTCGGCGTGTTACGAAGCGATGGTTCGCTTGGCCCAAGATTTTTCGGTTCGTTATCCGTTGGTGTCTGGTCAAGGTAATTTTGGTTCAATCGATGGTGATTCGGCGGCGGCGATGCGTTATACCGAGGCCAAATTAGCTCGTCTCTCGAGCGAAATTTTGCGCGATCTCGAAAAAGATACCGTCGATTTTATCCCCAATTATGATGGCACGCGTCAAGAACCAGTGGTGATGCCTTCGGTGGTGCCCAATTTGCTTTTAAATGGTGCGATGGGGATTGCGGTGGGTATGGCGACCAAGATTCCGCCCCACAATTTGACGGAAGTAATGGACGCCTTAATTTATTTGGCTGATAATCCCGAAGCGACGACTGATGATTTGCTGGAATTTGTGAAGGGACCCGATTTCCCGACGGGAGGTTTGGCTTACAATTTGGCCGATATTCGTCACGCTTACGCCACTGGCAAAGGTGGAGTTTTGACTCGAGGCGAGGCCGAAATTGTGGAGAACAAGGCCGGGAATTTTCAAATCATCATTAAATCTATTCCGTACCAAGTTAACAAAGCTGAATTAATTGTGAAGATTGCTGACTTGGTGCATGAGAAAAAATTGGAGGGGATTCGTGACCTGCGCGACGAGTCAACAAAAGATTTGCGTGTGGTGATTGATCTCAAAACTGGAATTCAACCGCAAAAGATTTTAAACGCGCTCTATAAACACACTGAACTCGAGACAATGTTCCACTATAATTTGCTAATGTTGGTGGACGGGGTGCCGAAATTGATGCCCCTCGAAGGAATTTTAGAAGAATTTTTGAAACACCGACAGATTATTGTCGTTCGGCGCACTAAATTTGATTTGAAGAAGGCCGAGGATCGCGCGCATATTTTAGAGGGTCTGAAGAAAGCGCTTGACCATATCGACGAGATTATTAAGCTGATCAAAAAATCCAAAGATACGGTGATTGCTCATGCCAACTTAATGAAAGAATTTAAGTTTTCGGACTTGCAGGCGACGGCGATTTTGGAAATGAAATTGCAAAAATTGGCCGGTCTCGAACGCCAGAAAATTGAAGATGAGCTCAAAGAAAAGATGGCCTTAATCAAAGAACTGAAAGGGATTTTGGCTGATCCGAAAAAAGTTTTGGCCATTATTAAAAAAGAATTTAGCGAAATTAAAGAAAAATATGGCGACGAGCGCAAAACCCGCATCATTAAGGGTGGCGTGAAAGAAATAAATGTTGAAGATTTGGTGGCTGAGAAGGAAGAAGTGTTGGTGGTGACCGCGGGCGGTTATATTAAGCGCACCGATCCGACCGAATACAAGGCCCAGAAGCGCGGGGGCGTCGGGGTCATTGATGTTAATATGCGCGAGGAGGATATGGTGACCATCTTTTTGACGGCCAACACCCACGATGATCTCCTCTTCTTTACTGATCAAGGCAAAGCGTTCCAAATTAAAATGTATGATATCCCTGAGGGTAAACGAGCGACGAGGGGCAAATCGATTATGAATTATCTAGCGTTAGGCGCCGAAGAAAAAATTACTTCCGTTTTGGCTTTGCCGAAGGATTTGAAAACGGCTAAATTCTCCTTAATGATGTTGACGCGTGACGGGGTGGCGAAAAAAGTTTCGGCCGATAGCTTCAAAGATGTTCGTCGCTCGGGTTTGATCGCCATTAAGTTGGCTGACGGTGACGAACTTTTGGCGGTGCAACCGGTAGACAAGGGCGATGAAATTATGATGTCTTCTCATTTGGGCCAGTCTATCCGCTTCAAAGAAAGCGATATTCGGGAGATGGGGCGTAATGCCGCTGGCGTCCGCGGTATGAAATTAAAGAAAGGCGATAAAATTGTTGGCGCTGAAGTTATTAAAAAAGACACCACTGGCGGTGATTATCTAGTGATGAGCGAGAACGGTTATGGCAAGCGCACCAAACTCAAAGAATACAAAGTTCAAAAACGCGGCGGCTCGGGCATCAAAACGATGAGCGTGACCAAGAAAACCGGTTTGTTAGTCGCCGTGCACGTTAATGATGGGACCGAAGAAGAGGTCTTTGCCATCTCCAAACAAGGTCAAGTGATTCGCACTCAAATTGCCCAAATTTCCGTTCTCGGTCGCGCCACCCAAGGCGTCCGCGTGATGAAACTCCGCGAAGGGGATTCCCTCGCTTCGTTGACTTGTTTATAGTTTTTGAATCTGTCAGATCACTGAGAGGCGAGGCCTCTCAGTAACTAATCTTCATCAATCATCATTCGTTCTAGCTCTTTCAGAGACTTCTTTCGTTCGATAATGTCTGGCAGGATATCCTCAGCAAATTCTTGATATTCTTTTGCATTCTTAAATTGTTCGGTAATGATACTCGTGTCTCCAAGTAGAGAGTCTCTAGTTTTTACCACTGAGAGGCGAGGCCTCTCAGTTGGGGATATCGGGATTTCCACTTTCTGGTTGTTTTTCCCTTGTGGATATTTAAGCGGGCGTGGTAAAATAAACCTAATGGGTTTTGCCGATCCGCTAACTAATTTACGACAATTGAAATTAACATCAGGGATGACGGTGGTGGATTTTGGCGCTGGGTCAGGGGCCTACACTTTGCCGGTCGCGGGCTTGGTGGCGCCGGCGGGCAAAGTTTATGCTGTCGAGATTCAAAAAGATTTACTCGAGACGATTAAAAAAACGGCCGAAACGGACCGTCTAGGCGAGGTTGTTAAACCAATCTGGGGTGACGTCGAGCAACAAGGGGGAGTCGGTTTGGCCGATAATCTGGCCGATGCAATTATTATTTCGAACGTCCTTTTTCAAGCCAAATCAATGTACACTTTAGCCCTCGAAGCGAAAAGAATTTTGAAGCCAGGTGGGAAAATTCTAATCATTGACTGGAGCGAATCGTTCGCCGGGGTTGGTCCGGCCGTGGCGGACGTGATTAAACCCGAAGAAATCAAAAAAACTTTTGGTAGTGCTGGGCTCCTCTTTGTTTCCGAATTTCAAGCCGGCGAGCATCATTATGGGTTAATTTTTTCTAAATAAAATATGTCTGGTAAAAGTTTATTTCAAACGGGGCTCCTGATTCTCTTTGGCGTGGCCGTGGTGGTAGCGGTATTGATTTTTTCCGGTATTTTGCCGGGTTTTCGCGCTCAAAAGGTTGGCCAAGCGGGCAATGTCGTGGTTTGGGGCAGTTTCCCCTTCAACACCTACAACCAAATTTTGATGGACCTGAAGGATGCCCACAAAGACGAATTTTCGATTACTTATGTCGACCAAGGGAATAATTTGGAAACGGCGCTCATCGAAGCTCTGGCTTCTGGTCAAGGTCCGGATGTGGTGATTGCGCCTCATGAATTAATTTTGAAGCAACAAAACAAATTTACCCCTCTACCTTTTGCCTCGTTACCTTTGCGTTCTTACCAAGATGCTTTCATTGACGAGGCCAATCTTTTTGTTAGGGGCGAAGGTTTCTTAGCGGTGCCGTTGGCGGTTGATCCGCTTTTGCTTTATTACAATAAAGATCTTTACAATAACGCCAACATTTTGAAAGCGCCGACGAATTGGGAAGAATTTATCAAAATCCAACCACTTCTGACTAAAGTTGGTCAAAATAATCGAATTAATCAAAGTGCTTTTGCCTTGGGCACTTTCACCAACAACAACAACGCCAAAGATATTTTATCATTATTGATTTTGGAGGCCGGGGGCTCGCCGGTTTCGTCCGAGAACGGCCAATTGGTAGTCACTTTGGACGATAATTTTGGTTATACCCTCCGGCCGGCCGAGGCCGCGTTAGACTTCTTCCAACAATTTGCTGATCCAGCCAAGAGCACCTATTGCTGGAATCGGTCTTTGCCCGAAGCGCGCGAAAGCTTTTTGGCCGAGAGCCTGTCTAATTATTTTGGTTTGGCCAGCGAAGCGCCTTATTTGCGCGAGAGAAATCCCCATCTCAACCTTAATTTGAATTTGGTCCCACAAATGTCGGGCCAGAATCGATTAACTTTTGGTCGACTTTATGGCGTGGCCGTTTTGCGAACCACGACCAAGGCGAGTGCCGCTTGGCCAATGGTCTTTGCTTTGACGGGGGAGGAATTTTCGAAAAAATTAGCTGACGCCCTTAATTTTGCGCCCACTCGACGCGCCCTTTTGAACCCCGACCCGGCTCAGCCGGACCAAAAAGTGATTTTCGACTCCGCCCTCATTAGTCGTGGTTGGTATGATTTTTACCCAACGGCGACTAAGGCCATCTTCCAAACCATGAACGACAATGTGGCTACGGGTCGGCTCAATACCCAATCCGCCGTGGCCGAGGCCAACAAAGAATTAGCCAAATTGCTCGGTCAGTAAAAATAATTTTTAATAACTAATAGTATGAGATTAAAACAAAAGAACACTTCCCGCTTCGCCCTTGTCTTTTTGCTGGTTTTAATTGTTTTTAATCTCTTGCCAGTATTAGTTTTGGCTCAAACGGCTAATGACGACGGTTTCTCTGGTCTTGTTTCTTGTGGTTGGGGTTCTGATTCGGGTCCGGACGAGTGTAATTGGCAAGCCTTGGTGGCCATGGCTCAAAAAGTTGTAGATTTTATCTTGATCGATTTGATGATTCCGCTGGCCGTGATTGCGCTGGTTTATGCGGGGATTCAAGTCATCCGAGGCAAAACCCAGCCCGCCGAATTGATTAAAGCTAAGGGCGCTCTTTATAATGTGGCCATTGGAATTTTCCTCGCTCTGGGCGCTTATGCTATAATTAAGACGATTCTCACTTTATTACCGGGCGGGGATAGCGGTTTTTTGAAAGATGTTATCACTCAAGTTTTTGGTTCTTAATTTCAAATAAAAATCAATGAAAAAATATAAAATTTTAATTTTGGTTTTATTTCTGGCAATGATTGTTATCACTCCCTGTTTGGTTTGGGGACAAGTAACCAACCCCGTAACTCAACCGTCCGTGACAAATCCGGTGACACAAGGCATCTTCAAAAACCCTCTCAAAGCTGATTCCTTAACTGACCTCCTCGCCGCCATGCTCGATGTGGTGGTTCAAGTAGGCTTGGTCGTTATCGTTTTCTTTATTATCTTTGCCGGCTTTCAATTTGTGACGGCTCGGGGCGATACGGGCAAAATCACCAAAGCTCGCGAGGCTCTCGTTGCGGTCCTCATTGGCTCGGCGATCGTTCTTGGCTCTTACGCTATTGCTACTGCTCTCAAAAATACAGTTGAGCAATTAAGTAGTGGGGTTACCACCTATCAATTAGAAGAAACTATTAATTTTAAAGTTTAAAAAAATAATATAATTATGGACGCTACTATTCAAAGTCTTCTGGAAATGTTTTTGAAAACCATGCTTCGGCCACTAATCCCTATCTTGATTGGGCTAGCCACGCTGTCTTTCTTTTGGGGTCTTTATAAATACTTGAAAGCGGGGATGGGAGATTCTGAAATTAAGGGGGCTAAGAGTTTAATGCTTTGGGGCATTGTTACTTTATTTGTGATGTTCTCAGTCTGGGGCCTAGTGGCCATTCTCCAAAATACTTTCTTTGGAGATGAAGGAGTTCCGACAGCTTTACCTAATGTTCCAACTTTTGGTGTCGGAGAAGAAGAGACGCCTTCTACTTATAACCAAGCTAATGATCCCATCTATAATTCTTTGCACCCGACAGATCCCTTCAACATCAACAGCAATCCGCTTAACCCATCAGAACCAGATTGGTTGGGAAACTAACTATATAGAATATCCACAGTTAGCCAAGACATTTTTTGCTAGTAGCTGTATAATTAAAAAGGTCACTATTATTAACAAGTCGAAAAATTATTAATTAATAAAATATTATTATGTCGATTCGTACAAAAATTGGCGCGGGGTTAGTTGCCCTTTTGCCAATGGTTACATTAGCAGCTGAAACTGATACCACATATATCACAACGGCTCTTGATCAGTTCAAAACCATTATTAATACCCTTATCCCGATAGTTATCGGTTTAACAATCCTCGCCTTTTTCTGGTTCCTTTTTAAGTATGTTAGGGGTGGAGGAGAAGACAAAGAAGGTGCCAAGATGGGTATGATTTGGTGTATCGTCGCGATTGTCATCATGTTCTCTATTTATGGTATTGTTAATGTGGTTCAGGGTGTTTTTGATGTAGATAATAGTGGGGCTAGTCTGACAATTCCCGAGATTCCCGAATAGTATTAGAGTTTTCTGCCGGCATTAAGAAAGCGAAGAGATGCAATTGCTTGAAAATATTAAAATACACATCGTAAATCCGGTGATTTTGTTGCTCTTTGGTTTGGCGTTGGTGATATTCTTGTATGGCCTAGTCCAATTTCTTTGGCAGGGCGAAACCGACAAGAATTCCCAAGTCGGACGCGACAAAGTTGTTTGGGGTCTAGTTGGTATGGCGATTATGGCTTCGGTTTACGGTTTTCTCCATGTCATCGTCAACACGATTAATCAATTGATGGGAGGAGTGTAGTTAAAAAATCACCCTATGGAATAGTTTGCTATATTCCACAGGGTAAATAATAAGACCGCCTACGTCATCCGACGTTGGCGGTCTTTGGTTTTTGTCATAGGGTCTCCTTTCTTCTAGTATTGTAGCCATTGGCAAGTAACGGCCAGTGGCTGACCATCGACTGAGGATAGGTAGCAGTCCTCTCCCCAACAGAGGGGCGGACCCATTCCACTTCCGACTCGGAGGATCAGGGGCTCCTGACTTCCACTCTTTATCCGAATTTGGCGATTTGCCTCACTCGGATGGATAGGGGTCGTCTGTAGAGCGGCTGATCCTCGAAGTCTTGTGTCCCACTTTACCCTCGTTGGGCTGGTTGTCAGAGTAAGGGTTTGAACCTCACTTTCCCAAACCGGCCAGTTGGTCCTCTCGGCCCTCACCGTTTCGAGTTCGAGCCGATCGCTCTCAATCTTGAGGCCATAGAGCCCCTTGAGGCCGAAGATGGCCACGGTTAGAACGATCAGGGCGAGAACCGTCAACCCCACCCACGGCACCGGCTTCCCCGCCGGCGTTGCCACTGGCCGAGGAGGAGGGGTGCCTCCAGCTGGTGGTGGCGTTGACCTTATGGGGTTCTTGCTTCTTGCCATCTCTCGCCCCTTGGCAATAAGGGCAAGGAGCACAGGCAGAGCGATGATGGTACCAAACACTTTTAACCCCAAGAGAAGGAGATGTATCATGACTGACCTCCTTGTCCTGGTTGTTGTGGACCACCACTACTCTTTTTCACGACGGCAAGCTGGCTTAACGCCACTACAAGCGCTGTCGTTGCGGCGGCTAACACACTTGAGAAGCCTTTGCCGTCGAGTTTGTCGGCAATTCCTCCCACGTTATTAGAAACGGCGGCCAAACTGGTATCGAGAGCTGTCTTCTGTCCCTCGAATACCCTTCCAAGGTAATCTCCCTCTCCCTCTCCTTGGTGTTTTCTTGCCGCAGCTAATTGCTTGGCCTCTTCAACTTTTGCCAGGCCTTTGCGCTCGGCCGTCTTCTCCATGGCAATGGCATTGACGAACTCCCTCGCCTCATCATCGTACGGAGACTTCTCTCTGATTGCTTCCATTGAGAGCTCGAACCCCATTTCCCCGATTCGGGGTTCGATTGCTTTCATCCATTGGTGGAAGGCGTCATTTTGGGCATTGTTCTTCGGGTCGGGGTTCACATTGAGTTCCTCCCAACCTGTGACTGCGAGAAACTGTTCGGCCTCGGTGTTCAAGATTAGGGAGACGTTCTTGTACCAATCGCCATCTCCCTGTCCAAAGACTGCCCAGATTGCGTCTCGGCAAGGAAGCTTGAACATGAAATCCAGTTTGACCTGGATAGCCTGTGTCTTAATCGTCGGCCCAATAACCGACGAAACATAGAAGACTTCCGAGGAATAAACGAAGTTTGTCCAGCCGTTGATGATTTTAACGTCGAGAGAACCGTCGGCGTTTATCGTCACCATCCTTGCTTTAAGGTGATAACGGTGGATCGTGCAGAATGGCCAACACCCGATCCATTCGATGTTGAGCCATTTGCAGAGGCGCCCGAAAACTCCCTTGACCTTCTCCGGGGCGTCGCCTCTCTCAAGTGGCACAAGGCTCCACAACCTTCGGGCTCTGCAACCCTTCAACCGCTTTCTTTGATTGTATTCTTCAACTGCCTGTTCCGTTTTCAGTCTCCGATAACCAATGAGACTTCCGATCACCTTAACGGGCCTTTTCCCTCTCACCACAATCTTTTCTTTCCCTTCGATCGGGAAGGAGAAGAATCCGTCGAAGTGGGCCAGGCCCCAGATTCCCAGGGGGATACCGACGGCCAATGCCCCGACAGCAAAGACCGTCACTACCACCACTTCCGTCCACGGGATGGAAACGATGGTAAATACACTCATCGCCAGACACGAAATCATGATGTCACTCCTTCTTTTGAAACCCTATTTCCTCCCACTAACGAAACAGTTCGTCGGCAGGTACCCTTTGACAAAAAACACTTCACTTTAGTTAACCTTTGAAGCCGAACACTTAGTAAAATAGTGTTATGGCAAATCAATATCATCATTTGTCTTTGGCTGAGCGTTACGTCATCGACAAATTGTTTAGTCGGCAAACCTCAATCAGAG
>JBAZMZ010000007.1:0-38130 GCA_041649495.1 Minisyncoccota bacterium
CCTCTGATTGAGGTTTGCCGACTAAACAATTTGTCGATGACGTAACGCTCAGCCAAAGACAAATGATGATATTGATTTGCCATAACACTATTTTACTAAGTGTTCGGCTTCAAAGGTTAACTAAAGAACGGGCCAATTGGGGCCTCAAATTGAACATTGAGAAAGGTTCAGGAAAATGAAAACGAGAACGATTGCAAGACGGAATGTGGTTGGTGCATTTTGGGGTGGTCTCCTTGGCATTCTTGCCTTGGGGTATATACATCCCGCAATGCTCCCGATCGGGTGTTTGACCGGCGTGGTTGTCGGCTGGTGGTACCAGGAAATCTGGGCGGCCTCGGTGGAAGTTCCTCGGCGCATGCTCTGGGTGATTGGCAACATCTACCGCGAGACCGTCGTCAGAATCTCGCAAGTCGCTTACGCGCTGTTCTGTGACTCTGCGAGCAAGATGGTTCGGGATTGGTCGGACCGGATCGGCATTCGCGCCTACGCGATTATCCTTACTGTGTTCATGTGGACACTCACAAGTCCGGTGCGATTCGTACTGTGGCTTCGGCGTCACCCTGTGAACGTGGCGGGGCTGATCAGGGCAATGGCGGCTGCCGTCTATCTGTCAGCCAACTTGGCGACGTTTACTTATGGTGGATACTTGATCGTGAAGACACCAGAGGGCAACACCGCCGCCGGGGTAGTTGGTCTCGGATTGCTTGTGGGTGCAATGTTGACCTTTGGTCCTTTGCTCCTGCTTTTCAATCTGGACGAGTCCAAGACCAAGCGCTTCTACGGGCTCTGGGATCGCTGTGCCAAACACGGCAAGGTCGGCCTGTTCTTGGCAGATCTGTGGTTCCTATTCAAGATGGAGGTTGGCGTGGTAGTGTTTTCCGGAGCGTATCTCTGCCTCGGCGTTGCATTGCTGGCAGGAGCGCTCGTGTTCACGATCATTCCGATCGCCCTGGCCTACTGCTTCGTCATCAATTCGTATCGGTTTGTTTCCCGACGAGGGCACTGGCTCTGTTTCGGTAGCACGCTGGTCGTGACGGTGCTATCCGCGATCTTGTTCCGGAATTACCTCCACAACAGCTATGCTCTGTGGACGGTGGCGATGATTGCGGGACTTGCTTCAGCGGGGACAACCGAAGTATTGCGGCGCGCAATTGAATCGTTTCTTGAACGCGATTCGGTGCTCACCTTCGCGGCAACAGGACTTGAAGGCCTTCTGGGTCAACATTTTGCGCCGTGGAGACGACCGATTGATCGCATCGTCTCCCGCGTTGACCGAGCAGCCAGAGCGTACGTGCCCGCGAACTGAACCTGAAAGACAGAACTTTAAGAGGGGGGAGGCCTTGTGCCAACCCCCTCGAACTGTTTTTATTGTCATCCATCCAATTTTTTGATATTCTGAAATCACAATTGAATATTAGTGGCCTAAACCTGCGCTTTTTAATTAAAGCTGGGCATGGCTCAAAGTCCCAATCACGACACTGAACCCCGCGTTCAGCAACTCGTGATTGGGCCGTACCTCGAAAGGGGTATGGGGTCGTAAGACCTAGCTAGCGCGGGGCTTAGTGTACATGAATGAAATAATCTACATTTTAACTAATGAAGCCATGCCGGGATATATCAAAATCGGCATGACGAATAATTCTCTGGAAGAAAGAATTCGTCAATTAGACCGAACAAATATTCCATTGCCTTTTGAGTGTTATTACGCTTGTGAAGTGGAAAATGCTCATGAGGAAGAGAGATGGCTTCATTCGGTTTTTTCCGACCGAAGAGTTCGAGATGGTCGTGAGTTTTTTCAGATTGACCCAGAGAGAGTCGTTACCGCTATTCGAAGAGTTCAGAAAAAAGATATAACACCGAAGAATTTTATTAACACCACTAAAGAAGAAGAAAAAGAGCTGGAAGAAGTAAAAAGTGTTAGGGCTAAATTTGACTTTGCTCATTACGGGATACTCCCAAATTCCACTCTGACTTTTTCTCGGGATCAGTCGACAAAAGCGGTGGTATTAGAAAATAACAAAATAGAAGTTAACGGAAAAATCACTAGCCTGTCGGCTTCTGCTCAGGAACTTTTAGGTTACAAGAGGGGTGTGGCAGGAACGCTTTATTGGCTCTATGAAGACGAGACGCTGGATGAACGCCGGAGACGACTTGAGGGTAACAATATTTGAAGACGATACTCAAACGACATAACAGGCTATATGTCTAGAGTGGATAACTCGACTACACAAAAATTGAAATTGAAGTTAAGTTACAAACCGACGTTTAAAGTATTATAAGTTAAGTAAAAAAATATTATGAAAAATCGTAGCGTTGCTATTCTATTAGCCCTGTTTCTCGGTGGTATCGGCATCCAGAAATTCTATCTTAACAAACCGGGCCAGGGTGTGCTTTGTGTATTGTTTTGTTGGACATTTATCCCCGCCATCATCGCCCTGATTGATGTCATCCGTTTTCTCGCAATGGGTGAAGATAAATTCCAAAAACTTTACTCACCCATGACACAAACTCAGCAAGAGAAATAAGCTAATTTTGATTCATGTCTTTCAACTCTTTCAGCTCTCCCTCCTTAGTAAGTTCGAAGAAAGTCATCTTATTTGAAGGTGGCAGTTTTTTCTGCAAGGATGGGCCTCTGCCAAATTCATCCGGACATTTCTTTTCTAGATATTTCCAACTACATTTCCAGTCACCAGAACTAATAGCATCAAAAATGTTCTTTCTGGCCTTGAGAATTAAAGAGGCCTCGCAGCGTTTTCTAAGATCCCTGATTTCCGGTTGCAAACTGGCGAAATATTTATATTCTCTCAAAGTAATACCTGCGTGGCTGCAAGCTTCCTCCAAGGTAGCATCAATCTGGAAGGCGGCAATCAGACGGTACATTTTACCCCTATCCATCCACCAGCCATTGGCGCTATGTCGGACATTGAGAATAACGTCATTCTGGTTAATGGTGTAGGCAATTTTAAGGGATTTAGTGACAGTTTTCTCAGCCATGAACTTATTATATACCGGTTAAGGTTAACCGTCAGTTTTGTACTTTTTGGGTTTTCCACAAAAAAGTCTCTAATATCATTATTTTGCTTAATATCACGGGGAATCTCTTCTTTCGAAAAAGCATGTGTTTAGGGTACAAAACTATCCCAAAAGTATTCGAGACATGTTAGTATTTGAGATTCAAAATTGCTATAATCTAAATTATGGTAAATTATATATATGACTCTCGTGGTAATCCTGTGGGGTTTTGGGAAGATAAATATGTTTACGCACTAAACGGCACACCAATTGGTCAACTAGATGGTGAACATGTCCATAAACTTAAAGGTCCTTATGTTGGGGAACTTTATAAAGATATGGTCGTTGATAAACATATTGGTAATTTGGGGAATATTGTCCATCCTGGAAACCCTGGAAATCCAGGGCATCCGGGTCATCCAGGAAATAGAGGTGCAGTTAACTACGGTTATCCTGATGTATTTGAAAAATTACTAGAAAATTGATGCGACTTAGACAGGTCAGCCCCTAGATTAATAGAGTGGTAAAACGCCCTTACAACGCCTAGTATTATGCGTACTAGACCAAAGCACACAGCCGATGAAAAAAATCAATTACAATCAGGAGGATATTTTAAACCATCATGGTATCGCGGCGGTCATCAAGAACGCCCGCGGTGAAATTTTGATGCAAGAACATGTTAAGTATGGATTTTGGACAATCCCAGTTGGCAAAGTAAAAGAGGGGCAAAGTGTAGCAGACGGTTTAAAACAAGAAATATTGGAAGAGTGCGATCTGGAAATCCAAGAATATCAAGAATTAGTTGAAAAAGATTATTTTTATGAACGAGAAGGTAGAGAAGTAAAAGTAATTAGCCATCTTTTTGAAATTCTAAAATATGAAGGGGAATTAAAAAATATGGAGCCGGCCAAACATCGCCAACAATTATTTTTGCCGATCGAGAAAATTAAAAAACTCCCCTATTTGTCCGACTTAACTTTGCTATACCTAGAGCAATTAGATTTTAAAAGAGAGGCGCGGATTTAATCTAAGTGATGGAGTATTTCGTCTATATCCTCGAATGCGCTGATAACTCTCTATATGTTGGTTGTACCAATAATCTAGAAAGAAGGTTAGAGCAACACAATAATTCAAAACGGGGGGCTCATTATACAAAAATCAGACGGCCCGTAATTCTAAAATACAAAGAAATATTTAAAACTTTAAAAGAAGCTCGAGGGCGAGAAGCCGAGATAAAAAGTTGGAAAAGAGAGAGGAAATTAAATTTGTTTAAAAATCATACGGATATGAAAATAAAAACTTCGTGGGATTTGGGATTGCTTTATAAGAATAGCGACGACCCCAAGATTGAAAAAGATTTGCAAGCAATAGAGCATGGGTGCCAAGCTTTTGAAAAAAAGTATCGGGGGCAAAATTTTACCGCTTCGCCGGCAACCTTAGCCCAAGCTTATAACGATTTTGAAATCTTAAATAAGAAGCTGGGCGAATATGGACCAAGCTGGTATTTTGCCCTAAGAACCGATCTGAATTCGGCTGACAACAAATCCCGAGCCTTAGAGACTAAGTATAATGAGCGCCTGACGGGGGCAATGAACCGGCTAGAATTTTTTGAATTGACCATTGCCCAAATTGCACCTGCCAAACAGCAAGCTTTTTTGAAACATCCAGCTTTAAAACCCTATGTCTATGCTCTCACCCTCATCTTCAAGCAGGCCAAATTTAATTTATCCGAAGGCGAAGAGCAATTGAAATCACTGCTTTTGCCAACCAGTTACTCGATGTGGATTGACACTCAAAACAAATTATTGAGCCAACAAATAATTAAATATAGGGGCAAGGGTTTACCCCTGGCCGAGGCGATGGCCAAAATACCAGACTTACCCAAAAGAGATCGGCGCTTGATTCACCAAGAGGCCAACGCTGTCCTAAAATCAATTAGTCATGTGGCCGAGGGTGAGATTAACGCCGTTTACAATTATAAAAAGGTGATGGATAAGCGACGCGGTTACGAGAAACCTTACAGCGCAACAATTTTGGATTACGAAAATGACGAGCCAACCATTGAGAATTTTGTCGCCCTAGTTTCGAAACATTTCAAAATCGCGCACCGCTTTTATAAATTGCAGGCCAAACTTCTGGGTGAGAAAAAAATCAAATTGGCGGATCGGGCGGTCAAAATCGGCAAAATCAAAACCAAATTTGACTTCCCCACCTCGGTCTCAATTCTCCAATCAGCCCTAGGAAAAATTGATCAAGAATATCTAAATTTGTTTAATGACCTCCTAGCCAAGGGCCAAATCGACGCCTTCTCCCAAAAAGGCAAAAAGAGTGGTGCCTATTGTTGGGGCAACGGCCAATTGCCAACCTTCTTATTGCTTAACCACGTAGATGATATCCGGTCACTCGAGACACTGGCTCACGAAATGGGTCATGCCATCCATCTGGAGCTAAGCAAGCGCCAACCGCCTCGTTATCAAGGCCACTCCACTGCTACCGCCGAAGTGGCGAGCACTTTTTTCGAACAAATTATTTTGGGCGAGATTGCCGACCGTCTCCCACCTCAAGAAAAAATGATTTTGCTCCACAATCGGATTTTAGGTGACATTTCAACCATCTTCCGTCAGATCGCCTGCTTCAATTTTGAACTCGAGCTCCACCAAAAAATTAGGCAGGGCGGCCAAGTCCCCAAGGAGGAAATTGCTAAATTGATGGCTAAGCATTTAAAATCTTATTTGGGCCCAGCGGTCGAGATAATTCCTGATGATGGCTACTTCTTTGTTTACTGGTTACATATTCGCAATTTCTTCTATGTCTATACTTACGCCTATGGCCAATTAATCAGCAAAGCTCTCTACGAAAAATACCGCTCGGACCCCACCTACGCCGACAAAATCAAACAATTTCTCTTGGCTGGCCGTTCAATGAGCCCTGAAGAAATTTTCAAATCGATTGGCGTTGACACCTCTCAGCCAGCATTTTTCGAAGCCGGACTCAAAGAAATCGAGCGAGACATCGCCGAATTAGAGAGCTTGTCTAAAAAACAATGAATATCCTCCCGACAATCACCACAACAAAACGAGCCAATTGGCGAGCCATGGCGAAAGAGGCTAACCTTCTAAACTTAACCGAAGTGGCCTTTTTCCCTACTGTTCTCTCCAAGGAAGAACGAGACGAGGCCTATCTTTTATTTAAAGAAAATGGAATAATTAGTATCCCCTTTGTTCATTTAAGAACAGATATGGATAACGACGAGATTGATTTTTTAATCAAAGAATTTAATACTAAAATTTTTAATATCCACCCCTTTCGAACACATAAACCGGAACACGATTTGACTCCACACGCCCAACAAATTTATATAGAAACTCAGATCGAACTAGAAGCGAGCGAATTGAAGAAATTTGCTGGTATTTGTATCGACATTTCCCACCTAGAACAATTTGAAAAGACGAGCCCAGACGTTTTTGTGGGGATCTCGGCACTTTTAAAGACTTTCCCGGTTGGTTGTGCTCATATTAGCGCGGTGAGAAAAATTCCAGAGATTTTCCCTGATCGAACAAAATGGGCCTTCCATTACTTTGAAGATCTCGCCGACTTTGATTACGTCAAAAAATATCAATCAATTCTCCCGCCAATTGTCGCCCTCGAAATTGAAAACCCCCTGACCGAACAACTCAAAGCCAAAGAATATATTTTGAATTCACTCAAAAACTAGCTAGTCAAAATTCTCACCACCGCTAATTCAACTGGCACTTGGGGGAGGAAACTCCCCCCAAGGAGATTATAGGTGTCGAGGAATTCACGCAGGGCGGGAGCAAGTTTTTGAGCACCCTGGCCGGGCAGGCCCGATTTTTGAGAGAGGGCAGTGAAAAATTCTTTTTCTTTATCCCCCGCTTCAGCCAAAATTTTGGGCTTGAGGGTAGGCGACATTGTGGTAAGTAAGGCCAAGCGAATTTCGCGCATCACCAATTTCAAGAAAATTTTAAAATCCGTCCCCGCTTCGGCCGTTTGATCAATCACCGATAAGGCGCCGTCTAAATTATTATCCGCAATCGCCTCAACCAAATCATAAACTAATTTGGGGGGTGGCGCACCGGTAATATTTTGCACTTCTTCGAGCGCGATTTTTTTATCAACTGACGAGCCAATGATCTTTTGCAAAATGCCAATCGTATCACGAAAAGAACCGTCACCCATAAAAGCGAGCAGATCGGCCACGTCATCGGCAATGGTAAAGCCCTCTTTCTTGGCAATATCTTTCGCTATCTTCTTTAATATCTCATTAGAGGGTTTTTTGAAAATAAAAGTCTGGCAACGAGAAATAATAGTGTCAATAACTTTGTGCTGTTCGGTTGTGGCCAAAATGAAGATGACATGCGCCGGCGGTTCTTCGAGCGTCTTCAACAGAGCGTTGAAGGCGTCTTTGGTAAGCATATGCACCTCGTCAATAATATAAACTTTGTATTTAGACTCAAACGGCAAGGTGCGGACCGCTTCGCGCAAGGCCCGAATTTCGTCAATCCCGCGATTAGAGGCACCATCAATCTCAATCAAGTCATTGTCGCTTGTACCAATCGCTTTAGCGAAAATGCGCGCCACACTGGTTTTACCCGTCCCGCGCGAACCGACAAAAAGATAAGCGTGGACGAGATGATCCTGTTTAATGGCGGAAGCCAAAACCCCAGTCACCTGCTCTTGACCAATTACTTCGTTAAAATTACTCGGCCGATATTTGCGATAAAGGGCTAATTCAGACATAGGCCTATTATATAGCTTTTAAAAATTCTTGCACCACCCGCTCCACTTCATCTGGATTATTCGTTTGCATCAATTTAGTTCGAAGAGCCGTCGCACCTTTGAAGCCCGCGACATAGGCTTTGAAATGTTTGCGCATCACCGCGAAGTTTTTTTGATGACCGTGAAAAAGTTTTTGATTGGTGGCAGTGGGGCCATACAAGTCCCAGAAAAGTTGGGAGTGTTCAAGTGCGTTGAGAAGTTTTTCTTCGGTTGTGCGAAAAACGACTTCGGGCTCACTTGAAGTCGCATTTCTCATAACCTCGTCGGCGAGGCGGTGAGAAGTCGTACTTTGCGTAGCTAAGTCCGACTTCGCATGGCCGAGCCGGAAGAGGTAAGGTCGCCCAAATGCCCCGCGACCAATCATTACGCCGTCAATCCCGTATTTTTCAGCCAACTTTTTTCCCGCTTCGACATTTTTAATATCACCATTCGCGATCAAAACAATGCCACAATTTTTAAACAGCGCCACAATTTTCGGCAAAATTTCATAATGAGCGGGGACGTCAGACATTTCCTTCCGTGTTCGTAAATGAAAAGTCACCGCGTCTGGCTTAGCCTCCAAAATCGTTTGCCACCAACTCTCATCAATTTTATTGTAACCAAGACGGGTCTTGACCGAGACTGGCATTTCTTGAGCCCCACGCTTAGCCGCTAAAATAATCTCTCTCGCCAATTCAGAATTTTTCATTAAAGCCGAACCAGCCCCCTGTTTCTCCACCGCCCGATCAGGACAGCCCATGTTGATATCCACGCCGTCAAAACCTAATTCTCGAATTAACTTAACCGCCGACTCAATCGTGGCAGGGTTAGAACCAAAAATCTGCGCCACAATTGGCCGTTCAGCTTCAGTGTAATAAAGTTCGCGTAAAAGTTTTGCTCTCCCCGCCTCACTCGCCAAGCCATCAACTGAAACAAACTCAGTAAACAGCACGAGCGAAGTGGTTAAGTTTGGGAGCCGAACTCCCAATTTGGGAGTTCGGCTCCCAAACTCTTTACTATACTTAACAACCATCGCCCGAAACGCTGCGTCGGTGACATCATACATCGGCGCCAAACAAAAAAACGGCTTATTTAATTTTTGCCAAAAGCTAGACATTGATTAAATATATAACAAAAACGAGCCGGCTCCAACTTTCGTCAGAACCGGCTGAGACTCGCGAATCCAACCAGAATAGGATCAACCATCGATCCCCACCCTCTCGAGATCTCGATAGAGTTCTGGGTGGTTGTTGTGACAGCGAACTTCCGGCTTCTCATCAACCACTTTGACCTCCAACCAATTGATCAAGTCTGCCCGCGGAGGAATCGTCACCCCTTTGATGAAGATGTTGACGATCGTTGTCCCCGTCCGGCCACACATGAAATCGCGATGCTGGCCGTCGAAGAGATACATTCCGCGCGGACCATCCTCGATGATCGGGGGAAGATAGTGCGCTACCAACCAAAGCCCATCCTTCTTGGCCATGACAATCATCGGAGACTTCTTGGCAATGCCGACGGGCACATGATGATCGGCAAACACTTGATCGAAACGTTCCAGAAACTCCAAAAGTTTCGATCGTTGAACGAACGTCTGTGTCACCGGCAAAAAAAGCGGGTATACTGGTTCAACCGTGATTTGTGCTTTCTCGTACGGATGGATGTCCGTGCCAATAAGCACAACACTACGTAGCATCTGGGTCAGATATTCCTTCCCCATAACGACAACTGATTGAACTTTTGCCCCCATTGTCGCCAATTGGCGAAGGGGGACAACCTGTCCACGTCGTGGCAAGCCCCGATAACAGATGCCGGTATTTCCCCGAAACTCTTCGATACTTAATTCTCGGAAAGCCATCATCTTCTCCTTCCATAGACGAGAAATCGACCTCGTGTTACCATACAATCTAAACAAAGAACACCTATGACCAAACTAGCACAAAAAACTAAAAAAACAATAGGGTTTGATCTTGATGACACAATTATCGACCACGAACCTAATCGGATAAAATTAAGTCGAAAATTAAATCTTCCCAAACACGACCAACGATTAAAGAAGATTCTTTATGCTGAAATTTCCGCCAAAGCCCGACCATTAAAAAATGCTCGCTTAATAGTTAGAAAATTATCTAAAGATGGGTACCGCTTAATTATTGTCTCACGACGAAAGCGTGGTGGACGGCAATTTGGGAGACAGTGGTTAGCTGATCATCTACCAGCAATCAAAAAGAGTAATGTCTTTTTTGTCGACAAAGATAAAGACAAAACAATTATTTGCCGTCAGCAACAAGTCGAAATATTTATTGACGATTCGTTAGAAGTTTTAGAACATTTAGATAAAAAGATTAAAAAGATTCCTTTTCGTAAAAATTGGCTAGCAATCTATCGCCAAATCAAAAAGGTGAATTAGGTCTTCTTGACAAGAAGTTTTAGTTTGTCGGGGAGATCATCAGAAAAAATAAATTCCACCACTGACCCACTCTTGACCGTCCCTTGGATAATCGCGTCGGCCACTTGTTGCTCGACATTGTCTTGAATAAAGCGTTGCATTGGTCGCGCGCCAAAGACTTCGTTCGCTCCCAATTCTGCCACCGCCTTAACCAAGAGATCGTTAACTTCAAGCGTTACGCCTTGAGTCAATAATCTTTTCGCTAATTTATTAAGCATTAAACGCGCAATCTGATTAAGTTCGTCGGGTTGCAGGGGGTAGAAGACGACCACCGCGTCAAAACGATTAAGCAATTCGGGTTTGAAGGTTCCCGCCTCAACAATATGATTAACCAATTCGTCAACTTTGTCCTGCGGTTTAGTTCCAGCCCGCACCATTTGCCAAATCAAATCCGCGCCCGCGTTGGAAGTGGCAATAATGATGAGGTTCCGCAAGCTAACCCGCTTGCCTGTTTTGTCGGAGAAAAAACCTTCGTCCAAAATTTGAAGAAAAATATTAAGCACATCGTGATTGGTTTTTTCAAACTCATCCAATAACAAAACGCCATAAGGATTTTCGCGCACCAAATCAGCCAAAATCCCGGGTTGGCCAGTCGTAAACGAGCCGATTAATTTATCCACCGCATCGGGCGTTTGATACTCCGACATATCGAGCCGAATCATTTTAGTCGCTTGACCAAACATCACTTCCGCTAAGGCCTTGCTCGTCTCGGTCTTGCCCACCCCCGTCGGACCCAGAAAAAGAAAGGAGCCGATTGGTCGCTCGGCATTGCGCACCCCGGCTCGCGCTCGACGCAAAGCGTTGCTGACCGCCAGAATGGCCTCGTCTTGCCCCACCACTCGGCCATGAAGATTTTTTTCGAGCGCCATCAGATTTTCCCGTTCGGCTGGTTGCAATTCACCCACTGGAATACCAGTTTTCGTTCGCACCAATTCCTCCACTTCGGTTTGGTCAATCACTCGATAACCCCGGCTCTTGGCCCATGGGATAATCTCGACCAGTAAATCCACCGCTTTGTCACCGGAATCACTCTCGGTAAAATAGCGATTAGCGTCGCGAGCAATTTCGAGCAGAGCGGGATAGGTAAAGAGGAGACGATTTTTCTTTTCAATTTGCCAAACGGTTTGTTCGAGATTGTGGATAATTGACTCTTCGGGCAACGGCCGAATAAAAATCCGATCAAAAGTCGTAGCCAGAGTGGCATTCGTTTCTAAGACATGATGAAAATCGTCATTGCTCGCCAAACCGATAATTTGAATAGTGTTAGAAGTTAGGGCTGGATAAACCAAACTAACAAAATCCGTGCCTAAGATGGTAGTGCCTTGAAGCAAGCCGGCAAAATTATCAAAAACCAAAATTAAATTACCCGCCCGACTCGCTTCGGCTAAAATTTTCAATAATTCTATTTCTAGTGTCGACTTGTCTTTGAAATGAGAGAGAAAAACAGCTGTATTAAACAAAACTGGCCGTTTATATTCTAAGGCCGGAGGCGCCACTCCATCTTGAATCCGACGCACCAAATGCCAAATCACATCCATCCGCTCACTGGTCGAATCAGCCACGACAAAAACATTGGCCTCTCTTTGTTTCGACAAAATATTTTCAATCTGCGCAATTTCGTCGCTGTGAGTTGA
Organism: Minisyncoccota bacterium; assembly: GCA_041649495.1. Classification (GTDB taxonomy): domain Bacteria; phylum Patescibacteriota; class Minisyncoccia; order Phycocordibacterales; family XYD1-FULL-46-19; genus CAIPHT01. The sequence continues at coordinate 11,872 of JBAZMZ010000007.1, forward strand.
GTACTCATAATCAAGCGAAGAATAATTAAGGCCATAGAGTAGGTCCCAACTGTATTGGTCGAGGGTAGAAGTGTTACCAAAACCCCAATCCTTGGCAATGCTCGGTAAGCGCGCCAAATTGCTTTCGCTCCACCACCGCTTACGATACTCGCCATATTCAATCTCGTAAACTACCCAACCGACCGCGCCAATCAATTCGGCTTCATTAATCCCCGCCTCGGCCAACCAATTAGCGAAGGCGCTATCATTTTGAAATAAAAATTTGACCAAATCCCGCAATTTGAGCACTTCGTCCGACTTGAGCGGTAATTTATAGAAAACCGCCGGCCCCCGTCGCTTCAAAAAATCGTTGGTCGCCCGATCCGACAAACCACAACGTTTGAGTACCCGTCGACCGATATGAGAATTAAGAAAACCCTCAAGCACATCGTTACCTTTGACCTTAAGCAAAATCCGGCCAACGGTAAAAGTGAAAATATCGCCCGGCTGATAACGATTGAGGACGACATTATCAAAATAATAAGACGAGTTAAAATAAAATTCGATCATCTTGGCCACCGCGTAAAAAGCCGAGCTGATAAAAATTAAACCCCAAACTTTTGGTGCCCAGACCGCGAGACGAGAAAAAGAGAAGAAGGCGGCTAAGATAACTAAAGCGATAAATAAACTCCCACTAATCTTAATCAAACGCGACCGAACCCGACTCGACAAAACTGATTCTAAAATCAAAATCGGGTAGAGCGGACTATTTTTGACTAATTGCGCGATGTTCATCCCGTTAGAAACAGATCGCGATCAAAAAAATCGCTTTCTTTTTTAGTTATACCATCTTGTAATATTGAATTCATATTTTATTTAAAAATTTATTATAGCGATCACGGTTTCTAACGGGATTCATTATCGAAACAGCAAGCCAAAACCGATAAAGAAAACCACCACCACACCAAATGGCAAAATCAACCAAACTAAAAGGATGATGGGATAGCTCAAAATTAACAACAGAGTCGCCAGCATGCCAACCACAATCACCACCGTGCGCATAAAAATACCGACGCAACGCATAATCAGATTGACAGTAAAGGTGGATAAATAATCAAACGGGTCAACACTCTTGTCGGGATAAGCTTCGCCCATTCGTCGCCACGGCGCAAAATAAGAATTAACCAAAATTGAAACCGAGAAAAAATTAAAAACAAAAACAATCAATTGACGATAAATTTTCGTCAAATCCCTGATCGCCCGACCATAATGCCAGATAAAATAATGCCCAATCACCGTCGCAAAGCGCATACCCTAATTTTACCACAGATTTACCAATTTGGGTGAAGGGGTTGTGTATAAAAAGTTTGCCCGCCCGGCACCATGGTGCCGGGCGGGACAATTTCACCCCGAGTCATGTCTGGACGGAGGTTCTAGACAGGGCAACGTCGACGATGGTCCTTTCACTCCTCCCCTTCCCCCATTCCTTGATCTTCGTTGGAACGAAAAAGATCTCGTTCGACGACAACGATTTGAAGACCCTCTCGAGGGTCTCGAAAAATTCGTCGAACTCCGCTGGGAGCAACTCGACCATCAACCGCACTATCGGCACGGGAGTGGTGGAGGATGACTGCCCGAGAAGGAGGTTGGCAATCTCCACCACCAACGACGAGGAATCGATACCCCCATTGGAACCCTCTCTGATCAAAAAGATCTTGAGCAACAAAATGATACCCTCCGGCTTTACAGCCATTTCCCGAAAGTCTTTCGGGTGTCCAATTTCCCAATTCCAAATCAGCGTTCCACCTTTGCCCTACACCCTATACAGATTCTGTCAAGGTGGCAATTATTTGAATCGATAAAACACCTTATTGTTGAAACGAAGATCGAGGTAATCGAGGGATTTTGCTTGTAGTGAGCCTGTCGAACCATGAGCCCAATCTTTAGTCAGAGTGGGATCTTTGATTAATGAATGAAAATTGGTGATGAGCTGGTCAGCCGAGGCGCCGGTATTGAAAATAAGTTTCCATGATTGAGTGGGGTCATCAGGATTAGCGTTTGAGACCATCACGGCTTCGAAATCTTTAAGTGGCAAGGCGACAACATAAGCCAATTTGTAGGTCTGGGGAATTGAGGCCAGCCCGCCTTCGCCAAGGCTACGGCGAGGCCAGTCCGTCAGAGTTGATTTTAAAAAACTGATAAAAGTTTTGGCACGCTCCAGATCAATCGGATCAATCACGGCCGAATTAAGCTTGGTCACCGTGGTCGAACTATTAAATTCTAAGATAATTGATTCGGAAAAATTGGGCGCCAATTGATAAACCAAACCCTCGTCGTTAAGATAATAACAATGCTTTTGAGAAGCCAGGCCATTGCACCACAAAACTTTGGTCTCGCGATCAGTCACCTTAATGGCTAAGGTGTTCAAATTGGGTGAATCGATCTCGACCGATTGTAGGCCGGGGAATTTCTGCTTCAACAAAACGATTAAATTATTTTTGGAGAAAAAGAAAATACTGTTTTGAGGCACTAAGCCAAAATAATAACCATCTAATTGCTCCCGAACCGTCTGCTTAAGCGCCGACAAATCTTGACTTGTTTGACCCAAGAGACTGAAGGTGGTGAGACGCAAAAAATTAAGATTAAGCAAAAGCACAAAGCCACCGACGATCACAAAAATCACCAACATCCCCACCGCCCGTTTGGTGTTGCGACGTTTTTTGGCGCGTTCGCGACTCGAACGCAAAATTTCGGTTTTTGACGAAACGACCATGACTAACGAATCTCCGTCCGCCCATTCATAAACGGTTGGAGCACCTTAGGAATAAGGATCGAACCGTCGGCCTGTTGATAATTCTCAATCAACGGCACCAGAATTCGGGGCGAGGCAAGAGCCGTCCCATTGAGCGAATGGACTAGGCGCATTTTGCCATCGGCATCTTTGTATTTGATATTCGAACGACGAGTTTGGAAATCGTGGAAGTAGGAAATGGAGTGCGTCTCGCGATATTTATTTTCGGTTGGCACCCAAGCCTCAATGTCATATTTTTTAACCTGACCTTGACCCAAATCGCCCGTGCAATTAATCACCACATGGTAGGGAATTTCGAGACCTTGCATAATCTTCTCGGCATTGGCCAGTAATTGCTTGTGCCATTTCACACTCTCTTCGTGACTAGCTTCGCACAAAATCACTTGTTCAACTTTGTAAAATTCGTGGAGTCGAATCAGTCCGCGGGTATCTTTGCCATGACTCCCCGCCTCGCGTCGATAACAAGGGGAGAAGGCAACAAATTTAACGGGTAGGTGTTCACGCGGGATCACTTCGTCGAAATAATAACCCATCGTTGGCACTTCAGCCGTGCCAGCGAGATAATCACCATCTTGGGTTTTGTATAAATCATCCTCGCCTTGCGGGAGATAACCAGTGCCCATAAACATTTCAGGGCGATCAATAATCGGCGCCATCAGAGGCGTAAAGCCGTCGGCCGTTACCACTTGCAAAGCATATTGCCAGAGCGCGAGCGATAATTCAGCCGCTTCATTTTTCAAAAAATAACCCCGAAAACCGGCCACCTTGGTCCCCCGATCAAAATCAGCCAACTTAAGGGCCAACATCAAATCAACATGACTCTTGGGAATAAAATCAAATTTGCGTCGATCGCCCCAAGCCTTAATTTCTTGATTGCCCGCATCATCATCGCCTTCGGGCACGCTCATATCGGGGATATTGGGCACTTCGAGCATCAACTTCTGCCAAGTTTTCATCACCTCTTTTAATTTTTCTTCACCGGCTTGAAGTTCGGTTTTAACACTTGAGACCTGCTCAATTAACTTGGCTTTTTCATCACCACTTGCCTTAGCAATCCCCTCGCTGGCCTCATTTTGTTTCCGACGGAGATCGTCAACTTGCCCCACCAGCTTAACCCGCTCGTCATCAGCTTTTAATAATTCATCGATCTTAAAGTCTAAACGCTTTTTGCGTCCAGCCTCAGCAATCAGGTTCTTGTTCTCACGAATAAATTTTATGTCTAACATGATGATTTTAATAATAGCACTTTTATTGATAAAATAAAGCCTAATGGCTAAAAACAAAAATCAATTTAAAAAATTAACTCCCGAGCAATTTCCAACCTTGCTGAAAGAAATTAACGACCCGCCAGACGAATTGTATTTGGAGGGGACTTTGCCCAACGAAAATGAGAACAAATTTCTCGCCGTGGTCGGCTCGCGCAAATACTCGCGTTATGGCAAAGAAGCGTGTGAGGAATTAATTCGCGGTCTCGCTGGTTACCCGATTGTGATTGTCTCAGGCCTCGCCCTGGGCATCGACGCGATCGCGCATCAATCGGCGCTGAATAACAAACTTCTCACCATGGCAATTCCCGGTTCAGGCTTGGACAGAAAAGTTTTGCACCCTTTCTCCAACCATCGTTTGGCTGATGAAATTGTTGAAGCAGGCGGTTGTTTATTGTCTGAACTCGAACCCGAATGTCCAGCTGGTGTGCACACCTTCCCTCGGCGTAATCGCATTATGGCTGGCTTATCGCACGCCATTTTAATTATTGAAGCTGGTGAACGATCGGGTACTTTGATTACGGCCCGCTTGGCCATGGAATATAATCGCGACGTACTCGTCGTACCCGGCTCAATCTTTTCACCCGGCTCACGAGGCGCCAATAATCTCATTCGTCAGGGCGCCATGCCCGTTAACAAAAGTGAGGATATTTTACAAGCGCTCGGTTTTGACACTGAAGAAGCCGAGGCCGACAAACAAGGCCGACTCTGGTCCGACCTCTCGCCGATTGAACAAAAAATTGTCGAGTTCTTATTAAGCGACAGCTTCCCCCGCGATGAACTCATCGAACTCGCCGAGCTCTCCGTCACCGACGCCAACATTATTCTCTCCACCATGGAAATTAAAGGGATAATTAAAGAGGCGATGGGGGAAATTAGGCTAATGTGACATTTGGATCGTCGGGACGATGATCAGATAACGATTCGAGGAAACCCTCCCCATATTTCATATTAATATATTGAACAAATTTCTCATAGAGACTAGTCATTTCTCCTTTGAGAAAATTCTGAAGATAAAGAGACCGAGATTCCCTTGCTCTTTCCGGTAATTCAGGCGGAATATAATCTCCCTTTATGTGACTAGTTAGTAAATTAATTTTATCCATAATTACTTTTGTCATAGCATCTTCAGGATATTTTTCGCAAAATCTAACAAGAATCTCTCCTTGGGCAGCTTGGCTAATTGCGGAAAAGAGATTTTTAATCTCTTCTCGACCATGCTCTATTCTACTAATTTTTAAGGTGACATCTTCTAAACGCTCTTCTAAAGGACTTTTAAATTTTTCCATAAAAAATAATATTACATTACGAAACATTTATAATGGTTTTAGTATATCAAACCCAATCAAAAAAAGCAATCCCCAGTTGACAAATTGTGACAAGAAAGATAATACTTGCTAAACTAAAGGGCAATGCCAATCTACGAATGTTCACCCTGTGGAATAAACCTTGTCCCTATTCCACAGGGCAAGTGCGAATCTACAAATAAAATATGAAACTTTTAATAGTTGAGTCACCGGCGAAAGCCAAGACGATTTCTAAATACTTGGATAATGCCTACACCGTTAAAGCCAGTGTCGGGCATATTCGTGATTTACCGAAATCGAATAAAAACGCGATTGATATCGAGGGCGGTTTTGTGCCTCGTTACGAAATTAGTCCGGGCAAAGAAAAAGTAATTGACGAGCTAACGCGCCTGACCAAAAAAGCCGATGAGGTTTTGCTCGCGACTGACCCCGATCGCGAAGGCGAAGCGATTGCTTGGCACTTGCAACAAGCGTTGAAATTGAAAAATCCCAAGCGCATCGCCTTCCACGAAATTACTAGGGAGGCCGTGCAGGAGGCGATGAAGCACCCGCGCGCCATTGATACCAATTTGCGGGTCGCTCAAGAAGCGCGCCGGGTTTTGGATCGACTTTTTGGTTATGATTTGTCGGCCTTGATTTGGCAAAAAGTTCGTTATGGCTTGTCGGCCGGTCGCGTGCAGTCTCCCGCCTTGCGTTTGATTGTCGAGCGCGAAAAAGAAATTCGCGCTTTCATCCCGGTTGCCTATTGGGTAATCGACGCAATGTTTGAGGATACCAAAAATCCGCCCAAGGCGGGCCAGTCTGTATCTGGAATTCCCTTCAAATGCTCGGTCGAACCCAAGACCGAGAAAGAAGCGCTGGAAATTGTTGGGCTCGCCCAAAAATCAAATTGGCAAGTGGGCAGTGTCGACAAAACCAAGGCCAAGCGAACGGCTCGCGCGCCTTTTACCACCTCAACCTTACAACAGGCCACTTCGTCGCGTCTCGGCTATGCCCCATCAGTGACTATGCGTTTGGCCCAAAAACTTTATGAGGCCGGCCACATTACTTATATGCGAACCGACAGCACCACTTTGAGCCAACAAGCGATCGATGAAATTGCCAGTGTGGTAAAAAGTAAATTTGGCGCTAATTATTCTGAAGCGCGACAATTTAAAACCAAGAGCAAAAATGCTCAAGAAGCTCACGAGGCCATTCGACCCACCCATGCCAGTGTCGCTGGCGCCGGCACCAGTCCGCAAGAAAGAAAAGTTTACCAATTGATTTGGCAACGAACCGTGGCCAGTCAAATGACTGACGCGGAAATTTTACGGACGAAGATAACAGCGACAGTGGTTCGAGATCCCATCTCGCTACGCGAGAAACGATCTCGAACCACTGTCCCCGACTTTGAGACGAACGGCTCACATCTTTTATTTGACGGCTGGCTCAAGGCTGACCCGGGCGCACGGGGCGAAGAAATTGATTTGCCTAAACTCACGACCGGCGACAAATTAAATTTATTAGAGATTAACTCAACCGGCAAAGAAACCGAGCCACCCCATCGTTATACCGAAGCCGGCTTGATTAAAGAATTAGAAAAACGCGGGATTGGCCGACCAAGCACTTACGCCGCCATTCTTAAAACCATTCAGGATCGTGGCTATGTGCTTAAAGAGAATAAGGCCCTTAAACCGACCGACACCGGCGAAGTCGTTAGCGATTTTTTGAGCCAATATTTTGCCAATTATATTAGCGACACCTTCACCGCCGAAATGGAAAATGAGTTGGACGAAATCGCCAACGGTGACCGCGATTATGTTAAAACGCTCAAAGATTTTTATGGTCCATTTACGAAAGATATCGCCAGCAAAAAGAAAATTGAGAAAATTACCAACCTAGGTGAAGCCCCCCAAGAAATGAAGTGCCCCAAGTGCGGTTCGCCGATGATTATCAAGTTGGCCAAGAGTGGCAAATTCTACAGTTGTTCGCGCTTCCCCGATTGCGATGGTGCCCTTACGATTGAGGGTAAAGAATTAGAGGGACCCAAATTAACGGGCGAGAAATGTCCCGACTGCGGTGGCGACCTCATTGAACGAGATGGCAAATTCGGTCGGTTTGTGGCCTGTTCAAAATATCCCAAATGCAAATATATTAAAAAGGATGCCGTGATCGAAGGGCAAGAAAAACAGGGCGACACCGGGGTAGAGTGCCCCAAGTGTAAAGTGGGGACGATGACCGAAAAACGTGGCTGTTATGGCATCTTCTATGGTTGTTCCAATTATCCCAAATGCAAAAATATCATCAAAACTAAACCCACCGGTCGCCTTTGCCCCGAATGTGGCGCCTTAATGATGGAGGGAACTAAAACCATCCCCGAACGTTGTAGTGACCGAACTTGCCCCAACCACAACCCCCACCGGATGAAATAAACTATTTATTGTGCTATTTTAGGGGCAATGGACGCCAAGGAAATTATTGGGCGGATGAAGAATCCGAGCGATCAAGATCGGGCGCTGATTGAAAAGGCGTTGACTTTTGCCGAGCAAGCTCACCAAGGACAGACACGGGCGTCGGGCGATCCTTATATTACTCACCCTTATCAAACGGCAATCATTTTGGCCGAATTTCAGGCGGATGCCGAAACCATTGCGGCAGGTCTTTTGCACGATACCATCGAAGATACTCATATTACTTTGGTCGATATTGAAAAAGAATTTGGCCAGCAAATTGCTTTTATGGTTGAGGGGGTCACTAAACTTGGCCAACTTAAGTATCGTGGCGGTAAACGCCATAGCGAAAGTTTGCGCAAACTTTTCGTCGCGATGGCCGAGGATATTCGCATAATTATGATTCGTCTGGCTGACCGCCTACACAATGTGCGCACTCTCAAATTTCTCCCACCCGAAAAACAAAAACGGATCGCCCTCGAAACACTAGAGATTTATGCCCCCCTCGCCAACCGTCTCGGCGTCTGGAAACTTAAAGGGATGCTCGAGGATGCCAGCTTCCCCTACGCTTACCCTGAAGAACACCAAAAAGTGGTGGCCTTACGCAAAACCAAGGGCAAGGAGACGGTTAAAAAACTGGAGAAAATCTACCGCACACTAGAAAAGGAATTGTCAACGCGAGGTTTTAAAGATTATCAGATTGATTATCGCATAAAATATCTCTACAGTCTCCACGCGAAATTATTGCTCAAGCATATGAACATTAACGAGATTTACGATATCTCGGCCTTGCGCGTGATTGTTAAAACAATTGATGAATGCTATCAAGTGCTAGGTATTATCCACAATCTCTGGCGACCGATCCCGGGTCGGCTTAAAGATTATATCGCCAACCCTAAACCTAATGGTTATCAAAGTATTCATACTTCAATTTTTACCGGCGACGGCAATGCCGTCGAAATTCAGATCCGAACCGAGCAAATGCATCACGAAGCCGAGTTTGGTATCGCTTCACACTTAATTTATGACGAGCAAGGCAAGAAAAGTACCCAGAGCGCCAAATTGACCAAAGATTTGGCCTGGATTAACGAGCTCATCGAATGGCAAAAACATGCCCATAAAAACGCCCCATTTGCCTCGCTGGTTAAGGGTCAACTTTTTCACCAACGAATTTTCGTCTTCACCCCCAAGGGTGAGGTAGTAGAATTACCCAAAGATGCCACCCCGATCGACTTCGCCTACGCTATCCACTCAGACATCGGCCATCATGCCAATAGCGCCAAAATTAATGACAAAATGTCTGCTTTAAACACCAAATTAAAAAATGGCGACGTGGTTTTTATTATTGCCAACAAAAATAATAAGCCCACCGCCAAATGGTTGGACTTTGTTAAAACCACTGACGCCAAACATCACATCAAAAACTTTCTGACACCCCCAAAATCAAACTCAAAAACTAAAGCGAAAAATTCTTAATGCAATAGAGATCCTCGTCGTTTTCTTCGTTTTTAGATTCCTCTTCTGCTGCCGGCGCCGTGGCCACTTCTTCGGCCAGATTCAAATCGGAAACATCAAGCACATGGTTCGGCCCACCTTGTTCCAACATCGAGAGGATCCGCTTCAACTCATCGGCCGAAGTATAATCAATCGAAATCCGTCCACCGGTTTCGCCTTTCATTTCCACTTTAACGCGATTGCCATATTTCTCGGTCAATTTCTCTTCGATCTCAATAATCTCTGGTTGAACCAGTGAGGCATGCTTGCGCACCTTATCATAAGCAATCCGGCGGGCAATGGCTTCGGTATCGCGCACATTGAGCCGTTTAATCAAAATTTCCTTGAACAAAGTCAGTTGCTCTTCGGGCCGGTCAACCAGCATCAAGAGCGGTCGAGTATGCCCTTCGGCAATCTGACCATTAACCACCGCGTCGAGCATGTCTTGAGGCAAATTTAAAATGCGAATGGTGTTCGACACATACTCACGACTGCGACCAACCCGTTTGCCAACTTCAGCGTGCGACAAACCAAATTCGTTGACCAATTTGAAGAAAGCTTGAGCCCGATCAATCGGATTAAGGTCCTCGCGTTGGAGATTTTCGATAATCGCCATCTCCAATTTTTCTTTATCGCTTTGTTCGCCCGTGCGAATAATCGCCGGTACTTGACGCAAACCGGCAATCTTGGAGGCGCGCCAGCGTCGTTCGCCCGCAATAATTTCGTACTCGGTATAAAGACTGCCATCAGGACGCTCAACTTCTTCGCGAGTTACCACGAGCGGTTGGAGAACGCCATATTGTTTAATCGAGTCGGCCAAATCGCGCAAACGCTCCTCGTTAAATTCATGCCGAGGCTGAAAAGGATTGGGTTTAATTTTCTCCACCTCAATCAAAAAGATTTTATCTTCGTAGCTGTTGGACATTTACCCTGTTAAGTAAGATTTGACCCGACTTCTAATAAATCTTTTACCATACACAGTTTTAAGATATTTCTCACGATGTGTGGCATCAGCTTGATCGAGACAGGCCTCGTAATAAATTAATTTCCAAGGTCGACGATTCTTGGTAGATTCTACCAACCCACGATTATGTAGGTCAAATCTAGATTTTAAATTTTTAGTAAAACCAGTATAAAACTTTTTGTCTTTTACCGACTGAAGGATATAGGTATAATACATCATCTGAACCAAAATTTAAAATCTTACTAGACAGGGTTAATTTTAGCACAAATGTCTTTGTACTAAAACCTTAAGCTGAGAGTGATAAAAAGCAAAACTCTTACCAGCCCTCATCTCTATCAGACCAGAAGGAAGCTCCCGATCGTGTAGGCTAAAAGTTTCAAGAAGTTTCTTGGCTAAATTATATCTATCTAGATGATTGACAACATCTAAATCGTCAAACAACTTGCCAGCCACTTTTTGAACCTCCGGGGATAAATAAGATTCAGTTGCAATAATCCCGTGAATGTTCTGACCAAACCAATCCAAAAAACGAAAAATCTCCTCGCAATTTTTTTCGTAATCATGAGTAGCCGTATCTTCGACGAGAGCTCTCCCCCTCCATTCAAGAGTTTTCTTTATTCCTTCTCGAAGAGCTTGGACACCCTCTTCCCCTTTAAAGAAGGTTCTTTGCCACCTATCACCCGGTAAAGTTTTAATCAGCTCGATAACATCGGAAAAATAACCTTTTCTTGAAAGATACACTGCTACTTTAAAGTCTTCTCCGCCCTCAAGCGGTTCATTTTGAAAAAGGAATGAAATATCAAAATCAAGATTATTTTTGGCTAGGGCTAAAATCCCTTTAACCTTTTGAATAACAGAGAGATCATCTCCCTGGAGAGCTCTTTCAAGAGTCTTTTGTACATCTCCTTGGATTTTTTGCTAGAAAGCAACCTTTTTTTCTTGTTGAACCTTCTCCACTTGACTGGCAAAGTCCAACGGATCTTCAAACACACTTTTTTCCATAACAATATAAAAATTACTTAATAATCCGCCGGGAGAAATTTCCCCCTTAGGATTTCATCCTATAATTCTTCATTAAAAAAATCAAGGCTTTTTAAGTAGCCTACCTATTATTGGATAAGCGGTTGAAAATATCTTAAACAATCGGCCAAGAAAGCGACTTGGTTGGAAGACACCATTAGAAGTTTTTAATGAAAGTGTTGCACTTCAAGGTTGAATGTACCCCATGTGAGCTTGACAATAGAACCCCACTATGCTAGACTAGAAGGTAGACTGGTAAAATTTCCATAATCGGCCCTGCGGAAGCAGAGAGCCATTAAGAAAAGGAGGGTAGCAGAATGACACAACCGCTTTCAGCACAAGACTGGTTGGGGGCAAAGCTAGAGATTGCCAAAAATTTCGGAGTCCCGCCCTCAGAAGTTTTGAGGGTAACAACGAAGACCGAACTGGTCGGGCTCTTCTTTGAGGAGAGACTCCGCCACGAGAGGGACAACGAGGAGGCCGTCAGGATCATGGAGGAGGCGGAGGGGAGGGCCTCTCGTCAGAGAAGTTACCGATTCCTCTACGAGGTGAAGGGAAACATTGCCCGGAAGGAGGAGCTAGGTCTGTATCGGGTTCTGTTCCGTCGGAAAGACGGGGTAGATCAGAAGCGATTTCTTTCTGCCTCTGGGGGGGACAAGGAGGCAATGGGAGAAATCGCCAACAAAATTCTCTTGTCGTACCCGGAGGACGTCGAGTTCTCCGGTAGTAATCCTCATTGGACCTTCTCCGTCTCGACCAATGAGAGAGTCATCATTGAGGAGGACTTGGCGGGGGGGAGATTCTGGGCCTGGCGGGACTCCCATCGTTTGGGGATTTGGACGAGGATATAGGGGAGGTGGAGAAATTGTTTGTCTCTACATTGGGGCGATTCGCGCAGAATCGCCCCAATTTTGCGTTTTGCATACATAAGTTTGCTTTTTAGCCAAATTTCGGTAGAATTAACCCTGTGGAATAGTTCGCTATATTCCATAGGGTAGAGGAGCTGATAATTTGAAGCCAGAGTGATGAAATTGGTAAACATGCACGACTCAAAATCGTGTGCCGCAAGGTTTGTGGGTTCAAGTCCCACCTCTGGCACCTTGAAATCTAGGTTCTTATTTTGTTGAAAATTTTTGATATAAAATTACAGTTAACGTTTAAGAATATGGGAAGTTGCGAAGTGAGCGTGGCGGTATAATTGGGCAGAGCCTCACTGCCAAATTTGGGTGAGCGAGCGTTAAAAATAAAATTATTTTTTACTAAACATTCCTACTAGTTGCAGGATAAAGCTTGCGATTAAAGATATAATTCCAGGGTAGAAAATCCATTGCTATATAGTAACAAAGGATGCCTCAGCTCGTTTAATGATTTCTCCGTTCCGCATTGCCACATCAAATTGTACAGCAGATTCATTTAGTGGAAATGCATCCTTTATATTTAGTGAAAACGCAAGCAAGATTGATCCTGCTAACCCAATAAATAATCCTATAGTTGTATAAATTTGTGATTTGTTCATAGTGAATTGTAAAAAATAATTTTATTTAGCTCGTGAACCGGATATCTCGTGCTATATGGTGTAGCGAAGACTTGGAGTTATTTCGTATAACTCGTTTCTATGCAAAATGTTTTCTGGTATAATACCTTAATTAGAGATTATTAGGCAAATATATCATTAAGCAACCATTTTGTATTTCCTTATTTAATTATACTAAATAAAATCGCTAATATGCAACTATTTATTCAAAGGACGGAAACGGGGCTCAAAATCAGAAATTACCGTTCAAAAACGCTTACTGATTTCTTCGATAATCAATCCTTAATAAAATAAGAGTGAGTGACAATAAAAACCAAACCAAAAATTTATGTGATTGTTGGGCCGACGGCCAGTGGGAAGACGGCTTATTCGATAAAGTTGGCCAAGAAGGTGGGCGGCCTGCCCGGCCAGGGCGAGATTATTAGTGCCGACTCGCGCCAAGTTTATAAGGGACTAGATATCGGCACCGGCAAAGTGACCAAAAAAGAAATGGCGGGCATCCCCCATCACCTGCTTGACGTGGCCGATCCGAAAAAAGTTTTTACCGTAGCTGACTTTCAAAAACTCGCCCAGCAAAAAATTGAAGAAATTATTAAAAGGGGAAAAACGCCGATTATTGTCGGAGGCACCGGTTTCTACATTCAGGCCGTGGTTGATAACTTGGTTTTACCCGAAGTTGCCCCCGATAAAAAACTCCGTGCCCACTTGAAAGTTAAACCTCCAAGTGAACTTCTGGTGATGTTAAAAAAGCTGGATCCGGTTCGCGCTAAAACCATTGACACTAAAAATCCAAGACGCTTGATTCGGGCAATTGAGATTGCGAAGGCTTTGGGCCGAGTTCCGACCTTAGGAAGTCGGACTTCGGGCTCACTTGAAGTCCGACTTCACGGGCCGGAATACGATTTTGAAATTATTGGGCTAAAAGTTAACCAGGAAGAATTAAATAAAAAAATCCACACTCGGCTCCTCGCTCGTCTTAAACACGGAATGATCGCTGAAGCCAAACGGTTGCACGAGGACGGTTTGAGCTGGAAGCGAATGGAAGAATTAGGTCTCGAATACCGTTATCTCGCTCGCTTTCTCCAAAATAAAATCACTAAGGCGGAAATGATTGAGCAACTCGAAAAAGCCATCATTAACTACGCCAAACGCCAAATGACATGGTTCAAAAGAGACCAAAGAATTAAGTGGCTTAAAATCTAAAATATGTTAGAATATTGTTCGTCTGGGCCTATAGTTCAATGGTAGAACGATGGTCTCCAAAACCATTAATCGAGGTTCGAGTCCTCGTGGGCCCGCCCCAAAATCCTTATTTCTTAACTTCGACGTGCTGGGTGTGTTTTTTGCACCAACGACAATACTTCTTGAGGTCGATCTTGCGTTCGACTTTCTTCTTGTTTTTACTACTCCAGTAATTGACTCGTTTGCAGTCCTTACAGGCTAATTTGATTAAAAAATCTTGTGACATATTTGATATAAATTAAGCCCCGTTAATATAACCGATTTTTATAAAAAAAGCAACCCGTGACGCGCTTGCGCGTCACGGGTTGGTACTCATGGATTCAGGGGCGATTCGTTCACCCCTTGCCGAGGCCACCGCCGTAGCGGTAGGCCCAGACATTGAAGCCGTTCCAACCGACCGGCTGGCCGATCACCTCAACGATGAGGCGATCATAGCCAGACGGGGTCTGGAGTTGGAGAAGGCCTCCCTCCGGCCAGCCCCCCTTGCCAACCGGGATCGACATCGGGGGAGCGGTCATCGCGTCCGTTATGGCAATGAGCACCCGCTCATCGCCATCGACGGAGTAGACTTCGAGCCGGCCACCCGACTGAAGTCCGCTGACCTCGAGGGACAGCGACTGGCCGAATGTCCGCGTGGTGTAAACCTGTGCGGACTGCCATTGACCATCACGCTCTATGGAGCACGCCGGCCACTGTCCTGTCCAGTAAACCGACGACTGACCGTTCGGGATCAACTCCCGAACCCCGCCAGCCATGGCAACATTGACGACATTGGCCTCGACGAGGCCGTCATCGATATCGCCCCGGACCAAAACCTGACCCGTGGACCGATCGACAATGTCGTAGCCACCGCCCACGCCGGGGTCGAACCAAATCGAGAAGCCCCCGCGTTGAGCGTCATAGCTGAACGACGACCCGCCAAGCTGTAAGACGAGTCGGGCCGGGTCGACACCATAACTATTGGGGTCGAACGGCACAAACTCTTCCTGATACGCCAGCGTCAATTCGACGCTGATCGTGTCGCTCGGCAAAAGCAACTCGTCGTAGGCGGAACCATAGGCACAATCGCGCCCTGCGACTCCATCCCACGCGCGAAGGTTCAGCCAGAACCCCGTTGCGCTTCCCAACTTGTTGACCGGCAAACCGCCAAGGGGTTCATCGCCCCAAGCGACGACTTCCACCCCGTCAATGACGAGATAGGGAAGCCGTCCGTCCAGCCACATAGTGAACTCGCCCGAGACGAACTGGCTCGTCCCTTCGGGCAACACCCGCGTAAACCCGAACGAACCCGTGTATTCCGAGATGTTCGCCCTCGCGAATCCCTCGGCCACCCTCTCGGCGTCCTGCCCAAGGGCTGGGATCGCCAGAGCCAACAAAACCAACACGCTCAGCAGGATCTTCGTTTTCATTTCAACATTCCCTCCGCGTTACTGTTTTACCGTGATTCGATGAACTTCGGCAGACGAGCCGAAGCCCAGGGCTTCCAACTTCCGGTCGACTTCCGACACAGAAGTTTCTTCCGACTCCGGCGCGACAGACGCCTCGGTCGGCATTGCTTCGATAACCGGCACAACGGGCGCCGGTGTCTCGGTTTGGTGAACGACCATTGGGGCCGTCACCACTGTTACCTCCGACGCGATTTTCTCGTTCCCTGAACAAATCAGGACGACAAGAATAACCGTCACCAAAGCCAAAAAAACAGCAATTACTCGCGAATCCAACAACATGGCCTTTCCTCCAATAAATAAGTTGTCAAACATCAATCAAAAATGGGCTCAAATGCCCATTTACTAACCTATTGCCTAGTATATACTATTGTTGACAATCTGTCAAGTAGTATCTTTTAGTTCTAATTTGATGCACCCATGAGGGCACACTCAAAAAATACAGTCTCTCTGCTCGTTATTTTTTGGTGCGTAGGGAGGGACTCGAACCCCCGGAGGCCAATGGCCAACAGATTTACAGTCTGTCCTCGTTGCCGCTTGAGTACCTACGCATTTATAAAATTTTCAAATCTCTGTTGATGCTTTTCATTGGCCGGTAAAATTTCTTCAAAAAATCTTATGACTTCCTGCCTTTTGGTCACATAGATTTTATGGGAACTGATCTTGGATGATTTATATGATAGCTTTTTTAACATCTTATGTAAAGAGTCTAAGATAGGCCGAGAAAGATTTGTGAAAGAAATCTGGACCCCAAAACGAAGCTGATAAACAGAACCGTCAGTATCAAAAAATCCTCTCAAAAATCTTTCCATATATACTTTTCGATCAAAGACCCAAACTGGCACCCCGACCTGACTTTTTACCTTATTAAAAACCAACCCCTCTTTCTGTAGCCAATTTGTCAGATCCACCGAACCAAGATAGACATCCTTGCAATCATTTTTCCGGATTGAAATTTTAGCAGAAACACCAAAAATTTTCTCCATTAATTTTGCCACATATTTAGCATAAGACATTTCTTTCGTTCCCAAAGTAACCATTGCCTGAAAATGAGAAGGACTGCCATCACCAAGCATTATCCCAAAAAATTCGGCCAGTTCAGGGGAATGAGTTTTAGGCAGAAGCACATCATTTCTCCGGTTTTGATAATTTTTTTTCCGTTCCGGACAAGTTGTTATACCTAATCTTTTAAAACGAGCAAAAACTGTTTGCGGTTTAATTTTTAAAACCCTGGCGACCTCATTAAGAGTTTTATTCTGAGAAATGTATAAATCGTAAAGTTCTCGCCGATATTTTTCCTCTTCCTGAGTATTCCATTTTCTGGCCATGGAAATATTATAAAGAGAAAAGTAATCTATTTCAGCAACACGGGCGAAGAAGATTGGCGGGGGCGAATTCGAGATTTGACAGCTTTGGTTAATTCAACAAAGGGTTCGCCAGCTTTGAGCGCCACGGTCACAATGCCCCCACCGTCAACTCGCCGACCGATAATAAATTGAGCGACCGGATTAAGAATTTTATTTTGGATTAAGCGTTTAAGCGGACGCGCGCCATACTCTGGACTATAACCTTGCTCGGCCAAAAAGTTCATCACCTCATCGGTCACCTCCAATTTAATCCCCTTCTTCATTAAGCGGTCGCGAACAATCGCTAATTGCAAATCAACGATTTCGCGCAAAACTTCGGCCGACAACGGATTGAAGACGACAATCTCATCTAGGCGATTCAAAAATTCCGGTCGGAAATGATCGCGCAAGCTGTCTTGGATTTTTTCTTTGACGCTATCAAAATCTTTACTCGTCTCGGAATTATTAGAAAAACCGATCCGTTGATAACCCTTAATAAATTGACTACCGATATTGGAGGTCAAAATAATAATCGTATTTTTGAAGTTAATCGTTCGTCCTTTGGCATCAGTGAGCCGGCCGTTGTCGAGCACTTGAAGCAAAATGTTAAAGACTTCGGGATGCGCTTTCTCCACTTCGTCAAATAAGAGAATTGAATAAGGGCGATGACGAACCGTCTCGGTCAAACTCCCACCCTCTTCGTGGCCCACATAACCAGGTGGCGAACCAATCAACTTGGAGACTGAATATTTCTCCATGTATTCTGACATATCAACGCGAATCAACGCCTTGTCGTCATTGAAAAGAAAATTAGCCAGCGTCCGCGCCAACTCGGTTTTACCCACCCCTGATGGTCCCAAGAACATAAACGAGCCAATCGGCCGATCGGGATCAGCCACCCCCGCCCGCGAGCGCTTAACCGCCTCGGCCACTTTGGCCACCGCTTCGTTTTGACCGCGCACGCGTTTTTTCAATTCTTCATCCATGCGCATTAATTTGTCGGTCTCTTCTTCAAGCATTTTGGTCACCGGGATACCAGTCCAGCGCGAAACCACTTTGGCAATTTCTTCGTCACTCACCTCTTCTTTCAAAATCTTGCGAGCACTTTGCAATTTCTTCAATTTTAATTCTTTAATTTTGAGCGCTTTGCCAATTTCGGGAATTCGGCCATACAAAATCTCCGCCGCCCGCGACAAATCGGCCTTGAGCTCGGCTTGACCAGCCTCGAGGCGTAATTTTTCTAACTCCGCTTTGGATTGACGAATTTCGCTGATAATTTGTTTTTCGTTTTGCCACTTCAACTCAAGCTCGCTGATTTTTTCTCTCAACTCGCCGAGATTCTGATCAATTTCTTTAATTCGCGCCTGCGCTTTTTTATTATTCGATAATTCCACCTCTTTCTTCATCGCCTCTTTCTCTACCTCTAAACGCATAATTTTTCGTTCACTGTCTTCGAGCAAGGCCGGCTTATTTTCTAATTGCAACCGCAAAGCACTGGCCGCCTCATCAATTAAGTCAATGGCTTTGTCGGGCAAAAAGCGATCAGTGATATAACGGCTCGACAAATTGACCGCCGCAATAATCGCATCATCGGTAATATGAACGCCGTGATGGAGCTCATACTTCTCTTTTAATCCACGCAAAATAGTAATGGCATCTTCGATCCCGGGTTCTTCCACTGTGACCGGTTGGAAGCGACGCGTGAGTGCCTGATCGCGTTCAATATATTTTTGGTACTCTTTAATTGTGGTCGCGCCAATGGTGCGTAGCTCGCCCCGTGCCAAAGCCGGCTTCAGCATATTCGAGGCATCCACCGCGCCCTCGGCTGCGCCGGCACCAACAATGGTATGAATTTCGTCAATAAATAAAATAATCTTGCCTTCGGAGCGTTCAATTTCTTTAATAATATTTTTTAGTCGTTCTTCGAACTCACCCCGATACTTGGTGCCGGCCAAAAGCATGCCCAGATCAAGCGAAACAATTTCGCGGTCGCGCAAAGACTCGGGCGCTTCGCCCTTGGCAATCCGAATTGCCAAACCTTCAACAATCGCTGTTTTGCCTGTCCCCGCCTCACCCACTAAGACCGGATTATTTTTGGTTCGACGTGACAAAATCTCCATCACCCGCCGAATTTCTTCATCGCGACCAATGACGGGGTCGAGTTTGTCGGCTCGGGCCAGGTCTGTCAGATTTTTAGTAAACTTTTCTAACGCTTTTAATTTCTTCGGTGTCTCAAGTGGAGAAATCCGACCAGTTTTAATATCATTAACCACATTAAGCACCGCCTCCCGCTCCACCTTAAACCGCACCAGCAAATCGCGAGCCGTACTGGGGATATCGAGCAAAGCCAAGAGCAAGTGCTCGGTCGAAACAAAATCTTCGGTTAAACTATTAGCAATTTTCGCCGACGCGTCAAAAACTTTGACCAAGTCGGGGGTCAAATAAATTTGGTAAGACGGGCTCATCACATTGCCACCACCAAAAGCTTCGATGTTATCAAGCACATGGTCGGTTAAAGCGAGTGAATCAATTTCGAGTTTATCAAGAATCGACACCACCAAACTCTCATCTTGCACCAACAAAGCGGCCAACAAATGAAAAGGGTTGACTTGGTTCTGGCCACGCTCAATCGCTAGCTCATGAGCTCGTCTGATCGCTTCGCGCGCTTTGGTTGTGAAATTTTGAATTGGAGGCATAATAATACATGGAAGTATAAAATAATTATTTAATTTGGTCAACTAAGGTCTTGAGGGCCGAGGCCGAGAGCGCGTAGCCACGCGAGATGCCGATACCTAAGACTTGACCATTCAACCCAACCAACGGACCACCGATATTATCACCAATGACGGAGCCAGTGCGAATTAAATCAACATTTTGAGTGGGGGTAGTTGAAGCCGTCGCGCTGATAACCCCCATCACTAAGCCAATCATAATATCGGGATTGCCACTCTCCGAATAGGCCATGGCCACCGTGGTTTGACCACTCGTTGGCAATTTTTCACTCAAAACTAGACCTCCAACCGACAAAGTGCTCGTCGCGGTAAACTTAAGAAAAGCAAGTTTATTCTCAATATTGCGGGAAATAATTTCTACGCCGACCGAAGTCTGACCCTTAGCGATAGACAAACTAGTACTCGCCAAATCATCAGGAATATTTTTGAGTGAGGTCACCACTAACCCTTCGCGGATAACAAAACCCGTGCCTAAATTTTTGACATCATCGCCAGTTTTTTGAACCAATTTAATGACCGCTGGCGAAACTGATTCGGTCGCTTTAACAATTTGCTCACCCTCAGTCGCCGTCGGCTCTTCTTTGACAATTTTTATCACCGTCGTCGTGGCACCCGGGACAATTCGTTCAACCACCCGATTAACCGTATTCACAATCCCCGCTTGGGGTGTCTGATCAAGCAAGGTCACGGTCACCACCGCCGTCGTAATTGACGAGACCAAGATAATCAACAAAAGTAGTAAGAGAAATTGACTGCGATTTAAATCTTTGATGTCCATATTAGAATTTAGTATAACACTTTTATTTTTCAAAAACCATTTTTTGATATTTGTGAATAATTTCTTTCAAAGCCTTAATAAAACGATTAATCTCGCTAGCCATAACTTCGCGACCAAAACTAACCCGCACCTTATTATTGGCCGGATCGTGACTCGAGCAAGCGCTCCCGCTCGAGACGGCAAAACCCTTGGCGTCTAGCTCGATGACTAATTGTTCACCCTCAAAGCCCTCGATTGAGAAATTGATATTGTTGGGCAAGCGCGACATCGTTTCGAACTGGCGAAGTCGCATCTGGCTACGCGAGAAACGACTTCGCCCGTTCGAATCTCTCACCATCGGCCCATTAATCGTCAGGCCAGAAATTTTTCCTAACTCATCAATTAACTTAATTTGTAATTTAGTTAATTTTTTTACTTCTTTTTCTCGTTCTTGCTCGCAAATTTCCAACGCTCGCGCCAACCCAATGATCCCCGGCACATTAAGCGTCCCCGACCGTAACCCGC
The DNA here is from genome assembly GCA_041649495.1 of Minisyncoccota bacterium. Classification (GTDB taxonomy): domain Bacteria; phylum Patescibacteriota; class Minisyncoccia; order Phycocordibacterales; family XYD1-FULL-46-19; genus CAIPHT01. The sequence continues at coordinate 32,723 of JBAZMZ010000007.1, forward strand.
GTTCTTGACCACCACCCAACATAATTGGCGCCATCATCACCCCCCTTCTGACATAAAGCACACCCACCCCTTTGGGGCCATAGATCTTTGAACTATTAAACGACATTAAATCAACCCCCAATTTTTCGACATTCAAATCCAAAAATCTCGGCGCTTGGCAAGCATCAATATGGAGATAAGGCCGATTGGCTTGACCAGTTATTTTATCTAAACCATTTTCTTTCTTAAAATGCCTTAAAATTTTAGCGACTTCTTTAATCGGCTGAATCGCGCCCATCTCGTTATTCGCCAACATAATCGAAACAAGAAAGGTATCTGGTCTTAACGCCTCGCGAAATTCTTTCAAATCAATCTGCCCATTTTCATCAACCCTCAAATAAGTGACTTTAAAACCTTTTTTCTGCAGATGCCGACATGGCTCCAGCACGGCTTTATGTTCAATTGAAGTGGTAATAATATGATTTGCCACCGAGGCCTCTGCTGTCCCCAAAATCGCTAAATTATCACTTTCCGTTCCACTGCCCGTAAAAATAATCTCATCGGCATGCGCCGACAAAATCCGCGCGATTTTTCCCCTCGCTTCTTCCACCGCTCTGTTTGCCATCACTCCCTCCTGATGAAGACTATTCGTATTGCCAAATTTCTCCGTCAAAAACGGCTTCATCGCCTTCAATACCCTCTCATCCACCGGCGTCCCCGCCGCCGTGTCCCAATAAATTCGTTTCATTTTCTTAGTTTACCACCGAATTACTTCCCGTAAAGCTGATGATGATCGCCGATTACCGAAAAGATGATTACTTCCCCATCGGCAAATTCTTCAAAAATAGCCCGATAATCACCAGTGATATTTAAACTATGGCAACCATCAAAATCACCCTTAAGACGATGATTATGAAGAATTGGGTGATAATTATCATTTAGAAAAATTTCCAATCTATCCTTGAAAGCTTTTTTGATATCAATCGGCAATTTTTTAAATTGTTTGGCAAATCGCCGAGAATATTTTACTTTCATGCGATACTTAGGTTTTTACAGAGTGTCCAAAAACCTTAGGGCTTCTTCATTATTGTTGAAACTAAAAGCTTTGCCGTTTTTATAATCTGCCCTCGCTTCTTCTATCGAACTAACAAGCAAGGGCGAGGGATGGCCCTCCATTTCATATTCCACTCTTCGATCTCGCACTAATTGGCGCAAATAGGCATTAATCACCGCCGACAGCGAAAGGCCAAGGTCAGAAGCCACGGCTTGCGCCTGCTTTTTAATTTTCGGATTAGTTTTGATATTAATAACCGCTGTATTGTTCATATTTAATGAGTATATACAAAGTGTGTCTAATGTCAACACCGATATCTTTTCTAGATACCTTATCCCCAATTTTGTATAGTATCGAAGTCGAACTTCGATAGGATGGGAAAAGGGGGATATCTTGGTCGGGTTGGAAAATGAGTTTGAGTTGGCTTGATTGCGTCAATTAATTGAACTAGCTATAATAAACTTATGATTGATTTGACGACCTTGTTTTTGATTACCGTTGGGTTTGTGGCGATAACCGTTTTTTTGTTGGTTCGAGTCATTATTTTGGACAAACGCTTAACTCGCCTACTCTCGGGCCGACGCGCCAACGATTTCGAAGATATTATTGATGAATTTGTAAAAACGGCTCGCAAGCTCGACGAACGAACCAAGCTCATCGCTCAAGAAATTGACAACATTAATAACCGCTTGGCCAAAGCGTTGCAAAAAATCCACACCGTCCGCTTCAACCCCTTTCGTGATCAAGGCGGGAATCAAAGTTTCGCCACTTGCTTGATGGATGAAAATGGCGACGGCGTGGTAATCTCCAGCCTCTACTCGCGCGACAAAGTTAGCGTCTACGCCAAACCGCTCGCCGACGGCAAAAGTGAATACGAGCTATCCGAAGAAGAAAAAGAAGTGATCAACAAAGCTCTTAGCTAAAAATCTAAAATCCCAAGTCCCAAATTGACAAACTAATCCAAATAGTGCATACTATCAAATGGAGAACACAACCGCTTTTGAGACATTATTGTCAGTTTTTAGGGTTGGATTTGTTGTTGAGTTTGTAAAATCGACGTTTTTCTGGTTTAATTAACCCTATAGAGTATAGTAAATTACTCTTAAGGGTAAATCTTATGACTGAAAACACCACGAAAACTGGTTTAATTGAGCGACCCCCCGTGATCGCGGTGATGGGGCATGTTGACCATGGCAAATCGAAATTGCTCGATTATATTCGAAAAACCAATATTGTCGACAAAGAGGCTGGCGGAATCACTCAACATACCAGCGCCTATGAGGTGATTCACAATGGCAAGAAAATTACCTTCTTAGATACCCCGGGCCACGCAGCTTTTACCACCATGCGCGAGCGCGGAGCCCAAATTGCTGATATTGCAATCCTGATTGTTTCGGCCGAAGAGGGTGTCAAAACACAGACGCTTGAGGCTTTGCAATCAATTAAGGCGCAGAATACGCCGTTCGTGGTCGCCATCAACAAAATTGACAAACCGGAAGCTGACATTGAAAAGACCAAACAAAGTCTGGCCGAAAATGATGTCTTTGTGGAAGGTTATGGTGGTAATGTCCCCGTCGCTCTAATCTCCGCCAAAGAAGGAACGGGGGTAAATGAATTGCTTGAGCTCCTCTTGCTTGTCGCCGAACTCGAAGAACTTAAGGGCGACCCCACCACGCCGGCCGAAGGTTTTGTGCTCGAATCTCACCTCGACTCCAAATGCGGTATCGCCTCAACTTTTATTATCAAAAATGGCACTTTGCGGGCCTCGGATTATGTCGTGGTAGGGCGAGAGGTCACGAAAATTAAACGTTTGGCTGATTTTTTAGATCAACCCATTAAAGAACTAGCTTTCAGCGCGCCGGCCCATCTTTTTGGCTTTGCGAAATTACCCAGCGTCGGCGAACCGTTCAAAGCTTTTGCCGACAAAAAATCAGCCGAGTGCTTTGCCCTCAACGCCCCCGAAGAAACTGGTCGAAAAATTAATATCAGTTCGAAAGAATCCGACGAGGTGGGCCTACCAATTATCATCAAGGCCGATGTGGCCGGCACCTTGGAAGCCGTCGAAAAAGAATTGGCCAAATTAAAAGTGGAAAAAGTTAGTCTCGATATTATCGACCTTGGCGTTGGCCCAATCACCGAGAACGACGTCAAATTAATCCAAGCCTTCCCAGGCGCCAAAATTCTCGGCTTCCGTGTGCCCGCCGAAAAAGGGGCCTTGGCTTTGGCCGAAAAATTCAAAATCACTATCCAGACCTCCGATGTGATTTATAAATTATCCGAGTGGCTAGAAGAAGAAATGAAACAAACCGCCCCCAAACAGACTAGTGAAGTCGTTTTAGGCAAAGCCAAGATTTTGAAAACCTTCGGCGAAAATGGCGACAAACAAATTGTCGGCGGGATTGTTGGTCAGGGCAAGGTTATCCGTGGTAAAGAAGTAAAAATTCTTCGTCACGAAAAAGAAATTTGCCGAGGCAAGATTGTTGGTCTCCAAATGCAGAAAATTAAAACCGAGGAAGTTGAAGAAAATACTCAATTTGGCGCCGAAATTGAGGCCAAACTTGAGATTGCCCCAGGCGATTATATTGAAGTCTACGAAACAGTAGTAAAGTAGTAGAGTAGTAAAAGTAGTAAGAAAAATAAACATGTCACATCGACAAGAAAAAGTTTCCGGGCGATTGCAAGAAATTATTTCCGGCTTTCTAAATAAAGAAGCTAACACCCGATCGGTCATTACTGTCACCCATTGCGAAGTTGGTCGGGATTTGAAAAATGTCACGGCCTTCATTTCCGTCTTCCCCGACACCTATGAGACCGAGGCGCTCGAGTTTACCCGACGCAAACGAAGCGAGTTGCGTTCACTTATCGCTGATCAGATGCCGATGAAAACCATCCCCTTCGTCGATTTTGAAATTGACGCCGGCGAAAAAAACCGCCAGGTGATTGAGGGGATTTTAGAAAAAATTTGAGGCCTGCCCCCACACCAAACCTTCACTCTTTCCTAAAATCTGTTAAACTTAATTTGCCCACTGAGCTCATTAAGATTTTGACTGTTTAAACCCAGAGTTTGGTGTGGGGGCCTGGTCGCCAAGTGGTAAGGCAAGGGTCTGCAAAACCCTTATACGGGAGTTCAATTCTCCCCCAGGCCTCAATCGTAAATTGAAAATTAAATAAATGCCTAGGTGGCGGAATTGGTATACGCTACAGACTTAAAATCTGTCGCCCGTAAGGGATTGAGGGTTCGATTCCCTCCCTAGGCACCTGTCGCATAGAGTGTTTACCTTAGAAATTCTTTCGTTGAAAAAATTTCTAAATTCAGATAAAATTAAAAAGTTCCGCCCATAGCTCAGCTGGTAGAGCAGCTCCCTCTTAAGGAGACGGTCGGGGGTTCGATCCCCTCTGGGCGGACAATGAAGTTTGATTGTTTTTTTATTTTGGGCAGATGGCGTAATTGGTAGCCGCGCTAGCCTTAGGAGCTAGTGGAGTAATCCATGGGAGTTCGAGTCTCCCTCTGCCCACCAAAGTTTATCGATAATTTATTTTTTATTAAAAAGTTGAGGGGAGGGGGAAGCTCAGCTTCCCCTCCCCTTCTTAGTCGGCACAAGACAGGGTCGCCGCTTTTTTCACCAAGTGGACATCGACCAGCGAACCGACCGGAATATACTCGGTCGCCACGAACTTAACATCGACCAAGTCCAAGCAGTGATGGATAAGAGACAATTGGAGGGGAATAACGAGCTCCTCATCTCGATTCCCCACGAAGGCCGCAACGGCCATTCCCAAGTTGGTGATCGCGGCCACTTTGGGCGGAAGCCGTGGGAATTCAACCGCTTCGCCCCCTTTCTCGAGCAAATCCAACAGAGCAATGACCCGCCCCTCGGTTCGCCCGGTGATGTTGACCAAAAAGTCAACAGTCACGGGCTGGGCCATCCCCGGCAAAAAGCGAGACTGAGCCTTCGTTTCTACCGTCGACGATGTCATAATTCCACCTCTTCTTTCCGCCCAGATTAACCGAGCCAAACAGATTCCAAAATCCACGCACACAAACACTCCTTTCTTATTTAACCCCTAATCAGTTTAATTTTCAAGAGGGTTTGGAAAAATCTTGAGGGGATCTTGGGAGTTCGGCTTCCAAATCCGGCTAAATCTTCTAAATCCAAACTGGTAACATTCGTGGCGATCGTCAGGGATGTTACCACGACAACTTGACAAAGAAGGGTGTTTAGGTGTATAATAAAAGGTAGATTTGTGACCTCTCCTAACCCCTCAAGCCGAACACCCCCTGTTAATTAATAATAACTCATTGGCGCTAAAATAACCAAGACACTTTCGTGGTCGGTCGTTCAAGAAGGCATGGATTTGATCTAATTCTTCTTGA
>JBAZMZ010000008.1:0-27003 GCA_041649495.1 Minisyncoccota bacterium
TCAAGAAGAATTAGATCAAATCCATGCCTTCTTGAACGACCGACCACGAAAGTGTCTTGGTTATTTTAGCGCCAATGAGTTATTATTAATTAACAGGGGGTGTTCGGCTTGAGGGGTTAGGAGAGGCAGCTTATCTACCCTTTAGTATACACCCAAACTGCCCTATTTGTCAATAGTGCAAAAATGGCTCAAAATAAGGTTATTTAGGAATGATTTTTAGTTTTAAAAAAGTCGAGCAACTCGGCAATGGGGAGGCGTTGTTGGGTGCCAGTGTCACGATCGCGGACGGTGACGGTGTCGAGGAGGTCAGGATTTTCACCGAGTGTGTCAAAGTCAATTGTCACACAATAAGGCGTGCCGATTTCGTCCTGCCGGCGATAGCGTTTACCAATATTGCCATTATCGTCAAAGGCCACTGCTTTAATTTCCTTTTTTAATAACTGATAAATTTCTTTGGCTTTGGTAACTAATTCGGGCTTATTTTTAAGCAAGGGAAAAACCGCCACTTTAATTGGCGCCATTTGATAATTAAATTTGAGATAAGTTCTTGGCTCGCCACCTAATTCGTCTTCGGCATAAGCGCTCGTTAGTAAAGCCAGAATCAGCCGGTCAACCCCCAGCGATGGCTCGATCACGTGCGGAATAAATTTCTCGCCCGTTTGGTCATCAAAATAATTTAGATCTTGACCGCTAAACTCTACATGTTGCGACAAATCAAAATTGGTGCGATAAGCGAGACCGCACAGCTCTTTGCGTCCAAAGGGATACTCAAATTCAAAATCAATCGTTCGCTTAGAGTAATGAGCGCGATCCTCTTCGGACACTTCTAACTCACTTATTTGGCTCATAGCTAAACCAATTTCTTTCAGGTAACTTACAATTTCTTGGCGTAAGTTCTCAAATTGCACTGACCAATCAACTTCTTCAACAAAATACTCAATTTCCATCTGCTCAAATTCGCGCGAACGAAAAACGAAATCGCGGGGCGTAATCTCGTTACGAAAAGCTTTACCGATTTGAGCAATACCAAACGGCAATTTAGGATGATAAGCATCGAGCGTGTTTTTAAAATTAGCAAAAATCCCTTGCGCCGTTTCAGGCCGAAGATAAACCGTGGACGAAGAATCTTCCACTGCGCCCGTCTGGGTTTTGAACATCATGTTAAATTGTCGGGCTAAACTTAATTGGCCTTTGCACTCCGGACAAAACCCTTCGGTTTGATCTTCGCGAAAGCGTCGGTGACATTTCTCACATTCAACCAAGGGGTCCGAGAAACCCGCCACGTGACCACTTGCCTCCCAAGCTCGACTAGCCATAATAATGGCGGCGTCTAAACCAAACATATCTTCACGATTGATCACAAATTTTTGCCACCAAAGATTTTTAAGATTATTTTTTAAAATCACCCCCAAATGGCCATAATCCCAAAAGCCCGCCAGTCCCCCATAAATCTCCGAGCCAGGGAAAATAAGACCGCGTCTTTTGCCTAACGAAACAATTTTTTCCATCAAATCATTTTCTTTCTTCATAAATTCTATTCAATAATTAATTCTTGACCATCAACAAAATTAGGATCGGTGGCTAACTCGGTTGAAACGGGCGAAGCCGTTCGCGTAATGGTTGCGCCAGTGAAGAGGTCTTGGCTAGACAAAGTCGTTTGGCCGGTTAAATTAAACGGCTTCCCGACCTGACTCAAACTCGGCAATAACGAGATTTGGAAGGAGACCTGTCGAGCCGGCGAATCATAACCCACCCCGGACGAGACAGCCCCCAGGTTCCAGACCAGCTCCCCGCTAGTTTGATTGTAAACGACTTTTTCGTCAAGGGGTGAAATTTGACCGAGCCATTTAACCGACGGTGGCAAAATCGTTCGCACGGTCGCATTACCCAAGTCGTTAATGGTATTCGAGACCGTCCAATTAACGGTATAAGTGGTTTCTTGGCCAACTTGGGGGGGCAAAGGGCCAGTGTTTTTGAATGGACCAGTGTGATAAACACTTTTGGCGGTCAATTGGGCCAAGGTGCTAACCTTAATCGTCTTCTCGGTTTTGGTCACAATTTCTTCGGTTTGATTTTCGCCGGTTAAGCGTGTCCCGCGGAAAGTGAGTTGAAGTTTTATTTCTTTAACCGACGAATCGGATCCACTTGATAACGGCAAGAGATTAAAACTGAAGCTGGCTTGCCCACCCTCGTCAGGTGGGGTTATTTTAAGTTCCGGTAATGTTCGCTCATCCCAAGAAATAGCGTTGGCAATTGAATTATAAAAGCCAGCTGAAGCTTGAACCGTTCGCTTATTGATCAGGGGGCCAGCCAATTTCAAATCGAATGAGCTATTGATAACCTTGTCGGCTAAATTATTTCGCCAAACAATGTCTCCCGTCAATTTACCGCTCGGGAAAATGACTTGATCTCGGCCACTCTCATCGGCCAAATAAATCCCAGCCGAAACAAAATCTCTTTTTAAATTAACGGTTTGAAAAAGATTGCCATACTCCAAAGAAATTTGATCTTGGCCACCCCCCGAAGCTAAGCCAGCCAAAACTTTGAACGATTTCAGGTCGCCACTTTGGCCCGTGAGCGAACCGGTAAAGCTGATTTCTTTTTCGGTCCCCGGGACCAGGTCACCCAAGAACCAAACATTATTGCTCTTCACTGGTGTCGGACTGGCCGAAACAAAGTTAAAACCAGCCGGCCACTCAACTTGGATGGCGCAATTACGTAAGAGGCCTTGAGCGTTAGAAACGACTTTCAAGGTGCCGGTAAATTCTTTGCCCATATTGACATCGGTCGGAAGTTGGAAGCTAAGGTCAAGTGAGGAGGAACCAATGGTTACCGTATAAACTTTTTCTTTGGTAAACAAAGCGTTCGAATCCGGAATGCGATACTCTAAGGTCACCTTGATATTACGGGTAGTATTTTGCCCGCCGAAAATAATGGCCCGACCGGCAACATCAACCTTTTGCCCTGAGGCCAATTCGTTTAATTCCTCCCGTTGGATGGGCAATTCTTTGTCGGTAATGACCGGGTCCATCGTCCCGGGCGGATAATTAAGAACCAAATCAACCGAATTCAGAGTGACCTTATTTTTATTAACCACGGTCACTTGCAAGTTTAATTCGTCACCCGATCGAATTTGTGCTGGGCCAGTAATCAACAAATCAATATTATTGCTCGAGACAATATTAGCGCTAAAAAACAAAACATAAACCGCCACCGCCACCGTCGCCAAGAAAAAAATCAACGCGCCCCAAAAGAGACGCCACAAAAAAGTATTGGCCTTTTTCGCCAACGCCGGACGATAATCAACTAGCGTTGAGTCGTCGTTAGCCCAAGTTCGATTAACTTTAAAATCTTTGGTCGGTGGAATGGTAGACTTGAGATCACTTGACCCACCACCTCGCCGTTCGAGCCGTCGCTTAAATTTATCCAAACTACTTAATTGCTCCGGTTGATTGATTTCAGCCATTACTAAAATAATAACATAGAAACAAAGTGGATTACAATTGAGTCATCACCAGAGCCTGGTTAATCTGCTTGATTAAGGTCGAACGAGAATTCTCTAGTTGCTCAATCTCTGACCAAGAAAAATTTGAGCTGGCCAATAAATCTCTCGTTTCCACACTGGGAGCGAAGTAACCCAATTGAACAAGAAACCGCGCTAGAATAAAGATTTCTAAATTCGCCAATCTTTGAGTCGACTTTGGATCGGGTTCGGCCAACAAAAGACTAGCCTGTTTTAAGTCTTGAAAAATAAAAGAATGGGGATCTTCGCCCTGAACCAATCGTTGCAAAACCAGGGCCAGCTTTCTTAAAAAGACAATCGTTTCTTTTGGTAACGATTTCAAAGATTCAAGCTCACTCGCCCCCACTAGTCGCCAAAACTCCCGACCACGAACTAGCCCGAGGTGGGCAAAAGAAAAATTTTGAAGATGGTAACGTAATTTCGAGCGGTCTCGACGCACCCCTTGAGCCAGCACGTTAATCAAACCAAAATCAGCCGTTAAGATTTGATACAAACGATTGGCTTCGCCCAGATTGCGATGCCCAACCATCAAGCCTTCTGTTTCGTAATGGCGATAAGCCATAAGCTTAAAGTTTGGTGATCTTTATTTTGAAGGGTTGTTCGCCCGCCCAGACTGTCTCCCCTTCAGCCACCACTGCATAATCAATTTGCTTGGCCGTCGTCGCTAATTTGAGATCGTTTTCATAACGATGCAAAAATTCGCGACCAAAATCACCCGTATCAATAACAAGATTAATTGGCTCACCCGGCGCCAAACCTTCCGCCTTGCGCTTTTCTTGAATCTGGCGAATCAATTCGCGCACCATCCCCTCGGCCTGCAATTCTTCGGTGATCGTCGTATCCAACCAAACCGCACTCTCCAAGCCTGAATTAAAACCAATTTTCTTAACATTAAGCTCGGCTTTAATTAAGTCCAGATAATCAGTCTGATCTTTTAAGTGATTATCTTTAAGCAAGAGCTCGGCGAGAGGCTGTCGCACCTTCACCCCCGCCGATTGTCGAAACTCAAGCGCTAGCGATACTAAATCTCGCACCCTTTGCATATCCTCAATTATTCTTCCATCAGCCGAAGCTGAAAAATCTGGCCAGGCCGTAAGATGCACACTTTCGGGATCAGTCGACTCCTTTAATTCTTGATAAATCATCTCCGCCGTGAAGGGCGCGACCGGCGCCAATAATTTAGCCGTGGTGAGCAAAATAAAACGGATAGTGGTAATCGCCGAATCGCGATCTTCGCCCTCAATCTTGAAGCGGTCGCGTGACCGGCGAAGATACCAGGTAGAGAGATCGTCGATAAAATTGTCGAGCGAGGTAACCGAACGATCGATTTCATAATGTTCAAGCGCTTCGGTCGTCTCCTTAACCGTCTCGGTCAAACGCGCTAAAATCCAGCGGTCCAAAACATTAGCCTTGTCCCCGAGACCATCGAGGCGAGTCCTCAAGTGAGCCCGAGGTCTCTCCTCGGTGGCCTTCTCGGTGGCTTCCTCACCAACATACATCTGATAAAAAGACAACACATTAAGCAAGCGAGACACGATCCGTCGACCAATTTCAGTCACTCCTTTTTCGGAAAAGCTCAAATCCTCACCCCGCACCGCTGGCGAAGCCATTAAATAGAGTCGGAGGGCGTCAGCCCCATAACGATTAGCAATAATCATCGGGTCAGGATAATTACGCAAACTCTTAGACATTTTTTGACCATCTTCGGCCAAAACTAAACCGTTAGTCACCACATTCTGATAAGGACTTTTGTTAAAAAGAGCAACGCCTAAAACAATCAGGCTATAAAACCAACCCCGCGTTTGGTCCAAACCTTCAGAAATAAAATTGGCTGGAAAACCGATTTTCTTGGTCGGATCAAATTTTTCTTTATTAGCAAAAGGATAATGATCTTGAGCATAAGGCATTGAGCCCGACTCGTACCAACAATCAAAGACGTCAGGCACCCGAACGAATTCGCTCCCGCAAGCACAAGCAAATTTTATTTCATCAATAAACGGCCGATGGACATCAAGCTCGTAATTGTGATTGTGGGGCATAGGAACAAAATCAATTGGGCGAATTTCGGCATTAACAAAGTCACCCCCCCGTTTGAGTGCTTTAATAATTTCGCCATCAGTCAAAAAACTAGTCGTTGATTGCATCATGAACAAGCCCAGACCATGGCTAATAATTAAAATGTTTTTGTTCTGATATTTCTGATCAATTTCGTAGAGAACTGACATGGCTCGCTTTCGAACATCATTATAATTCTCGCCTCCAGTCGAAAGATGAGTCTGGAGACGATTAATTCGCTCACCAAAAGCGTCATTATAATCACGCCAAGTTTGACCCGTGAAATCACCTGGGTCAATCTCGCGCAAGCGTTCATCGAAAACAATTTGGTTGGGGCTTAAGCCAAGTTCTTCAGCCATAATTTCAGCTGTTTCTTTGGTGCGAATAAAATCTGAAGAAATAATTAGATTAATTTTATTATTTTTTAATTTTTGCGCCGACCCCCTAACTTCACCCTTGCCTTTTTCAGTTAAGTGATCCGCCCCGTTTGGGTCAGCACTAATAAAATCTTTGACATTACTTTCAGCCTCGCCGTGACGCATCGCCCAATATTTATTATTAGATTTAGGCAATTCATTAGTTAGATCCGCAAACGAACCAAAAACTTTAACCGCCCCACAATCAGCACAACGCCAAACGGGCAACGGCGCACCCCAAAAGCGTGATCGACTAATCGCCCAATCGCGCGCCCCCTCTAACCATTTACCAAACCGTCCATCGCGCAGGTGAGCCGGAACCCAATTAACCTTTTTATTAGCTTTAACTAATTTATTTTTAAAATCCGAGACTCTAATAAACCAAGACGAAGTAGCGTAATTTAAGAGAGGGGTATTACAACGCCAACAATGCGGATAAGAGTGAGTAAATTTTTCTTTCGCAAACAATAAATTTTTCGTTGCCAAATATTTCAAAACCAAGATATCGGTCGCTTGGGGATTATCAATTGGTTTAACTGGTAGGCCGGCCCAATCAATGACTTCGGGTTTAAAAGTGCCATCCAGCGCCACATGTTGGATAAAGGGTAAATTTTCGCGCAAGGCCAATTGATAATCGTCCTCGCCAAAAGCCGGGGCCAGATGGACCACCCCTGTGCCCTCTTCAGTTGTCACAAAATCCGCACCGTAAATTTTCCAGCCGTTTTCTTTGTTTTCAAGCCTCACTTGTGGTGAGCTAATCGAACCATCATTTTGATAATAATCGAAAACCGGCTGGTATTTTTTACCAATCAAGCTTTGACCCTTAAATTCTTTGAGAATTTTAAAATTATTTTTAAAGACAGCTTCCGCTCTCAATTTAGCCAGAATATACTTATTACCCGGCACTTCACCCTCTACCTCAACATAGGAAATATCTGGGTTGATCGCCAAAGCCACATTCCCAGGCAAAGTCCAAGGAGTAGTGGTCCAGGCTAAAACAAAAGTTCCGGGTTCATCGGTCAATTCAAACTCTACCGTCACTGAAATATCTGTAACATCTTTGTAGCCCTGCGTCACTTCAAAATTCGATAAGGTTGTTTCGCACCGCGGACAAATCTGCATCGATTTATAACCTTCATAAATTAAACCCTGATCGTACAGTTGTTTAAAAATCCACCAAGTCGTCTCCGAATAGGAGGCGTCCAGGGTACGATAATCGTCTGCCATATCCACAAAGCGACCCAGGCGCGGGATAATTTTTTTCCAATCATTAGCGTAACGAAGAACTAATTCGCGGGCCCGCGCGTTAAAATTTTCAATGCCATAGTCTAAAATGTCTTTTTTAGTCTTGAGGCCAAATTCTTTTTCGACAATGTTTTCAATCGGCAAACCGTGACAATCCCAACCCCAACGTCGACGCACTCGATAACCCCGCATCGTCTTATAACGCGGGATAACATCCTTAATCGTGCCCGCAATAATATGCCCATAATGAGGTGTGCCGGTAGCAAAGGGTGGCCCATCGTAAAAAGTGAAGTCACCTTGAGGCGCCTCCTGCGCCAATGACTTTTCAAAAATCTTATGATCCTGCCAAAATTTGAGGATTTCCTCCTCTTTCTTAGCAATTTCTGATTTTTTTGGGTCATTATCCATAATAAACGCGATGCCAATCTACGAATTCATTCGAATCTACAAATAACAAAGATTCGTGTGAGCCTATTCATTAAGGCATTCGCATACTTAATTTACCGTAAAATAAGGATATTTACAACTGGAGAGAAATTTGGCGGAAATGAAAGTGAAAAAATCCGAGATTTTGTTTTTTATCTCTACCCCAACCGAAACCTTGTTAACAAAATTCCCAATTGGAAATTTTGTTAACAAGGTTTCAGCAATAAGATCTCTTTACATCTTTTCGAGTACTGGGATGCCGAGGATATTGAGACCATTTTTGAGAACAATTGAGGTGGCGAGGGTGAGGACTAGAAGGTCAGCTTCGTTAGAGCTACCGATAATTTTGTTTTGGGTATAGAAGGAATTGAAGGCCCCCGCCACTTCGATTAGATAAGAAACCAGATATTGCGGGGCCAACTCGCGATAAGCTAGCTTGGTAATTTCGGGCAATTGATAAAGTAAATGGGCTAAGGGTTGATTAGAAGTCGAGTTTGGGAGTTCGGCTTCCAAACTTTTGGTCTCCGCTTTTTTGAGCACCGAAAGAGCGCGGGTGTAAGCGTATTGAAGATATGGACCCGAGTCGCCCTCAAACGATAATGATTTGTCAAAATCAAAAATAATATCTTTGCCAATCCCCTGTTTCAAGATTGAATACTTAATTGCCCCAATCGCCACCTTCTCCGAAATCTCAGCTCTCTCTTTTTCATCAAGCTCGCGGTCTTTGATTTTTTCTAAAACTTTGGCTTTAACATCTTCAATCAAAGCTTCGGCCGTGATCACTTGCCCCGTTCGCGATGACATTTTTCCACTCAGCAAACGCAACATCCCATGTGAGAGGTGTTTAATCTTGTCGGCGATTTCTGGCATCAATTCTTGCATCGCTCGCAAGACCACTTTAAAATACTCATTTATCTCGTTCCCCGTCACCGAGACGAAGATGCTCGCCGGATATTTGCCCGCCTTAATCTTCGCAAGCCCAAGCTCTTTGGCCTCATAAGTTGGCAAGCCCTCAGCATTTAAGAAAACCCGCGTGTGCAAATGTGGGTCAAATTTCTCCCCGCAAAAAACCACGGCCCCATCGCTCTTAGTAAAAATCCTTTTCGTCAATCCTTCCTCGACCAATTTCTGGCCAACTCCCCCCATCTCACTTTCAAAAAAATAATAATCAAAGTCCGTGCCCAATTTTTGATAAATGGTTTCAAAATAATCGAGACTCCATTGCCGACCTTGATCATATAACTCATTCAATTTAGAATCACTTCTTTTATATATTTTTTTATTGATGATCGTGATCCCCTCTTTGGCATTCTCACTCCCGCTCTCATATTCAGTCGCCCCCAAGGTATAAGCGCGCCCCAAAAATCTAACTTTCTCGGTTAAAGTCGCCTCAACTTTGGGTAATTCATTTTCTAGTTTAAAGATCCCCCATAAAGTTTTAGCAACATGCAAACCAACATCCCCTTGATAACAGGCTCGTTTGACCTCAGCACCATTAGCTTCAATTAAGCGGGACACCGCCTCCCCCACCGTATTGCTCATCAAGTGACCAATATGAAATTCTTTGAACGGATTGGGGTCGGTATATTCCACCATCACCTTCTGCCCCGCCAAAAGGTCGGTTTGGCCAAAAGTTTTCGGCTTCACCAAAATTTCTTTGATTGACTCCGCAAAAAATTCTTCAGCTAAGAAAAAATTGATAAAACCCGGTCCGGCGATTTGAATTTCTTTAATTCGCGAATCTAGCGTTTCTAAAATCTTGTTTTTAATCTTTTCGGCCAATTCTTGGGGATTTTGATTATTCCCTTTAGCCAAAACCATCGCCACATTGGTCGAAAAATCGCCCAAAGCCAAATCAGTCGGATGCTCCAATTTGAACTCATTCTTGCCCAAATCCAAACCCAGCGCCTCAATCGCCTGGCTTATTTCCTCTTTTAACCACTCATTAGTCATACCACTATCCTAGCACAAAAATCCCCTATTCTTTACCAGTGCTACCAAAACCGCCCTCCCCTCTCGGGGTCGCCGACAATTCCCTAACCTCGAGAATTTCAGGCTGTTCAATTTTTTGAATTAAGATTTGCGCAATTTTGTCTTGCTTTTTTATCGTGTAAGCTTCGCCCGATAAATTTATCAAGCCAATTTGCACCTCGCCCCGATAGCCAGCGTCAATCACTCCGGCTAAAGTTTTCAAACCATAATTTGTTGAGAGTCCGCTTTTATCCCAAACCAGACCAACAAAACCAGTGGGTATTTCCATCGCGATACCAGTTTTGACCCGAACCCGTTCGTTCGGCCCCAAAACAACATCTTCCAGAGCATAAATATCCATTCCCGCATCATCCAAATGCGCATAATTGGGAATTTTGGCTTCAGGCACAAGTTTTTTGATTTTTATTTTCATCCTCTACTTTCGCAAAATCTGATCGATTTTCTCAGCAATTTTAATCATATCTTTTTCTTTCTTGCCCCGCGTTGTTTCGGCAGCCGTACCCAATCTTAAGCCAGACGGGTCCACCGGCGAACGCGTGTCAAACGGAATCGTATTTTTGTTAACGATAATTCCCGCTTTTTCCAACCGATCACTGGCCTCTTTCCCCGTGATCGGTTGCCCTGAGCTTGTCGAAGGGCCCCCACTATTCCACACATCCACCAACAACAAATGATTATCCGTCCCACCCGAAGCAATTCGCCAACCCCGCTTTTTTAATTCATTAGCCAAAACCCGAGTATTTAAGATTATTTGTTTAGCATATTTTTTAAATTCTGGCTTCATCGCTTCACCCAAAGCGACAGCCACTGAAGCAATTTGATTAGCATGAGGTCCACCTTGCAAACCCGGAAAGACTGCTTTATTAATTTTTTTGGGCAATTCTCTGGCGTCAATTTTTGAGAATATCAATCCCGCCCTTGGCCCCCGCAAAGTTTTATGAGTCGTCGTCGTCACAATATCCGCATACGGAAACGGCGACGGGTGTTGCCCGCCAGCAATCAGCCCGGCGATATGCGACATATCAACCATCAAATATGTTCTTCGACCCGGCTCAGAATGGACAACCGCGTCCGCCATTTCCCGAAATTTTTGCCAATCAATTTTTCGCGGATAAGCCGTGAAGCCAGCGATAATGAGATCCGGTTTTTCTCTTATGGCAATTTTTTTGATCTCGTCATAATCCAATTGCTCAGTTTTCTGGTCCACCCCATAAGAAACTGATTGCCAAAATTTACCCGAGGCCGAAACTTTATGCCCGTGGGTTAAATGCCCGCCATGAGCCAGTTCCATCCCCATAATTTTACCTCCGAGCGGAACCAACGCTAAATACACCGCCAAGTTCGCTGGCGAACCCGACAAGGGTTGAACATTAACCGCCCAATCCGTCTTTTTTAATTTAAATAATTTTAACGCGCGCTCTTGGCATAAGATCTCAATCTGATCAACCACTTCGTTTCCACCATAATAACGCGCGCCCGAATAACCCTCGGCATATTTATTCGTCAGCACCGAGCCCAAGGCCTCCAACACATCCTTAGACACATAATTCTCCGAGGCGATCAAATTAACCACGCTTTTTTGACGCTTCGCCTCGGCCTTGATTAGTTTCTCGATTGGTTTGTCTTTCATAATCATTCTATCTTAAAACAATCTCATCCCTTTGCCAAACTTGACCGAAACTGCCCTTCTGCTAACATCAAGTTAGAACTGTTCCCCGTCAATCAAACAACTGACAGAAGCAAAGAAGGAGGGTAATAGTTTGCTCTCAATTATTGTCGCGATGAGCTCAAACCGAGTAATCGGTATGGGTGACAAATTGCCATGGCACCTGCCCAGTGACCTGACTCATTTCAAGAAGTTGACTTGGGACCACCCAGTAGTCATGGGCCGAAAGACTTTCGAGTCCATCCCCAACAAGTATCGTCCCCTGCCCGGACGAATCAATCTTGTTCTGAGTCAAAATTCGGAATGGCAACCGATTCTGGGACAAATCGGCATCGTCCATCTCGTCCGTTCATGGGACGAAGTCCTAAAGCTGGCCGAGGAACTGCAAGAAGTCTTCGTTATTGGTGGGGAATCAGTTTATCGACTGGCCCTGCCCGTCGCCAAACGTCTTTACCTCACGAGGGTGAGGGTGGAGTGCGAAGGCGATGCCTTATTTCCCGAGTTCGAAGATGATGGTTGGGACCTCATAGAGAGATCCGCCATCACCCAAGGAGGGAATGACGACTACCCGATGACCTTTTCGGTCTATAAGCACCGGAGATAACCCCCGCAACGAGCGGGAAGGAGGAACAATGTTCAGGATGAAGCCTTTTGAGGAAAGGACCCCGGACTCCCAATACCAAGACCTCCTTCGGTTGGTTTGGGAAAAGGGTGAAAGGCAGGACACCACCAGTCAAGGCGTGCCCTGTGTTTCTTACTTCAAACCACCCGACTTGCGGTTTGACCTAAGAAACGGCGTACCCTTGATCACCGAGAGGAGTATTGGCTTCTGGCGAAAAGCCGTGGCTGAAATCTTCGCGATGATCAACGGCGCCCGAACCGTCGAAGAATTCCAACAATTTGGTTGCCCTTGGTGGGGCCAGTGGGCAACAAAGGAGATTTGCGACGGACTCGGTTTACCCGAAGGAGATCTGGGACCGGGTTCATACGGTGTCGCTTTCCACAATTTTCCCACCCCAGGCCTTCCCGACGGCTTCAACCAGTTCGAGGCGTTAGTAAAGGGCCTGAAGGAACGCCCCTACTTGAGGACCCACATTGTGTCCCCGTGGATTCCCTACTACGCTTCGGAGTTTGGCCAGCGCCAAGTCTTCGTCGCGCCTTGTCACGGTTGGCTCGGTTTCTACGTTTGTGGCAAGCGGTTGGATATGTGTATGGACCAGCGTTCGGCCGACTTGCCAATCGGCTTACCGGCCAACTTGATCCAGTACTCGGCATTGCTGATGGCCTTGGCGCAAGTGACTGGGCTTGAACCTGGTTGGCAAATCCATACAATAAAGAACGCTCACCTCTATGCCGACCAGATGCCCGCGGTGATGACGATGACCAATCGCGAGCCACGATGCTTGCCGACCCTGTCTCTTAGTGAATCGGGACGGGCCATCGGTGACCTGTTTGCTTTTCGAAGTGAACACTTCACGATTGATGACTACCACCCCCACCCGGCCATCCCCAGTATACCGGTCGCCCTGTAAAACAGTGCCCTCGATGCTCGCGAGTCTCCCCAGACTCGCGAGCATTTATTTTTTTAACCAAAGTGCTAAGATAATTAAAATGCCGACAAAAATAACAAAAAATAAACTCTTTAATTTTCGTCATGCTCGGCTACCAGCCCAAAAAGCCAAAATGGAAGAATTAACAAAAATGAAAGCTTGCCCTTTTTGCCCGAAATATCTAAAAGCTTACCATGATAACCCAATTGAAAGAACGGGAAAATATTGGGTGGTCACCAAGAATGATTATCCTTACGATGGTATCGTTTATCATTATTTAATTATTTATCGCCAGCACATTGAACACATAAAAGATATTTCTCGACCGGGATTTGCCGAGCTGTCGGATCATTTAAAATGGTTATCAAAAAAATACAAGTTACCGGCTGGCGGGTTGGCCATCAGGTTTGGTGATTCTGATTATACTGGCGCTTCGGTCGCCCATCTACACGCTCAATTGTTAGTTGGTGGAAAAGTTAAAGCTAAAAACAAGAACGGCGTTCTTAATTTTCCCATTGGCTATAAAAGGTAAGGCCCCAGCAGTAACGCCAGGGCCGAGAGCCACTTATTGGTCAGGGTACCAACTTGACGACTTCAATCCCAGCCTTTCGCAGGATATCGAAGGCATCACAAACCGAGTAACCGACGTCGTAGATTACTCGACCGATTTTCGCCGCTTCGAGCAGGCGCGCACACCCAGGACAAGGAAAGGTGGTACAGTAGAAGTCAGCCCCAGCAAGAGCAATGCCACGACCAGCCGCCGTCGCAATGACCGCCGCTTCGGCGTGAATCGTCCCACAGATTTCCAAACGTTCCCCCCAAGTGAAGCAACCGCGAATGTCGCCATCAAGATAAGGAGCGTAATCTGTCGGCCTCATACGATTGACTCCATAGAGAAGCACCTGGCCGTCGCGCACCACCGCTGCTCCAATCTATCGCCACCAGTCTGATGACAACTCGGCTTGTTCGTAGCAACACCTCATAATGTCCCGAGTTAGTTGCCCGCTCGTAACCAACCGATCAGGCACCACCTCGTTTTCACTAGTGGTGTTAACCCTGTCCCAACGAATGAATGTCCGACGATACTCAATCGGCAAACCCGTCAGGTAACGCTCCGCGAATTGGTTCATTACCTCATCCGTCGGTAACACAAAAACGGGACGAACAAGGTCAACAAGGGCCGAAAGATCATCACGATGAAGCAGTCTAGCCGAAATCCCTAACGCACTCAACATCGTCACGGCCTCGGTTGGTTTAACGGCCCGCAAATCGTGCTTAAGCTCGGGAAATTCAGCGATAAACTCTTCGCCCATCACCCAAACCGGCACGGCTTCAGCTCTCACCACCTTCAGTAAGCCATGGTGGACCACTGGCACGTAAGCCACAAACACTTTAGCCATCTTGGCCTCCTTTCTCTTGAGCAAGTTCACTGACAACCGAACTGTTAGCACTGGGGTCGTCGTCAGCCACCTTACCATTGGCTTCGGCGATCATTTGATCAATTTGGCCACGAATCGCGACCAACTGATCAACCCCACCAGCGGTCATCATCCGCCGGATACGCTCGGTTGTGAAAACGCGAGCTTGAGCTGGCAAAATAACAACTTCACCACAATGCTCACGGACCAAGGACAGGTAATCCTCCTTGGAATCCGCCGAGGTCTCCGAGACAACAAAAACATCGGGGTGCATCACCCGGATGAATTCGATCGGATCCTCGCCGGAAACAAGCGGATACATGAGATCGACCGGCCGAACCCAAGACAACATCTCTAACCGTTCAGCCATCGGCACAACCGGCCGATGTAAACTATCCGGCTTGCGTGCACGCACAACCTCATCAGAATCCACCTCAATGATCGAGATGTGCCCACTTGATCTGGTCGCCGACAAATAACGGCAGTGACCAACGTGTAGGAGGTCCCACACGCCCGTTGTCGAGGCAATTCTGTAGCCGGACTGACGAAGATAGCCAACAACCACAGCTAACTCCGACAAATCGTTGATTACCCGATTCGCTGTCTCCACCCTTTCACCCCGAAGAATTCTGCCTAAATCGATTAGTGTCATCACACTACCCTACCTTTCCCATCCGCTCATTGCGGATATTTTACAAAACACCAAAACCCACCCTAGTTTTAGCACAGGGCTGATTAAAAACAAACTTGACGATTAGAGAAATTTATTTCACCTCTACCCCCATCGAGCGAGCGGTGCCTTCGACCATGCGCATGGCCGCTTCCACATCAGTCGTATTAAGGTCGGGCATTTTTTGCTCGGCCACTTCGCGCACTTGCGCTTTGGTCACTTTACCCGCTTTGCTCACCGCATTTTTACCTGAACCTTTTTCAATCCCCGCCTTCTTCATTAAAAGGTTAGCTGCCGGTGGCGTCTTCAAAACAAAATCAAAACTGCGATCAGCATAGACCGAGATTTCGACTGGGATAACATCTCCCGTCATCTGGGCCGTGGCCGCATTAAACTTTTGAACAAAGTCGCCAATGTTAACTCCAGCCGGACCCAAAGCCGTGCCCACTGGTGGCGCTGGTGTGGCCTTGCCCGCGAGAATCTGTAATTTAATCTTCTTTTCTACTTTTTTAGTTGCCATAAGGATGTTGCCAATCTACCTTAAATCTTCTTAACTTGCAAGAAATCGAGCTCCACTGGCGTTTCGCGGCCAAACATCGAGACCAAGACCTTGACCTTCCCCCGCGCCTCATCAATCTCGTTAACCTTGCCCTCAAAGTCTTTAAACGGTCCGTCGACAATCTGGATAGGCTCACCCTTAATTAAATTGATGGTGTGCTTAATAGTGTCATCGTTCATCTTGGCGAAGAGCGCCTCCACCTCCTTCTTCTCCAACGGCACTGGCACCACCCCCGAACCAATAAAGCCGGTCACTCGAGGCGTATTGCGCACGACATACCAAGAATCGTCGGTGACGACCATATCCACCAAGACATAGCCTTGATAAATTTTTTCTTCAACCGTTACTCGCTTACCGCCCTTAATCACCACTTTCTTCTCGGTCGGCACCAGCACATTAAAAATCTTGTCCTCCATGCCGAGGGACTCAATGCGCTGTTTAAGGTTACGCGCCACCGCATTCTCATAACCCGAATAGGTGTGGATAGCGTACCAATTGCGACCTTGATCTAATTCTTGTTTTGCCATAAATATACCCTAATTTAAAATAAAACTTTTCAAAATCCCGCTAAAAGCGAAGTCAAAAACACCAAGTAATAACCCGATAAAAATCGAAAAACCAAGCACCACCACCGTAAAATTGATGGTTTGCGCGCGTGACGGCCAACTGACATGGTTCATTTCGCTCCGCGTATCCTTGAAATAATTGATTAGTCTCATGATTTTATAGTTAATCGTTATATCGCTATTATGCCACTTTCTATCTTATAAAAAAAGCCCCGCCGGGCCTTCACCTACAATACTATACTTTTGTCCCAAATAGTCAAGCAGGCACAAAAAACTTTATTTAGGGGCTTTAATTTAGCTCATTCCAATCCTTTCTATTTATCCCCGCCTGACGTAAAATCTCTCCAATTAATTCTTTAGAAATATCTTCATGATGAGGATTGGGAATATGGAGATTGAGATCACCTTTAACCATAAACAAATGGCGTCCACCAGAAAAAAGGGCCGATGAAACCAAGCTGTCTTAAGCGACGAACAAATTGGCGCCAAGACAAATTTTTGAGCATATCTTTAAACGCAAACGCGTGAGCCAATTCGAAGATTGAATCCAGAAATCCTTTCCTTGTTCTGAACTTTGACCAAAAACCAATCCTCCAAAACTTCGGCTAATTCGTGCCGGCAAATAGTTAAATTTTTAGCATTAGCCCAAACTCCCGGCCGACCAGAAATCTGACCGAAATAAGTGCCGTCGGCCAATTTCTTAAATTTGGCTTTTTTTAGGTTATCAGCAATAAATTTCTCTATCATTTTAATATAATATCACTTAAAAAATTTCTGACAAATTTCCCCCTAATTCGACCTTGAAAAAATATCGGCTGGGCCCTTGAGTTTAGAGGTGAGTTTGACATAGATAATCATGCCGACGCCAATCACCGCAAAAGCGACAAAAGACATCAAGGGGATGGTAACAAAACCAAACAAAGTAAATTCTTGAATCGTGCAAGGCAATTGGACCGAGCAAACTATCAAATTAGCTGGCGCAATCCCCCAAACCAGCAAATTGTGATAACCCGCGACAATCAGGCCAGCCACCGAAAATGGCAAAACGTAATAAGGTAACCAGCGATCTTTTTTCCACAAACCAACGCCCATAATCAAGATAAGTGGATACAATAGACCCCGCTGGATAAGACAGAGCGAGCAAGGTGGCAAATGCATTACTTGGCTAAAATACAAACTCCCAATCGTCCCCACCCAAATCTGCAGATAAATAGCCAGAATAACGTATTTTTGGATTAAAATTTCAGCTTTTTGTCTCACCAGACTATTATAACAAAATCTATGTTATTATCTAGAGATGACTGAGGCCCCGAGAAAATTTGCCGCGTTTGATGTCGATGGCACGATTTTTCGCTCTAGTTTATTGATTGAGTTGGTGGAAGAATTGATTGAAGCCAAACTCTTTCCGCTTGAAGCTCGGGCCGAGTACCAACCCCCTTTTCATCGTTGGCTCGACCGTGAGGATAGTTACGAAAAATATATCGGCGCCGTGGTTGAAACTTTTACCAAGAACATTAAGGGGGTTTATTACGGCGATTTTATCGAAATCGTTAAAAAACTAATTGCCGAGAAAAAAAATCGGACTTATGTTTATACCCGCGAGTTGGTCAAAAATTTGAGACAACGAGGATATTTTCTCCTCGCGATCTCCGGTTCACCCAAAGGTATCCTCGATACCTTTTGCCAAGAACTCGGCTTTGACAAAGTTTATGGCCGATTCTACGAGCTTGGCCCCGGCGACCGCTTCACTGGTCAAATTGTTGACGAGCATCTGATCGCCAATAAGGCCAATATTATCCATCGCGCGATGACTAAGGAAAATTTAGCCCAAGCCGGCTCGATCGCGGTTGGCGACACTAATGATGATATCTCAATGCTCGAAGCCGTAGAAAAACCAATCTGCTTTAACCCCAACGAGAAACTTTATCGTTATGCCAAACTAAACAAATGGCCAGTGGTTGTCGAACGCAAAGATGTCATTTATCGGATTAATTAAGATCCTGATTGTCGCGGGTAATGACGTCGTGGGCGCCATTTTCACGCAAACTAGTTGGTGAGACTTCAGTAATTTTAGCTCGTTGCTGAAACTCTTTGATCGAAGTCGCCCCACAACTAATCATGGTGGATTTGATCTTGGCCAAAGCAATATTTAAATTATCTTCGAGCTTGCCCGCGTAAGGCACATAAGCGTCCACCCCTTCGGCAAAGGCGGATTTACTGGCTAGTTGAGAATGGTCAGAATATCTCTGCCAATTGCGCGCCCGCTCCGAACCCTCACCCCAATACTCTTTCACATAATTACCATTAATTTTAATTTTCGCCGACGGACTTTCATCAAAGCGGGCAAAATAACGACCAAGCATCACCCAATCAGCTCCCATCGCGAGAGCCAAGGCAATGTGATAGTCCTGAACGACCCCGCCATCCGAACAAATCGGGATATAAATACCAGTTTGCCGAAAATAATCATCTCGCGCTTTAGCCACCGCGATAACCGCGCTCGCTTGGCCACGACCAATCCCTTTTTGTTCGCGTGTGATACAAATCGAACCACCACCAATCCCAACCTTAACAAAATCCGCACCAGCTTCAGCCAGATAACGAAAACCATCACCGTCAACCACATTGCCAGCGCCCACTTTCGCCTTGGGATAATCTTTTTTAATTAATTTAATAGCCTCGCCCTGCCACTCGTTATAGCCATCAGAAGAATCCAAACACAAAACATCCGCCCCCGCCTCCAAAAGGGCCGGCACCCGCTCTTGATAATCATGGGTATTAATCCCCGCCCCAACCAAGAGTTGTTTATTGGCATCAATCAATTCTTTTTGATATTCGTGGTGCGCATCATAATCTTTACGAAAAACCAGAGAAAGAAGCTTATTATTTTTATCGACAATAGGCAAAGCGTTTAATTTGTGTTGCCAAATCAAATCGTTCGCCTCTTCCAAACTAAGACCTTCGTCGCCACAAATCAATTTTTCTCTGGGCGTCATTACCTCCCCCACCTTAAGCTGATGGTCAATTTTGTCAGGTCGATAATCTCGACTGCCCAAGATCCCCAGCAATTGACCATGGGCCGAGCCGTCATCGGTCACCGCCATGGTCGTGTGACCAGTTTTTTCTTTCAAGGCCAAGACATCAGCAATCGTCTGATCAATCAAGAGATTAGAATCGCTCTCCACAAAACCCGCTTTAAATTTTTTGACTTGGCGAACCATTTCGGCCTGATTAGCAATTGACTGTGACGTATAAATAAAAGACAGTCCACCCGACTGGGCCAGGGCAATCGCCAAATGATGATCTGACACGGCCTGCATAATCGCCGAGGTAAAGGGAATATTTAACTTAAGCGCTGGCGACTCGCTTTTCCTAAATTTAACCAATGGCGTTGCCAAATCAACGGCCTCCGGCCGACAAGCCTTAGTGGTTAAGCCCGGGATTAAGAGAAATTCCCCAAAAGTTTTGGAGGTTTTAGCCAGTAATTTTGCCATGGGCCTATTCTAGTACAAAAGGGGTGAAGAGTAAAAATTAAGCTTCATTGATCTTTATCGCCTTACCCTCAACGAGGGCCTCGGTTATTTTTCTATAAGCCGAAGCTAAAATCCGTTGAAAAGTGCTTTGAGAGGTTTTCATTTTTTTAGCCGCGTCAATTTGCTCTAGCCCTTCCGCATTTTTCAAACGCAAAGCCTCTAACTCTTCTAAAGTTAATTCAACCTCCTCTAGCTCTCGCAAGGGTATCCCTTGAGGTTTAAAATATCGCGTGTGGGGCCGAAATTTCACACATCGGCATAATCTTGGTCTAGGCATAAGTTTTTATTCTTTATTATCTCATAATTAAAATCACTCACCAAGAATTATGAGTGATTTTAATTGTGGGGAAGCTATTTGTCCAACTCGGCCAATTCTTGCTCAATCACTTCCTTCTCTTCTTGTAAAAGCTTTTTTTGCTCTTCTTTGGTTGGCGTTTTGCCAGAGGCAAAAGGACACCAACAACAACGGCCACCAAGACCTAAGCCCCAACCGCGACCCCGACCAGCGCCGGGGCAATTCCCCAGGCCTCGGCCCGTCATTGGACCTTGGCCTTGAGGACCGGTTCCATCTAATTTAGGCATAATTTTAAATATAATATTTAGATTCTGCTAATCCGACCTTTATCCTATATTACGAGCATATACCCATAACTATTTTGTGTCAAACAATTTCTTCAAAACAAGGTTACTTAGAGTTTCTTCCCTTGGGCGCTCGGAGAGAATCGAACTCTCGTGACTACCTCCACAGGGTAGCGTTCTACCATTGAACTACGAGCACCATCTAGATACTTACTGGTAAGAGGGTTTTTTCTCTCCTATCCCCGCCCGATGGTTGGCGAGGCGAGCTAAAGCATATAATAAACTAGAAAGACGATTTAGAAAAGCTAAAGTGGCCGGCGAGAGTTTAACCGCTTTGGACTCGGCAACCGCGACCACCTGCCGTTCGGCCCGACGCGCCATTGTTCGAGCCACGTCGAGCATGACTGAGAGCTCTGTTCCGCCCGAGACAATGAAACTCTTAATTGGGGACAATTCTTTTTCAATGGCTTTTATTACCGTCTCCACCTTAGTCACCGCCGTTCTTGGTAACTTTTTCGGTGCGCCAGCCAATTCGGCCTGAATGGAGAAAAGGTGGTTTTGCGCCTCCTCTAAGATTTCGCCGATTCCGCTCCTTTCGCCGGCTTTAACCTTACACCAACCCAGAAAAGAATTAATTTCGTCAAGTGAGCCCAACGCCTCCGCCACTAGCGAGCTTTTCGAAAGTCGCTGATCGCAATGATAGAGTTTAGTTTGCCCTTTATCGCCTTTGCCAGTATAAAGCATATTGATATTTTAACATAAAAAAAGACAAAAGAAAAGGCGGAAATCGGGGGGGTTGAACCCAAACGATACCGCCCACTAACCAAAACTTACTTGCTCGTAGTAACGAGCAAGGTCCGGTCTAGATGCCAATGCTTCCTCTACGACCTTCTCCCCCGGCCAGTAAACCCTCGCCAAAATCGAGACCAACCCCAGAAATCGCCCGAGGTCATCGTAGAAAAAGACACGGCATCGTTCCGGCCGGTCGAGATTCGTCGCAAGAATCTCTCCGCCCATAAGATCACCTCCTCTACTTTTTATTATACCAAACCCTGCAATCTAGTCAAGTGCCTGAGAGAGGACTCGAACCTCCAAGCCTTGCGGCACTACCACCTCAAGGTAGCGAGTTTACCAATTTCTCCACCCAGGCAAATTATTGATTCCCCGTTTTTATTCCTTATTTTCCGTCTCGGTCGCCACTTCTGGCACCACCTCTTCTGTCGTCTCAACCATTGGCTCAAGCTCGATTCCCGCTGTCACTTGCTCCACCAATTCGTCAGACTCATCACGTTTGCCGGGAATAATCTTACGCATGCGCCGACGAATCTCGCGCGCCGCTTTGTCGCGGATATAATACAATTTGGATCGACGAACCTTAACCTCGCGCAAGACCTCAATCTTATCAATCATCGGCGAATAAAGCGGAAAGATTTTTTCCATCCCCACCCCCGAAGCCACTCGACGAACCGTAAAGGTCGCGCCTGCTTCATGACCATGCTTGCAGGCAATTACCAAACCCTCGTAGGCCTGGAGACGAAACTTGCCCCCTTTATCAGGCACCTTCTGCCACACCTTAACGGTACAGCCCGCTTTGATACCCAATTTCTGGCGTTGAGCAATATCAATTGGAGAAATTTTGAATTCTTTTGTTTCAGACATAACGCGGAGCAGTTTAACACGAAGCCTTGAGTTTTTCAAGCGCCTGAGCAAAACCTGAAGCTAAGGGAGCAATAAAAGTCATTTTTGCTCCCTTAGCTTCACCCTTCGTAGCTTTAGCGAAGAAGGGCAATTTAACAGTAAGGCTGTAAGCATGCAACGCCTGTCGCTCAATTACTCCCCCGCCATTATCATTCGGATTATACAAATGGTCGCCAATAATCGGGTGACTAAAGGCTTGAGCATGAACCCGCACCTGATGCGTTCGCCCGGTTTTGGGTTCGGCCTCAACATAAGCGTATTTATCGCCGAGATTTTCGATTAAACGAAAAATAGTGACTGCCTCGCGCACTAACCCATCGGCATTTTTGCTCGCCACCCGTTTGCGCGGATCTTTTCGGCTCCGACCAATGGGCTGATCAATGATTTTCTCTTCGCCCGGCACCATCTTTAACATGCCCGACAAAATCGCGCGGTAAACTTTTTTGGTTTCTCGATTCTGGAATTGCTTTTTCAGAAATTCAAAAGTGGCCTGATTTTTCGCTACAATCATCACCCCGCTCGTATCTTTATCGAGACGATGAACCAAACCTGGTTTTTTAATCACTTCGCCTTTTTGGCTTAGTATGTCCTCTCCTACTTCGCCCATCTCGGGGTATCTGGCAAGCAACCAATCCGCCAAGGTCTCCATCTGGTTAACACCATCCCCGTGAACACTCAACCCCGCCGACTTATTAATCACCAGCACATTGGGGTCTTCGTAAATAATGGGGATATCTTGATTCATTTTATTGCTTCAACCTCTATTTTATAGTATAAATTAAGGACGGCAAGGGCGCTTAGCTCAGTTGGTAGAGCAACTCCTTTACACGGAGAAGGTCAGGGGTTCAAGTCCCTTAGCGCCCACTAGGCCCTCGTAGTTCAATGGATAGAACTGCGGACTTCTAAGCCGCTGATGTTGGTCCGATTCCAACCGAGGGCACCAAATAGTCGAACGGCTCAACGACAAATGTCGTTGAGCCGTTCGTGAAAATAAGGCCTATCTTGCCGGATCGGTGACGGTTGGCAAATTAGCGGTTGTGCTCGCCAGATCGGCCGAGCGAGTTTTTATTTTAGTTAGAATATTGTTTAAACTTTTAGTATTCAGAGTTTCACTCGCCGAGGTCTCCCCTGCCAGCAAAACCGTGGTGAGACTTGATTCGAGTTTAAGCCAAAAAATCGTACTCAAAATCAGAACAATAATCAAACCAGTAAAAAAGATGACTATCAAAGTCTGCCAAAAAAATGAGACTTGACTGGTTAAGTTTTTAAATTTGTCTAAATTAATTTTTATCATTATTTTTTATTTCAAAGTGATAAACGTCACGACAAAATCTCCTCGCCAATTGCCTTGATCGGCGCGCGCGTCAAATCTCTCCAGACGCAAAGCGTAAGGAAATTTTTCGAGCAAAGCGAGAAATTGGTTAACCGCCGAGTAACTCCCCTGCACTGAAAAATTTAAACGCAAATCATCTTGGGCGTCAACATTATTAATCTTAAAACTAGTTTTGGTTTGTTTGGCGGTCGCCTCGAGTCTTTCCAAAAGACCCACCGTGGTGCTAGCCGATAAAAAGTTTTCATCAATCAACATCAATTGAGCCTGAAGTTTGGGCCAGGAACCAGACATTAATTCTCCATCAGCTGATTTTACCAACGAAGTGGTCGCTAGAGATTGAGACAATTCTTTTTTTTCTTCAATAATTTGCCAAACGAGCAAACCAATCGCCGTCAATAACAACAGGTTAAAAATTAAAATCAGGTAAACCTTTTTTCGTTGGGAGTTAATCATTTTTCTAAATTGATGATAAATTGTCCGCCCGTGTCACTAATAAGACTTTCGACCGGTAAATCGACTTTGGTAAAAAATTTGTCTTGCTTTAAGAGATTGACATAATCAACCAAACTCGCTCGGGTTTCCGCCAAACCAACCAAAGACAATTTAATGGGTTGACCTAACTCGCCCCGAGCCAGTGCCAAGCCCGATATCTTAAGACTCGTTGGCTTAAGCCCAATCGCCTTGACCACAAGGGCCGAGACTAAAGGTTCTGACCAATAATCATTGAGAATTTTGACTCTTTCACCAGCCTCTTTAAGGATGGTCGCGGAATTGCTGGGGCTCTCAACTTCTTTTGTTTCGTTATCAACAGAAGCAGAAAGGCTAGCTAAGCCACTGGCACGGATAAATAAGCTGGCCCAAATTGAACCAAGGATCACTATAATAATTATCAAGAATAATCCCAAGGCCCAAGCACTAACGACTAATTTACGATCAAAAAGATCGCGTTGAAGTCGTTGTTTGGTTTCGGGAGTTAAAAGATTGGCCATTTTATTTATTTATTCAAAAAGTTAATTGATTTTAGTAAAATTACGCAAAGCCAAACCAATCGCTGTCGAAAAACGCAGAGCTTCATTAAATTTTAATTGCGAAACGACCAACCCCGCGGGAAAAACTTTGAGCCACGGATTGCCCAAAACCACCGGGTGATGCAAATGAATCTCGAGATATTCAGTAAAACCAGGTAAAACAGATTGACCCCCACACAAAATAATTTGGTCGAGGGCTTGAGGGCGCGCCGTGGTGAGATCACCCTCCTCTTTGTACTCCAACCAAAAGCCGACCCGCCGTTCAATCTCATCCTTAATGGCCGAGACCACGAGGATGGTGGCAAAAAAAGCGTCGTGATTATTGGCTGAGCGCGACAAACCTTGCGCGTTTTTTAATTCTTCCGCGTGAGCAAAATCGATTTTTAGATTTTTTTGCAAACTGGTGGTAACGGCCTCCCCGCCGACCGGCACCGCGGCCGCCGCCGTCACCACACCATTTTTAAGCAGGAAAGTAGCGGTGTGACTCCGTCCAATATCCACAATCGCCAAGGTCGAGTGACTT
Organism: Minisyncoccota bacterium; assembly: GCA_041649495.1. GTDB lineage: Bacteria > Patescibacteriota > Minisyncoccia > Phycocordibacterales > XYD1-FULL-46-19 > CAIPHT01. The sequence continues at coordinate 24,781 of JBAZMZ010000008.1, forward strand.
TCGGTCGGCACCAATGCCCTCGCCAAAGCCTCGCTCTGGGTTTCAATCGCGAGAATATTCAAACCAACGCGCGAGAAAACATCAAGATAGGGTTGAACAATGGCTCGCGGGAGAACAAAAACCCCCGCCTCCAATTTTGCCCCCGCCTTAATCGGTGGGACCAAATCATAATCAAAAACAACTTCGCTAACGGGCAAAGGAATATATTCCTCCAGCTGGAGCTCGATGCTCCCCCGAATTTCTGATAACTTCATCAGAGGCAAAACCAGATTAACCGTGTAAGCCTTGTCGTCAGGCAAAGACATAAAAATATTTTCCAAACCAAATTTATTTTTTAATTCCTGGAGAATTAAAACAAATTGGTTTACATCTTTAAGCTCGCCCCCTTCCACGACCCCGGCTGGAATTTCTCTCTCACCGAAACGGCCTAGCGAAAGATTCTGACCGTCGGTCGTCAGCTCCATAAATTTGATTGAGCGATCCGAAATATCAAAACCCACCGCCGGTCGTGATAAATATTTCGGCACTGGAAAAAATTTAAGTAATAGATTTTCCCTCATCCCTTTACCCTATTGAGTAAAAATTATTCATAATTTTATGATGCTAAAACATCATTACTCTATAGGGTTAATTATAATCTAAAATACAAAGGCTAGCCACCTGCCCCCGACGACGGTCATTAAAAAATTCCCAATGACCGTCGTCGGGGGCTACTTATTGGCTATTTTCTCCAGAAAACTTTTCAAAATCAAAGCCGCCGCCCGAGCATCTGTCATTGGATCATTTTGCCCGCTTCTTGCCCTGAGCGTAGTCGAAGGGTCATCAATCCCCCGTCTCGCTTCTTGGGTGGTAAAAAATTCGGTTTGAAAGACGACTGGTAAGCCAATTTCTTTTCCAACCCTGTCTTTAAAAATCAAAATATCTTTTTGGATTGGATTAGCCTGACCAGATAAATCAAGCGACTCACCAATAACCAGCTTTTTAATTTTTTCTTTCTCGCAAATCTTTTTTATCTCTTCAACTAATTTTGGGAGAGTGTCATTTTTTATCACCCCATACGGAAAAGCAAAACTCCCCGCCTCATCCGAGATGGCCAGCCCGACTTTCTTATTGCCATAATCAATTCCTAGATAGCGCACGATTAAATTTTTCGAGCAATAAAATTCAAATAATTTTTTGAGCGGGGCTTAAATGATTCAAAATAGATAAGTTCAAACCCGTGACCTGTCAGCAAATTTTCGATCTCCGATTTGGTGTAAAAACTAAACCATCTCGGCTGATTAACACCCGAACTCTCCCGATACTCCTCGGTCCCCCCCTCGATCAGGCCCAAACCCAAAATTCCTCCCGTCTTCAAAACTCTTTTTATCTCATTGAAAGGTCTTTGAGCCTCGATTTTTTTAACGTGAAGTAAGGAGGTATAAGCCCAAACCCCGTCAAAACTCTCATTTCCAAATGGTAAATTATTAAAATCCCCTTCGACAGTTTTCAAACCCTTCTCTTTGCAAAGCCTAACCATCGACTCTGAGGCGTCAAGGCAAACCACTTCTAGTCCCAGCTGTTTTAGTAGGAGGCCATCCCTCCCGGGGCCACTCCCAACATCAAGAACTTTGCCTTTTGTCAGTTCGGCAAATTTATCAAAAAAGGTCCGGGGGAATTTATCCCAAAAATCGACGGTCTCCTCATCGTATTCTTTGGCCGTCAGATTATAGGTTTGAATTGTTTTTAGGTCCATGAACGAATAGCTATATCCTATCACAAAATTGATTTTAGGCGAGATTTTGGCTAAGATAAAGATTCGGAGGGGTCGCATAGTGGTTTAGTGCACCGGTCTTGAAAACCGGAGTGTCGCAAGGCACCGCGAGTTCGAATCTCGCCCCCTCCGCAATTTTTCGAAAAGGGTTTCCGAATGCAAAATGGGGTCGGCGCGAAGCGCCGACACTAATGAATTCCCCCCGCCGAATTCAGAATCCAAAAGGGTTTTCCACGCTCCGCATGGCTCAAAAAGTACGGTTCGCTCTTTAATTAAAAAGTTCGAACCGACTTTTTTAAACAAATGAAGATTTTCTTCATTTGTTTTCTCGTTTGCCAATTCCATTTGTACGGTACCCCTTTCTTAAGACACTCTCTCCATGAGTTTCATTGTATCTCTTTTTCTGGCGTTCGCAAACTGAACAGGCGACATTTTAAGAGCGGAATGGATTCGGGTGTGGTTGTAACGCC
>JBAZMZ010000009.1:0-24519 GCA_041649495.1 Minisyncoccota bacterium
GCCACCCGACTCGGTCCGGCGCGACGATGCTCCAGCCGAAACCGTCGCGGTATTCGGGCAAGGCAAGCGACTCGTGGTCATACGAGAAACCGAACGCCCGCCAGAAACGGGGCCAGCCAGAGTGCCACACACGAAGCGCTTCCTCGCCGGCCAGCGCAACTTCATCTTTCGGTTTTACCAGTTGTCGGAGAACTGACCTCATTTTCCTGGTGTGAGCAATCATCTCCTTAACCACACTGAGATTACCCTTGCGAGGCATCTCAATCGCTACCCCGGCGAGCAACGCCGCCATCTGTCCACCGCTGATTTCTTCCGCTTGCATTTGAGCTTTACCATTTGGCATGGCTTTACCCTTCCTCTATTTTCAGTTTTGGGCTAACGGAAACACTCCGCTTTTACCCATCAATCTGTTTTTTATTATACACCCAAGGAGCCACCGCTGTCAAATTTTTTGGGCGGGAGAATCGCCCTCATTTTTTGCTCTATTTTGTAACCTCGACAATGACTTAGGGCACCCAGATACGAAGTAAAATTACGAGAATTTACTTTAGCCAAGACTCGCCTTTTAGTCTTGGTTCGCAAAATTCGATAATGAGGCAAGATCACATAACCAAGAAAATCAATCCCTTGGGTCACCTTGCGAATCTCAATTTTATTCGGATGTAAAAATAATTTCAGTCGGTTATTTAAAAAATCGTTAATCGGTTTGACCAAATTACTTAAGTCTACCGACTGACGACCGATAATGGCAAAATCATCACAATAGCGTAAATAATATTTTTGTTTGAGTTGATGTTTGATAAATTGATCCAGTTCGTTCAAATAAATGTTAGCAAATAACTGACTTGTTACATTGCCCAGAGGCAAACCTTTATTACTTTCTTTTTCGAAACTAATAATAATTTTGGGAACTATATACTTAATTACCCTAGTTTATTCTAAAACCTCAATTTTACAATCGTTATTTTCTTCCCCTGTCTCTGGGTTCCAGCATTTATAAGCAATAGAAAACTTACTAATAAAGCCAGTTTTATCTTCCGTGTTTAACCCTATCTCAAAACCGATAGTTTTAGAGACATTAAGAAGAACACCCCAATCTGCGGTTTGCAGACTATTCGTTCGCCTATCATCTCTAGATTTCCAGTAATCCATTTTACTTAAAGTAAAAAGATATTCTGAATACTTATCACTGTCTCCGATCCCGATGTTATTTTCTGCGTTTATATGACCACCAAAGCCGTTAGGGTTTATATAAAGGTTTTCCCATTTTTGAATTGATCCGTATGTCTTTGTCCCAGCTCTAACAAAAAGGTAACCACAAGCAACCTTTGATTTTTCTGTTTCAACCTTAGTAATAACAACCTTAGACTTAAACTCTCCATTTTCGGCATACATAGAAGTTGTTGTGCTAATTAAATCAACAACACTTTTGGGGTTTTTTGAAAGTTCTTGAAAAGAGATAAAATCTGGCGGACAAGAGACAAAAGATCGTTCATTAGGTTTTTGTTGCCCTATTTTTTGTGTGCCAGTTATCCAGTTTGATAAAAAGACCGCAGATAATACAAATAAAAGTGATAAGACAAAGTAAAAAATTGCCTTCAAAAATGGGTTATCTATTATTTTTTGGATTAGAGATTTCATTTACTTTTATAAATATAGCAAAGATTAAAACTGAAATAATTGATATTATTATAGCAGAAATATGAACCCGTGGATCTTGATTTTTCCAATTATTACTTAGTGCAAACGCCCCTCCAACAATAGGAGCCATTGAAGCACCGATAATTTGAGATGTTCCGCTTGACATTGTTACCACAAGAAAGGTTAAAGCACAAGCTATAACTACAGAGCTATAAATGTGCCATTCTTTTTCTAGTTTCACACCTTTTACCATATTTACACTAAAATATCATAAAAACCACTTATCCACAACTTTATTGAATAATTACTTGACAACCCTATTGTGATCGTATAAGATAGGGATATGGATAAGAAATACAAGACATTGGTAGAGTTCCTAGTCCACTTCAAGGACGAGGCCACTTGCCAGAAATACTTTGAGCAAATCCGCTTTAAGGACGGCGAATACTGCCCTCATTGCAATCATAGCAAGATAAACCGCTTTGCAGACGGCAAGCGATTTCGTTGTGCCAAGTGTAAAAAGGACTTTACCATTAAGACAAAGACTGTTTTTGGTGAAAGCAAAATCCCTATGCAGAAATGGTTTGTCGCTATCTATCTTTTGTCGGTCAACAAAAAAGGCATTTCTTCGGTCAATCTTGCCGAGCAAGTGGGCGTAACTCAAAAGACGGCTTGGTTTATGGATCATCGTATCCGCAAGGCATTAAACCAAAATCACGGCCAACTTTTCGGGACTGTTGAAATAGACGAAACTTATATCGGGGGCAAAGAGAAAAACAAGCACGCCTACAAGCGAACCAAGCACACGCAAGGCCGTAACACTTTGACCAAAACCCCGATTGTTGGTCTACTTCAAAGAGGAGGTGCAATAAAAGCCAAAGTAGTGGATAATGTAAAGATGAGAACGCTTGAAAGTATGATTGTGGAAAATGTAAAAATTGGCTCACAACTCTATACTGATGAGTTTCTGTCTTATTCTAAAATCGGTAGTCTTTACGCTCACGATGCCGTTTCTCACGGCAAAGGACAATACGCAAAGGCAGGTGGTATCAACTCAAACAGTGCCGAGAGTTTTTGGGCTTTATTCAAGCGAGGTTACTATGGCACTTATCACAATATGAGCAAAAAGCATTTGCAAAAATATGTTGATGAGTTTGTTTATCGTTTCAATAATCGGACAACTGAACTTTCTGATCTATTCGCTGATGTCGTAGGGCGAGTATCAGAGGGTAAGACATTATCATATAAAAAACTAACGGCTTAATATGTCGCCACGAGAAAAGAAATATCACGATCCACTAGGAATGGACTTTGACCAAGCCCTTAATCTTATCGCTGGCGAAAATCGTCCGTCCACGAGAACCATATTTGCTCGCCCTTTCCTCAAGTGGGTAGGCGGTAAGCGGTCTATACTCCCCGAACTGTTAAAGCGTATGCCGAGCAATTTTGATGTCTACCACGAGCCTTTTATGGGCGGTGGGGCGTTATTCTTTTCGGTGCAACCACAAGAGGCGTATTTGTCTGATGTCAATTTTCACCTTGTCTTAACTTTCAAGGCGGTGCGTGATGATGTGGACGGAGTGATCCGACAATTAAAAATCCACGAACGGCTACATAACAAGGAGTATTACTTAAAAGCTCGTCAAAAACTTTTCAAAGAGAAAGACACCACCAAGCTATCGGCTCTTTTTATCTATCTTAATAAGACCTGTTTTAATGGCCTCTATCGGGTAAATAAGGGTGGTGGCTTTAATGTCCCTATGGGCGACTATAAAGACCCAAACATTTTAGACGAAGAAAACTTACGCAACGCCTCTTTGGTTTTGAAAAATGCCGACATAGAGCAACACAGCTTTGACCATACCAAGATTATCAAAGGCGACTTTTATTATCTTGACCCACCTTATCACGAGACATATAGCGGTTATGACGGATTGGGCTTTGGTGATGAAGAACACCAAAAACTAGCCGAGTTTTGCCGAAAAATAGACGCTAGGGGTGGCTTCTTTATGCTTTCAAACAGCGACACACCATTTGTCAGACAGCTCTATAAGGGGTATTATATAGAGACAGTGCAGGCTTCAAGGAATGTTTCCTGTAAAGCACACCAAAGAGGCAAAGAAAATGAACTCATCATCAGAAACTACAACGATAACAGGGGGCGGACAAGCTAACAAAACAGGTGGCGTTTTAGAGCTTTTTATTAAGCGACTTTTAGAGGATAACGGCTATACGCCTTTCCCTAACCATAAAGACCAACTCTTTGCTAACCGAAAATCAATCGGGGGCAAACAATACTCTACCCAAGTCCCTTGTGGCACGAGTATTTATGAAAGTTTAAGAAAATGCGATTTTCTTATAATGAACCAAGACAAGTTCCCAGAGGGATTGATTATTGAATGTAAATGGCAACAATCGGCTGGAAGTGTTGATGAAAAATATCCTTTTACTTTGTTTAATATCATCAAGATCGGAGTGCCGACAATTATTTTGCTAGACGGCAACGGCTACAAGAAAACAGCAATGAAATGGCTTAAAGACCAAGTGAGCCCACAGCGAGCATTGATTGGAGTTTATAATATGGCCGAATTTCAAGCATTAGTAAATAAAGGTTACTTAGGGTAATTAAGTATATAGTTCCCATAATTTTTTGGATTAAATTAAGTGTTCGCTCATTTTTGATTTCTTTTTTAATCAGTTCGAACAAGATCTTTTGGTCAATCGAATCAAAAAATTTTTTAACATCACATTTTAGAATATAAGCGGGGCGCGAATAATTTTGACTCGTTTGCCGAATAAATTTTTCTAATCGGTCCACGCCCTTGTGCGTCCCCTTATTAAATCGGCAAGAATAGGAGTCAAAAATAAAGTGCTGGTCGAAAATATGGTAAATTAAACGAAAAATCGCTTGGTGAACAATACGGTCTTTGACCACGGCCTTGTGAATATTCCTCAACTTTGGGTCTTGGATATAAAAAGAAGCATAATTTGATGGTTGATAAGTCCCATTTTTTAGCTCTTCATACAAAGCGAATAAATTGTCCTCCAAATTAAACCCGAATAATTTTATGTCTTGCCTTTTACCCTTGTTTCGTTTAAACTCACGCCAAGCGTTAAATAAATTGTTCAGAGAAATTATTTGTTCAAAATCAAAAATATCATGACCATTTACCCCCCCCCCCACGCAAATTTCGGTTCCTATCGTCGAACATACCACCCAATTATATAAAGAAATTTATCAATTGGGAAAGAAAGCGCCCAAACGCGACCGTTTTGGCTTACTAACTAAAATCGAAAATTTTTGTCTCATTTGCTTAGAACTAGGGCTAGAAGCCACTTTTGCCAAACCATTCAATAAAACTTTTATTTTAGATAAATTGCAAATTAAGATTGAGATTTTAAAAAGGTTATTTCGCTTAAGCTGTGATATAAATATTATTGAACAAAATCAGTATCTAGGATTCGAAACACAATTACAGCTTATTTCAAAAATGACCACTGGCTGGCTTAAATATCTAAACCAAAAGAGCCGTGGTTAACAGCTCATAATTGGTAGAAACTTCTCGCGAACGCGCCAGCGGTCAAAAGCCCCGCCGGGATCGACGCGGCCCACGCCGAACCCGCCGCCGCTCCAGCGCGAGCCGGGCACATAGCCATCGGCATCGCGCGGGCCAGCATGAATGGTCACGTTGCTGATGTCCAGATGGCCATTCGTTTCAAAAAAGTGACGCGACTCCAAGACTGCCCGTTGCCGAGGGGTCATAGTCGAAACCCCTTGTTCTTTGATCGCCTTAGCCGACTGATTCTTGTATTCCTCGTCGGCTTCGACGCGATCGCGTGCCAACACCACATGAACACCGGCCAACTCCGGAGAGAGCGAGGTGATCCCGTCGAGCTCGGCATCGTCGTAATACTGCCAAGTCTCGAACATCCGTCCGCAGACCTCGTGAAGGAGTCGACTCATCGGCCACCCGACTCGGTCCGGCGCGACGATGCTCCAGCCGAAACCGTCGCGGTATTCGGGCAAGGCAAGCGACTCGTGGTCATACGAGAAACCGAACGCCCGCCAGAAACGGGGCCAGCCAGAGTGCCAATGGAGCAAACGTTCGTAATCCGTCAGGACTTCGAACGGATTCTTATGCTCGATGACCATCTGAATTACCCCGAATGGCAGGAGGCCATTTTGGAGTTGTCGCCAAAGCTCCGGCCATTGCCTCCGATTCCATTGATCAAAGAATTTGACCAAATCCTCCGGGCCCGGCTTTAATACCGGCCCCACGACAGATGTGTTTGGCGATTTCCGCTTACCCATTTGCCGTTTCTCCCTTCTCTTCTTTTCAAACTTTTAGCGTGACGGGCGAGCGAAAGCTCTCCCTGAAAATCACGCTTTATCTAATTTAGGTTAAGCACTAAACAAACCCGCCGTCAAGCTTTTGAAATCCCCTTATTTTATAAAGCAAATGGCCCGACGGAAGAGACTTCCGTCGGGCCACTAATTAACAGGTGGTTCACCGATGAATCACGTCCGCCCAGTCTTGAGGTTTTCCAGACCCGACGCACCGAAAGGCACGCCACCTTCCCCCCAACTCTTTTGGCAGACTGGGTAACACACCTTGCATATCTAGTCGGAGCTGTCATCTGAATAAACATGATACCATTGTTTACAGACTCAACAACTCCTTCCTCTCGCTCTCGCGAGGGTGGCCTCCACCAGACGTTGTCGCCCACAGCAAATGGCTTTGACATAACAGTTACCTCCTAGTTCAACCCAATTCCAGTATACCTAAAAATTTAATAAAAAGAAAAACCTGCTTCAGAAAAGCGCCACAATGTGGCGCTTTTCTTTTTCTAAGGTTTTCGGTGAATTTAGTCGCGGCGGGAAATTTCGCCCCGGAGACGATTGATGAAGCCTTGAGCCGCATCTTTACCACCTAAGCCGAAGGACAAACCAACAGCAATGGTGATAGTAGCCACAATCCCAGTCATGAAGATCTGCAAAAATTGGCCAACCAAACCGAGTTGCTCAAGCGCCATCACAAAAGCAAAGACCCAAATGAGCCACTTGGTAATCCCACCAAAAAGTTCGGCGGAGGAAACGGCGGCCGCTTTAGCGGAAGCGACAACAATCTTTTGCAAGACATCGGCCACAACTGCCGCAATGATCAAAATCAAAGTGGCGATCACGACACGCGGGATATAAGCCAAAACCTCACGCAAGAAGACGTTGATTTGCTGTAATTGCAAAACGTCAAAGGCAGCGACTAAGAAGCCCAAGATTACGAACCACTTAATCAGGGTGCCCAAGAAAAGACCGCTATCCAAACGATAGCCAGCGCGTTGCATCAGAACATGCAAATCTAATTTCTCTAAGACTTTATCAATCTTGAGCGCGCGAATCAACTTAGTGATCCAGAGACCAATCGCATCGCCAACGACCCAGCCGATGACAAAGAGAATGATCGCAATAATAATATTGGGCACATAGGCAATAATGCCACTCGCTAGACCCTGAAACGAACCGGCCAAGGCCTGACTCCAACTTTCGACTAACATAAATATATTTGTTAAAGCTATTAATTACTTAATAATGACCTTTAATAATTAAATCCTATTTTAGCACAAAGGGGTAATTCTGACTAGCCAGTTAACCCTCTAATTTGTCCACTAGCCGGCGGTGGGGATAATCCATAATATCCCGCACAAAACGATCGCTGGTCTGAAAACGGTAATGATAATCACGAGTATCCAAGATGGCATAAACTAATTCGCGACCCAGCTCTGACTCAATCGTCGAAATAATCCCCTCAATCGCTCCACGACGCAAATCATCGCCCACAATCAGAAGGTCGGCGCGCGTTCCCCCGTCGGGCATAAATAAACCCGACAAAACAATTAATTTAATTTTCCCGCAATTTTTAAAGCGTTCGGCCAACTCAGTATTGTTAGCCAAGAAATCAGCATTAAACATGGCACGCAGATGATCCAGATAGAAAAAATCTTGGTTGAGCGACCAGACCTGACTTTTCGTCCCAGCTTTAGTTTTCTTTTTCTTCGAATCTGTCGCCGGAGCGGGAATGACTAATTTTTTAACCGAGACCAGTCCAACCTCATTCAACAATTCAAGCTCCCGCTTAGCAAGCGCTGGTCGAACCTTAGTTCGTTTGGTAATATCCGCCAAAGAGAAAAATAGGTCCTGATTATACAAAAAGAGCTTGAGCAATTTAACCCGCTCCTTACTCCCAAACAATTTTGGCAAAACTTCCATATCACCAAACTATCAGGGTTTAGGCCTAAGGTCAAATCTCGCTCAGACAGTCAAGCGAGGTTGTCTTGTTCAAAAAGCCTCTCGCAGACCGATTGGGCATGGTCGAAAAAAGCCAGCGGTTAGACTGGCTTTTTTCGCAAATCGGTCGAGAGGAGCAAAAAATTTTCGCTCTCGCGGTTTACTTAATTTCAACGCTACCCCCGGCCTCTTCAATCGCTTTCTTGATTTCTTCGGCTTCGTCCTTCTTGGCCTCAGCCTTGAGCACAGACGGAGCGGCATCAACCAAGTCCTTGGCATCCTTCAGGCCCAGACCCAACTTGTCTTTGACCGCCTTAATCACTTGAACTTTTTGGTCACCGGCCGCGGTTAAGGTAACAGCGAAGCTGTCTTTAGCTTCGGCCCCTTCACCCGCGCCAGCGCCGGCACCCCCAGCGACCACCGTCGCTTGAGCCGAGACACCAAATTTCTCTTCGAACAACTTAACGAGCTCGTTCAATTCGAGAACGCTCATGGTCTCAATTTGCTCAACCAAAGCTTTGAACTTGGCCGGCACTTCAACCTCTTTCTTGACCTCTTCTACTTTATTAGTTTCGTCCATAATAATTATTTTAAGACTATTAATTCTTCTCAACCCTAGGCTGATCCGTCTTGGGCGGACTTTTGTTTGGCTAAGGCGCTAAGCGCGATAACCAAACCTTGGATTGGCGAGTTGATAACATTAACGAATTGACCAAGCAAAACTTCGCGACCCGGGATTTTGGCCAAAGCCAACATCTGTTCCGCGCCAGCATAAGCTCCCTCAAAAACACCACCGATAATTTTGATTACCCCGGTATTTTTTTTGTGAAAGTCATAAATCTCTTTCACGGTAGAGAGTTCGTCGCCACCCACCTCCGCCGAGGCTTCGGCGGGCAAGTAGGCTACCGCCACTTCGCCATCGAGCTCGGGCAAATCGCCCGTAATCGGCGCGCCAGCAAAAGCTCGCTTGATTAAGGTTTTCTTGGCGACATAATAGCCAATCCCCTTCGCGCGCAAATTGCGTCGTAATTCGTTAACCCCGGCCACCGTTAAGCCATGAAAATTGACGAAGACGACAGATTTGCCTTTCGTCACAATTTCCTTAACCTTATCGATGATCTCGGATTTTTTTTCTTTGTTAATTGCCATTTGAATATTTTTAAAAAAATAAACGGCTAAATAACCGTGTTTCGACCTCAGTAGGACTTATGGATGCCCACTTTCTACGGCTGATGTTAGTCTAGCACAATTTTAAAAATCGTCAAACAACCCCCTACTCCCCTTGGGAGCCGGCGACGTAATTTTCGGGTGAGACATTATTATTAGAATTAGGATTATAAATTTGGCAGGCCACCAAAAAAATCAGGCCGAGAGCCAAGACGGCGACCAAACCCATCACCATCCGCCAAAAACTATTAGTTAAATATCGCATGTTTTATTTTTGCCCACCAACTCTCACCTTTCGCTAATACTACCACATTATTGGCCGATTTTGTCGTCCCCGAAACTAAGTTTCGGGGAGCTGGAGCTTTGTCCAAGGGTAGCCCTTGGACAGTTTTGCTTGCTAATTGCTGTTTGGCCTCGGCTAATTGTTTTTTCAAATCAGTCAATTTCGAAAGGTCGGGGCCGGTTTGCAAACTCGCCCCACTCGCCACCACCCCATCAGGATAAACTAAAATAATTTCTTGAATATTAGGGTTAGTTAGACCAAGAACTTTGATCGGGATTTTTATGGCTGTCCGCGGGCTAATAATCGTATCAAGCGGAAAAGGATATTCTCTCCCACCGGCGCGCAAACCCCAATTATTCAAATTCTGCTCCTTATCGCTATTGTTCGTTAGCTCAACAAAGCCGGCCGAGAGATCAACATTGGTAATTTTAATCTCGGCTTCCGTCACCGTGACCACGGTTCGCGCCACCGCTTCTTCTTCGTTATCAATCGAACCGTTGAGCACTACATTATAACGCCCGGGGAATTGATAAGTATGATAAACTTTGACCCCCGTCGCGCTCGTCCCATCGCCAAAACTCCAAACAAAATAATTGCTGTCTTTACCAGTTTTATTTTGTGAAGCTGAAAACAAAATCGGCGTCCGAATCGTCGCCAACCGTTCCCGCCCCGCGCTAATTTTGAAACTTTCTTTAGTGTAATTACTCACCTCCGTTTCGCCAGTGTGAACCGAGGAGTCGTCGTCACTTTCACTATTGTCATCGATATTTTGGTCAGGAGGAGGATTAACAACTGGGCTATTGCCTGATCCTACAGTTATTTCATCCTTCATCTTCGAAAGTTTTGTTCCATGGCCGATACCAGTAACATTTCCTAAATCCTCTATCGTTTTAAAAAAGCCATTGGCATTTCTGTATTCTATAATTCGACCAGCAAGGGTATCTCCAACACCAGTTATGTTTTTTAATTCTCCAAAATCAGCTGTATTGATATTTATTAATGCCCCCCAAACAAAAAGTGGAGTCGCCAATAAAACAAAAACTAAAATTACCTTTTTCATTTTTTAAATTCTACCATAAGCGTGGGACGCTGGCTTGGTTAATTACTCTGGGCGTGCCAAAGGTCGTGGTCGCATTACGATCGAGAGCGCACGGTCCGTCACCCTCGTTACAACCCGGATTATCTTCCCAAGTGGAAAGGTCAGTTGAAATTTTATGCTCAAAGGTTCGCTCAAGCGAACTCGGTTCGGCGCCAGTTTTGTTCCAAATCGGCGTTTCGTCGACCAACTCATCATCCGTCTCGGTCTGACGCCAAAGTTTGAGCCCGATATTGGTCAAGTCAAAAGCTTTGGCGTTAGCGTCAGCGATAAAATTATCGACCAAATCAGCCGAGCGATTACTAATCACTTCATCACTCCCCCGTTCAATCAGATAATAACCGTCAGGCGAGATCTGACCACTCAAATTAATTTGCCAAGTTTGCTCAACATCAGTCAGATAATAATTAGCTAAATTTATAGAATAATCGCTAAGATAATTTTTTAATTCTAACCACTCGTCAAGAGTCAAATTGACTGTTCCCGCCCAACCAATTTCATTAATGACGATCGGTCGCGGATGAAAAACGGTGACAATTTCGCTACTCGAAGCCACCACTTCGCTCGAACTGGCATTTCGCGCCAACACCTGCCACCGAAATTCGTTGTCGAGGCGCCAAGTTAATAAATTAGGATCAAGAGAAATTCCCGAGCCAGAAAAAGTGTCAATTTTTTCCCAAACCCAATCTCCGTGATCTTCGGTTCCCTTCATTAAATCATATTCATAATCGCCAACCTTCGTTGGCAACCAGGCAAAGTTTAGAGTACTCGTTGGCCTAAGCAGGCAAAAATTCGAAGCCAACGATTGAGTGCAATTACTAATTGAGAAATTAACAGCAAGCGACAAAGAGTCCACGGCCAAATTAATTTCGGTCGGGAGAGAAGTGTGACCCTCATCGTCACGGGCAAAAAAATTAATAGTATTTAAACCTTGGGCCAAATTATCAATTGCCAGTGTCCATTCGCCCGCTTCGCTCGTTGTCGCTTGCGTTTCGTTAAAATCATTAAAGATAATTAAACTTGATGAAGCCAGCCCAGAGAAAGTAATTGAGGCAGTGGCGAAACTGGCCGAGAAATCGGTGGGTGAAATAATAATGGGTGAAGGAATAACTATTGTGTCGGTCGAAGTCGCCGGGCTAGTAATATCGCCAATCGCCGGGGCCAAATTGCCTCCGCCCCCACCGCCAGAAATAACTTGCCCGGTTATGATAAAAGTTTGCGTCGTCTCGTCGACCAAAGCTTGACCAGCTTGGCTGGCTTGCGCCAAAGCGATCTGCTCCAATTGCTCTTCGAGTTTTTGCAAGATTTGCGCCAGCCGATCGAGCTCCTCTCGGCTAATTTCATCATCGGTCTTCGGAGTCTCCGCCGGCGTCGTGGTGGTCGCGACCGGACCGGTCGTGGTCGCCATTGAATCATCAACAATAATTGGCGAGGTGATGGAGTCGAGATTAATTAGAGCCACACTAGCCAGCAAATTGCCAATCTTGTCGCCCAAACTCTCCCAAAACTTTTTAATCAGATTTTTGTTTTTCTCAAACAAACGCTTAGTCTGTTTCTCCTTCTCGACTTCATCAAAAAATAATTTAATCACCCCCGCACTGGCCAAAACCGCTTTCGGGGACAAGTTGGACCAATAATCGGAAGGGATTAGCTCGTAATAATCATTAACTGAATAAGCCGTTTTTATTTGTCCAGTAGCTTTATCTTTTAGTCTTTTAATTTCAACTAGTTTATTTCTCTCCCCTAAATCATTTTGACCAAAAATATGGGGATGATTATCAGCCAAAATGATTTCCTTTTCGCTTATTATTTTGGGGTCCAAATAATTTTTAGCCAAAATAGTATCATCACTGAAAAAATTATTATTAGAAAAATTGGCTAAGTAATCAAAATATTCGCCCAAAGTCGACGAAATTATCGGTTGTTCTTTTTGACTAATCAACTTATCAGCTAAATTAAGATTCGAGGCTTCAAATTGTTTGGCATAATGCTCGTAAGTGCTCCAAATTGGGTGGGCATCATCGCGAGTATGTTCAGGCACCGTGGCGTCTTGGATTAGATGCAAGGCATGACCCAGCGCCTCCAACGCCCGACCTTGATCGCCATAAACATAATCATAAATCGCCCTTTCCCACGAGTAATCATCGGGCGTGCTAAAATATTCGGCTAAAGGCATTTTGTTGGCTAAGGCGGCTTAAGCCGTTGTATTTTCAGCCCAATCTTTCGAGGTTCTCAAACCCCGGAAACCAATTTGGTGGACCGGATCATAAAAATGATTCAGCCAACGAGGCGGAGTATCCTCATCAACACTACCTCTCGCCAGAGAATCAATCTCGAGGGAAGAAATGACCAGCTCAGGGTAATAATAATTGAAGACTTTCGCCGATTCACTGGTAATCGCCCGGTGAGTGGTTACCGCGTCGTAGGCCCAAACTTTGGCGGGAGAGACGAAAATCGGGCAGATAATTATCAGCCCGATTAATATTTTTATGATATTTTCTACAAACTTTCGATTAGCCATTTTTGAGAATATTTGTTCAGTCTAAAATTTGTTTCTGACCATGCTTCCTCTTTGAGGTAATAGGTAGAAAAGACACAAGCCATCATGTCACTACTAAAATGCTTTTCTTTGTAATTTTGGAGTTCTTCCTCAACTTCCTTTATCCTATTATTTTTTATTATCATCTCTATCTGAGCCAAACCAGAATCTCTTTTCTCCACCACAAAATACTTACTTGCCAAATTGGCATCACCCTGTTTGAGAGCCTCAACAAAAAGGGCCAGGGTGCCCTCGGGAGTCGTACTACCATAATTATCATTTCGATAAGCCTCATCGAGAGTCGCGTATTCGCGCAAAATCTTATTGGCCTGATATCTTTGCCACCAACTCCCCCACCTTGGCCCAACAAAAATTGCCCCTAAAATTATGACGACTATAATTACTATCCCAATAATTAATTTTTCTTTTTTTTCATTTTACTAACAATTATCTATTAATAAGAAATCTCGTCAACTAATAGGCCCTTGGCGTCATAGAGAGAGATGGTTTCGCGCTGTTTTTCCCAAAGTTCCCAACTACGGTTAAGATAAATACGCCACTCGGGACCAATAAAATCCTCATCGGTTGAATAGAGTTGATAACAAGTTTGGGGGTTAAAATTTTGCTTAACAAAAGCCTGGCAATAACTAGACAATTTACAATTACGGTCTAAACAATAACCATTTTTGCTGTCAAAAATATCAGTTGGTTGGTGACAGCCAGAAATCGAGCGGACAAAGCTGTAACAAATATCATCTAAACCATCAATACTTGGTAGATCCCGACTAGTTGGACATTTATACTTAAGACTGGGATTAAAATTGTAATTCCGAGTCTGATCAATCGGATGATCTTCGACATAACCCAAACAGCGATTGATTTTAAAATTCTCATTAATTGTCACCGAGCCAAAAGTTGGGACGCTACCAGTAACAATTATCGCTTTCTCGCCAGACTTTAAAAGTATCGGCCCCTGAACATTAGAAGCTGGATTATAGGGGTTATAAAGCACCACCCCCTGACTAGGAATCTTAACTGAGACCGATTGACCATGAACAGCTGTCCCAGAGACAATATAAATCTTTTTGTCACGGCCATTCTTAAGCGTCCAACCGCCGATATTGATGGGGGTTTTATTGTTGCGAGCAGACAGGGTGAGGTATTCTTTGTTCGGGCTATCAATACTAACTGAGCTGGCACGAATTGAGACTTGGCCATAATACGGGCTATGATTTTTGTCTGTCGCCTGATTCGACGCAGTATTATTACTAGTTTTCGTTGAGCTTTTTGAGGTAACGGCGACCTTTTGACTTTGAGCCGTGCTACTCGCCGATTTAGAAGCATCATTAACCGCGCCCGGCCCGTGAGTCGTTAACCAAAAAGAAAAAAGAACCATCAAACCAATAATGATACTAAAACCGCTTATCCCCCCCACTACTTTTTTGTCTTTATCGTCGGCCATAATATTTACTGGGTAAATTATAAATCAATTTCGATTTTTTGGGAAACTCCCGAGGGCTCCCCCTCGGGAGTTCTATTCCAAGGACTACCCTTGGACAAGGAGAAGGGCGTAGTAGAAGACACCAAAAAACCGCCCCGAAGGGCGGTTTTTTGTTAACCCATCAGCTAACCGAAGTTAACTGAAGCACAAGATGGTTAGTGAAGAATAACGACCGAACCGTAGAAACTCAAAGGTTCTAAGCCCGTAGAGATAGAACTACCAGTTGGAGAAGCAGCTGTCGCACCATAATTGATGCTGTTGATATTTAGCTGTTCAGAAGTGGTAAGATTATCCCTTTTCGCAACAGTACCATGGACACTGAAGGTGCGTGGCAAGGAGCCGGGTTGGATTCGATAAGCATCATCGGTGTCCCCAGTGATACCAGCAATGTTACCCCAGGTGTGAATAGTAGAGGATGCGTTAGTTGCAACAGTTGTTGTACCAAGAGCAACGCCAAGAACCTTAGACAGATAGATGTCATTTACACCAGTATTGGTTAGGGAGAAAGTGTACAAAACATCGGCATAAGCATAAGCGTTATTCGTATTGGCAACAGTAACTGGTGAAGAATTAGCAGGGCTGGTTACCGACATACCACTGACAGAAGCACTCTGATTAGTGAAGGTAAGATTACCCCCAATAACATCAGAAGTGACACCAGACATTGTGTTCCCGCCATAGGTCGGAGTAACATAATTGGCATCAGTAGCCGAAATCGCGCTAACATCCAAAGTAGTAGAAGCGGCAAAAGCGGTTGACGAAGCCTGGATATCAGCTGACAAGGTAAACTTCTTGCTAATATCTTTAGTTAAAACCAAACCTGGATTAATGGTGAAGGTGACGGTGCTGCCAGAAAGCGAACCAAAATAGCTATTAGAACCATCACTCAACTTAAAGATCTTCATTGAAGACCCAAGATTACTACCAAGCCCCGGGTCGGTGGCCACAGTAAAGGCCAATGAGGAGATGGTTGAATCTTGATTGACAGAACGGAAGCTATAAACCGCCAAAGGAACGTTGGTGGTGTCAGTTCCCCCCGCAGCCGCAACATACACTTGAGTGCCATTATCTGGGGAAGCCCCGTCAAGAGTAACCGATAAATCGGCAGCACTACCAGAAGTAGTCAAGGTTATCGTATTACCAGAACCGACAGCGTCAATGCCGACAGTATCATAGATTCCTCTGCCATTAATTGTTCGAATGGAGTTGGTTTGAATGCCAACAGTGGTCGCATCATAAGGGGAGGTACCAACGAAACTATTGCTCGCTGGAACAGAAACAGTGACGACAACATTAGTATCAACACCAGGAGTAACAACAAGACTCAAGTTGTCGAAACGAACATAATAATCAGAATTTTCAGTAGCCATTGTGACGTCGGATGGACCGGTAAGAACCTTAGTGGCAAGAACATTACCAGAAGCGTCCTTAATAGTAACATTACTAAAGATCAACCATGGGCGATCAGTGAAGTGAACGTCGATTCTGTTAACGTTAACCTTGCCACCAGTGGCGGTGAAACGAATACCATAAACTGGCTTATCGCTATCACCCTTCTTTAGGGTTTGTGTAGTAGGAGCAAGAGCGCCAAGGGCCGCAGAAATTGACCCATCAGTGTTGTCTAACCCAGCAACAACAGTAACACCCCCAACTGGAGCAACAGTACAGTTGCTAGCCAAGGTCATACCATTTGGGCAAAGATCCCCAGCCGGAGTAGTGCCACCAATCGGAGTGGCAACACGCAAATCATCTAACGCCTCGCGGGAAATTGGACCGAAGTAACCAGAGGCTGGGGTGACATCATTAGCCTTCTGCCATTCGATGACAGCTGATTTGGTCAAAGGACCAAAGTAGCCATAATCAACACCAGCGGGCATAACGAGATAACCTTCGTCTTCGAGATACTTCTGAAGATCAGTAACTTGGGCTCCTTTCGAGCCAATAGTCAAGTTGCTGGTAATTGTCGGGACACTGCTAGCAGCGTCAACCGAAGCACCAGACAAAGTCGCAATTTGAGCTTGCAAAGTAGCAATTTGTGCCATTAACTCATCAACAGTTAAAGCGCTAGCTACATTAACACAAGCAAAAACTGCAACGAGACTTAAAACTAAAGCAATTTTTTTCATGATTAATAATTTACTTAATAATACTAAACTTATAATCCACTAATAATTTGTTGGCTCGTACACCTCGACGCCAACGAACAATCTAGTATTTGGGGATTAGTATGTAGTATTTAGGGAGAGGAGAAATAAAGAAAAAATACGGCATAAAATACTTAACTGTTCGTTGACAACGAGAGATACGATAGAGCGTTTCGATTAAGCTTCTCGACCAAACTTAACGAAACAATTTTACCAATAATTAACAGATCGTTTTCTAACCAGAAAAGAATATTCGGTTGTCAACGACCTTCACTCGATATTATACTCTCCTATTTCAAGGGAAACAAAAGGTTATTTGTGGATAACTTTTTGCTAGCCCGACAAGCCCACCCAAAGCAAGCTAGAATCGAACTTTTTCCCGTTCAAAACAGGTCTTGCCATATTACACTAAAATAAGATTTTAAGCAACAAATAAGGCCTGAGAAGAGGTAAGGTAAAGTTAGGCCAACCCCGTAAAACTCGCTGGGGCTCGTCACGGGGCAAGCAGATACCGACTCCAGCGACGATCCCCCTTCTTTTTCAACACCCCCTTTTGGACCAAATCGGCCAATTCGCGCTGAATCGTTTTGGCGCTACAACCCTCCACCGCCTCGTTAATGTCCTTGATCGAGGTCCAGTCTTTTCCCCTTAGAAAATCAAGGATTATTGAGCGTCGAGAGTCCTTGGCAACACCCCGACTCTTGTGGGGCAAGCGGTTCAA
This sequence comes from Minisyncoccota bacterium, assembly GCA_041649495.1. Taxonomy (GTDB): domain Bacteria; phylum Patescibacteriota; class Minisyncoccia; order Phycocordibacterales; family XYD1-FULL-46-19; genus CAIPHT01. The sequence goes on from JBAZMZ010000009.1 coordinate 17,376, forward strand.
TTTGAGGTATTCGGGCGGTTTTTTCTCCCCTAAATTTGGCCTATCGGACACTGGCGAAGAGCCTAAGCGACGGCTCGTTTCGACCGAGAAATTCTCGGGGATAGGCAATTCGAGTAATTGTTCAACGTTATTTTCCCTCACTTTTTGCTCGAGAGATTGGCGTAAAGCGAGATATTCTTTTTTCAATAAAACTAGGTTCATTTCTGACACAAAATTGGCCGACAAGGACACCTCCAAAAAAGAGAGGAGATGATTGACTTTAATCAAAACTGTCTCAAGGCCAGGGAGTTGATAAAGGGGCGAGACATGATGGTCATGATTCAAGGTCATGTCCGATAGAATATCTAGGGCTTCTTCGCGTAAACGCCATTTTATTGGTTCATTATCAGTGATAAGTGCGGTAACTAAATAAATTGCCTGGGTCAATTTTTGCACCTTTAAAGACAAGTATTTATCGTCTTTTATTTGATTGTCCTTTTGACTGTCCATTGGGGCTTTTGTCCTTTACGACTTAGTTAATCTATTGTCTCTTAGTATACACCTGTCTCGGCAAATGTCCAATACTTCTTAATTCTCTTAACTTTAGAGTTAAATTGCTGAAAATTTTTAAATTAGACTTAATCTTGATATAATTTAGAGTATCGTGGCTACCGACAATAATAATGACAGAAATAATTATCGACCCAAGCGCAAGCGGGGGCGACCCGCGGGGAAAAATTCTTCGTCTCAACCCAAAGTCGATTATTTGAAATCAGAAACCAAGCGGGCTATCTTTGCGGTTTTATGTTTTGCGCTGGCCATCTTTTTCATCTTAGCTAAATTTCAAACCGGTGGACCAGCCGGGCAATTGGCCGACAAGATTTTAACCAAACTCTTCGGCGCCATCTTCTTACTTATCCCCCTTGTTTTTATCTTTTGGGGAGTAATTCTTTTGCGTTCAATTAAGATTGGGCTAGCCGTCACTCGAGTTATTAGCGGTGGGCTTTTCTTGATCGCCTTACTCGGTCTGACCAGTGTCATCTTTCAACCCGAGACGGGCGGATTGATCGGCTCGGTGATTGCCACTCCCCTGCTTAATTATTTCGATTATTACGCCAGTCTCGTTTTCTTGGGCGCGGTCGTTTTGGTTTCCCTAATTGTCGCCTTTGATACTCACCAAATCTTGGGCATTGGTTTATGGCGAAAATTATTTTCTCGTTCAATTGACAAAAACGGTATCCCCGTTATGCCCGTCGCTGGCGAAACCGAAAAGGAATTAAAAATTAATGGGGAGAACGCCAATGGCGAAAAAGAAACGGCCAACAAAATCACTGATAGTAGCAAAAAAGATAGCAAAAATAACCCGTCAACGCCAACTGGAGACAAAGACCTTTTTGGCGCCTTCCCCCTCTTTGGTCGCAAGTCGAAAGCTGGCGCCTTTGTCCCGCCCCCCATCTCGCTCCTCGAACAAGATAGTGGTAAGCCAAACGCTGGCGACATTAAGGCCAACGCCAATATTATCAAACGCACTTTGGCTAATTTTGGCATCATCGTTGAAATGGATGAGGTCTCGATTGGTCCAACCGTCACTCGTTATGCTCTGAAGCCGGCCGAGGGGGTTAAACTCTCGCGCATTGTCGCTTTGCAAAATGACCTCTCGCTCTCGCTCGCCGCTCACCCCTTGCGAATCGAGGCACCCATCCCCGGCAAATCTCTCGTTGGAATTGAAATCCCGAACAAGGTCAAAGCTATTATCCGTCTCGCCTCTCTCCTCTCCACCGCCGAATATCTGGAGAGTCATCACCCACTCTTCGCCGCGCTGGGTCGAGACATTTCGGGAACCCCTCGCTACGCTAATATTGCCAAAGCGCCTCATATGCTCATCGCCGGCGCCACGGGTTCGGGTAAATCTGTTACCATCCACACGGTTATCAACTCTCTCCTCTTTCGTAACCCACCCGATCAATTACGCTTTATTATGATTGACCCCAAACGAGTCGAGTTAACCCTCTATAATAGTATCCCTCACTTACTCACGCCCGTCATCACTGAACCCAAAAAGGCGATTGCCGCCCTGCGTTGGCTCGCTAAAGAAATGGATCGTCGTTACGATATTTTAGAAGCCGAGGCCGTGCGCGATATTCAGTCTTATCATAAAAATATCGCGACCAAGCCACTAACCGAAGAGGTTGAGCAAATGCCTTATATTGTCGTTATTATCGATGAGTTAGCCGACATTATGACCTCTTATCCGCGCGAGTTAGAGGCGGCCATCGTGAGATTGGCCCAAATGTCCCGCGCCGTAGGTATTCACTTAATCCTCTCAACCCAACGACCATCAGTTGAGGTCATTACCGGTCTGATTAAGGCGAATATCCCCTCCCGGATCGCCATGCAAGTGGCCTCCCAAATTGACTCCCGCACGATTTTAGACGCGGCTGGCGCCGAGAAATTATTGGGCGCTGGCGATATGCTCTATATTTCAGGCGAAATGTCTAAGCCGGTTCGTTTACAATCCGCTTTCATTACCGAAGAAGAACTTAAAAAAGTCGTGGCTCATTTGGCCGACCAATACGCTGATAGTTTGCCGAGCGATTTGAGTTTGGGGGCGGAAGAGGCCATTTCGGCTAGTGCCGGTGCCAATATTAGTGGCAAAGGCCTCTTTGCTGACGATCTGGGGGGCGAGGGCGCCGATGACGACCTCTACGAAGATGCGCGCGCCGCCGTGATGGAAGCGGGTAAGGCCTCGGCCTCCTACCTTCAACGAAAGCTTAAAGTTGGTTATGCGCGAGCCGCTCGTCTCTTGGACATGCTCGAAGAACATGGGGTGATTGGGGCCGGCTCGGGGGCCAAAGCGCGCGAGGTTTATGGCTCTCATGTCGATGAAGAAACTAATGGCGTTAACGATGCTGTCGTATGACCCCCACGCCCCGAAAAAATTATAGCCGTTTAATTAAGCCGATTCTGATTGGGCTAATTGCCTTATTGATTGTTGGCTACTCGGGTTTGAAATTAAAAAACTTTATCACCGGCCCGCAAGTAGTTATTGCTACTCCCACCAACGGCCAAACGATTAAGCAGAATTTTGTAACCGTTAAAGGTAAGGCCGAACGGATCAGCCAGCTCTATTTGAATGGCAAAAAAATATTTACCGACGAGCAAGGTAATTTTAATGAGCCCTATCTCCTCGCCAGTGGCTATAACCTTTTAGAAATTATCGCCAGTGACCAATTTGGTCGACAGATTATCAAAAAATTACAATTAACAACAATAAATTAGCATGGTCCCGTTAGAAATTTTACTTTCAAGTAATAGTGTGATAAATATAATTAGTGGTGAAAATAAAAGGTCTATAATTATTCATAAATTAATAAATTTCTAACGGGATGGCAAAAAAACCAAAGGCAAATAAAGAGATCGGGGCCAATATCGCCGACACCATTCGTTCGATTCAAAGCAAATTCGGCGATGAGGCAATTATGAAACTGGGCGACAGGCCTAAGGTGGGCGTCGATGCTATCCCTACCGGCTCCCTAGCGCTTGATGCCGCCTTAGGCATTGGTGGCGTCCCTCGCGGTCGCGTGATTGAAATCTTTGGCCCCGAGTCGTCGGGCAAAACTACTCTCGCCCTCCACATTGTCGCTCAAGCTCAAAAAAAAGGTGGCATTTGCGCCTTCGTCGACGCCGAACATGCGTTGGATCCAGAATATTCTAAACGGCTAGGCGTTAAGACCGAAGAATTACTCATCTCTCAACCAGATTATGGCGAACAAGCGCTCGATATCGCCGAAAGTTTAATCCGCTCAGGAAAGATTGATGTCGTCGTGATTGACTCGGTCGCCGCTCTCACCCCCAAAGACGAGATCGAGGGCGATGTCGGTGATTATCATGTCGGTAAACAAGCCCGGATGATGTCGCAAGCTCTCCGCAAAATGACCTCAATTGTTGACCGCAGTAAAACGGTCGTAATCTTCATCAACCAAATTCGGATGCAAATTGGCGTGATGTTCGGCAACCCCGAGACCACCCCTGGCGGTAAGGCCCTTAAATTCTACTCATCGGTGCGCCTCGATGTGCGTCGCATTGCCCAAATTAAAAAAGGCGAGGAAGTGATCGGCGGACGAATCCGCGTCAAGGTGGTGAAAAATAAAATTGCCGCCCCCTTCCGTCAAGCTGAATTTGATTTGCTTTATAATGAGGGCATCTCCCCCGAGGGTGAGCTCCTCGCTCTAGGCGAAAAATACGACCTAATCAAAAAATCTGGCGCCAGTTATTCTTACGGTACCGGTAAAAATGAGATTAAACTGGGCCGAGGTTATGATATGGCTCGAGCCTTTTTGAAAGAAAAGCCGGATCTAAAGGAAGAGCTAGTAGAGAAATTAAAACCTTTACTCAGCGGTGAACCGGTTGACGATAAGGAAGAAGAAGAGTAAAATCCTATCGTCATGTTAGAATACAACGAAATTAAAGAACGTAAGGTAATTGTCTATGAGGGTGCGCCGTTTGAGATCTTGACCTCGCACGTCTTTCGCAAACAGCAACGCAAACCGGTCAATGCCGTCAAAATGAAAAACTTGCTAACCGGCAAGGTAATGGAAGTCTCCTTTCATCAAAGTGAGAAGGCGGAGGAGGCCGAGGTGGAGAAACGCCAAATTAAATATCTTTATGAAAATAAGGGTGAGTATTGGTTTTGCGAAGAGAAAAATCCCAGCCAACGCTTCAAGCTCGATGCCGAGCAAGTTGGCGAACAAATCCATTTTGTTAAGCAAAATACCATTGTTGACCTAATTTCCTTCCAAGATAAAATTCTAGGGGTTGAAGTGCCGATTAAAATTGAGCTCAAAGTCACGGAGGCTGCCCCCGCTGTTAAGGGCAACACCGTCCAAGGTGGAGTCAAGCAAGTCACCGTTGAAACCGGCTATACTGTCAACGTCCCAATGTTCATTAATGAGGGCGACATTATCCGCCTCAATACTAGCACTGGCGATTACGTCGAACGGGTAAATTAAAAAACTTCGATTTTTTAACCCGCCAAATAAGGCAATAAACCGAGCTCGCGCGCGCGTTTGATGGCATTAGCCAAAGAGCGTTGATGTTTGGCGCAAACACCAGTTTTGCGGTGTTTATTGATGCGCATATGGGTGTCCAGATAATTCTTGAGTAATTCCACATCTTTATAATCCACCCCCACCACATTGTTGGTGCAGAATTGGCATTGGCGTAAATTGTTGTTGGTTTTTTTGATCATCCCATTAAAATTTTAAATTTATAATTTTGTGGTTATCTTGTGCCCCGTAAAATTTTAACGGGACAAGTCATAATTAGAAAGGTATGTCGTCAGGGTTAATTTCTTCTTCGGGGTATTGGATTGTTTCTAATTCGGGCGGTTGATTGGCCGGCGTTTTCGAAGCTGACGAGGGGCTAGGCCCATCCCCGGCTGACCCAGAACTGGCTTGCCATGAGCCCGTCGAATTGGCTGAAGAATCGTGTTTGGGCCCAAACTGGAAATTATCCGTGACAATCTCCGTTCGGTATTTTTTGGTTCCATCGGGTGCGTCCCAACTGCGAGTCTGCATCCTCCCCTCCACAAAAATGGAGCTCCCTTTGCGCAGATATTGCGCAATCAAATCGGCCTGAACCCCAAAAGCGACAACATTATGATATTGAACATCTTCTTGCTTAACCCCATTTTTATCTTTCCAAGTGCGGTTGGTCGCCACGGCAAAACTGGCGACGGCCGCCCCACTCGGCAAAGCCCGCTTCTCGGGATCGCGAGTCAAATTGCCAAAAATAAAAGCTTTATTTAAATACATATTTTAAGCCTCAACTAATTTATCAATTTCTTTGTCCAAGTCTTCAGCCGACAAGGCGACTTGCTCCTCCTCTTTTTTGGGCATAATTCGTTCAATTTCAAACGGCTTATCTTCGCGTCGAGCAAATGCTCGCTTGGGGGCCACAATATTCTCCGAACCCTTAGGAAGAGTAATCAAAAGGAAACGAACAATATCCTCGTCTTTCTTCCAATTGGCCTCCAATTTCTTAATTTTGTCAGGTGAAATCTTGAAGCGGAGAGCGCCAAAATAGGCGTCAGAGAACTTGGTGTGCTTATTATTGATGATTTTGGTAATAACATAGGCCAAACGGGTCATCACTGGCTCCAAGGCGCTCGTTACTTCTCCACCCACCGTCTCAATTTTGTCCTTAATTAAACTCTCCACGTTCTTGCCCACCTCCTCGGTCGGCAAATAAGGCACCAAGAGGTACCCCAACTCGTAAATTTTTCGCTCATCCACATTATCCATAACAGGGCTAATGTTATCAGGTTTTTTCCTAAAAGTCTAGCCCTTATAAAAAACAAACTCCCCCGAGCCAATTAAAGGCCAGGGGGATTAAGAAAACCTGAAAAGAACAGATCGAGAAGGGTCACGAGGACCGTTTCGGGACAACGACCCGATGATGGTACTCACCCTCCCAGACTTTGGCGCGGTACGACAAGGCAGACACGCCCGCGTGGAGCTGGAGATAGCCACTGACGTCCAAGCGGACGCGGCCCACAATGAACTTCCGATCTATCTTAGACAAGAAGAACGTGAAGCCCCCTCGACAAAGCCATGGAAAATAATCGCAGCAGAACCGCTTAACCTGCGCCGGCGTAAGCAGAAGGTCCTGGCGGGGACGACCGAGCGGCAAGTCAAATATTTGCTCGAATGTCGCGTCTTTGACCATCCGGAAGACCTCGACCGACGTCTTCGGCTTACCCCGGGCGAGTTGGCCACGACTCCAGTATTTTCCATCCAAGCCAAGATCCGAGTCGATAGTAACGAAAACGTTTTTGATGCCCGCAAGTGTTTCGGTTCCGTCGGTCGCCCCGATCACGACTTCCTCTCCCCCAGAAAGAAGGTGCAGGATACCGGATGTAAGCAATGTTCCCATCGTTAGTATTCTCCCATGTAGCGCCATCTTTCAATGGCATTAATCTCAAACCGGCCAAGTGACGAAATGTCATCAGTCAGAAATACACAATTAGCGAAATTCCAAACTTTAGTTAACCTTTGAAGCCGAACACTTAGTAAAATAGTGTTATGGCAAATCAATATCATCATTTGTCTTTGGCTGAGCGTTACGTCATCGACAAATTGTTTAGTCGGCAAACCTCAATCAGAGG
>JBAZMZ010000010.1:0-24284 GCA_041649495.1 Minisyncoccota bacterium
TAACTCGATTGATAATTTGCGCTTTAACTTCTGGGGCAATACGATATCCTTTTTTCATATGACTAATTCTACAAAATTATGCTAATAATTTTACGGAATTAGTGTCTTAAATTTGGGGTACCTGCCATATTAAATGTTCGTCATCGTGTAGCACACGGAAAAAATCATTATGATTTTAGATTTCACGACGGAAGTGATGATTTAATGAATATCATTTTTGGTGAAGTTGGAACGAAAAATAAAAAGAGAAAAATACATTACGAGTTAGAAATTACATACAACGATTTTAGAAAATTGATGATTAAAAACGCGATTGAAAATATTAAAGGTTGTTTTTAATCTTTTTAGCCCGCCCGAATTTCGCCAAAACAAAAAGAGGAACAAGCGGAGGATTCCTCCCCAGACCCCTCCTCCTCCGCTTGCGACATCCGAATTCAGAAAAAAGGAATCAGCCGAAGTTTTGCGGAATCCTTTCCCCAGAAAATTGTTTCCGCAAAACTTCGTCCGCATTGTTTCAGATTTCTTCGTCAGGATTGCTTTCAAAAAAGGTTCGAATTTTGTACAATGAATACCGCCTTCACGAAAACTTCGGCGGACAAGTCCGCCAGGTTTTTCACTTCTTTCTATTTTGTTTTGGTTGTATACTTAACATAAATAAAACTTATGGCCATTGAACCAATTATGGAATGGGAATCGTATAGTCGCGAACCGATCGAACGGAGCGAGGATTGGTTTTGGGGTTTGATTATTCTCGCCTTTTTTGCCGGCGTGATTGCCCTCATTTTCGGCAATTTACTTTTGACCGTGATTATCGCTCTCGGCGCCTTCTCCCTCTACTATCACGAACGTCGGCCGGCCGACACTCAAGTGCTCGTTAAAATTGACAAACGCGGGGTGCAATTAAATAAAGAGCTTTTTACTTACGAAAAAATCCGTTCATTTTGGGTTGAAGAGACTAAAGAAAATAAACCACCAACTTTGATCCTCCACTACCAGCGAATGTTTGTTCCCAATATCCATATTCCGATTATCGGGCTCGAACCTGAAGCGGTTCGCCAAGCCTTGCTCGAGTTTGGTGAAGAAGAAAAGCATCAAGAGACCTTCATTGAAGGAATTTTTGAAGCCTTTGGCTTTTAGCCAATTTGTGGTAAAGTTTACCCTGTCAGCAAATTAATATCGTCCCCGTAGTTTAATGGATAGAACGCTAGATTGCGGATCTGGTAATGAAGGTTCGATTCCTTCCGGGGGCACCCTTCGACTCGCTTTTCTCCTCTCGTAGTTTAATGGATAGAACACGGGCCTCCGAAGCTCGTAATACAGGTTCGACTCCTGTCGAGGGGACACTTCGACTCTCTTTTGGCAAAAGCTCGCTCGGTGCAAGCAATCAAAAAATCCCCAAGTTGGGGATTTTTTGATTATTTGGTGATTTTGATTGACTTGGCTAACCGTGACTTTTTGCGGGCCGCGGTGTTCTTTTTGATAATCCCCCGCTTAGCCGCCTTGTCGATGGCTTGGTAAGCCTTGGCTAATTCTTTTTGGGCTTCCGAGCCGGTTAATTTCTTAACCCCCTTAATTGCAAGCTTCATCGCTTTGGCACGACGGTCATTAAAAACTTTTTTGGCCTTCGAACCCCGCAACGCCTTTTTGGCTGATTTGATAATTGGCATAGTGCTAGTAGCTTACGACATTTTCTTATTAAAAGCAAGCTCAGATGTGGCCATTTGGCGCTTTGGCTCCACTATTGTATTATTAGGGAATGATTGGTCAACTAACAGGTAAAATTGCTCGCCACGAGGGGCGCTTCGTGATTTTGGAGGTGGGCGGGGTGGGTTATAAGGTTTTTGTCTCAACTGAAACAACTTCACAGCTCAAGAGCCAAACTGAAACCGTTACTCTTCTGACTCACCTTGTGGTAAGAGAAGATGCGCTTGATTTGTATGGTTTCATTGATCAGACGGAACTTGATTTTTTTGAACTGCTAATTGGCATTTCGGGGGTTGGCCCCAAAAGCGCGCTTTCGATTCTCTCGCTCGCCCCGCCTGAAACTTTGCGTAAAGCGATTTCTTCAAACAATACCAGCTACCTCACCCAAGTCTCAGGTATTGGCCGAAAGATAGCCGAGAAAATTGTGCTAGAATTACGCGACAAAATTGGCACGTTGGAGGATGGCAATAATAGTCTCGACCAAGAAGCTGAAGCGATTATGGCCATGGAAGCGTTGGGCTACTCAACACGCGAGGCCCGTGAAGCACTCAAAAAAATCCCCAACGAAATTACCGACACCGGCGAAAAAATTAAAGAAGCACTAAAGAAGCTTCATTAACAGTTAAACACTAAATCATAAGCACTAAATTCTAAACAAATACCAAATATGAAATTACAAATCACAAATAAAGAATTTGAGTTTAGGAGATTTGAATTTAGTATTTAGAATTTTATATTATGCTTGAAAAAACATTAAATTTAATAAAAAAAATAACCCCGAAAAAAGTTTTTCGATTTTTTCAGCCAATTTATCATTATAAACTGGCTTTATTGGGTGCCTTGATTTACCGCTTTCCTTCGCGTCGAATCAAAGTCATCGCTGTCACCGGCACCAAGGGCAAAACCAGCACGACCGAGATCTTGGCCCAAATTTTAGAAACCGCTGGTTATAAAGTGGCCACCACTTCAACCTTGCAATTTAAGATCGGCGACAAAACGATTCGCAATCTTTACAAAATGAGTATGCCGGGCCGAATGTTTATGCAAAAATTTTTGCGTCAGGCCGTCTCCGCCCGATGCGAGTTTGCCGTTTTAGAAACGACCTCCGAAGGCGCAAAAACTTTTCGTCATAAATTTATCAATCTTGATGGTTTAATTTTTACCAATATCTCCCCCGAGCATATTGAATCGCACGGTTCATACGAAAAATACCTTGATGCCAAACTCGCTTATGCCCGCGCTTTAAATAATTCACCCAAATCAAACAAAATCTTGATCCTTAATACCGACGACCAAGAGTCTGATAAATTTGCCCAACTCGCGCCCCAAGCCCAAATTATAAAATTTACGCTGGCCGATACCGAAGCCTACCCCCCAACCGTCCTCCCCGGCCAATTTAACCGCTATAATCTTACCGCCGCCGCCAAAATGGCTGAGGCCCTAGGTGTCGAGAAAGAAACAATTAATCAAGCCTTAAAAAATTTAAAAATTATCCCCGGCCGAATGGAACAAGTGATTTCTGGCCACTCCAAGCAAAATTTCGAAGTGATTGTTGATTACGCGCACACCGCCGATTCACTCACGAAGGCCTATGAAGCCCTAGGGAGCAAACGCAAAATTTGCGTCCTCGGCTCTTGTGGTGGTGGTCGCGACAAATGGAAGCGCCCCCAGATGGGCCAAGTGGCCAACACTTTTTGCGACGATATTATCTTAACCAACGAAGATCCTTACGACGAAGACCCCGAACAAATTATCAAAGAGGTAGCCACTGGTATCACCAAACCGTTTCAAATAATTTTAGATCGCCGCCAAGCGATTAACTCCGCGATCAAACTCGCCGGTGCTGGTGATGTTGTGATCATCACCGGCAAAGGCACTGATCCCTACTTAATAGAGGCTGGTGGCAAAAAAACTCCTTGGAGCGATTATGAAGTGGCAAGGGAAGAAATAGAAAAAGTCCTAATTTAATTGTTGCAAATTCACCCTAAATCTCTTAAGATATCAAGAGGGAGGAAGTGGAAGCCAAATAGCCCATCAGCAAGAGCTAAGACGGGTGGGTCCTGATGAGAGTTTTCAGGCCATGAGGCGCACTCCTTCCTGAACCGGTGGAATTCCAACGTTGATCGTTGGCACCAGTTCTATTTTTTGTTATGCTGAAACTATGCCCGAATTACCAGAGGTCGAGACCTTAAAACGCGAATTGGGTCGCGTGATTGTTGGCTTGAGGATTAAAAAAGTTAAAGTCCTGTGGCCCAAGACCGTGGCACCGTTATCAGTGAAAGTTTTTGAAAAAGAAATTGTAGGTAAGGTTATTAAGTCAGTCTCGCGTCAGGCGAAGATTTTAATAATAGACTTAACCGATACCACGGCCCTGGCCATCCATCTCAAATTAACCGGCCAATTAATTTTTATTCCAAGGGTAGTCCTTGGACAAGTAGTGACAGGAGGCCACCCCAACGACCAGATGACCGAAAAACAACCGTCAAAATACACCCGAATTATTTTCGAATTTACCGATGGTTCACATCTATATTTTAACGACCTCCGCAAATTTGGCTGGGTGCGTTTAGTTGATGATACCCAGCTTAAAAACCTCACCCAAAATCTTGGGTTTGAACCATTGTCAAAACTTTTTACCGACCAAGCCATGATTGATATTTTTAAACATTATCCCAACCGGACGATTAAACAAATTTTGCTCGACCAAACCTTGATCACGGGGATTGGCAATATCTATGCCGATGAAAGTTGTTTTCTGGCCAAACTTTTGCCCACGCGAAAGGCCCAAACCCTAAAGCCGGTTCAAATTAAAAAATTACGCGAAAAAATTATTGCGGTCCTTAAACTTTCCATCCAAAAGAAAGGTACTTCTTCCCGCGACTACCGTCGAAGCGATGGTTCGCTTGGCGGTTTTGTCCCCTACCTCAAAGTCTATGGCCGAGCCGGTCAACCCTGCCAAGTTTGCGATCACCCAATTCAAAAAATAAAACACCTGGGGAGAGGTACACACTACTGCTCCAAATGTCAAAAGTAACAAATGTCTAGGGTGCGGCATTTACCATTTCAGTTTTATGAAATAAAAACTAATCGTAAATTCCGTGGTCACCAATGGAAAGAAAATGGATGGTCTTTTTTGTCGGGAAATTCGAAGACTGCCCTAATCCCAAAACTAACAGAAAAAGCGTAACAATCCTTCAGGTCACCATGGAGCTTGTGCGTTCTTAACCGAGGGTCAAATGGGTCTATCTCAAAAATTTGACCTTTGACTTTAAACAATTCTTTTTCCTCGATCGGTAATTTTTTGTATTGTCGCCGAAACCTTGGTGAAAAGAGAATCGCAATCATAGGTATTTCTATTTATCGAGGTCATCCCAAGATTTTAAAATCACCCCTTTGCCAGAAGCAAATTCTCTTCGGCTAGCTTTGATATCGGCCAATAACTGTTGGTATTTCCACGACCGCAAAAGCTGGCGAAAAAATTCGCTAGTTGACGCATAATCACCTTTTTTGACCTCCCTCCGCACCTCCCGAGCCAAATTCGGGGGTAATGAAATGTTTATAATGCTACGCATATTTTTACTTGCTTATTTATAATACTGTAATACAGTGTGTTACAGCCAATTTAAATGTCAAGCATCCACTCCTCACTCAAAAAAAAGAACGGCGAGGGTCGTGAGACTCCTTTCTCCCGTAATTACTAATACTTAGTTCATTATCTATCAACCATTATCCAAAATCCGAAACAATGCCACCCCCGCCGAGACAGCGACATTAAGAGATTCTTTCTCCCCTTTCATGGGAATCTCGGCAATCACATCACATTTTTTTAAAACTTTTTTAGGCAAACCTTCGACTTCGTTGCCGAAGATAAAAGCGGTTTTAGCTTGGGCCATCACTTTTTTATAATCAACCGACTCCTCGTCTTGCTCAACCACAATTAAATAAAACTTCTCTTTTTTTAATTTGGTCAGTAATTTGGGCAAACTTTCAACTTTTTCCCAAGCGATCGTCTTTTCGGCCCCCAACGCGGTTTTAGCAATTTGTTTGTCAATTCGCCCAAATTTGTCCACCGGCGCTGGCGTGTAGCCAGTTAAATAAATTTTATCAATACCCACCGCATCTGCTGTGCGAAAAATCGAACCGACATTTAAAGAACTGCGAATGTCGGGCAAGATAATTATCTTTTTACTTTCCATCTTCATTTTGCTAAAATAGCATTATGTTAAGTTTATTTCCAGCCTTATTGGATTTTGGCTCAATCGCTCCGCTTTTGTTGCGCTTAGCTTTGGGAGGTACTTTTTTAAGCTACGGCCTGCGTGAACTAATTAGACCTCAAACTCCCGCTCCGAACTCGAGCCTCTCGCCTCGCCTAATTAGACTAATTGGCGCTTGGGAGTCTTTGTTGGGCGCTTTACTCGTCGTCGGTCTTTTTACTCAAATAGTCGCCCTCTTAATCGGACTTGAGCTCTTGGGTTATCTAGTGATTCGTTTTAAAGATAAGGCAAAAATGCCGATTTCGGCTGATTACTTGTTCGTGATGCTGGCCATCGCCATTTCTTTAATGCTTCTTGGCTCCGGACTTTTCGCCTTTGACCTACCACTATAAACAAAAAACCGGCTTGCCCGGTCTTTTGTTTTTTGTCCGCTCAGCAGGAATCGAACCTGCGACCGTCTCCTTAAAAGGGAGCTGCTCTACCAGCTGAGCTATGAGCGGATAAACAAAGAGATAATAACAAAAATTTCAAGAATTTCAAACACTTAGCAGGATTCTTTCCAACCCAAACTCAAATTCATCAGTGCCGAGATAAGTCGTGTGGTAAAGGTCAAGAAAGCCAGCCGAGAACTTTTTGAGCTCGTCATTAGAAAAAGTTTTCGCCGAGGCCTTCGCTTTGGTCAACGGGTAAGGTTTCATTTTGAGCCGACTCACCTCTTTCGTATTTTTAACGAGCAATAAATTATTGACGGACCAAATCAATTTCCATAAAATCTCCTTGGCGCTAATTCCCATCATCAAGGCCTCTTGGTAAAGAGCCCACGCCCGATTTTTATTGCGCGCCACGAAGGCGTCAGTAATGGAGAAGATATTAAAGCCGGGCACCCCACCATAAAGTCTCCCGGTCGATGCCCCCCTCTTCGAAAACTCCTGTTCTTTAGTTGTGAGTTTTTTTAACTTTTCTAAAATCTTCTCGTCCGGGTTATTTTCTAAAAGAATAAAAACATTTTCTGACTCCGCCATTGGTCGAAGCCACTCGCTCGCCTGTTCGCTTATTTCCTTATTTTCCTTATCAAGAGAAAAAAGATTGTCTCCCTCAACAATAAATTTTTGATAAAATAATCCCTGCCCCTTAGTTAATTCCTCTAGCGCACTGACGCTAAAATTTTCGCTACTTAATTTAAATAAACTCGCCTCCGGATTTTTCGCCAACAACGATTGGGCCAGGGCGTTATATTTCGCTCGGCTTTTTATCTCGTCATTGCCATGGATGAGAACTAACATAGTATTTAGGGATTAGTATTTGGTATATAGGGTTAGGATAAAAAAATTAAACTTCAAGCACAAGGCCAACCGGCGCGTGATCAGAGCCGAGCACGGTATCACTAATAAAAGCGTCTTTAATCTGATTTTTCAACTTCTCGCTAACCAAAAAATAATCAATCCGCCAACCGATATTTTTGGCTCGACACATCATCCGATAACTCCACCACGAATATTTTCCCGTCTCATTGCCATGAATTAGTCTGAAAGTATCGATCAGACCATTTTTAATAAATTTATCAGCCCAAGCTCGCTCCTCTTTAGTAAACCCGGCATTACCCTCATTATCTTTGGGCCGAGCCAAATCAATCGCTTCGTGCGCCACATTAAAATCACCACCGGTCACTACCGGTTTCTTTTTTTCTAATTTCTTCACATACTCAAGCCATTTTTTATTAAATTCTTCTTTAAAACCCAGACGCGATAATTCGTGATTCGCATTAGGGAAATAAGTGTTGACCAAATAAAATTTCTCAAATTCCAGCGAAATAATTCGACCCTCATCGTCTCTCGAATTATGAGATGGTCCGCCTTGAGCGGACTTGCCTCCGGGAACAACAAATCCTCTACTAATCGCCATTGGTTCTTCTTTGGTTAAAACTGCCGTCCCGCTATACCCCGCCTTCTCGGCCGGATGCCAATATTCGTGATAATCAGCAAAATCCCAGCCCACGGCTGGTCCGCCTTGGGCGGAGAATTTATGTTTGTCTATATCCTCGTTAGTTATTTTAATCTCCTGCAAACAAACAATATCTGGTTTTTCATCTTTCAACCACTCGGTAAAACCATTCCTGACCACCGCCCGGATGCCGTTTACATTCCATGAATAAATTTTAAGTTTTTGAGTCATTATTTTAATTTTCTTGTTTCTTTTTTGGGCGCTAAAAAATTCTCCCCGCTTACTATCTTTTTACCGATCCGTTCTTCCAAAGCTTGGCGAGCATCACCAGCAATTCGACCGCCCCTTTTGGCCGATTGAGCATTTTGGTTATACCCTACCGCTTTCTCGACCTGAGCAATTTGAGTGGTGGATAATTCGGCCAGGGCAGTAAAAATCAGTTCAGCTTCGGTCATATTATCGCGCAAATTATGACGCTTAAGCCCTTTGATATTTTTATGTTGTCTAGTTGTTAAGTCACTCCATTCTTGGCGTATAATATCAGTTAAAGTCGCATACTCAACCCCTTTTTTAACATCATTTTCTTGCCAATAATCGGTCAATTTATTTCTTGTCTCCTGCCCATGCATTTGCTGTTCAATCCATTTACTTGAACGGCCAGCCTGTTGCCAGTAATCTCGCGCTCGATTAACCGCCAATTCCGGATCAACCGTTTCTTGTAGCCGTTCATAGCCAACCTTAGCCAGCCAAAGCTTGAATGGTTCAGCTTTGGGAGAAGGAATTGATTGGATAATACGAAAGAGTGTCTCCGTATCGGCAATGTCTGTCAGGTAATACTTGCCATCGCTAGCTTTTAATTTCAGTTGTCCCAATTTTGGGGACAACTCACTGCCTTCCTGTTTTAGCTTAGTTTTTAGAGCATTCCAATATTTTCTCGGTCGAGGGCTATTGGTTAAAATCACAATAACATCGACAACGCTAAATAGCCATTTTTCATTACTCTCATCCCAAATCCGCCGAACAGCAAACTCTTCAAAATTAACAATAGCTTTTGATAAATTAATTCTCCTTTTACCTTTCATATTTTACTTATATTTCTCTAAAATTTTAAAATCTTGTTGTAAGGTGGCAAGGAGCGAGCGGTCATAAATCGCGGCGGCAGGGTGGTAGAGCGGTATAATAGACACTTTACCATAATCGGCTTCGGCTTGAAATTCTTTACCGTGCCTCTTAGAGATTGGCAAAAGAACATCGGCCAAACCAAATTTAGTCATAATATAACCCATCGAGTAACGCCCCAAGGTAGCAATCACCTGTGGTTGGATAATATTTATCTGGCGATCCAAGAATGGGCTATAAATCGTAATCTCGTCCGGCAAAGGGTCGCGATTATTTTCGGGCCGGTCTTTCACAATGTTAGTGACATAAACATCAGGTCTATTTATCCCCACCCCCAACAACAAATCATCTAAAATCTTGCCGGCCGACCCACAAAAAGGTCGGCCGGTTTTAGCCTCATTTCGACCGGGGGCCTCGCCAATAAAAATAATCTTAGCTTCGTGATTACCCTCACCAATAACGGGGAGATAGTTATTGGTCGTTCGATACTCGTACAAAGGCGAGGTGGTCAAAGCCAAAACCTCATCGCGAATTTTCTTGAGCTCTAAATCTCGATTATTTAGGTTCTTCACCATTCGCCTCTTTGATCGTTTTTTCTCGGCCTAGTTTTTTAGCTAAATCATCTTGAACATAGTCACGCTCAATCACCCAGAGAACGGTAAAAATTATTAACGAGAGACCAACCGCAAATAACGCGAGAGTGTAGAGACCAAAACCGCAGGCCATCCCCACGCCAGCGGCCACCCAAACACCAGCCGCCGTGGTTACGCCGGTTAAGTGAGTACCCCGAAAAACGACGAGTCCTGCGCCAATAAAACCGATACCCACCACAATCTGCGAAGCCATCCGCAACGGATCATAATTGGTCGTAACCGTCGCTTGAGCAATAATCAAGCGTGAAATATCGACAAATAAAGCCGAGCCCAAACTCACTAAAGCAAAAGTCCGCATCCCCGCCATCTTGCCGGCCAAATTACGCTCCATCCCCAAAAGGGCTCCAAACAAAACGGCTAACGAAAGACCAATAAAAACATCAAAATAATTAATAACGACTAACTCCATACAACTAATTATAAACTTCTTCCAGAAATTAACAATGCCCCACCTTATGGCGGGGCATTGTTAATAATCCTAAATTAAGACTATTGAGCCGCTGGGGTTTCGGTCGTCTCAGCCGGAGTTTCAGCTGGGGTCATTTCCTCACCAGCCGGAGTTTCGGTCGTCGCTGGTTCGGTGGTCAAGACCTCCTCTTCAGGAACAACTGGAGTCGCTGGGTTCTTCATTTTGAACCAAACCACACCGATAATGATGAGGATGATAATGATGGCAACAATAACGTAATTTTTCATTTTGAAAATTCAATAAAAATTTAATAAACGACCTTTATATGGGTTTTGCAATTAATCTTGCCTCCTCATCATAAAGGCTAGAGCCCAAAAAATCAAGCGTTGACAAATGTGGATAAAGCTGGGGATAAAATCGGCCCTATTTCTCTAATTCGCCCCAACGAGGGCCTACCGCCGAAGAGACTTCAATTGGCACGGGGATATCCACAACCTGTTCCATTGCCTTCTTAATTATTGGCAAAGCGCGAGCTGTCACCTCTTTCTTAACTTCAAAGATCAGCTCGTCATGAATCTGAAGCAGGAGGAAAACATCATTTTCTAAGCCCGCCTCCTTAATATCCTGATCAACCCGAATCATCGCCAACTTGATAATGTCAGCCGCTGTCCCCTGCAAAGGCGCGTTCATCGCCATCCGTTCGGCACCAGCTTTAATCTGCGGTAAAGGCGAACGAAGCGCTGGCAAATAACGGCGACGACCAAACAAAGTTTCCGTGTAACCGCGTTCACGCGCGCCAGCGATCACTAATTCAAAATACTTTTTAATCGTCGGGAAGGAAGCAAAATAATTATCCATAAATTGCTGGGCCTCGTCGCGAGTTGTCCCCAAATTAGCCTTGAGCGCGTTAACTCCCATCCCATAGATAATGCCAAAATTAATCACTTTGGCCCGTCGTCTCATTTCTTTGGTCACCGCCCCCTCTTTAACACCAAAGACTTTGGCCGCCACTGATGAGTGAATATCTTTGCCCGCTTTAAAAATCCTCACCAAATCGGGATCCTCCGACAAAACGGCAAGAACCCGCAATTCGATTTGCGAGTAATCAAAAGCCATTAGCTCGTAGCCCTCCCGCGCCACAAAAGCGTTGCGAATCACCGCCCCCTGCTCATCTCGAGTGGGGATATTTTGGACATTAGGATTAGACGAGGACATCCGCCCGGTCGTCGTGCCCGTCTGGTTGAGGGTGGCATGCAGAACATTGTTCTCATCCAAGAGTTTGGGGATATTATCAATATAAGTGGATAAAAGTTTTTGTAATTCGCGATAAGCCAAAATTTCGACAATAATCGGATGAGCATCTTTCAGCTTAACGAGTTCAGATTCGCGGGTTGATTGACTCCCACCTGCCGTTTTTTTGAGACCCTTAATTGATAGGTTGAGTTTGATAAATAAAATTTCACCAAGTTGCTTGGGAGAATTAATATTGAACTCGGCTCCAGCTAATTTATAAATATTTTTTTCTAATTTAGTGAGTTTAAGATGATAATCTTTCGATAATTCACTCAATAATTTTTTATCAACCTTAATCCCCCGCGATTGGGCTTGTTCGAGAATTGGGATTAAAGGTAATTCAATTTCTTCATAAACTTTTTTCAAGCCCAGCTTTTCTAAATCAGGAAGAATTTTTTCTTGAGGGTAATTAATAATATCTTCAGATTTAGGGTTGGTTAAATCAGAATTGATCAGCCAGATGGCAATGGCAAGTTCTTTAAAATCGGCACTTGGAAGCGAAACCTCTGGGCGCTTCGAGGTTTCGCTTCCAAGTGCTTTCAGCTTCTTCACCCGCCCAATCAAAGTGCGAAATTCCAACTCGTTAAATAATTTTTCCGCTTCCGCCGTATCAAAAGTTTCGGCCCAAGTTTGCGCGGTTAATTTGAAATCAATTTCAACATCCGTTCGAATCGTGGCCAAAGTTTTTGAAAAAATCGCCTCTTCTTCGTTATTTTTTAAAATTTCAATAATTCGCGGTTTAATCCCTTTTGCCAAAAAACCGGCTTCGCCATTTTTCGATTTTAATTTTTTGTAAAGATCTTCA
The DNA here is from genome assembly GCA_041649495.1 of Minisyncoccota bacterium. Classification (GTDB taxonomy): domain Bacteria; phylum Patescibacteriota; class Minisyncoccia; order Phycocordibacterales; family XYD1-FULL-46-19; genus CAIPHT01. The sequence goes on from JBAZMZ010000010.1 coordinate 12,139, forward strand.
ATCGCCCCAAATTCTTGAATCAAAGTTGTCGCCGTTTTCTCGCCAATCCCCTCCACCCCGATAATATTATCCGAGGGGTCACCCCGCAAACCTTTGTAATCAATTAGAAATTTGGGTTCGAAACCGTAACGTTCGCGCACCAATTTTTCGTCATAAATTACCGTATCATTCAAACCTTTTTTAAGAGTGAAGACCACCACCCGATCATCATCAACCAATTGCAGAGTATCCATATCCCCCGAAGCAATGATAATTTGCGTGGATAAAGGGCTTGGAGGCAAAACCTCCGGGTGCTTCGAGGTTTCGCCTCCAAGCCCTTTCGTTAATTTTTTCACCAAAGTCCCAATAATATCATCGGCTTCAAACCCAGGTTGATCATAAATGGGAATATGAAGTGCTGTAAAAATATCGCGCGAGCGAATAATTTGCGCAATTAATTCGGGCTCGGCCTTCGGTCGCTTAGCTTTGTAATCTTCGTAAACTTGCTTGCGAAAAGTTGGTTCGGCCCGATCATAACAGGCAAAAAGGTAATCCGGCTTGAGATCGGTGATAATCCGCATCAACATTGACGCCAAACCATAGAGCCCACCCGTTGGCTCACCCTGACTTGAACTAAAATCCGGCAAAGCATGATAAGCCCGATGCAAAATCGCATGCGCGTCAATCAGAACTATTTTGGTTTTTTCCGCTCTCTTAGCCACCTTTTAAGTATAGCTCATTTCTCGGGTTTGGTCGTCAACGAATTTGAAGTTGATTTTAAGCTCTGAACCGTCCCATAAATCGGCCACCAATTCGGGCCACTCAACGATAATCAAATTATCGGGGTTCTTAATCAACTCGCCCCAACCCAAATTTCGCAAATCAGCCCCCGAAGTTAGGCGGTAAGCGTCAATATGAACCAAATTCTTCACTGAGAGGCTAAGCCTCTCAGTAGCCATTGGCGAGATTTTATAGCTTTTCATTAAAACAAAAGTGGGGCTGGTTAAATTTTCTTTAACCCCCAATTCTCGCGCCAAAACTTGGGTAAAAGTCGTCTTGCCCGAACCCAAATCCCCTTGCAATAATAAAACTGTCGCCACCAGCTGGAGATGGTGAGAAGTCGTTTTTTGCGTAGCTAAATGCGACTTCGTACCAGCATTAAATTCCACTAAAAAATCGTGAGCAAACTTTTGCGTCTCTTCAAGTGATTTAGAAATAATTTTCATTTACCCTGTGGAATATAGCGAATTATTCCATAGGGTTAATCGTAGCAAAACAAGCTAAAAAGAAAAGGCGCTCGGGAAGAGATACCTCTTCCCGAGCGCCGAAACGCTCTCATACTTGTGCCCGCAATTATCGCGGGCGGGTCGCCGGCTTCGGACGCGCTTGCGCCCAAGCCTTGCCCAAATCGGCCGAAGCCTGACCGAGGTCTTTCAACGACCGGGAGATTCGCTCCCGCTCACGATCGTTGGCCCGGCGCTGGTCCTCGGCCTGGCGCGCCGACTGCCGACGCCAGTCGTTGATCATCCTTGACCAACTTTCGGCCGAACGCTGCACCTCCCGCCGACGCTCGATTTCATACCGCTGAGCGTCGCGGACCATCTGCTGGTCCAACCGCGCCCGTTCGATCGCAAAACGCTGAGCGTCTTGCGTGGCCCGGCGGTCGAGCTCCGACGCCCGAACATAATTGTCCGTGCGATCGTTTTCGACCCGCAACTCCTGCTCGCCGACCACTTCCTGTGGCCGACGATAGGAATCGAGGTGGCCATTGATGCCCCCCGCGACTGTCGCCGGAGTCGAGGCGTACGCCACCGGAACCGGCGTGACCGACATCGGCACCGCCGTCACGATCGGCGGGGCCGAGCGACTCGAGACCTTGTACGAAGTCCCGCCACCCCAGGTAACGATCTGCTGCGCCGACGCCATCGCCGACACCGCCAACAACACTGCGAACATAATGGCAAAGTGCTTCATGGTATTCTCCTTCAGGCCAACCGTCTCGGACGGGGCCATTTTCCCAAACCAACCATTACTTTATCCTATTATTTAGTATAGCATAAGCAGATTTCGCTGTCAAGCAGATTTGACCAAAATGGCAACATATGGCTTATTTCAAGGACTTATCCACTCTTTTGATTTGCGCCAATTAACCAAAGTGCTAGTAATGAATTAGGAAAAGCGGTAAAATAATAAAAATGAGCGACGAGCAAAACAAAAACCAAACTAGCCAAACCAGTGATCGTCAAATCGACGAACTTAAGGCCAAAGAGGCCGAAGAATTGGCTCAAGTAATGGCTGACCATTATCATCTCCCCTATCTCGATCTCTCCAAAACCCTCATCAACACTGACGCTTTGCGTTTAATCCCCGAATTAGAAGCACGCCATGCCGGCATTGCCGCTTTTCATCTTAATGGTAAAAATCTTAATCTCGCGATTGTCTCACCCGAAAAAAATGAAACCCAAACACTCATTGATGAATTAAAGAGTAAAAATTTCAATGTTTCCGTCTATCTCGCCTCTGAACCCGGACTCGAGAGTGCCTGGGAAAAATATGCGGAAGTTTCTAAGTCTGACCGTTCGCGCGCCGGCCTGATCGAAATCTCTAGCGAAATTATCACCGAGTATTCAGAAAAATTCAAAACTCTCAAAGATATCGCTTCTGAATTAGAAAAAGAAAGCGCCCTCGCCGAGAAAGAAGGCGGTATCTCTGGCATCTTAGAAATTATTATGGCCGGCGGTTTGGTGAGTGAGGCCTCAGACATCCATATCGAACCCGAACAAAATGATATTCGTTTGCGTTATCGCCTGGACGGCGTCCTCGAAGATGTCGCCACCTTCCCCGCCAAAATTTACACTCAAGTTATTTCTCGACTCAAATTGGTCTCGGGCATGAAATTGAATGTCAAAAAAGCAGCCCAAGATGGCCGTTTCAGTATCGCTCTCAAAAATACCGAGATTGAAATTCGCGCTTCGGTCATCCCTTCCGCTTATGGCGAATCAGTCGTGATGCGTATCCTTAATCCCGAATCAATTAATGTCACCTTCGAAAAATTGGGGATCGAGCCGGAGCTATTCGAGGTCTTCAAACGAGAAATTCATAAACCCAACGGCCTCGTCCTTCTCACTGGTCCGACGGGTTCGGGTAAAACAACCACTCTTTACTCCTTCTTGCGTGAAGTTAATTCAACCGAAAGCAAAATCATTACCATTGAGGATCCGATTGAGTATCATCTCGAGGGTGTTAACCAAACTCAAGTTAACCGCCAACAAGGTTACACCTTCCTCTCTGGTCTCCGTAGTGCCCTGCGTCAGGACCCCGACATTATCATGGTCGGCGAAATCCGTGACCCCGAAACCGCTAAGATTGCCGTGCAATCATCTCTCACGGGCCACTTAGTTTTCTCAACTTTGCATACCAATAACGCTCAAGGTGCTATCCCCCGTTTAATCGATCTGGGTGTTAATGCCAAAATTATCACCTCCGCTCTCACCCTCTCCATCGCCCAACGACTTCTGCGCAAACTCTGCGAGCATTGCAAACAAGAAGTTGAGCCAGAACCTTGGGCCAAAGAGCTGATCGAGAAAGTTTTGGCCAGTATTAAAAAGAAACGTCCGGAATTAATCCCGGCCGAAATAAAAATTTACAAAAATGTCGGTTGCGAAAAATGTCACGGCACTGGTTTTAAAGGGCGCGAAGGTATTTTCGAGGCCATTGTGATGGACGACGCGGTCGCCGAAGCCACCATTACTAACCCGAACGAAAAAGAAATCAAAATTTCCGCCATTCCGCAAAAAATTCTTGATATGCGCCAAGATGGTATTCTGAAAGTGATCAAGGGCGAAACCACTATGGACGAATTGGGTCGCGTGATTGATTTGACCGAAGAAATAATTTAGCTCTTTACCAAAAGAATAATCAAGATAACAAATCTCTAAACAATCTCTTTCGTTATGCAACTAAAGTTAGGAGAATTATCCAGGAGAGTCTCCGTTTGGTCCACTGCTAGGGTGGGAACCGAAACATCCTATCAAAAAGACCCGTTAGGTCGATAAATCGACCTAGATTGTTTAGAGATTTGTGAGCTTGATTGTCTTGCTCTATGTTAGCACAAAAGAATTTCTATGTCAAGTATAACCAATGATGTTTTTTTAGATCGCTCCCTCCGGCCCAAGGCTTGGGACGAATATGTGGGCCAGCAAGCGATCAAAGATAACCTAAAAATCTTGCTTCAGGCGGCCAAAGAACGCTCGCACCCGCCAGAACACTTGCTTTTTTATGGTCCGCCCGGGCTGGGTAAAACCACGCTCGCCTACTTAATTTCGCACGAAATGGGCACACCGATTAAGGCCACCTCCGGCCCCGCCATCGAGAAGGTGGGCGACCTCGCCTCAATCTTAACCAATCTTTCGCCTGGCGATATTCTCTTTATCGACGAGGTTCACCGCCTCAATAAAATGATTGAGGAGGTGCTCTACCCGGCCATGGAAGCTGGCGTGCTTAATATTGTCATTGGTAAAGGACCGGGCGCGCGCGTGATTCAAATTGATTTACCTCCTTTTACCCTGATTGCCGCCACCACCCGCGTCGCCATGATCTCGGCCCCGCTCCGTTCTCGCTTTTCAGGAGGCACCTATCGACTGGAATTTTATACCGAAGACGAGATTAAACAAATCATCCGGCGTTCAGCTGGTTTACTAGAAATTGAGGTTGGCGATGAGGCCAGCGCCGAGATTGCCCGGCGCAGTCGCTTCACTCCCCGCTTAGCCAACCACCTTCTCAAACGTTGTCGCGATTATGCCCAAATTTCCAAGAAACCGCTTGAAACCAAAACCGTCAAAGAAGCGTTGGCCATGCAAGGCATTGACGAGCTGGGTTTAAGTGAATCAGATCGCAAATTACTCGAAGTCATCATCACCAAATTTAACGGCGGACCAGTTGGCCTCGGCACCGTCGCCACGGCTCTCTCCGAAGAAGAGGAGACGGTCGAAGATGTTAATGAGCCCTACCTCATCCAACTCGGCTTCCTCGAACGCACCCCCCGCGGTCGCCTCGCCACTCCCCGCGCCTACGAACATCTAGGGTTTGATGAGCCCAAAGATAAACAAAATAAATTGATCTAGACGAGTTTTAACTTCATCCATTAAACGGGCTAACAATTTGCGTTGCTTTTTTGGCATGTTTTTTTGTTTTGAATAGGCTGGAAGATCTCTGGTTTACGAAGCAAAATAAAACAGTGACATCTCATCCTTTATTTGTTAAACTTTTTGTGTGAAGAAAAATATCATTATTTTATCCATAATTGTTGTACTACTAGCAGTTTTTATTATCTGGGGTTACCTTAGACAGGGTGCCCAAGATCCAGGGACAATAAAAATTGGCTTTATTGGGCCAATAACGGGAGATGGAGCTGTATATGGTGTCCCCTTAAACCAAATTGCACAATTAGCTGTTGATGAAATAAACCAAAAAGGGGGGATTGGGGGGAAATTAATGGAAATTATTTTTGAAGACGGCAAATGTAGTGGGCAAGATGGGGCCACGGCTGCTCAAAAGTTGATAAATGTTGATAAGGTGAAAGTAATTACAACTTTGTGCAGTAATGAATCTCTGGCCGCTCTTCCTATCGCAGAAGCAGCTAAGGTTGCCATAATCTCTCCTGGGGCCAATAGTATGGAACTTTCTGGCAAAAGCCCTTTCTTTTTTAGAATCTACCCGACCGTAACAGCTGAGGGGCTAGTTTTTGCTAATCTAGCTTATGGCCAAGACAAAAGAAAAGTAGCTTTTATATCAGAGCAGGACGACTTTACTCAGGGAGTATACAAAGCTTTTACGACTAACTTCACTCGTTTGGGAGGTAAAGTTATAAAGGAAGAATTTCTTCCGGGCACTCGAGATTTTAAAACACCATTAACCAAATTAAAAAAACAAAATCCAGATGTTTTGTTTATTAATCCACTCAATCCCAATACTGGCAATATTATTCTTAAACAAATTAAAGAAATGGGTTGGAAAATTCAGTTGATTATTAATGACCCAATGACTGGGGAACCATTTTTGGCAGACAACAAGGATCTTTTAGAAGGAGCCTGGGCATCAGAATTTAAAGTTGACCCTACTAATTCTAAATTTCAGCACGTAATAAAGGCTTATAAAGACAAATACGGTTCAGATGTGCCTTACCAGAGCTTTGCCCAGACAGAATATGATGTTGTTTATCTCATAAAAGATGCTATTAAAGCGGTTGGCTATGATGGTGAGAAAATCGCTGCTTGGGGACACTCAATTAAAGACTGGCAGGGTGCTTCTGGTTTAATAACCATTGATTCTAATGGCGACCGGGTAGGTGGGTCAGTAGCAGAGATTATTAGGGGGGGCAAATTAGAAAAGATTAAATAGGAACTCAGATTTGTAAAGTTTCGAGTGAAGAATAGCAAAGCTCTATCTAGACGAGAATTTTTTACCTCAAACAAATTCTGATTTCCTCTATCCACTGGGGTATTTTTTAGGTTAGAGAAATCTTGTTTTTTTCGGCGCTTCTAATTTGTTTTATGGCGGAGAGAAAAGCCTTGGTTGGAAAATTGATTTTGAAAAACTTTACCAATACCTAAAAGAACGCTTCCAAGCTAATCAAATTTATTATTTCAACGGTGTCAATATCCACGAATTCCCTTTTAACTATTTAACTAGTGAGACAGACCTCCTCAAAGAACTTGAGACATGCCTTGTTGAGTATCTTGAAAACGAGCATTTGGGCTTTGACGGGCCAAAAGATAAACAAGAGAAATTAATTTAGAGAGTGGTTCCAAGTTATTGAACCATTACGGGAACTTGACAGCCAAACCTGCTTATGATATACTGGACAATGGATGTGTAACGACCCTGCCAAGTGCAGAGAGTCATTTGAAAAGAAAGGGTAAAATGTATAAATTCGCGGTACTAGACCCCAGAGGAACTCCGTCGGGCCAAAAGGCCAACGAGGAGGTGTTTATCGATCCCGTATTCGGGATCGAAGTAACAGTGCCTGAACTCGCGGCACGTTGTGTGGGGGGCAATCTCGACCCGCAACACACCGGTGGCGACACCAGCCGCGCGGCCATTGAGGACGCGCTGACAGAGCCCCTCCCAGTCAAGGGCACCACCCTCGCGACGATTCGCCCGGACCTCGACTCGGTCGGGGCGATGGCCATCCTTCTGATGCGTCGCTGGGACGAGCGCTCCCGCGACTATGATGCCCCTTATCCGGGGGAGGGGGCGATGCTCAATGCACTCTCTTCGATGTTGAAGAGAGTGCGGCTGATCGCCACCACGGACAAATTCGCGCGCGGCGGCTACACCGGCCCGAAGCCCCTCCCCACCAAGGACAACCCGTGGGACGAGAGTTCGGCAACGGCCGCCGAGTCGTCCCGACAGCTCGCGGCCCTCGCGGCGGCGGTCACGGACTTCAATGTCCCGCTGGTCGACCGCGTCTCGACGATGGAGCGGTGGCTGCGAACCGGTAATGAACCGGCGCAGTACCGCACTCAAGTCGAGATGGAGCGGCTCGACATGATCACCGCCCTGGAGACGGGGCAGATCAAGTACGAAACGCGGGCCGGAGCCCGGATCGCCGTCGTGGAGAGCACGCACCGGGCGGCCACCAGCGTGGGGTATTTCCTCGCGCCGGTCGTGGTCGCGTTCAACCCCAGCTTCAAGCAAGGGCTGGGCGAGCCGTACAAGAAGTTCACGATCTGCCAGTTCGCTGACGGGTTCGCAGACATCAAGTCGGCACTCTCCGAGCTAGCGACGCTCGAGGCCGGGTGGGGCGGTTCCCCGACGATCGGTGGCTCGCCGCAAGGCGTGAGCTCGCGGCTCACGATTGACAAAGTTGTAGAGGTGGTCGCGAAACACCTCAAATAAAAGTCTCGCATCCGACGACAAAAACACTCGATTACCGAGGTTTGGTCGTCGGGTGTTTTTTGTTTATTTTTATCAAACAATTTTTAACTTCATCTACCCAGCTAGGCAAATTTCTTATTTTTGCAAAATTTTCTCATTTTGTTATCTTTAGGTTATTATTTCCCTATATACAACATACTAATCCCTACATACTATTTTATGTCCGGACATAACAAATGGTCACAAATTAAGAATAAAAAGGGGGCGGAGGACGCCAAGCGAAGCAAGCTGTTTTCGATGCTGGTGCGCAATATTATTATGGAAGCGAAAAAAGCGGGCGGTAATCGCGAGGCGCCGAGCCTAAAGGCCGCCATTACGCGCGCCAAAGAGGCCAATATGCCAATTGATAATATCGAACGCGCGGTCACCCGCGGTTTTGGTGGGGGCGCTGAAAGTTTTGAAGAAGTAATTTATGAAGCTTATGGCCCAGCCGGCATTGCCCTCATTATTGTTGGTGTTACAGATAACAAAAATCGCACGACGCCAGAAATAAAACACTTATTGTCTGAATTGGGGGGAAATTTGGGCGGGATTGGCTCAACCACTTGGGCTTTTACCAAGCAAGCTGATGGTAATTTTGTCGCTCAAAACCCCCTAACTCTATCAGAAACTGATATTGAAAAATTGGAGAAATTACTTGAAGCTCTTGACAGTCACGATGATATCAAGGTTATTTACCACAATAGAAAATTAATCTAATTTTTAATTAACCTAATTGACCTAAAAATTCCAAATATTAGAAATTAGAATAACCAGAGTAATTAGAATAATTTATAATCTTATGTTAGTTTTAGGCATTGACCCGGGGTATGATCGACTGGGCTTGGCGGTGGTTGAACAAAAAAACGGTCAACCTGAACTTCTTTATTCTGATTGCTTGACGACTGACAAAAAAGCGATTTTTAGCGCGCGTTTATTGGCCGTTGGTAATGAGATTGAAAAAATTTTAAAAGACTGGCAACCACAAGTCGTGGCGACCGAAAAACTTTATTTTACGGTTAACCAAAAAACGGCGATGGCCGTCGCCGAAGCGCGTGGGGTCATCACTTATCTTGGCACCAAATATGGCTTACTTTTCGCCGAATACACCCCCCTCGAAATAAAAACTTGTGTGACTGGCTACGGCTCCGCCAACAAAAAACAAATGACCGAAATGATTCCTCGTCTAATTAAAATTAACAAAGCTATCAAGTATGACGATGAGTACGATGCGATCGGTGTCGCCCTCACCCATCTCGCTCGCGCCCCGCTCTCGGCGTTATCCACAATAAAATAAAAAGTTCTCTTGCAAAAAAATGGGTCTGTGATAAAAAGATAATCAATTAGTAATTATTATTTTAATTTTTATGGTTGACGATCAAATTTTAAACGACGTCGATGACTCAGGTCTCCCTTTGAGCAACGATTTACCCATCGACCCAGACGAGGAAAGTGGTGAATTAGATTCAGAATTTGCTGGCGACGATGATCTGGAGGAAATCATGAGCAATCCAGAGGATTGGAATTAGATTAGAAATTAAAAAATTACTTTCCTTTTGGCCTCAAATGTGGTAAGCTTTTCTCAATGAAGCGGTCTCGTTCATGGCTCAAAAGAGTTATTCGCCTAATCCTCGTTGTCGGCGTGGTCTTTTTTTTGTTGGGTGGTTTTTCAACCATCTGGGCCATTACTCTCCCTATCCCCGACTTCGAAACTTTCTTTGACCAACAAATCGCCGAGCAATCGACTAAAATTTACGACCGCACGGGTGAAATTTTACTCTATGATGTCCGCGGAGTTAGACAAAGCACGGTCCCCTTCGAAGAAATACCGTCTTCAGTCAAATTAGCCACCCTCGCAATTGAAGACGCCGACTTTTACCAACATGGAGGTATCCAACCCTCAGCGATTGTGCGCGCCTTTTGGGTCAACCTAACTTCGGGTGAAATCCGCCAAGGTGGCTCAACGATCACCCAACAAGTGGTCAAAAATTCCCTCCTCACCAAAGATAAGACCTTAACTCGTAAAATTAAAGAGGCGGTCCTCTCGCTCAAGTTAGAAAAAACAATGACCAAGGATGAAATCCTTAATGTCTATCTTAATCAGACGCTTTATGGTGGAAATATTTATGGCGTTCAAGAAGCGGCCCGCGCCTACTTCAAAAAAGATATCAAAAATATCACTTTAGCCGAAGCGGCTTATCTCGCTGCGATGCCTCAATCCCCTAATTATTACTCCCCTTATGGTAGTAATAAAGACAAATTAGAAGCACGAAAAAATCTCGTACTAGATCAGATGGCCAAAAACGGTTTTATCACTACCGAGATCCGCGATCGCGCCAAAAAAGAAAAAGTGGTTTTTTATGAAAAAATTAATCAAGGGATTAAGGCGCCCCATTTCGTCTTTTGGTTAAAAGATTATTTAGACCAACATTATGGCCAAGAAAATATCGAGACTAATAATTTTAAAATTATCACCACTATCGACTGGCCCCTCCAACAAAAAGTTGAGGAATTAGCTAAAAAATATGGCGCCGAAAACGAGGTTAAATTTAAAGCCCAAAATAATAGCGTTGTCGTGATTGACCCGAAAACCGGCCAAATTCTGGCCCTAACCGGTTCACGTGATTACTTCAACCAAGAGATTGATGGTAATTTCAATGTCGCCACGGCTCATCGCCAACCCGGCTCCTCTTTCAAACCCTTTGTTTACGCCACCGCCTTCAATAAAGGTTATACCGACCAAACCGTCGTCTTTGACCTCAAGACTGAGTTTAACGCCAGTTGTGACCCAACCGGCAAGCCCTTGGTGGGCACCAAGGCGAGTGAGTGCTATATGCCCCAAAATTATGATAGTCAATATCTCGGGCCAATCACCTTAAGAGACGCTTTAGCCCAATCAAGAAATATCCCCGCCATTAAAGTTTTATATTTAACGGGAATCAATAACGCTCTTGAGACCGCCAGAAAAATGGGGATTAGTAGTTTGGGTACGAAAAATCAATACGGCCTAACCCTCGTCTTGGGTGGTGGCGAAGTTTCTTTATTAGAAATGACTGGCGCTTATGGCATCTTTGCTCAAGATGGGGTTAAACATGAGACCACGGGTATTTTAAAGATGATTAGCCCAGAAAATGAGGTGTTAGAAGAATACCAAGATAAAAGTGGGGAAGTTTTACCGGCCAATTCCGCTCGTTTAATTTCTGATATTTTGTCTGACGATAACGCTCGCCTCCCTGCCTACGGCCCCAACTCCCCCCTCTATTTCCCGGGTCGCCAAGTCGCCGTCAAAACTGGTACCACCAACGACTACAAAGATGTTTGGATTCTTGGTTATACCCCCAGTATTGTTATTGGCGCTTGGTCTGGCAATAACGACAATACTCCTATGGAAAAAAAGGTGGCCGGCACTATTGTCTCCCCTATGTGGCACGCGATTATGGCCGAGGCGCTCAAAACTGTGCCCGTCGAGAACTTTATCCCGCCAACCGTTAATTATACCGGCCTCAAACCAGTTTTGCGGGGTTTTTGGCAAGGTAGCGAAACCCGTCTAGTTGATCTGCCGGCCACGACCAACCAAATCAGTAATAAAGCCGAGATCTTAAAAGTTAATGTTCATTCTATCCTTTATTGGCTTAATAAAGATAATCCCTTAGGACCGGCACCATTTGTACCTAGCGCTGATCCTCAATTTCGCTTATGGGAATACCCTATTCAAAAATGGTTTGCGAGTAATAAATTAAAGAATGGTCAAGAAATTACTATGACCAATTTAGTTGAGTATAATCCCAACCTAATCAACCAAATCAATTTCTCCTCCCCTCTCGCTGGCGCCAGCTATAAAAAAGATGACTTGATTAGGGCCGTATTGGTTTTACCAGCTGATTTAAATCTAAGTCGGGCGGATTATTTTGTTAATGAAAATCTAGTCGCCTCGGTTAAATCAAAACCGTTTGTTTTCTCCTTCCGTGCCACCGACTTCAATGTCGCCACGACTGGCCCTAATACTCTCCGCGTTAATCTCTATGACCAAACCAGCCAAAACTTCACCAAAACCACGATTTTTAATCTTCTAGAAGAATAACAAGGTTGTTTGTTTTTCTTCTTTATTTTTATTGATATAAACTTTTGGCTTAATGGTCAAATGTGATGCTTTTCATAACTAAAGATTTAACTAATTTTGATTTTCGCGCGTCACTCAATCCGGCATGAATACCGATGGCCATTTTCACTTTTTTAAACGAACCATTAAG
>JBAZMZ010000011.1:0-14404 GCA_041649495.1 Minisyncoccota bacterium
TTAACCCGTGATTTTATCTTATGATTAATAGCATTAAAAATCAGATTGAGCTCCGTCGCCTCTTGAAACAATGGTTGCACGATTTCTTTCAGTTCCGGTTCAGCCACAACAACAAGACCGAGCCAGTGTTTTGTCTCTCTCGCTTCTTTCTTGGCAATGCCAATTTTATGAACAAAATCTTTGCCCGACTCAGCATCGTCAGCTTCACAATAATTCGCTCCAACACTTGTTCCAGCTCTGACTAATTGGCTAATTAACGGCAGGGTAACACTATCCTTAGGAATTTTTTTAGCAAAAATTACCACTTTCTCTCCGAACCGATGTGTTCGCTCTTCTAAATCATAGACTTTTTTGTCCGCTTTGGGAATTTCTTCCATTTGTTCATTCCTTAGGTCAATTAGACTAATTAGAACTTAGGTTAATTTCCTGATTAATTATTTAATCTCAAGAATCTTGTAGGCTATTTCGCCTCGAGGCGTCGTCACCGTCACCGTTTCCCCTTTTTTATGACCAAGTAGAGCCGAGCCAAGTGGTGATTCGTGCGAAATTTTGCCCGCTGGCAAACTAGCGTCTTCGGGACCAACAATCGCAAATTCTTCTTTGCGACCATCATCGCGCTTGGTCGCGACCGTTGTCCCAACCTCAACCACACCAGAGTTATGGTGCGAAGCAATAATTTGAACACTCTTCAAAATTCCTTCGAGTTTGACAATCCGATCTTCCACATCAGCTTGTTTGTCACGGGCCTCATGATATTCAGCATTCTCTGATAGATCACCCAACGACTTGGCGTACTCCAAACTCTCAGCAATTTTTTTGCGCTCATCAGTTTTAAGATAAGCTAACTCCTGCTTCAATGCCTCGTATTTTTCCTGACTAAGGTAATTAGTGGTGACCATATCGGGCAGATTATAGCAGGTTTGGTTTTGATAATCAAATTTGATTATATCAAACAAGAAAACCGCCCCCAATGGTTCTCTTGCCTTATGGGAACGGCCGTTTTTACTAGAGAGGGGGGAGAGAGTGGCCAGAAATCATGGCTCGACAATGTTTAAGGATCACACACAGAGAGAACACGTGAGCAAAACAATCACGAGAACTATCCGTATTGTGATCGGTGAGTTGGCGTTGTGAGCAACCACCAGTACGACGATTGCGACTGCCGGCCACCCACAAACCATCGCCTCGAGGCTGATAAACCTGGAGCGTCGGTCCACATTGACCATCAAAGACGGTCGCATATTGTCCCGGTCTTGGCATACCGCTTTGATCTTCCCACCAAAAACGAATCTCGGCGTTAATCTTGGGGAGAACTTCGGTAAATTCAGGACACTCAATCACATCCCAGATATCGTCGCCGAAATCGGCTTGAAGACACCAGCCAGACGAAGTCTTGGCCAAGTAGACTTCGAGGGCTCCCGAGTTTTTGACTTCTTCCCCGAAAGTTTCCTTACCTCTCATAAGAAGACTGTGGGAAACCATGGCATTGGACAGGATCCCAGGAGACCAGGCCAACTTTATTTCTGGCTCTAACGGATCTTTGTCCAAAACTCGCAATGAACCACCAAAACCCATCGGCTTCCACGGATCAAAGTCGAGGTTTTCCCAACTTTCGCTTATTGGTAGCCCAGAGAAAAGCACGAGCAATTTCTCAAGACCATCACGAGGGACAATTGTGCATATGCCGTAGTGTCCAACACCAGACATTTCCGTTCTGATCAACATTTCACACCTCCATTTCCAAAATACAGACCCGAATAATTAATAGCACTTCTTATTAGAAAAAGCAAAAATTGGCCCCCGCCAGATCTTGGGCTCCCACTTCGCCAAGGCTTCGAGGGGCACGGCCACTTAAGGTCTGGCGGGGAGAGAAGTGAGATACTCCGGTGTATTGAGATTCATCCAATCGAGCAATTGACGAACCACGAAGACGCCCCCGACCAAATTACTCCGATCCCCTTTCTCCATTGCCACCACAAAAGCGTAACGGGGCGATTGATAGGGCCAAAAGCCGACTGACCACGAATTCACCTTTTCTTTACTCACCCCCAATTCGGCCGTGCCCGTTTTGGCCGCCACTTCCAAATAAGGGACATTCAAAGCACTGGCCGTTCCCTCCAAGACTACCCCCCTCATCCCCTCGTGAATAATTTGAAAATTCTCAGCGCTAATTGGCAAAGAAGCTTGAACAATCGCCTGCTCTGGTTTAATCGCCAAAATCGTCGGCTGGATCAATTTGCCCTTATTCGCAATGGCCGAGTAAGCGCGGGCCATTTGAATCGGCGTCACCGACACACCATATTGACCAATTGAGGTATGGTAAGTGTCACCTAAGCGCCATGGTTCACCCTTGAAATTTTTCGCTTTCCAAGCGGGGCTGGGAATAACGCCTTCGGCCTCATTGGGCAAATTGATATCCGTCTTCTGACTCAAACCAAAGAGTCTGGCGTATTGACCAATTTTGTCGATACCCAAACCCTTTTGATTGCCGAATCCACCACCGATAATATAGAAATAAACATTAGACGAAACCGCGATGGCCCGACGCAAATCAACTGTCCCATTATTTTTCCAATCCTTAAAAACAGTTTCTTGGGTTTTGTCATAAGGGTTGGGCACCACCAATTCGCCATTGGTCACAAAAGTTTTGCGAGGATCAATCGTCTTTTCGGTCAAGGCCCCTAAAGCCACAAAGGGTTTGAAGATGGACCCAGGCGTATACAAACCACTCACCGCGCGATTGAGCATAATATGGCTCGAATCAGAAAAATATCGACTAATCGTTTGGGCGTCCTGGCCCGTTGAAAGAATATTAGGATCAAAATCAGGATAACTCGCCAGAGCTAAAATCTCGCCAGTTTGGACATCCATAATCACCCCGCTCCCACCCGTAAAACCCTTATCATTCGCCAGCTGTTTAATTAAATCGTAAAATTTCGTTTGAACCCGGGTATCAATTGATAATTTAATTTCTTTTCCCGGGACTGGCTTTTGCACAATATGATCGGATAATTTTTCACCCTTGGCATTGACTTCGATAATCTGGACACCCCGTTCGCCCAGTAAATTATCATTTTCTACTTTCTCCACGCCCGCTCGACCCAAATATTCTTTAGGGTCGTATTGACCCGTCGCCATTTCTTCTTCATTCGGATAACTCACATAGCCCAAGAGATGACCGAGACCCAACTGATTAATATAGACTCGGCCAGCCAAACCCTCGGTGGTTGTCGCCAGCCCCCCCGTCCAAGCCAATTCTTGACCCCTGCGATCATAAATATCACCTCGTTCGGCAAAAATTGGCGTGAAGCTCAAACTATTATTAAGACTGCGTTCCGCATAATCCGCGCCATTAACCACTTGGAGATAGAAAATTTTTGAACCAAAAATTAAAACCAATAGCCCACAAAAAATCGCTAGGCCCAAAAAAGTCTGACGCCTAATCGGTCGCTCAATTCGCCCCTCAAATTGTTGCTCGTTATAAGCTGGCAAATTACTAGCATCAACAAAAATCTCGTCCGGCGACAAGTCGGCGTAATGTCTCGCTCTTTTTCGTCTAATTGAAAACATATAATCTTTTTTTCAATGCTTCAATCAAAGGAATAATTAATAAGAGGGCCAAGCTTAACCAAAAAGGGCCCAGACCATAAAGAAGCTCGTAAACCACCATCACCAGCACGGCTTCATAATACCAAGGATAAAGGAAGATGAACAAGAGCAAAATAAAACCACTCGCCCACCAAGGCAAGACAATCGCCAACAATAAGGCCAGAAGGGTTAAACTAAGTCTGGGGGTCATAAATTTCTAACCATTTAAGTTGCCAAAGATTAGCCGGCGTGCGCACCAAAATCGTTTGTGTGGGGCGACTAGCCAATTTTTCGATATACCCCACGGTGCCAATCAAATAATTGTTTAGACGGGGCACGGTCACCCTTTCGCCGATGGCCACTGGCGTATCTTTGGGCAAAGTAATAGTAAAATTACCCGCGCCCGAGCCCACCGCGACGGCTGGGATATTTTTGTCGCCAATCACGACGGCCAAATCAGTCTCGGCCGAGATGAGACGAATTTTTGAGTAAGTCCCCGCCACCACCACCACTCGACCCACCAAGACCGCCCCATCGGCCACCGCCAAATCGCCGATCTTGGGCGCGCGCTGAGTGGCATTATTTTTACCCAAATCAACCAATAAATTATTGTCGGGAACAAAATTCGGGAGAAAAATCACTCGCGCCACCACCGGTTTGACTTGAGTCAAACTCCGACCCAAAATCGCCCGCAATTTGAGATTATCAGCCTCGACATTATTTTTAGCCAAGAGTAAAATTTTTAATTTATTATTTTCTTCCCGTAAATTCTTATTTTCCGCAACTAATGAAAATTTGCTTTGCGTCAAACTATTGGCCGAGTTTATTATCGCTCCACCCAAATTATCACTCACCTGCCAAAATGGTCGCGCCAGAAAAATCAACGGGCCGGTTAATAGCGTCCGCCCCCAGAGACCCAAGGCTACGATGAGGCCAACGGCAAGTAAAGTCAAAACTGGCCAACGCCAGCGATTAACGTGGCGGTAACTCATCTTCGTTGTCGATTAAAATATCCCGATAATGGTCAAGGTCGTCCAAGACAATCCCGGCACCGCGCACCACTGCCGTAAGCGGATCTTCGGCCAAGTGAACTGGGATTTCTAATTCTTTTTCTAAAAGCTCGCGCAGACCCCGCAAGCTGGCGCTCCCACCCGTTAAAACCAAACCGCGACGCATAATATCTGACACCACTTCGGGGGGAGTTGACTCCAACACCTCCTTAACCGCATCGACAAAAATCGTGAGGGAATTGAAAATCGCTTCCCGTACATCCGAATCAGTAATCGCCACTTCGCGGGGCAACCCCGTAACCAAATCTCGACCCCGGACTAAGGTTTCGTTGCTCGAACCAAGTAACATGGCGGTGCCAATGGCAATTTTAACCTCCTCCGCGGTTCGTTCACCTAATAAAATCTTAAATTCGTCGCGAACGTAATTAATAATATCTTGGTTAAATTTCTCACCGGCAATATGCAAACTCTTCGAGCGCACCACCCCGCCGAGCGAAATCACCGCAATATCGGTCGTGCCCCCGCCAATATCGACAATCATATTACCCACCGGATCATAAATTGGCATATTAATCCCAATCGCGGCCGCCATCGGCTCTTCAATCACATGGACTTCGCGCGCACCGGCACTCTCAAGCGCATCGCGCACGGCTCGCCGTTCAACATTCGTCACACTCGAGGGCACGCCCACCACCACTTGAGGACGAAAAAAATTACTGCCCGTTAAGCTGGCCGTCTTTTTCAAAAAATAACCCAGCATTTCTTCAGCCATTTCAAAATTAGAAATGACCCCGTTAACCAACGGCCGAATCGCCTGGATATGGGCCGGCGTGCGACCAATCATCTGGCTCGCATCAACCCCAACCGCCACCACGCGACCGGTTTTTTGATTGACGGCAACAATTGAAGGTTCGGCCATCACCACCCCCTGACCCTTAATATAAATCAGCGTGTTAGAAGTGCCTAAATCAACCCCGATCGCGCTGGAAAAAAATTTTGGCACTGACCACCGCATATTATTTCAGTAAAGCGAATAATTCTTCTTCGTCCACCCAACGGGTTTCCCTTGTCGCCCTTTCGGTCAATTCGAATTTTCCTTCTTTTAGGGTTTTGTCGCTCACGATAACGCGATAAGGCAAGCCGAGCAAATCAGCGTTGGCAAATTTTTCGCCGGCGCTCGTCACTTGATCATCATAAAAAACTTCAATCCCCTCTTCGGTCAAACCGTCATAAAGTTTATCGGCCAACTCGGCCGCCAAATCACCCTCACCTGGAATCCAAACCAAATGGAGATCAAAGGGGGCGATACTTTTAGGCCAGACAATTCCCTTCTCATCCGACAAAGTTTCAACCACGGTGCCCATTAATCGCCCGGGGCCAATCCCATAACTCCCCATCACCACTGGCCGTTTCTCGCCGTTCTCATCGGTAAAAGTTAGGCCCAACGGCTCAGAAAAACGCGTCCCCAATTTGAAGATATTGCCCACCTCAATCGCCTTTTTCTCTACCAAATTTTCACGAGCAATTCCCACCTCTTTCAAAGTCTCCTCATCTAAAACTTCTTTATTAATCGCAAACTTTTTCTCTTCACACACATAAATCGTATCTTCGCCCGCCTCCGACAAAGTTTGGAACTCGTGACTAAATTTACTAAACGAGCCACCCGAAGCGAAAGTGATATAGGTCAAATCACCCAAACCGACTCGTTCATAAATCCGCTCATAAGCACCCTTCACTTGATCATAAAAATCATTCAAACTTTCTTCGCTATCATTAAACGAATACAGATCTTTCATCAAAAATTCGCGTCCGCGCATTAACCCGCTCTTGGCTCGCTCCTCATTACGAAACTTAGTTTGAATTTGGTAAGCGTAAACCGGTAAATCTTTGTACGAACTAACATGATCCTTCATTAATTCGGTTATCGCCTCTTCGTGCGTAAAACCCAAACCCAATTGACTCCCCGATTTTAAATTGGTTTTAAACCAAACATCCACCGCTTCCTCCGCCCAACGATTAGTTTTTTCGTAAAGCTCTGGATTTTGCAGGGCCGTTAATTCCAATTCCACCGCGCCGAGCCCGTTCATTTCTTCGCGGATAATATTATTAATTTTATTAAGCACCCGTAAACCTAACGGCAAATAAGAATAAACCCCCGCCAATTCCTTATTAATAAATCCCCCCCGAATGAGCAATTTGGCGTTCTTCGCCACCTCATCCTTGGGGTCCTCCTTGCGTGTCTTGGTAAAAAGTTGAGATTGTCGCATGCCCCCATCTTATCGCAAAAGACCAGTAAGGTCAAAAGTCTGCCTAGGGGCAATTTAGACCAGTTTAAAAATGTCAATCACCGCAATCACGGCCATCAGGAGGAGGAGGAGAACAAAACCAATGGTATTGAGAATATTGGCAATTTGGGGCTTGATCGGCCGACGGATAATGGCCTCAATGCCGACAAAAAGCAAGCGACCCCCATCAAGAGCTGGGAAGGGCAAGAGATTAAGAATCGCTAAGTTGACCGAGATGAGAGCCACAAAATTAAGGATATAGACAAAACCCATTCGGCTGGCGTCGCTAATGAGACTGTAAATACCGATCGGTCCAGCAATCGCGCTAAGCGCCCCCCGCCCTTCAGAAAAAAGATTGGCAAAGAAAAAGCCAAAAGCGAGAAGAGTATTAATGATTAAGTGATAAAGAAAAAATAGGCCATAGAAAGGCGCCTGCCACCACGGGGCCGAGACAACGCCAATTTCTTGCATGGCAATCCCAATCGCTGGACCATCAGGGCCCAAACCGGGTTGAGGGGTGACGGTCACAAGAGTGTGTCCCGAGGGTAGTCCTTGAACTGCCCCCAAAGGACTACCCTCAGGACTCGTCTTGTTGGAACGACGATATTCAAGTTTAATCGGCTGATTCGGAAATTGCTTGGTAAAATTATGAACACTTTCCACGGTCAGGTCTGCCTGATTGATTTTTTTATCGCCAGCCGAAAGCGAAATCAATTGATCACCAGCCATTAAACCGGCTTCGGCCGCGGGTGACTCGGGCAAAACGCTAACAATCGAGAGTGACGCGTTCTGAACCGTCAAACCTTGAGGCAGACCATCGAGCCCGGCCGGCATGCCTAAGCCCAAATTAACCGAAATCAAAAGCCAAGCCAAAACCAAATTAAGAGTAATCCCCGCCACCAAAACAATCGCCTGAATCCACTTAGGGCGATTGACAAACGAGCGTGCGCTGTCTGGTCCACTAATATTTTCTTCATTGAGGTCTTCGCCAAAAATTTTAACAAAGCCACCCAAGGGCAACCAATTGATGGAGTAAATCGTTTCCCCTTTTTTGATACCCCAAATTCGTGGCGGTAAACCCAGACCAAATTCGTCTACCCGAATTTTGGCCCATTTGGCGGTCAAAAAATGACCAATCTCGTGAGTGAGAATGAGGCTGGCGAGCACGACGATGAAAAGTATTATTGTCACGACATTATTTCAATTTCTTTTTTCTTGGCGAGCTCGTCGAGTTTTTTGTTCGCCTCATCAATTAATTTTTGCAATTCATCTTTGGCTTTGAATTTATCATCTTCGCTAATTTTTCCATTTTTCTCCGTCGTTTGGATATCGGCCCAAACTTTTTCCCGTTCTTGCCGCACCGAGATACGCGCATCTTCTAATTTCTCACCCATCAATTTAATCAACATCTTTCGTCGCTCTTCAGTCAGCATCGGGAAAATTACCCGCAAACCGGTCGAAACAGGCGAAACTGAGAGACCTAAATTCGCCATATCAATCGCCGTTTGAATCGCCCCAAGTTGCCCTTTGTCCCATGGCGTTACGCGCACCGTTCGCGCATCCTCCACGCCAATCGCGGCCACGTGTTTAAGGGGTGTCTTCGAACCATAAGAATCCACCATCACACTATCGAGCACCGCCGGCGTGGCCTTACCCGTTCGAATCCCTAAATACTCGCGCCCCAACCACTCCTCCACTTCCCCTAATTTGGTTTTAAATGTTGAAAAATTATACATAATAACGCAATGCTAATCTACGAATTTATGCGAATAATACGAATAGTATAATCGAAAATCAGCAAAAGACCAAACTCCTACTCCCCACCCACGCCAGACCTAAAGTGAGCCCAAGGTATGGCGGGCTGTGCTTGACATCTCTCACCTATTGATATATAATAGAAGTCAGATAGTTTAATATCGTCGGAGATCGAAAGGCTCCATAGATAAGGAAGGAGAAGGGATATGCCGTATAGCAATGCTAGACGAAGACCGGCACACGAGGTGATCATGTCCAGTATTGATTTGTGTGTCCATGCAATACTGACATCATCTCCAAGAGACGGCCGCGTATATTTGAGTGCGGTGCGTCAATTGAGAACACTCATGGACATTCTCGAAAAGGTGGTCATCCCGGAGAAGCATGTCCGACAAGTATTTGATACACTAGCCAGGCTCATCAAGACCGCCGATCATGCTACTGAGATTGAGAGATCGAACCTGATCAAAAATTCTCTCGGCGACCTGTCCCGTTTCGAACCGGCACCGGAGGAGAAACCGACCGTGCCCCCCGAACCGCACGGGCTGGAACGAGGCGAGAGCGAGTTCGATTAGCCCCCCACATCCCCTGCCCCGAACAGGCACGAGCCCCACGGCCCGCGCGTTCGGGGCTTTTGTATTTTTCAAAAAAAATAAAATTGTTAACATCTTAAACGGTCGTCAGAGATGTTAACAATTTTAAAGGAAGATGGTAATATTGTGGTAAAATTAAGGTAATAATTTAATATGAGTTTGGTTGATGAAATTTTATTTTTTCTCTCTAATCATCCAGGTAATTATCGTCGCTTGAGGGCACGCATGGTCAACGACCTTTACTTAGAAGATAAGCTAAACCAATCAATTCAAAAGAAAAAAGAGATAACGGCCAGAGACGGTCTCGTCCGGGCAACTTTGTCCCGATTGAAGAAAAACGGCTTAGTTAGAAACGACAATCATTTTTGGCAAATAACTGCCAAGGGCAAGAAAAAATTGCAATCAAAGAAAAAAGACCCTAGTAAAATACATACCATCTACTCGCCAACAATTAAGTCAAACCGAGAGGTGATTATTGCCTTTGACATCCCCGAAATCGACCGAAAAAATCGCCAGTGGCTACGAATTGAGCTACTTAATCTGAATTTTAAAATTTTACAAAAAAGTGTTTGGCTTGGACCAGCGCCCTTGCCTAAAGAATTTATCGACAATCTCAAATTTATGAGACTTATCCCCTATCTGAAATTCTTTGAGGTCAAAGAAACGGACATTGCCTAGTGGTAAAAATTTGTTAACATCTTAAACGACCGTCACGAATGTTAACAAATTTAATTAAGAGGAATAACGAGAGCGAGATGCTCAAGAATGAGACGGTTTGATGAGCGAGGATTTTGGAAATAGCGTTGACACTTGGCCAGTTCGTGAAGAGCAAATTCTTCGTCCTTAGTAATTTGGCGCATATTGATTTGGGCGCGAAGAGTTTTTTCGAGCTCAATCACAAAATCGATAATTTCACTTTTCTTCTTATCTTTAGGTTTGAGAAATTCTTTTTGGATAAAGTCTAATCTCTCGGGTAAGTCCATTTTGAGAAACTGGTCGGCGCTACCGAAGTCGGACTTCGGGCTCACTTGAAGTACGACTTCTTCCGCGCTAGCGCAAAATCCAACTTCGTTACGCTCTATTTTGGCGTCAATTTTTAACTTGGAGGTTAAACTTCCAAGTTGTCGATCAGTTAAAATCACCAACCGCGAACGTAAGGTTGGCAGAAAAATTTCCGCCGTGCGAGCCATGATAAAAAAGTGGGCATCGAGCGCTGGCTCTTCAAAAGTCTTGAGCAAAGCGTTTTGCGCTTCGGGCGTCATTGATGAAATTCCTAAAATAAAAAAACGTCCTTGTTCGCCAAAACCATGTCGCGCCTCACGCTCCATCAACGCCTGCGCCTCTTTAAGGCCAAACGATTCGTAATCTTGCCACCAAATATCCGGCGAGCTAGTTAAATTCTCAATCTTAAGAAATTTTTTTAATTCTGTTTCTAAAGTTTTACGCCAAAATTCTCGCTCACCAATCAAAAGATAAGCATGGCGCCTGAACAAAAAATCTTTTATATTCGTATCATTCGCAAGCATTCGTAGATTGGCATCGCGTTATCTTTTAGAGATAATACTCTTCTTGTAGACATCGAGATGCTCTAGCGCAATCCCCGTGCCCTTGGCCACACAATAGAGCGGGTCGTCGGCGACATAAGCCTTCACCCCCGTTTTGCGAAAAATGAGTTCGGCCAAATTCCTCAATTGGGACGAGCCACCGGTCAAGGTAATCCCCTGATCAATCACGTCCGCCGACAATTCGGGTGGCGTCTCTTGAAAAACCGTTTTGATCGCCCGCACAATTTCTTTGAGCTCATTATCAACCGCCCGCACAATTTCGTTCGTGCGAATTTCGGCCGAGCGAGGCAAACCGGTGAGAAAATCTCGCCCCTTAATCACATAGACCAATTCCTCCTCCACGGGGATCGCCGAACCAATCGCCATTTTAACTTCCTCGGACGTCTTTTCGCCAATCGCCAAATTAAAAGTTTTTTTAATAAAATCAGCAATCGCTTGGTCAATTTTATTGCCCGCATGTTTGACGGAAGTTGAAGAGACAATTCCCCCCAACGAAATCACCGCCACATCGGTCGTCCCGCCACCAATATCCACCACCAT
Source organism: Minisyncoccota bacterium (assembly GCA_041649495.1). GTDB lineage: Bacteria > Patescibacteriota > Minisyncoccia > Phycocordibacterales > XYD1-FULL-46-19 > CAIPHT01. The sequence continues at coordinate 11,337 of JBAZMZ010000011.1, forward strand.
ATGACCGTGGGCCTCATAAATCGGAATGCCCGCGCCAATCGCCGCCAGAATTGGCTCTTTCACGACATAAGCATTCTTCGCCCCCGCGCGCATCGTCGCCTCAATCACCGCCCGGCGTTCGGTCGAGGTCACCCCCGCCGGCACACTCACCATAATATCGGGCTTGAACAAGTTAAACCGACCGAGCGCTTTCGAAATATAATAACGCAACATTGATTCAGTAATCCGATAATCAGCGATTACCCCATCCTTCATTGGCTTGTAAACCATAATATTATCGGGCGCCTTGCCGACCATATCTTTCGCTTCGGATCCAACCGCCACCACCCGATTATCCATTTGGTTAACCGCCACCACCGAGGGCTCATTAAGCACAATCCCCTTGCCCGGCATATAAACCAGGGTATTAGCCGTGCCAAGATCGACGCCTAATTTTGTGGTAAAGATGGACATTGATTATTTTGGTCGCCCGCTAGCCGTTCGATCTTGACCCCGATCGCCTGGAGTCGTTTTTCGATCTGTTCATACCCACGGTCGATATATTTGACATTATGGACCACCGACTGACCAGACGCAATGATCGCCGCCAGAACATAAGCTAGCCCCGCCCGCAAGTCAGGGCTCTCGATTTCGTGTCCCGTGAGTGGAGTCGGTCCATCAATCAGCGCGCGTTGGGGATCAATAATTTTAGTTTTAGCGCCCATCCGATTAAGCGCTTCCAAATAATTCAACCGGCCTTCAAAAATCGTTTCAAAAATAAAACTTTGACCTTCAGCTTGCGTCAAAAAAATAGCTAAGGGCGCTTGCAAATCGGTCGGGAAGCCGGGATACTCGTGGGTCTTAACATCAATCGCGGTAAATTTTCTTTGGCCCGCCGTAGCTTTAGCGGAGGAGGCTTGATCATTTTTGACCCTCACCCAATTATCACCAATTTCGATCTCCACCCCAGTTTCTCTTAGTAAATTAATAAGAGAATCGAGATGATCGGACCGACAATTCTCAACCGTCAGATCAGAACCAGCCAAAGCCCCTAAAATAATAAAGCTCCCGGCCTCGATGCGGTCGGGCACGGTTTCGTAAACCTGATTTTGGCCAGATAATAATTCCCCGCCTTCAATTTCAATCGTTGGCGTGCCAAGGCCGGAAATTCTGGCGCCACATTTATTTAAGAATTCACCCAGACTCACAATCTCCGGTTCGAGGGCGCAATTTTTCAAAACCGTTTGGCCTTCCGCCAAAACGCCCGCCATCATCAAAGTTTCGGTCGCCGTCACACTTTGATTTTTAAAAAAGATTTCCGCGCCCTTTAATTTTCCGCCTTGAGCTTTAACTAAAAAATTTTCGCCCGTTTCCGTCACTGTCGCCCCCATTTTTTGAAACCCGTCGAGAAAAAGATCAATCGGCCGTTTACCAATGACACAACCGCCGGGATGCGGGAATTGAACTTCGCCAAAACGAGCGAGCAGTGAACCCGTCAAAACGACCGACGCCCTTAATTGCTTCGATAACTCCGAAGCCAAAATAAAATTATGAAAAGAATCAGACTTCAATTCATAACGATGAGTCTTGAGTTTTTTGACCTGCCCGCCTAATTCTTGCAACAAAGCCAGAATTTGCGACACATCCTCAATCGCCGGCACATTACTGACCGTAAAACCATCGCGAAAAAGAATCGACGAAGCTAACACCTTCAAAATTGCGTTTTTCGCTCCACCCACCCCAATCCGCCCTTTCAGGGTCTTCGCCCCCGCCAGCCCCTCAATTACAAATTGATCGTTATTAGTTTTCATTGCCATCCAATCCTAGATATGGCAATTTTACCTGCCTTGACCATTTTAAGCAACCCACGCCGTGGAGCAGTCATCGTATGATGACAAATCAGGACAGCCCTATTTCTCTAACGGAACAAATTGGCCATTTTTGATAGTCAAAAAATAAATCTCTTTTCTCGTATCACCGTTCAAATCAAAACCAATGCTCCCAGTAGCTCCAGCAAAGTCTTTAATCGCATAGAGGGCCATCTTGGTGCACTCGACATCTTTAGCACATTTTGTAATCACCAAAGACATCACTTTTAAGCTGTCGTAACCCATCGCAGCATAAGGAGGCATGGTTTTGTTGTAAGTCTGAGCATAAACATCCTTGAATTTGAGAAATTCAGGCCGGCCAGAATCAGGATTGAAATAGTGGGTAAAAATTATACCTTCGGCATTTTGACCCGCCACCTCTAACATCTTAGGATCAACTCCGGCATAAGTAGTAAACCAACGATTAGTCATTTTATTTTCCTTAGCTTGATTCAAGATTAAGGCGAGTTCTTGAGGGTAGCTAAAAGCAAGAACAAGCTGAGCTTTAAGTGTTTTGATTTTTTGCAGATTAGTTCGATAATCCTTAGCCCCTTTTTCATACCATTCGGTCATCATTATTTCTCCGCCCAAAGTCTCGTACTCCTTTTTAAAGAAATCGTAGTAGGATTGGCCGGCTTCAGCTTTCACCACTAACACCGGGATCTTCTTTATACCTTGATCAATTAAATATTTAGCAATTTTTTGCGCTTCTTCTTGAGGCAAAAGATTATGTCGAAAGATATAATCCCCCGCTGTCGTCACTTTAGGCGAAGCCGTCCCAAGCGCAAGGAGAATTACTTTATCCTTTTCGGCTTGAGGCGCGATTGCAAGAACTGGGCCACTAATTGAGACAACAAAATAATTAACTCCATCGATATTTCTTAATTTATTGTAGGCGCTAATGGCCAAAACGGAATCGCCTTGGCTATCTTCATAAATCATTTCAATTGTTTGCCCTTTCTTAGAGTTAATTTCCCCAAGAGCAATATCAAGACCCTCTCGAATTGCCTCCCCGGTACTAGAATTATTCCCGGTCAAAGGCAAAATTGCTCCAATCTTAATCGGCCCGGTTTCGGCCAGAGTCGTTGGTTTCGAGCCATAGTACCAAACCCCGAGAACGACGAGGGCAATTACAATAATCGCAAGAATCCATTTGTAAGTTTTTGACATGTTTTTAAAAAGTACTTATTACTTGATTTCTTATAATGCCCCAACTATACC
>JBAZMZ010000012.1:0-9998 GCA_041649495.1 Minisyncoccota bacterium
TCAAGAAGAATTAGATCAAATCCATGCCTTCTTGAACGACCGACCACGAAAGTGTCTTGGTTATTTTAGCGCCAATGAGTTATTATTAATTAACAGGGGGTGTTCGGCTTGAGGGGTTAGGAGAGGTATTGGTCGTAGTCTTTAGTTATATTGATTGAAACGCAAGTTATCAACACTATATGACCGTGAGCATTTTGTAATTTCTTAATCGCTTCAGTGATGAGGCGGGAGTTTGTCTAAAAATCAAAAGCCCCCTTAAGGGGGCTTTTGGGAACGATCTAGCGCCGTTTATATTCCTTTTGTGTACTCGTCCTTAGGATTAAAGCGTTTTTTTGCTTCCGCTGAGATATTAGCAATCAATGAATCGTCGTCAGTGTCTTTCAAGCCAAGGACTTTTCTGTAAAAATCGGAAGCTGTTCTTTCTCCTCCCTCCAAATTTAGGCCGGCAACAATTTTATCAGCCTCGGGGCGAGGGACAAGATGCATAACCCCAAAAGCCACAATTAAATCATACATAATTCCTCTCTCGGGAATTGGGATCCAAAAAGCGCGTCCTTCTGTCACCTTCTCAACTCTCTTTCTAAGCTCTGGATCTCCAGACTCGAGGGTAAGTCCTTCGCCTAAATCCATTATCTGTTCATAGGCGGTTTGGACTTCAGGCGGCAGTCTTTTTAATCTTTCTCCAAAAGAAATTCCTTCTTTGGAATTGTCCATGTTTTTTTTCGCAGGTGAACCTTCTTTCATATAATTATAAAAATAACAACACTAAACTAATAATAATTAGTCGACAATAGTAATCTATAAAATGCCCAACAGTTTGTCAATTAATTATAGGGGGATAATTTTATCCTTCTTTATATAACTCCACCGTTTTTTCCACCATTTTCTTTAACGAAAAATTGGCGGAGACGCGTTGGCGCAGGTTTTTGCCGACCAGATCGCGGTATTTGGGTTTTTTGAGCATGAAGAGGAGGGATTTTTTAATTTCTTCTACACTGCCCGATGGAACCAAAATGCCCAATTCGGGGTCGGTAATTAACTCAGGGATACCCCCAACTTCGGAGGCGATGACGGGTAGGCCGGCAGCGCCCGCTTCGAGAATAACATAAGGGAAGGCCTCGGTGCGCGAAGTGAGAGTGAAAATATCAAAGGCTTTGAGATAAGCTCGAGCATCTTCAACTCGACCTAAAAAATGGATGCGGTCTTCAAGTCGTTTGGCGCGAGTGAGCCACTTTAATTTTTCCAGTTCTTCGCCTTCGCCCACAATCATTAAATTGATTGACCAGCCCAGCGAGTCGCCCAAAAGCGCACGAACGGTGAGGGCGAATGCCTCAATTAATAAATCAAGTCCTTTGTTGGGGTGAAGTTCGGCGATAGTGCCAATCCAAAAACGATCATTATGGCCGGCAAAAAGTTCGCGTCGGGCGACTGATTGTTCAAAAAACTTAATGGGTGGTAGGCCACTATTAATTGTCGTGACCTTGCGATTGACGCCCGGCCAAGAGTTAATTTGTTGACGCAGACAATCGGCGACCGTAATCACTTCGTGACATAAAATAATAGAAAGCCAGTGGCTAAATTTGATCAAAACTTTTTGCCAACCAGGGCGCTTTTCGTTGAAGGCGAGGCCGTGGACGGTAAAAATAATCTTAGGGACACCGGTCATTCGTCCGGCCAAGGCACCCAAGCCACCGATCTTCGAACTATTCAAATGGACAATCTGGGGCTTTTCTTTTTTTAAAATTTTTAAAATCTGCCAAAATGATTTTAAATCTTTAATCAAATTAATGTCGCGTCCCAATGTGGGGATTTTAATTGTCTTGATTCCGGCCCCCATTAACTTTTTTTCGAGGGTCTCAAACTCACCCATAATAACCGTGGTCTCAAACTCGGTGCGGGGGAGGGCGGTGGCTAGATCATAAACATAGCGCTGGGCGCCACCGAAATTGCCCTTGGTAATTAGATAAAAAATCTTAATTTTGGGAGTCATAAAAAATACCCTAGCGGTATTTGATAAATATAGCATAATTCGTCTTTTTGGTGTATGCTAGACTTAATTATGAAGATTGCGTCCAAAAAGGAGACCTGGGTGCTCTTAGTGGGTGACGTCATCATTTTTTGCGTGGCCCTTTGGCTGACCCTATTTATTCGTAACGCCGAGTATCCCAGCGGTCAGCTTTTTGCCACTTTACTCAAGCCCTTCTCGTTTATTTTTGGCTTTTGGGTCTTGGTTTTTTATATTGCTGATCTCTATGGCAAGCATACTTCAATTTTTCGACGAAAATTATCCAGAATTATTTTTAACGCCCTGTTAGTAAACTCGACGATTGCCATCGTCTTCTTTTATTTTGTTCCTTATTTTGGGGTCACGCCTAAAACTTTATTGTTTGTTGATTTATTCATCTCTTTCTTTTTATTGTTTGGTTGGCGGGGTTGGTTGGCGCCCAATATCCATCTCAATTTACCCGAGAAGATTTTTTTGGCTTGTCATGGGGCAGAAGTTGAAGAAATTGTGGCCGAGATAAAAAATAATCCGGGTTATAATATTACGATTGCGAAAGAAGCCGATATTAAGGATATCAAGAAAACGGGCATCACGGCGATTGTCGTGGACTTGTATGATGACGAAATTGCTCAAGCCCTGAAGAATTTTTACGGAATGATTTTTTCGGGAATTCGGTTTATCCCCGTTCACTCGCTTTATGAAGAACTTTTTGATCGCGAGCCGGTTTTGTCGCTCAAGGAACAATGGTTTTTGGAAAATATTTCGAATCGACCCAAGCCGGTTTACGATGGGCTGAAGCGCTTAATGGATATTGTGGTGGCCGGTGTTTTGGGGCTGATCTCATTATTGGTTTATCCGTTTGTTTATTTGGCGATTGAACTTGAAGACAAGGGGGTATTATTTATTTCGCAAGAGAGGATTGGCAAAGATAATAAAATTATTAAAACTTATAAATTTCGATCGATGGACGAAAACATTGTTGACTTGAACGCCGAGGAAAACAAAACAAATGTGATAACCAAAGTCGGCAATATTTTAAGAAAAACTCGAATTGATGAATTGCCCCAGCTTTGGGCGATTGTGAAAGGGGAGATGTCGCTGATTGGCCCTCGTCCCGAATTACCTTCGGGGGTCGAGTATTATGGCCAAGAAATACCTTATTATAATATTCGTCACATTATCAAACCCGGCCTTTCCGGTTGGGCGCAAATTAAACAAGAAACTGAACCGCACCACGGGGTGGATATTGATGGCACCCGGCTGAAATTTTCCTACGATTTGTACTATATTAAAAATCGCAGTTTTTGGTTGGACTTAAGTATTGCTCTCAAGACAATTAAAATTTTATTAATGCGTAAAGGGAGGTAGAGTCATTATGTCGGGATTAGTATGTCGTATTTAGGGGGACAAAAAATTTATGATAACAGATGGAAAAGCTTTAGCTGAAGAAATAAAAAATAATCTTAAGAAAGAATCTCGGGGTAAAAACTTGAGGCTCGATGTTGTTTGGGTGGGCGACAATGCCGTGTCGGAGAAATATGTCGAGCGCAAGAAAAAAATTGGTGAAGAGATTGGGATAGAAGTGGTGGTTCACGAACTGATAGCTGATATCACCGAAGAAGATTTGATTTCTGAAATAGAGAAATTAAATAACGACGAAAGAGTAAATGGCATTATTGTTCAGCTCCCGCTTCCGAAGCAACTTGACGAGTCAAAAATTTTAAATTTAGTCGCGCCAGAAAAAGACGTTGATGCTTTGAGTCATGAAGCCAAAGTTTTGTCGCCCACGGTGGGGGCGATTAAAGAAATTTTGGAACGGAATAATGTTGATTTCAGAAACAAAAAAATCGTGGTTCTAGGTAAGGGGAAATTAGTTGGACGACCGGTGGCGATTTGGCTGACTCAAGAAGGGGGCGAAGTGGTGGTGATTGATTCGAAAACTTCCGACACCGATTCGCTCAAATTTTTGCAAACCGCTGATATTATTGTGAGTGGCGTTGGCCAGCCCGGCTTGATAAAGCCCGCGTCAATTAAAATGGGGGTCATTTTAATTGACGCGGGCACGAGCGAGTCCGAGGGCCAGCTCAAAGGTGATGCCGACCCGGCCTGCGCCGAAAAATGTTCCCTTTTCACTTCCGTCCCCGGTGGGGTTGGCCCTCTGACGGTGGTGATGTTATTTAAAAATCTGCTTTCTCTTTCCGAGGTCGAACCTTAAGTGAGCCCAAGGTTCGACCTCTGGGTTTTTTGCGTTATAATAATTTTGTGGCTGAGTTAATTTATTTTTGTGCGGTGATTTTGCCTTGGATTTTGGTCGGGGGATTGATTGGTTATTTGTTTGTGACGAATAAAAAAATTGCCGGATTAAGATTAATCGGGTTGTCGTTTTTGAGCGCTATTATTGCTTGGTTCTTGGCGAGTTTATACAAATACAATTTCCCCCGTCCGCGTCCGTTCGAAATTATGACTAATCTCAAACCACTTTTTACGACCGCGACCGGTGACGCTTTCCCTTCCAGTCACGCCACTTTCTTTGGCGCGTTGGCGGTGGGAGTTTTCTTTCAAAGAAAAAAGCTTGGCTTAATCTTTATCCTTGGCGCTATTCTTATCGCCCTCGCTCGGGTCTTGGCCAATGTTCATTCACCTCTCGATGTTGTTGTGGGCCTATTGTTTGGCGGGTTGGTCAGCCTGTTGATTTTTAAGCTATTTTCGCTATAATACCCCCATATGACAAAAATCCGATTTTGGGCCATTATTTTGCTTTTGGTGGGAGTTTTGGTCGGTTATTTCAATTATTACTCACAAGTTAATCCTCAATGGAGTTTTTATCGGCCGTTTAAATTGGGGCTGGACCTCTCGGGTGGGAGTCGGCTTACTTATGAAGCCGATGTCTCGCGATTGAACCCGGCCGACGTGGCCGATGCGATGTCGTCATTGCGCGAAGTGATTGAAAGACGCGTCAATGTTTTTGGTGTGTCCGAGCCGATTGTCCAGACCGAAAGTTCAGCCTTGTCGGGCTCGGTTCAAAATCGTTTGATTGTGGAATTGCCTGGCGTCACGGATATTAAGGAGGCGACGAAGATGATTGCCAAGACGCCCCAATTAGAATTCTATGTTTTGAAAGCGGGAGCGACAGCCGAGACGGCCAGTTCAACTGATTTTGTGGCCACTGGTTTGACGGGTCAATATCTTAAAAAAGCTCAAGTGGCTTTCAACCAAAATTCTCTCTCCCCCTCGATTTCAATTGAATTTAATAACGAGGGAGCCAAACTTTTTGCCGCTATCACTAAAGCGAATATCAATAAGCCAGTGGCCATTTTGTTGGATAATCAAATTATTTCGGCGCCGAATGTGCGTGAAGAAATTCGCGATGGCCGAGCCGAGATTAGCGGGCAATTTACTGTTGATGAGGCGCGCGAATTAGTTCGTAACCTTAATTTGGGGGCTTTGCCGGTGCCAATTAAATTGGCTTCGACCGAAATTGTCGGCGCAACTTTGGGCAGTGAAGCAACGCAAAAGGGGGTTGAGGCGGGCTTGATTGGCCTCTTGATTGTCGCTATCTTTATGATTTTGTGGTATCGCTTGCCGGGTTTAGTGGCGGTCATCTCTCTTTCAATTTATGTGATGTTAATGCTGGCGATTTTCAAGTTATTGCCCGTGACGTTAACGGCCGCGGGGATCGCTGGCTTCATCTTATCAATCGGTATTGCGGTTGACGCTAATGTGTTAATCTTCGAGCGTTTTCGCGAGGAGCTCAAAGCGGGCAAGGGGATGCATGAAGCGACGAAGGAAGGTTTCTCGCGTGCTTGGTCGTCAATTCGCGATTCGAATTTATCGAGCATTATTTCGGCGGTGATCTTGTTCTGGTTTGGCACCAGCTTAATTAAGGGTTTTGCTTTGACCTTGTCGATTGGGATTCTTGTGAGTATGTTTACGGCGATTACCATTACCCGCACCTTTCTTTTGGCGCTTGGTTTTCGTAATCAAGTTGGTCTGTCTAAATTCTTATTCGGTAGCGCTTTCTTCAAGCATTAAAATAATAATATGAAAATTGTAAAATACAGACGAATTTTCTTCACTGGCTCGATTGTTTTAATCGCGATCGCGCTCTATGCCCTGTTTTCTTACGGCCTTAATTTTGGTTCAGATTTTGTTGGTGGGACGGTAATGGAGATTGAGTATAATCAGGCGCGCCCAGCGATGACTGATATTAAAACCGTTTTGGCGGGGACGAAATTAGACAGTCTTTCGATTGTTCCGCTTGGCGAGAAAGGTTTGATTGTTAAGGCTAAGGTAATTAGTGATCAAGAAAAAGAAACCATCACCAAAGCTCTCGCTTTTGGTGGTCAATCGACCTTTGTTGAGAAAAGATTTTCGCAAGTTGGCCCCGCCTTGGGTAAGGAATTATCGCGCAAGGGTTTAATCGCTATTTTGTTGGTGGTTTTCTTAATCATTATCTTTATCGCTTTTGTTTTTCGTCAAGTCTCGAAGCATCATATGTCGTCGTGGAAGTATGGGGTGGTGGCGATTGTTGCTTTGGCCCACGATATTGTGATTTCGGCTGGCGCGATGGCTTTGCTTAACCACTTCTATGGCGCGGAGGCGGACGCTCTTTTCCTAACGGCACTTCTAACCATTCTCGGTTTATCGATTAACGATACCATTGTTGTTTTTGATCGCATCCGCGAAAACTTAAACCGCCACGCTAGTAATGATTATGCCGAGGTAGTGGGGATTAGTATTAAAGAAACTTATATTCGCTCGATTAACACCACCCTGACCATTGTCATCACTTTGGTTTGTTTGCTTTTGTTTGGTCCCGAATCCACCCATTATTTCTCGGCTGTTTTGCTGGTTGGGATGGTGATTGGTACTTACTCTTCAATCTTTGTTGCGTCCAATCTTTTGGTGGAATGGGAGTCTTGGCAACGTGGGCGGTTAGTGGCGAAGGTGAAAAAGTAGCCCCTTTCTTGAGGTCTCTCCTCAAGTGAGCCCGAGGTGAGACCTCGGTGTGGCTAGACTAATTCTTTTTTAAGCTCCGGCAAATCTTTGATGATAGTTTGCCAAACGAGTTCGGTATCAATATCGAAATACTCGTGGATTAACTTGTTTCGCATGCCAATAATTTCCGGCCATTTAATATTTGGGCGTGAGTTTTTAAATGCACCAGATAAATTTTTAGTGGCTTCACCGACGACTTCTAGTTCGCGGATAACGGCAGTATGGGCCATGGTGTTACGGTCAAAAGATGAGAAATCTAAGTCGATAACATAACTCTCGATTCTCTCAATCGCTTCGATAATATGCAGGATATAAAGCTGGTCTTTTTCTTGATTAACCATAAATTGTCACTAACTCTTTTTGAATGTTTCGTTTAATGATTGGATGAAGGGCTCGTTCGGTGACTAAATCTACTTGTCGCCCTAAAATTTTATTAAGCTCGTTATTTAGCGCCGAGAAATCAAGTAAACTTTTTGGTTGCGAAAAACGCACCAGCAAATCAATGTCGCTTTCGGGTTTATCTTCCCCTCGTGCCACCGAGCCAAAAATTGCCGCATAAGCAATATCGTTACTTTCGGCAATCGGCTGAATTTTATCTTTTATTTCTTGGATTTTTTCTCCCATGGCAATATTTTAGCACATTTTGGCAAAATAAAAAACCTGCCAGACCTTGGGCTCTCTTAAGGTCTGGCGGGGGACAAAAATTAAATTACCAAAACTATACGACCGTGAGTGTTTGGTAATCTGGATCATGGGGATAATCCCATTTGCCAAATTGCCGTGGGGGGGGTATTATTGGGGGATTAGAAGATAAATAATAAGAAACATGGGAACACAAGAAAAGTTTGGTCAGCCTCAGCTCTTAGAAGAAGTTAGACGTGAAGTCCAGGAGGGTTTAAATGCGTTGGAATTAGATTCAGTAACTCGTACCCGTGAGGATTTTTGGGCGGATTATTTTTGGACCTATTCTGGGAAACTAGAAGATCTTATTGGTAAATATAAAAATTCTCCGGAGATTATGTTCCAAATGGTAGATGATCTCGTTTCTCATTATCCGATTGATTTGGAAGAGGAACATCTATATTGTAAAGAACATCGGATCGCGGAGACCCCAGATCGTTTTCAAGAAATTGACCTTATTTACAAAAGATGGTTTGGAATTATTTGTAGTGGCCTTGTCGCTTCTTCCTGGTTTAATAAGGAAGAAAAAGTTTCTTTTCTTCTTTCCCGTCAGGGGATCTCTCGCTGGTGGGGAGAGGATGGTTTCGTTTTAATTTCTCGAAGCCTCGTTAGAGATTTGACGACTAATGCTGAAGCAATTGACCTGCTTAAGCAATTTCAAGGATTAGGTACTCTCCATTACAGTTCTATCAAACTTCCTCTTGCCGAGTTTGTTATCGAAAATAGTCCGACCAAGGAGGAAGTCATGGTAGTTTTGCGTGATTCTCTTGAAGATGGACGTTATCTTGCTTCGTGGAAAGTTGAGATGGCTAGTTTAGAACTTTTATTAAAGAATAGGGAAGAACTTAGTCAGGCAGACAAAGAAACAATGATAAGATTTTTCCGGTTGTATTCTGAAAATGTCAAGGGGTCCGATTTATCAAGTGTTGGCTTTGGAGATGAATTTGTCAAATTGTGTGAAGATAGACTTTCTTTGCTTCGTAAAATTACAGAAGAAATAAAAGAGGGGGGGGAGTTGTTGAAATAATGCTTTTCTCCGCCTTTGGCCCATGCCAAGGGTGGGCCCGCGTTATGGTTGACGGGGTTATTTTTTCCTGTATAATGACCTAGTTATCAGCTTTAGGGCTGGTAGTAGTTTGAATAGTCCCTTGTCAATTGAAGCATCAACCCTATGGAATAAAACAAAGATTTCACAGGGTAAAAAAATAACCCTATCGAAATAGGGTTAACCCTATTGAGTAATGGTGTTTTAACACCATAAAATCTTAAAGAGATTTTTACTCAACAGGGTGAACCAGAAAATGTAGAAGAAGAACAATCCGCCCGAGGCGGACAAGTGTTTTTTCTTCTGTTCCGTTCTATTAAGCTAAATCAAATGCTTTATATTAGAGTTTGATCTTGGCTCAGGATGAACGCTGGCGGCGTGGATAAGGCATGCAAGTCGAGTGGGTTTAGGCCCACGGCGAACGAGGTAGTAACACGTGGGAATTTCCCCCAGAGTCGAGCATAATTGGCCGAAAGGCCAGATAATTCTCGATAGTCTCTAAGGAGTAAAGATTTATCGCTCTGGGAAAAGCCTGCGAGATATCAGCTAGTTGGTAAGGTAATGGCTTACCAAGGCTATGACGTCTAGGGGAGCTGAGAGGCTGACCCCCACCGATGGGACTGAGACACGGCCCATACACCTACGGGTGGCTGCAGTCGAGAATCTTCCGCAATGGACGAAAGTCTGACGGAGCGACGCCGCGTGATGGATGAAGTACTTCGGTACGTAAACATCTTTTGTGAGGGAAGAACTAAAGTGACGGTACCTCAAGAATAAGGGGCTGCAAAACTCGTGCCAGCAGCAGCGGTAAAACGAGTGCCCCAAGCGTTATCCGGAATTACTGGGCATAAAGGGTGCGTAGGTGGTCTGATTAGTCGTCTGTTAAAACTCCCGGCCTAACCGGGAAGGTATGGACGAAACGGTCAGACTAGAGAGAGTGAGAGGTTAGCAGAACTCATGGTGTAGGGGTGAAATCCGTTGATATCATGGGGAATACCAAAGGCGAAGGCAGCTAACTGGCGCTTATCTGACACTCCAGCACGAAAGCGTGGGTCGCGAACGGGATTAGATACCCCGGTAGTCCACGCCCTAAACGATGATCACTAGCTTTTTGGAGTATCGACCCTCTGAGAGGCACAGCCAACGCGTTAAGTGATCCGCCTGGGAAGTACGGCCGCAAGGCTAAAACTCAAAAGAATAGACGGGGGCTCGCACAAGTGGTGGATTATGTGGTTTAATTCGACGCTAAACGAAGAACCTCACCAGGGC
>JBAZMZ010000013.1:0-6087 GCA_041649495.1 Minisyncoccota bacterium
CCTCTGATTGAGGTTTGCCGACTAAACAATTTGTCGATGACGTAACGCTCAGCCAAAGACAAATGATGATATTGATTTGCCATAACACTATTTTACTAAGTGTTCGGCTTCAAAGGTTAACTAAAGCTGGGGTTTAGAACAATGGGTTTTGGGCTCGACAGCTTGGTTTTTGGAGCTCGTTAGTAGCGAGCCGGTCATTGAAAGGGTAAAGTCATGAGTAGTGACAAGAACGTGCGGGAACGGTATCTCTGTTCCATCGTCACCGGCACAATCGACGTCGTTGCCGGCGAGCGAACGTTGGCTCGCGCGGCCGATTTTTTCCCTGGGGGGGGTGGATTCAGACTTCGCCGACTGGGGCACGGATGTCCCCGGTGAAGCGAAGCCCGAGACTCAGTTCGAAGTTTTCGAACAGGACGGCAACGGCACGTTTGCGCAGATATTTGGCGCATTTGGTGTTGACCTCGACAAACTGTGCTGGTCGCAAGATCAGATTATCACTTTTGTCGAGAGCCACGCCAACCTGCTCCATCCGAAAGGGTGGGCAACGTTCTTTCTATTCAGGGTCGGCGAGGAGTTATTCGTCGCCCACGTGTACCGGCGCAATGCCGCCGTCGGCACGCTTCGTCAGCTGGAGGCGTACGTGAGCCGTTTGTCGTGCGGCCACGTCTGGAGTGCCAAGTACCGGCATCGGTTCGTTGTCCCGCAACAGACCTCCTGATCCTCGTGTCCTCGTCCCCCGTGTCACTTTGAAGCTCAATCCCTTGGGCGCTTGTGGCCCGGGGGATTTCGCATATAAAAATAAGATGCTAATTTAGTTTGATAAGCTGTAGCACAATTTGCTACACTAGAAAATATGAGAGCAACTTTAAATATCTCAATGCCGGTAGCATTTAAAAAGAATGTGGATTTGGTAGTTAAAGAGGGTAATTATGCTTCGGCGAGTGAGCTTTTTCGTGACGCTTTTCGGGCCCTTGAAGAGGGTAGACTCATCAAAGACATTATGGAGAGCGAAATGGAATTTGCGCAGGGCAAGAGTAAAAAGCTTCGCTCTTTAAGAGACCTGAGGTAGAACTGTTGAGCTTCCCAAACCAGTAAAAATATGTTATTCTGGCAAGATAATGAGTTATCGCTTAACGAAGTTGGAAACTGGCTTGAGGATTTTGACGGTGTCTCAACCCGAGGCTTTGTCGGTTTCGGTGATGGTGTTGGCCAATGCGGGGGCGAAAAATGAAGATGATAAAGATTCGGGTATCTCGCATTTTTTGGAGCATATGGGTTTTAAGGGGACAGAGCGTCGGCCCAAATCAATTGATTTATCGAGCGAGTTTGACGCGATTGGCGCCAGTTTTAATGCTTTTACTTGCCACGATTCGACCGCTTATCATCTTACGGTCATTCCCGCGAAAGTCGAATTGGCGGTTGATTTATTGTCTGATATGTATCTTCATTCGACCTTGACCGAAGCGGAAATTAAGAAAGAGCGGGGAGTCATTATCGAAGAAATTAAAATGTATGAAGACAAACCCACTTCTTTTGTTTGGGATGTTTTCGCGAAATTGGCTTATGCTGGCACGCTCGCTGGACGCTTAGTTTTGGGTGAACGCGAGACGGTTTCGGCGCTCACCCGAGAAGACCTGGTGGCTTATCGGGCAAAACATTACTCAGCCCAAGAGACAATTATCATCGTGGTCGGTAATTTTGCGGAAGATCGGATGATTAAATTAGTTAGTGAGAAATTTTCGTCTTTGCCGACGGGAGAGAAAATTATTACTCAGATTGTGACTGAAGATCAACTTGAGCCCAGGCTCAAGTTGGTGCCTCGCTCGATTGAACAAAGTCATTTTGTTTTAGGCTTTAAGTCGGCGAGTTTAGCCGATGAAAAAATTTACCCGTTGACCGTTTTGGCCTGTATTTTGGGGGGCGGGATGAGCTCGCGTTTGTTTCAAAAAGTGCGCGAAGATTTGGGTCTCGCTTATTATATTGGCGCTGACCAGAATTCTTCACTCGACCACGGTTTTTGGGCCGTCTCAGCGGGGGTTGAAGCCTCTAAGCTTAATTTAGCGCTTGAGGCAGTGGTGGCCGAAATCAAAAAAATTAAAATCGAAACTGTTCCGGCCGAGGAGCTTAACCGAGCCAAAGATCATCTAGTTGGCGGTTTGTTCTTAGGTCTCGAAAGGCCAGCGGATCAAACCTATTTTTACGGCGAACAAATGTTGGAACCCAAAGAAATCTTAACCCCCCAGCAATTAGCCGAAAAAGTTCGCGCCGTAACGGCTGAAGAATTGAAGGTTCTGGCCAACGAAATCTTTCAGGCCGATCGTCTTAGTTTGGCGATTGTTGGCCCAGATTGTTCATTAACCGAAATTAGGGGTATAATTAGAGCAATCGACTAAGATGGAAGAATTAAAGAATATTAGGGTTAATATCAGCGCCGGTACCATTATTAAGGTGGTGATTGTTTTGGCAGTAGCCTTAGCGCTCTACTGGTTGCGCGAAATGGTGCTGGTTCTTTTGACCGCGGTGGTGATTGCCTCGGCTGTTGATCCAGCCGCCAATTGGTTTGTTAAGTGGAAGATTCCGCGCGTTTTTGCGGTGCTCTTGGTTTATATTATTGCTTTTTCGGTTATCTTCGTCACCCTGTTCTTTTTTCTCCCGCCCCTATTCGAAGATTTTTCGACAATTGCTTTTAAGATTCCGGCTCAAATTAATACCCTCATTAATGGGAGTCCAACTTGGAGTACGGCCGCGACTTTGTTCGGTAATTTCTCAACCAAATTTTCGGTTCAGGAGGTGATGAATTCTAATCTCTTGGGGACTTCTTTGCCTCAGAATGCCCTTGATTTAACCCGAGTTATTTTTTCTAGTATTTTTAATTTCATCTTGATTGTGGTCATCTCATTTTATTTGGCGGTGCAAAAAAACGGGGTGGAGAATTTTTTGCGAGTCATCCTCCCGTCGCGTCACGAGGAGTATGTGATTAATCTTTGGCAACGAACGGAAACCAAGATTGGGCGCTGGATGCAGGGTCAACTTCTTTTGGCGGTAATTATTGGGCCCCTGGTTTATTTGGGTCTGACTCTCTTTCAAATCAAATATGCTCTTACCTTGGCGATTATCGCCTCGGTCTTTGAAATCATCCCAATTTTCGGGCCAATTTTGGCGGCCGTGCCCGCGGTCCTTTTTGGTTTTGGCGACAGTGTGACGTTGGGATTGATTTTGATCGGTCTCTATTTGGTGATCCAGCAATTCGAAAATCATTTGCTCTACCCATTAGTTGTTAAAAAAATTATTGGCGTTAATCCGCTAATTGTGATTATTTCGCTGATTGTTGGTTATGAGCTGGCCGGTTTCTTGGGCTTGATCTTGGCGGTGCCTTTGGCCACCTTGTTGATGGAATTAGTGAGTGATCTCGAAAAAAGAAAGCATCCCAATGTCTAAACCGTTTTACATTACCACCACTTTGCCCTATGTCAACGCGCCCCTTCATTTAGGCCACGCGCTTGAATTTGTGCGGGCCGACGCCATTGCTCGCTACAAAAAATTAGCTGGTTTTGATGTTTATTTTAATACGGGCACTGATGAACACGGACTAAAAATTTTCAACAAAGCCCAAGCCAAAAGTCTTACCCCACAAGAATTTGTGGACCAAGGTTTCGCGACTTTTCAAGAGCAATTAAAAATGTTTGGGGTGAGCGAGGACATTCATTTTACCCGAACGACGGGTCAAGTTCATCAGTTGGCCGTGCAAGAATTTTGGCGCCAGGT
The DNA here is from genome assembly GCA_041649495.1 of Minisyncoccota bacterium. Classification (GTDB taxonomy): domain Bacteria; phylum Patescibacteriota; class Minisyncoccia; order Phycocordibacterales; family XYD1-FULL-46-19; genus CAIPHT01. The sequence continues at coordinate 3,766 of JBAZMZ010000013.1, forward strand.
CAGTGATAATGGCTATATTTACAAGAAAAATTATCAGGCCAAATATTGCGTTGGTTGCGAAAGCGAGAAGACTGATTCTGAATTGAATGAGCAAGGCGAATGCCCACTGCACCCTGGTCAACCACTTGAATTAATTGATGAAGAAAATTATTTTTTCAAATATTCGGCTTTGGGCGATCGACTCTTGGATTTTTATGCTCAAAATCCCAATTTTGTTATTCCCGATCTCCGCTTCAATGAAGTGAAGAGTTTTGTCAAAAATGGTTTACAAGATTTTTCTATTTCTCGTTTGAAGTCAAAGATGCCGTGGGGGATAGCCGTGCCCGATGATCCCGATCAGGTGATTTATGTTTGGTTTGATGCTTTGGTTAATTATCTCTCGACCCTTGGTTGGCCTTGCCACGCTGAAGCCTTTGGCGAAGGCGGGACTGGTAATAAGTGTTTATATGAAAAATATTGGGTTGGAGGGACGCCGACGCAATATTGTGGCAAAGATAATAATCGCTTCCAGTCGATTATGTGGCAGGCGATGCTTTTGGCGGCGGGTTTGCCTAATTCTCATCAAGTCATCGTTAATGGTTTTATCACGGGCGAAGGGGGGATTCGGATGTCCAAAACCCTGGGTAATGTGGTTGATCCACGAGATCTTGCTCAAGAATATGGGACCGATGCCTTGCGCTATTTCTTATTGCGAGAAGTTAATAGTTTCGAAGATAGTCCGTTTACAATTGAGCGTTTTAAAGAAGCGTATAATGCTGGCCTAGCTAATGGTTTGGGAAATTTAACGAGTCGAATAATGAAAATGGCCGAAATGAATGGTATTAATATTAAAGAGTTGCCGGACTTTCTTGGTTTGCCAGAAGTAAAAGCTTCTGTTGATGATCATCTTAATAATTTTGAATTAAATAAGGCGATGGATGAGATCTGGGGGCTCGTCTCTTTGGCCGATCAAAAAATTCAAAAAGAAAAACCTTTTTCTTTGATTAAAACTTCTCCAGATCTGGCAAAAGAGATAATGAGAAGTTTAGTTTATGATTTGAATATCATTGCTTATTTACTTAAACCATTTATGCCCGAAACCTCGTTCAAAATTCAAGAAGCAATAAAAAGTGGGAAAATGCCCGAACCGTTATTCTTGCGAAGATAATCAAGGCACGCCCTTGATTATCTTATATTCGTATTATTCGCATGTAGATTCGTATCATTAGCATCGCATATGAAGCTTAAATATTTTGACGCGCATACTCATCTCAATCTGCTTGGCGACAATTGGCGTGAAGTGGGGAAGCGAGCGCTTGAAGCGGGGGTTGGTTTTGTGAATGTGGGGGCTGACGAGAAGTCTTCCAAATTAGCATTAGACCAAGTGAAATATCTTGAGGGGGTTTGCTTGCCCGCCGAAGCGAGAGCGAAGGTGGGGGCGACTGTTGGCATCCACCCGACTTGTCTCGCCGAAACCTCTGGTGAAGGCGGATCGTGTGATTTTGAAGTAATTAGAGATTTAGCCAAAGACGAAAAAGTTGTCGCCATTGGCGAGTGTGGGCTGGAATATTTCAAATTACCCGACTTTGCCAAAGGCTCCGTCGTGGCAAGGCAACGCGAACTTTTTATCAAACATATTGAGTTGGCGTTAGAAGTGGGTAAGCCGTTGATGATTCATTGTCGAGCGTCGCAGGGGAGTACGGACGCCTACGACGATACCTTGGAGATTTTAAAAAGTTATAAAGATCAAGTCGGAGATCGTTTGCGATTTAATTTTCACTTTTTTACCGGTGACTGGCCAACCGCGCAAAAAGTTCTCGATCTGGGCGGTTATCTCTCTTTTCCTGGGGTGATCACTTTTACCCCATTAAATAATGATAAAAATTTAACGGGGCAGGCTTCGCAATATGACAAAATAGCTAAAAATGCGCCCCTAGATCGAATTATGGCCGAAACTGATGCGCCCTTCGCTACCCCTGTCCCGCACCGCGGAAAACAGAACGAACCCGCTTATGTCCAATTTGTGGCCGAACGTATCGCCGACCTCCGCCCCGAGCCCCGAGAAAAAATCCTCACGGCTCTGGTCCAAAATGCCCTAAAATTTTACAATCTCAAATAATGGAAACTAAGTCTCCATTTTCCCTTATTTTGAGCCACATTTTTCGCTATTGACAAACAAGGTAGTTTGGGTGTATACCAAAAGGGTAAGGTTCTTTCCTCTCCTAACCCCTCAAGCCGAACACCCCCTGTTAATTAATAATAACTCATTGGCGCTAAAATAACCAAGACACTTTCGTGGTCGGTCGTTCAAGAAGGCATGGATTTGATCTAATTCTTCTTGAG
>JBAZMZ010000014.1:0-4622 GCA_041649495.1 Minisyncoccota bacterium
AGATTAACGGATAAAAGCTACTCTGGGGATAACAGGCTAGTTGTGCCCAAGCGTCCATAGCGACGGCACAGTTCGGCACCTCGATGTCGGCTCATCTTATCCTGGGGGTGGAGAAGCTCCCAAGGGTATGGCTGTTCGCCATTTAAAAAGATACGCGAGCTGGGTTCAAACCGTCGTGAGACAGGTTGGTCTCCTATCTACTGCAGGCGTTGATAATTGAGAAGATCTGCTTCTAGTACGAGAGGACCGAAGTGGACTGACCTCTGGTCTAAGGGCTGTACCGCCAGGTGCAATGCCCTGTAGCTAAGTCGGGAAAGGATAACCTCTGAAAGCATCTAAGAGGGAAGCCAACTTCAAGATTAATTATCGTTATGAGACTCCTAGAAGATTACTAGGTTGATAGGCTTTAAGTGTAAGCGCAGTAATGTGCTAAGCTGAGAAGTACTAATAAGTCCATTCCTATCAGGAAACTTGAAAATCATTAATGCGATACGAATCGCAAAGTTTACAGTTTTAATACCTACAACAATTCGATTTTGACAATTTAATAGCTTTTGGATTCTTTGTTTCGGTGGTTTGACGCCGAGGTCATACCCATGCCTTGCCCCGTTAAGAAATTTGAAAATTAAAGAATCGAAAGTTTTGTGTTGGTGATTTAACGCGATGGTCACACCTCTTACCATTCCGAACAGAGCCGTTAAGCATCGTAGTAGCGATGGTACTTGCAAAGGGAGAGTAGCTAGTCGCCAACACAAAACTTTTGATTCAAATTTCTTTTACGGGGTACTCGGCCCTCCTTCGCTAAAGCTTCGGATGGGCAAGCAAGGGGAGAGTAGCTAGCCACCGGAACAAATAATCTAAAAAGTGCTATAATCTAGTTATGTTCACTTGGGCGAGGCGACGGCAATTTTATTACCTCTTAGGGATAGCGGTGTTTTTGGCCGTGATTGGCTTAGTTTTGTTTTTGATTTATCGACCGCGACCAACTTGCTTTGATGGCCAGCAAAACCAGACCGAGACGGGGATTGATTGTGGTGGGCCGTGCGCGTTGGCTTGTGCACCTGATGTTTTGCCGTTGAAAATTTATTGGGCCCGACCGCTTGAAGTTAGTGAAGGTTTGTATGATGTGGCCGGCTTAGTGGAGAACGAGAACGTTAATTTTGGTGTTCGAAGGGCGACCTATACGGTTTATCTCTACAATAAGGAGCATGTTTTATTAACCAAACAAACCGGCACCACTTTTGTTAATCCTGCCGAAAAATTTGTTATTTTTGTTAGCCGTCTCAATACCGGTTCGAGTGTTGCCGATCAGGCCTTCTTAGAATTTGCTGATAATTTGGCTTGGGAAAAAGCGAATCAAGTGCCCAAAGTCATCAATATTGAGCGTCAAAGTTTTACCAATACGCCGAGACCGCAATTGCGAATTAAGGTCACCAATCTAACACTCGACCCTTTGACCGATTTGCGCGTTTCGACCGTTTTGTCGGATAATAACAAAAATGCTTTAGCTGCCTCGGCCACCTTCGTCGACAAACTCAAAGCCCAAGAAACCAAGGAACTTTTCTTGACTTGGCCTAATCCATTGCCCGTCGAACCGGCTTTCTTTGATCTCTTTTGGCGACTCAATACTTTTGACTCCAGCCTCAATTAATTATGGCGTCAGTTTTTAAGAAATTGAATTGCCGTCTCGACTGGCTCCTTATTTCGGCGACTATCCCGCTCGTGATTTTTGGTTTAGTGACGATGAATTCGTTTTTAACCGAGAGTTATTTTTTTAATCGGCAGATAACTTGGATCCTTTTGGCTTACGCCCTACTCCTTATTTTTTCTTTCGGCGACTGGCGAATTTTACGAAAAAGTTGGCTCTTGGTCACGCTCTATTTTCTGGCGATTGCCACTCTCGCTCTGTTGTTTGTTTTGGGTCAAGTGACGAAGGGGGCCCAGAGCTGGTTTTCGCTTGGGGGGTTATCGCTCCAGCCAGCCGATTTTATGAAATTGATTTTGGTTCTGATGTTGGCCAAGTATTTTTCTAAACGCCACATTGAAATCGCTAATATTCGTCATATTGTTGTCTCGGGTCTTTACGCTTTTGTCCCTTTTGTCTTTATTTTACTTCAACCAGATTTTGGTTCAGCTTTAATCATCTTTTTAATCTGGTTGGGGATGATCTTGGTCTCTGGTGTTTCTAAAAAACACCTCGCCCTTCTCGGTTTGTTGGCAGTGATTGTTTCTGTTGGCGCTTGGTCCTTTGTTCTTCAGGATTATCAGCAAAAAAGAATTATGACTTTTATTCATCCACTCGCCGATATTCACGGTTCGGGCTATAACGCTTTTCAATCAACCGTGGCCGTTGGATCGGGTCAGATTTTGGGCAAGGGAGTGGGTTATGGTACCCAGTCACGACTCAAGTTTTTGCCTGAATATCAAACCGACTTTATTTTCGCGGCTTTTGCAGAAGAGTGGGGACTGATCGGTGTCTTAATTTTATTTTTATTATTTGGCGTAATCATTTGGCGGATTTTAGCCAATTCTCTCGTCGGGGCGACGAATTTTGAAACCTTGTTTGGGTTGGGTCTGACCATTATGTTTCTTTCCCATATCATTATCCATGTGGGGATGAATATTGGTCTATTGCCGGTCACCGGTTTACCTTTGCCGTTTATGAGCTATGGTGGGTCACATCTTTTTGCCGAATTTATTGGCCTCGGACTCTTAATGGGCATGCGCAAGTATTCTCTTTCTTTCCATCGCGACGATGCGAAGAATGAGTTTATCGGGCCACAATGAGCTAGTATTTTGGGAATAGCAGGTAGTATATAGGGTTTAAGTTATCCCCTTGCCAATTTGGCGGGGGGGGGTAATATAAAAGTATTAAAAGGTTAACCAATAATAATTTATATGGGTTTGGAAATGAGCCGTGGCGAGAAATTAGGAAAGATCATCCAAAAAGAGGTGATTAGGGAAGTGGTCGGTGTCGAGGAGTGGTTACGGACTAAGAAAGAAGCAGATGAAGATTTCAGAAAAAATACTTATTTGGGAGAGTTGGATAGAGAAATGTTAGACAAGCAAGCTGAAGAAAATGCTCGTTACGAAAGATTGAACAGAAGGATGGAGGATGAGAAAAAAGAGATCGAAAAAACTGTCGATGCCCTAAAAGGACTCGCCGAGTCGGGAGTTCCCATGGTTTTTTCTTTCCATGAAGTTTACGAGAATTCTCAAATGACTAGCGTCACCAATATTGATTATAAGCCAGATGGGACGGCCATAGAAGGTGGTGCACTTGACTGTCGTCCAGATGTCCCAAAGGTTGCTCGATGGGAAGTCCCAGCTAGGTACATACATGTTTTGACGGAAAAAGGTATCTATATTCAGCATTTTCGTAAGGGATGCGAAGTCTCTCTAATTGAAAAAGATGACCACGGTGGCCATACCGAAAGTCTTAAACTGAAAGGTCAACGTGACTCTTATTCCGTATTGTCGCTGAATACTGACGATGCCGAAGCTTGTCTGGTTTGGGAATTAAGAGAATTTATTAGCAGAGAAGTTTTTGACCTTGTCTCTTATCTTGAGAATTTGAAAAAACAGGAAAGGGGAGGTTGAGGAAAGGCGAGGCCTCCCCTCGGGAGTTAAATGTGTTGTAATTATAGCAACGGCTCAACGACACCTGTCGTTGAGCCGTTCAGGGTTTTGGGGTTTTTTTCGTAAAATCTCAATGTAATCGCTTCAGTGATGAGGCGATTTTTGTTATAATTTATGATAATGAGAAATGAAGACAATTATGCTTTTATTGATAGTCAAAATTTAAACTTAGCGATTAGATATTTGGGTTGGGAATTGGATTTTGCGAGATTTCGAGTTTATCTGAAGGATTGTTTCAATGTTGGAAAAGCTTATATTTTTATTGGTTTTGTAAATGACAATCAACCTCTCTATACTTATTTACAAAAGGCTGGCTACATCTTAATTTTTAAGCCAACGCTCAAATTGCCAGACGAGACGGTGAAGGGAAATGTGGACGCTGAATTGGTTTTGCATACTATGATCGAATATCCGAATTATGACAAAGCAGTTATTGTCTCTGGCGATGGGGATTTTCATTGTTTGGTCGAATATCTTAAAGAAAAAGATAAACTAAGAAGATTGGTTATCCCCAACAAATACCGTTTTTCATCATTACTTAGAAAGTTTACCGGGGATATTACTTTTTTGAATGGGACAAAGAATAAAATAGGTAAAAATTAGTATAAAGAAAAAGAGGCATAACCTGGGGACGAACCCTTCGGGTAGCCTCTTTATCGTGATACCCCTATCTTATACCTATTTTCTGTATAAGTCAAGTGTTTTTTCACCATCTTTTTGAGGATGGTGAGGTTTGACCTCACCTCGGGGGTTAAATGTATTGGAATTATCGCAACGGCTCAACGACGATTGTCGCTGAGCCGCTCAGGTTTTTTGGGGTTTTTTCCGTAAAATCTCAATGTAAAAACATTCTCTATCTTTAGTTAACCTTTGAAGCCGAACACTTAGTAAAATAGTGTTATGGCAAATCAATATCATCATTTGTCTTTGGCTGAGCGTTACGTCATCGACAAATTGTTTAGTCGGCAAACCTCAATCAGAGG